>UQKD01000004.1 GCA_900541585.1 uncultured Alistipes sp.
GAAGGACTTCGAACGATTTTGGATTAATGCAAGGCGGCTTATTTCGGATGGTTACGCTGAAACTGCTCGACGCCATCCGGCTCACGTGCGACCGCCTGCACGCCCGCAGGCCGAACGCCTCGTGGACGCTGACCGCAATCGTCGAGGAACTGCTCGCCGTCGTGCGCGAGAAGGAGAAGGGACACCCCGACCGGAAAAACCGCGTCGACTGACCCTAAACCGCAAAAGAAACCGGGTTGCAAGGTCACTTGCAACCCGGTTTTCGCATTCTGCGGAAAGAAGGGGATTCGAACCCCTGAAACCCTTTAGGGGTTTACTCGCTTTCCAGGCGGGCCAGTTCAACCACTCCTGCATCTTTCCGAAACGTGCCCCAAAAGTACACAATATTTCCCGATTCTGCAAATAGCGGCACTCTTTTTCCATTCATCCGCCCTGCGGACAGGCCCTTCAGCGGATAAAACTCGTCACGACACGCTCTTCCGGTTCGGGACGGTCTTCCGACGCCAGCAGCCCGGCCCGGAGCATCCGTGCCATGTTGCGGGCCAGCACACGCATCGTCTGCAACCCTTCGGCGTCCTGCGCCGCCTCGCCCGGCAGCCTCCCGTGGACGCTGTTCCAGTATTGCGACGACACGACAGGCATGTTCGAAATCGTGAAATACTTGTTCAGCCGGTCGAACGTCGCGCTCGCCCCGCCCCGGCGGCATACGGCCACTGCCGCGGCAGGCTTGTAGGCCAGCATCGGCCCGCAGGAGTAGAACAGCCGGTCGAGCAGGGCGCACAGCGACCCGTTCGGCCCGGCGTAGTAGACCGGCGAGCCGACCACCAGGGCGTCGGCCCCGGCGAGTTTCTCGCGCACCTCGTCGTAAAGCGCGTCGTTGAAGACGCAGCGCCCCAGTTCGGCGCACTTTCCGCAGGCGATGCACCCCTGCACGGCCCTGGTTCCGATCGAGACGATCTCCGCCCCGATGCCCTCGGCTTCGAGCGTGCGGGCCACTTCGGAGAGCGCGATAAAGGTGTTCCCCTCACGGCGGGGACTTCCGTTGATAAGCAGTACTTTCATAATTGCGGGTATTTCATGCAAAAATAACCATTTTTTCCATTTCCCGTACACGTTCCGCGCCGAACCCGAAACCGCACGGCAATTCCGTGGGACAACAAAAAAGGGGGATTCCGAAGAATCTCCCTCACTCTCAAACCTAACCGGCGATTACTTGTTGGCCTCGGCCTTCTCGCAGCACGATTTTTCGCAGCAAGCCTTGGTCGAATCGGCCTTCTCGGCACAGCATGCAGCCGTCGAATCGCACTTCTCGGTGCAGTTTGCGCAAGCCGAAGCCTCGGTAGCGGCAGCCGCAGCGGCAGTGCCCTCGGCAGCCTTCTTGTTCGAATTCCCACAGCAGCCTACCATTGCGGCGGCAGCCAGAACGATGACAAAAGAGACAATCTTTTTCATGGCGTTAAACATTTAATTATTAGTTGTTCTGTAACGCCGCAAAGTTAGATATTCGCCCGGGAAAAGCAAAGAAAAAAGAATTATTTTTCAAAACCGGACTTTTATTGGTCCAAAAGGTTGGAAATCGGGGATTTCTCCCTCTTCAGCTGCTTGAGGAAAGCCTTCGGGAAGGTCGCCGACACACGCCCCTTGAGCATGATGGCCTCCTCCTTGGTCAGGCAGTTGCCTGCCGAAACGATGAAGTAGGGAATCTCGTAATCCACATAAACCTTCACGTCGGGATAGGTCTCTTCGAACAGCGCCTTGGCGGCGAAGGCCCCGTCGCGTGCCGCAGGCCCGTTGTCCGAAAAGACGCAGACCCGGTGGAAACCCTCGAAATAGAGCCGCTGTCCGGCGCGCGCGGCGTCGGCCGCGGCGCGTGCGGCGTCGCCATGCTCGGTGACGGTCACCTGCGCCCGGTTGAAAAGCGTCGCCCCGGGCGTGGGTTCCGCCAGCCGCTGCTTGAAGGCGTCGAGCGACTGCGCATGCGCGGCAACGACCGCACACAGGAGAATCGGCATGAGGAAAAGCAATCTGCGCATCATTTCAACTGTTTTTTAACGTCCTCGATCGTAAGGCCAAAGGTATTCAAAAAATCCGACAAAGGCATCCGCTCGCGCGAAATTTTCACGGGAGCCGGGCCTCCGCGCCCTTCCACGGCATACGACACCTCGACCTGCGACAGGTCGCCCGACCGTACCTTCCGGGCCAGCACGTAAAGCGCCAGGGGATCGGAAATTTTCAGCCGCCACAGGGTCCGGAAACTGTCCGTCGTACGGCGGGGCACTTCGACCGCCTCGCGCAGGACGATCGTCCCCACGCGGCTGCCGGCATAGTAAACGCCCGCCTCCGCCGCATTGAGCACCAGCTTGTAGCCCGTGTCGTTCATCACCCGCACGACCACCTCGGCGCCTGTCAGTCCCTGGCGCTCGACCTTTTCGATGCCCTCGAAACGGATATTGCGCCGGGCCTTCTCCACGGCGCGGCGGCACGAGGAGACCGACACCGCGACCGCCAGCAGCAGTACGTATACCGAATAACGTTGTATTATCTTCATTTCTCTCCTATATATATTTGTGCAATGCCGAAACTCTGGCTCCGCGCCCGACAGTTGCGGAACCCCGCCCGGGCCATCAACCCCATGAACTCCTCCGGGGCGGGAAACTCCCCGACCGAGGCCGGGAGGTACTCGTAGGCCCGCTTGTCGCGCGACACCAGTCCGCCGATGCGGGGCAGGATCTTGTAGGAATAAAACTCGTACAGCGCCCGGAACGCCCGGTTGCGGGGACGCGAGAACTCCAGGATAACGACCTTACCCCCGGGTTTTATTGTGCGGGCCAGTTCGCGCAGCCCGGCCCCGAGGTCGCCGAAGTTGCGCACCCCGAACGCCACCGTCGCGACATCGACCGACGCGTCGGCCACGGCAAGGCGCTCGGCGTCGCCCCGGTCGAGGACGATGCGTCCGTCCAGTCCCCGGGCCTCGATCTTGCGGCGCGCCACGGCGAGCATCCGCTCCGAAAGGTCGACCGCGAGCACCTGCACGTCGCGGATGCGGCGGGCCATGGCGATCGCCAGATCGCCCGTTCCGGTCGCCACGTCCAGGATGCGGCCGGGTTTCGCGCGGCGCACCTCGCTGACCACGCGGCGGCGCCACACGCGGTCGATATTCCCCGAGAGCGTATGGTTCAACAGGTCGTACTTCGGCGCGATGTTGTCGAACATCTCGCGCACCTCCTCCTTTTTGGTCTGATCCGTATTGTATGGTTTCATTCGTTATTTCTAAAATCCACTCTGAATCGCTCCTATTCGTATCGTATCGTATCCTCGGGCTTCACGGTGGAAACCACGGCCGTCGGGATCACCAGCAGGGCGACGATCGCGGCGACGAACCCCGCATTGAGCGCCAGCCACCAGCCCCAGCCCAGCGACACGGGCACTTCCGAGAGCAGGTAACCTTCCGAGCTGAGCTTCACCAGATGCGTCCATTTCTGCACGAGGCACAACCCCAGCCCGACGGCATTGCCCCACGCCAGTCCCCGCAGGGTCACCAGCGCCGCCCTCCAGAGGAAGATGCGCCGCAGGCAGCCGTTGCGCATCCCGAGGGCCTTCAGCAGGCCGATCATCCGCGTCCGCTCCAGCACCAGGATCAGCAGCGCCGAGGTCATGTTGAAGAAAGCCACCGCGAGCATGATCGCGATCACCACCGCGGCGTTCACGTCGTGGGCCTTCAGCCAGTCGAAAATATTGGCGTACCGCTCCCTGACGCTCGTCACGGCGAGGTTTTCGGAATCTTCGGCATCATCGTACAACAAGGTCCGGCCCAGTGTCCGGGCGAATGCGTCGGCATCGTCCAGCGAGCGCGTCAGGATCTCGTAGCCCGAAATCTCGTCCGGCCCCCACTCCGAGAGCCTCTGCACGTTGCGGATGTCGGTCACGACCGCCACGCCGTCCATCTCCTCCATCCCCGACTCGTAGACGCCCGCCACCTTGAAACGGTCGCGGCGCGGCATCTCGCCCGGCTCGACGAACAGCATCTCGACCTTGTCGCCCACGCCCAGCAGCAATTTGTCGGCCAGCGTGCGCGACAGCAGGATGTCCTTCGTGCGGACCTCGCCGCCCACACGGGGCAGCTCCCCCGCGACGAGCCATTCGCGGAAATACGACCAGTCGTAATCCGCATCGACGCCCTTGAGCATCACTTCGCCCACGGCATCGTCCGTACGGACGATGCCGCCCTTGACGGCATAGGGAGCCATCGCCACGAATCCGTCGGTCCGGCGGATCAGCTCCTCGACGTGCGCGCTGCGGCGCACGGGCTGCGCATCGAGGGCGTTCACGCCCCTTACGTCGGTCACCGCGACGTGGGCCGCAAACCCCGTCATCTTGCGCGCCACTTCGCGCTTGAAGCCCATGATGACGGCCATCGCGAGAATCATCACCGCCATTCCCAGCGCCACCGACACCACGGCGATACGCTCCATCACTCCGGGCTTGTTCCCGGGCGCGGGCTGCGCCATGCGGCGTGCGATGAAAAAGGCGAGATTCACGGTGCGCTGTCTTGTCGAAAATTTGTACAAAGTAACATATAAATTTCGTATTTCCGGTGTCGTAACGACACTTTTTATCCGCCGGACGGTTTTACGAGACTTCCGCGGTTCTTCCGTTTTGCAGCCCATCTGACTTTTCCATATCTTCGGGATCGCAACGCCACTTTTCCCGGCCGGAAATTTTATAAACCCGCCCGCAATTCTGTTTTGCAGCCATCCTACTTTTTTGTACCTTTGCGGAAAACAAAGGTTTCTATGCAAAAACAGGCATTGATTACGGGAGCCACTTCGGGCATCGGACGCGCCGCGGCGCTCCGGCTGGCAAAGGAGGGATACGCCGTCACCGCCACAGGCCGCCGGGCCGACCGGCTCGCGGCGCTCCGCACGGAGATCGAAGCGGCGGGCGGCCGCTGCACGACGCTCGCCTTCGACGTACGCTCCGAGGAGGAGGTGCGCCGCTGGCTCGAACCGATCGAACGGGTCGACCTGCTGGTCAACAACGCGGGCCTCGCCGCCGGGCTGGAACACATCGACCGGGGCGACACGCGCGACTGGGACGCCATGATCGACACCAACGTCAAGGGGCTTCTCTACGTCACGCGCGTCATTGCGCCCAAGATGGTCGCCGCGGGCCGCGGGCACATCTTCAACATCGGCTCGATCGCCGGGACCGAGGCCTACGAGAACGGCGCGGTCTACTGCGCCTCGAAACACGCCGTGCACGCCATTTCGCAGTCGATGCGCGCCGACCTGCTTTCGGCCGGGATCAAGGTGACGGAGATCCGCCCGGGAATGGTCGAGACCGAATTTTCCGAAGTGCGTTTCCACGGCGACAAGGAGCGCGCCGACGCGGTCTACGCCGGCGTCGAACCGCTCACTGGCGCCGATATTGCAGAGGCAATCGCATGGGCGGCACAATTACCCGCCCATATGAACGTTAATGATATGGTACTGATGCCCTCGCAGCAGGCGGGAGCCTATTACACGTACCGGAAAACAAAATAGAAAAACGCTATGACACTCCCCATGATTGCCCTGCTCCAGGCAGGTTACTATGCAGAGCCGCACGCCGCGCGCTACGACGCCGCGACGATGGGCATGTTCGTCCTGATCATCGCCATCGGCGTCATCGGATTCATCGTGCAGGCGCGCCTGCAATCGGTGTTCAAGAAGTATTCGAAGGTGCAGTTCCCCGGCGGGCTGACCGGCGCCGAGGTCGCCGAGAAGATGCTGCGCGACAACAACATCCACAACGTGAAGGTGACGCACGTCGGCGGACACCTCACCGACCATTTCAACCCGCAGACGATGACCGTCAATCTGAGCGACTCGGTCTACTCGTCGTCGAGCGTCGCCGCCGCGGCCGTGGCGGCCCACGAGTGCGGCCACGCCGTGCAGCACGCCCGCGGCTACGCACCGCTGACGCTGCGCTCGCAGTTGGTTCCCGTCGTGCAGTTCGCCTCGTCGGCCGCCACGTGGATCATCATTCTGGGCCTGGTGATCCTGGCCACCACGCAGAACGAACTGCTGTGCTGGATCGGCGTGGGCATGATCGCCATGTCGGCCGTCTTCTCGCTCGTCACGCTGCCCGTCGAGTACAACGCCTCGGCCCGCGCCGTGGAGTGGCTCCAGACCAGCCGCACGATGCAGGGAGCGCAACTCGCACAGGCCAAAGAGGCCCTCTCGTGGGCTGCCCGGACCTACCTCGTAGCGGCGTTGAGCGCCATCGCGTCGGTGCTTTACTACGTCTTCCTGATCCTCGGACGGCGCGACTGACCCACCGATGAACACCCCCGAAAAAGATTACACCCACCACAGCTGGCTGGCGGCCGCAGCGCTCATCGCAGTGCTCGTGGCCGTAAGTTTCATTCCTCCGCAAAGCGTCGGGAACGTGAAACTCCGCCGCGCCAACATCCTCTCGGACCTCCTTCCGTTCGACGATGCCGAAGCGGCCGAACCCGCCGCCGAGCCGGCGCTCTTCGACGAAGAGGAGTTCCACATCGACATGGCCGCCGTCGCCGAGCGCATCGAGGCCGACACCACCCCGCGCGAGGTGCAGACCACCTACGAGTGGCTCCTCGCGCAGGACACGGCCCGCCGCGAACGCACCGTACCCGACTCGGCGCGCTTCGTCGCGACGCTGACCCCGATCGAGGATTTCAGCGACAGCGGACGCATCCGGGCCTTCTGCGATACGCTGCTCAACGCCCCGCGCCCGGTGCGCATCGCCTTCCTGGGCGACTCGTTCGTCGAGGGCGACATCCTCACGGCCGACCTGCGCGAACGGCTCCAGACGGCCTACTCGGGCGGCGGTGCGGGATTCGCCCCGATGGCCTCGCCGCTGACGGCGTTCCGGCGCACGGTCAAAACCCAGTCGAAGGGCTGGACGGCCTATAACATCATGCAGCGCAAGGCCGCACCCGCGCCCCTGCGCGAAAATTTTTACGTCTCGGGCTGGGTCTGCCAGCCTGCGGCCGGGGCTTCGACCCGCTGGGAGAGCACCGACTACCGCAAACGCCTCGACTCGTGCACCACGGCGCGCATCTTCTTCCTCTCGAAGCGCGACAGCCGCGTCGAGGTGACGCTCAACGACACCGAACGCCGCGGGTTCGACATCACGGGCGACGCCGCCGTGCGGCAGATCGCGGTCTCGGCCCCGCACATCCATTCGCTCGCCTTCAAGGTACTCTCCGGCACGGAGGACTTCGTCGGCTACGGAGCGGTTTTCGAAGGCCGGGGCGTCGTGGTCGACAACTACTCCGTGCGCAGCAACAACGGACAGGCGATGTTCTGGACCAACCCGTCGGTCAACGCCCAGATCAACGCCATGCTGGGCTACGACCTGGTGGTGCTCCAGTACGGGCTGAACATCATGCAGCCGGGCGTGAAGAACTACACCAACTACGCCGGGCAGATCGAGAAGATGATCGCCTACGTCCGCCAGTGCTTCCCGGGTGCGGCGGTGCTCGTGCTGGGCGTCAGCGACCGTTCGGTGAAGACCGACGCCGGATTCGAGCCGATGGACGCCATCCCCCACATGCTCGACTACCAGCGCAGTGCGGCGCGGAACACGGGCGCGGCCTTCTGGCCCACGTGCGACGCCATGCGCGCCCTGGGCGGGATGGAACAGTTCGTCAAGAACGGCTGGGCGGGCAAGGACTACACCCACATCAACTACGCCGGAGGCCGGCGCGTGGCCTGGGCGCTGTTCGACGCTATCAACGCCGGAGCCTCGGAAGTCTACGCCCAACAGCGGATCGACGAACTGCGCCGCCGTGCGGAGCAGGCCGTCCTCGACTCGGTGCGCAGGGCCGCCGTCGACCGCCGCATCCTCCCGGCCCCGGCCCCCGAACCCCTTAACCCGCACGTGCAATGACCCTTCCCGCAACGGACGGCATCACGGACAGGCTCCAGGCGCTGTTTGCCTACGACGCCTCTTCGCCGCTGATTTTCAGCAGCGGGCTGTTCCTGTTCCTCTTTGCGGGATTCCTGCTCGTTTACAGCGCCTTCCGCCGCGCGCCGATGGCCCGCATCGTCTACGTCATCGCCTTCTCGCTCTATTTCTACTACAAGTCGAGCGGCGTCTATTTCCTGCTGCTCGTCTTCGCCGCGGCGAGCGACTTCCTGATCGCCCGGGGAATCTACCGGACCCGGAAACGCAGTCTGAAACGCTGGCTGGTGGTATTGAGCGTTGCGGTGAACCTCGGCATGCTCGGCTATTTCAAGTACACGAACTTCCTGATCGACATCTCCAACCAGCTCTTCGGGCAAGGGTTCCTCCAGTTCCAGAACATCTTCCTCCCGGTCGGCATCTCGTTCTTCGTCTTCCAGTCGATGAGCTATACCATAGACATTTACCGCGGTCAGTTGAAGCCTTTGTCCAACTGGCTCGACTATCTCTTTTACCTGTCGTTCTTTCCGCAGCTGGTGGCCGGCCCGATCGTCCGTGCGCGGGACTTCATCCCGCAGATCCGGCAGAACCCTATCGTGGTCACGAAGGAGATGTTCGGCACGGGCGTCTTCCTGATCCTCACGGGCCTGTTCAAAAAGGCGATCATCTCCGACTACATCTCGCTCAACTTCGTCGACCGCATCTTCGACGAACCGCTGCTCTACTCGGGATTCGAGTGCCTGATGGGCATCTACGGCTATGCGCTGCAAATCTACTGCGACTTCTCAGGCTATTCGGACATGGCCATCGGCATCGCCCTCTTGCTGGGATTCCGCTTCCCGAAGAACTTCGACGCGCCCTACAAGTCGGCGACGATCACCGAGTTCTGGCGGCGGTGGCACATCTCGCTCTCGACGTGGCTGCGCGACTACCTCTACATTTCGCTGGGCGGCAACCGCAAGGGCCGCATCCGGACCTACGGCAACCTGCTCCTCACGATGCTGCTGGGCGGACTGTGGCACGGCGCGGCGGTGCGCTTCATCCTCTGGGGCGGACTGCACGGCGCGGCCCTGGCGCTGCACAAACTCTGGATGGCCCTCGTCCCGGGGGCCAAGGCCACCGGAGCGCAGATGCACTGGTGGAGCCGCGCGGCGGGCATCGTCCTGACGTTCAACATCGTCTGTCTGGGGTGGCTGATGTTCCGCGCCGAGTCGATGCAGACCGTCTCGCTGATGCTGCACCAGATTTTCGAAAACTTCAACGCCGCGATGATCCCGCAGGTCGTGACGGGCTACGCCGCCGTCTTCGCGCTGATCACCGCGGGTTACGTCCTGCACCTGCTGCCGTCGGCCGTCGACGCCGTCGCGCAGCGGATCGTGGTCCATGCGCCGCTGGTTCTGCAGGTCCTGATGGCCGCGGCGATGATCTGGTGCGTCATGCAGATCAAATCCAGCGACATACAGCCTTTCATCTACTTCCAATTTTAGATAACCGATGTACAACTTTGATCATCAACTATTTCTGGCGCTGAATTTCGACGGAGGCCCCGTTCTGGACCGTCTCATGCTGATCGTCTCGGGCACGACGATGTGGCTGCCGCTCTACGCGCTGATCCTCTGGCTCGTGTGGCGCCGCGACGGATGGCGCAACGTCATCGTCTTCACGGTGCTGATGGTCGCCGCGCTGGTCCTCTCGGACATGGTTTCGGGCATCTTCAAGCACAACGGCGTGCTGGGCGGGCTGCTACCCGACTTCGAACCGCGCTGGCGGCCGATGTTCACCCCCGCGCTCGAAGGGCTGGAGATCACCCCCGACTCGCTGCGCAAACTGCGCTGGCTGACGCCCGACTCGCTCGCCGCAGCGGGTATCGCCCGCGACTGGGCGGTGCACGTCCCCGTCGAGGCCGTGAGCGGCCGCTTCGGGACTGTCTCGGCCCATGCGGCGGTCATCGTCACGCTGGCCGTGCTGTCGGCCTCGGTCATCCGCCGGCGGTGGTTCACGGGACTGATGGTTTTCTCCTCCGTCCTGATCTGCTATTCGCGCATCTACCTGGGAAAACACTACCCGATGGACCTCGTGTGGGGCACTGCCGCCGGCATCGCGCTGGGACTGGCGGCCTTTTGGGCCTACCGGAAACTCTCCTTCAAGAAAAAGAGCTGAACGGTCGTTCAGCTCTTTTTTCCGTCAGTACCACGCCGACAGCGTGCCGGCCCTGCTCTTCGCGGCGTCGGGAATCCCCGGGAAGAACTTCATCCGCATCTTCGACTCGATCTCCGATATGGGCACGATGAACCGGCCCAACTGCGACTTCTCCGTGGCGGTGCTGGTCGTCAGCGTCTCGACCCAGAAGGCGATGGTCTCCAGTTCGTCGGCCGTGCACTCCTGAATGGGTTTTCCGACCTGCACCGTTTTCTTGCGCACGGCCATCTTGAACTGGTGCGTCGGCATGACGCAATCCTTCGAAAGCGAACTCAACGCACCGTTGTTCGAGGCGTCTTTCTGTACCCAGCCGTCGTTTTCGTAATAGCATCCGGCCACGATGTAAAGCGTGTCGGCGGGAATCGTGCCGCCCGAAACCGCCTCCTCGATATTCGCCCAGATCTTCCCGAAAGGACTCGGCTCGGCGGCCTGCGGCGCAATGTTGGTCGGCCGGAAGGTCTGCATGTTGATTTCCAGCCCCTTACCGGGTCGCTCGCGCGACATGCAGAGGTGCCCGCGCGACCAATAGCCGCCGCCGTAACGGCCGGTCACCAGATCGGCGACCCAATACTGGTAAACGTCGCCTGCCGACGAAGGGTAGATCTTCGCCTGCTGCGACTCCGGAAGCGCCGGATCGGCCGCCCACGGTTCGTCGGAGCGCCCCGAGCCTTCGAGGTAGCAGCGGTGGTGCGGATAGGCCACCCAAACCGGGTTGTGGCGGCGCGTATCGTAGCAATAGGTGTAGTTGCGCACGCGCTTGCCGCCCGAAACGGTCGTGGTCCAGGTCGTGTGCACGAACTGGTCGGAGGAGGGCGTTTCGAAGTTGGAGGGAAGTTCGGCCCAGCGAAGGCCCGCACCCGTCCCGAGGTCGACCTGCTGGCCGCCGCCGCCCGTCGTGAGCACGATGTCGTCGAAATTCAGTCCGTAGGTGCGCTCCGTACCCGTCGGCGCAAGGCGAATCCACAGTTTCGGAACAGGCTGCGCGAGCGTGAAGCCCACTGTCGTCCCGGTCCACGTATTATAGACCGAAGCCCCCGTATAGGCAAGCGGCCGCCACACCGCGCCGTCGGCGCTTACCGTCAGCGAAACGTCGTCCGACGGGAAGATCGTGCCGAAAGCGAGGGTGAAATCCGTCTGTCCCGCGGGAAGCGTAATGTCCTGAATGACGAAATAGTCCGTCGACGCGTCGTAGAACATCTTGGCGTAGGCCTTGCCCGAAGCCCCGGCGTATTTGCCCGCCGAGCCGTAATTGTCGTTGTTGATACGGACGTTGTTCACGGCATAGGTCACCGTCGAGGCTCCCGTACCGGTCTGGGTTTTCCACTCCTGATTCGCACCCGCCCAGACGCCGCCCGCTCCGTCGCCGAAATCGAGACTGAAAACCGTCTCGGCGCGGGTCACGGTGATGGTCTTACCGGAGGTCTTGCCCGAGGCGGCGCGCACACCCACCTGAACGGAAGTGCCCTTGGGCATATCCCGCACGTAGAACGTACCGTTACCGGAACCCGAAGCGGGATCCACACGGACGGCAGCCGACTCGGGCGTCCAGAAAACCTGCCACCCGGTGTCGGCGATCACACGGACCGCATTGTTCGCCGGGGTCGTTTCGTCGAAGGTGAACGATGCGGATTCGATGGCGGCATACCCCTCGTCCGAAGAGTCGTCGCCGCCGCACGAGGCGGGCAGCAGCAGGCAGAGGGCGAACACCCCTGAAATCGGGAAGGGGAAACCCAGCATGCGGCGAAAGAGAGCGGAGAGTTGTTTCATAGTCTGCATTTTAGTTAGACACACAAACAAATATAACGATAAAACCCAAATTAACAATAACCGCGCACGTTTTTCCCGGGCCGCTGCGCCGCGGTTGCAGCCGATTGCGGAAAGAGTTGCTATTTTGCCCTTTTTTCACTAATTTTGCACGGATAACAAGGATACATCAAAAACACACGATATGGCAATCGAACTCAGCGAACAGGAACAGCTTCGCAGGCAGTCGCTCACGGCGTTGCGCGAACTGGGCATCGAACCCTACCCCGCCGCCCGTTACGAAGTGACGGCCACGGCGCGCGAAATCGCCGACAACTACGACGACGCGAAGAAGAATTTCCAGGACGTCCGCATCGCCGGCCGCATCATGTCGCGCCGCATCATGGGCAGCGCCTCGTTCTTCGAGCTGCAGGACCACACGGGCCGCATCCAGGTCTACATCCGCCGCGACGACATCTGCCCCGAAGGCGATCCGACGCTCTACAACACGGTTTTCAAGAAACTGCTGGACATCGGCGACTTCATCGGCGTGGAGGGATTCGCCTTCCATACCAACACCGGCGAACTGTCGGTGCACTGCCGCCGGTTCACCGTGCTGTCGAAGTCGATCCGCCCGCTGCCCGTCGTCAAGGAGAAGGACGGCAAGACGTTCGACGCCTTCACCGACCCGGAGGTGCGCTACCGCCAGCGGTATTTGGACCTGATCGTCAACCCGCAGGTGAAGGACACCTTCGTCCGCCGCGCCAAGATCATGGCCACGATGCGCGAGTTCTTCAACGAACGGGGATACATCGAGGTCGAAACCCCGATTCTGCAGCCCATCCCCGGCGGCGCATCGGCGCGCCCGTTCATCACCCACCACAATTCGCTCGACATCGACCTCTACCTGCGCATCGCCACGGAACTGTACCTCAAGAAACTGATCGTCGGCGGATTCGACGGCGTCTACGAGTTCGGCAAGAACTTCCGCAACGAGGGCATGGACCGCACGCACAACCCCGAGTTCACGTGCATGGAGATTTACGTGGCCTACAAGGACTACCTCTGGATGATGGAGTTCACCGAACAGATGCTCGAACGGGTGGCCATGGCCGTGAACGGCACGACGGAACTAACGATCGACGGCAAGCCGATCTCGTTCAAGGCGCCGTTCCGCCGCCTGACGATGACCGACGCCATCCGCGAAAAGACCGGCTACGACATCACGGGCCGTTCGGAGGAGGAGCTGCGCGAGGCCTGCAAGCGGCTCGATGTCGAGGTCGACGAGACCTACGGCAAAGGCAAGCTGATCGACGCCATCTTCGGGCAGTACTGCGAGGAGGAGCTTACGCAGCCCACCTTCATCACGGACTACCCGCGCGAGATGTCGCCGCTGTGCAAGCGCCACCGCTCGAATCCCGACCTGACGGAGCGTTTCGAGCTGTTCGTCAACGGCAAGGAGCTGTGCAACGCCTATTCGGAGCTGAACGACCCGATCGACCAGCTGGAGCGTTTCCAGGAGCAGCTGCGTCTCTCGGAAAAGGGCGACGACGAGGCCATGTTCATCGACATGGACTTCGTGCGCGCGCTGGAATACGGCATGCCGACCTGCTCGGGAATGGGCATAGGCATCGACCGGCTGACGATGTTCATGACCGACCAGTCGTCGATCCAGGACGTGCTGTTCTTCCCGCAGATGCGCCCCGAAAAGAAGGTCGTGAGCGATCCCGCAGAGGCATACACCGCCATCGGCGTCCCCGAAGAGTGGGTTCCGGTCATCCAGAAGATGGGCTACCTCACCGTCGAGTCGCTCCGGAAACTCGCCCCCGGCAAGTTCTTCAACGACCTGTGCGGGTTCAACAAGAAAAACAAGCTCGGACTGAAGGCCCCCTCGATCGACGAGGTCAAGAAGTGGTGTGAGGAATAACGCCTGCCGATGAAGAAACGACTCGCTTTCCTGACAGCTGCGCTGGCGCTGGTCTGCATGGTTCAGGCTCAACCCTTCCGCTTCGGCGGCAACGGGGAGTTTACGGTCATGCAACTGACCGACCTGCACTACAACGGCGCAGGCTGGCAGTCGGACCACATACCGGGTATGCTCGTGCGGCTGATCGAATCCGAGAAACCCGATCTGGTCGTGGTCACGGGCGACCTGATCTATGCCGCCCCCGGCGAACCGCTGCTGCGGGAAATCTGCGGAACGATCGCTTCGACGGATACGCCCTATGCCGTTGCATGGGGCAACCACGACGCCGAACAAGGACTCACGCATGCAGAACTCAACGCCATAGCCCGTACGCTTCCGAAATGCGTCAACGGATACTACGCTTCCGACCCCTTGCACCCGTGCGATTTCGTGATTCCCGTCCTTTCGAAAGACGGATCGCGCGAGGAAGCACGGCTCTACGTCATGGACTCCAACGACTACAATGCCGACGACCACAGTTACAAAGGCTTCACTCCGGAGCAGGTCGCCTGGTACAGGGCTACGGCCGACGAAGCGGCGAAACGCAACGGATACCGTTCCAATGGACTGATGTTCTTCCACATACCGCTGAACGAGTATGCCGAAGCCTTTGACACGGCACCCGTCGCAGGCAGCGGATTCCGCCTCGAACGCGAATGCCCGCCGCGCGACAACACGGGCATGTTCCGCGCCGCGGCAAACAGCGGCGAGATCATCGGCATCTTCGCAGGCCACGACCATTCGAACAACTACATCGCCGAAAAAGAGGGCATCGCCCTCTGCTACGGCCATTACAGCGGCGGCTACGCCGAATATCAGGAGCTGGTCAGCGGCGCCCGCATCATCCGGCTGACCGAAGGCAGGCGGGGCTTCACGACATGGATACGTTTCGCCAACGGCCGTACGAAGCACCGCACGGTATTCCCGCAGGAGAGATAACGAAATACTTCAATTCACATAAAAAACAAGTAAAATGAGAAAGAAAATTGTTGCCGGCAACTGGAAGATGAACACGCTTCCCGCCGAAGGTGTAGAACTGGCCAAAGGCATCGTGGCAGGCCGCGGAGAGGTTTGCTCGTGCGTGAACTTCATCGTCTGCCCGCCGTTCACCCATCTGGCGATGGTCGCCGAAGCCCTGAAGGGTTCGGACGTCGCACTCGGCGCGCAGGACTGCGCAACGGAGGCCAAAGGCGCCTACACGGGCGAAATCGCAGCCTCGATGATCGCAGCATTGGGTTGCAAATACGTGATCCTCGGCCACTCGGAACGCCGCCAGTACTACGGCGAGACCTCCGCAACGCTCAACAAGAAGATGGCCCAGGCCTATGCAAACGGGCTGGTTCCCATCTACTGCGTCGGCGAGAACCTCGACGAGCGTGAGGCCGGCAAGCACTTCGACGTGGTGAAGGCACAGATCGAAGAGGTGGTTTACAACCTCACCGAGGAGCAGTACAAGAATCTCGTGATCGCTTACGAGCCGGTTTGGGCCATCGGTACGGGCAAGACCGCTTCGGCCGAGCAGGCACAGGAGATCCACGCCTACATCCGCGAGGTGCTCGCCGCCAAATTCGGCGCTGCGGCCCAGGAGACGGCGATCCTCTACGGCGGTTCGTGCAAGCCCTCGAACGCAGCCGAAATCTTCGCCAAGGAGGACGTGGACGGCGGCCTGATCGGCGGCGCGGCCCTCAAGGCCGAGGACTTCCTGGCCATCGGCAAGGGGTTCTCGAAGTAGTATCGCGACAGCGTACAATTACGGACAGCGGCCCCTTGCAGGGGGCCGCTGTCTCTTTATCCGACCCGGATTTACCAACCATAACTACGACACCATGAAAAAACTGCTGTTTTTCGCCGCCGCACTCTCGGCGGCATGCGCCGCAAGCGCGCAAGGCTACTACACCGACGCCTACAATCCCGACATCTCGCGCCACACCGGACGCATCGCCGCACAGCGCGCGGAATTCATACTGCCCGAGGTGAACGGCTACACCGTCTACAAAGCCGACCTGCACACCCACTCGGTCTATTCCGACGGCGACTGCACGCCCGAATTCCGCGTCCGCGAAGCGTGGTACGACGGTCTGGACGTGCTGGCGATCACCGAACACGTGGAATACCGCCGCCATGAAGGCAAGATGCTGAACTTCCTCAAGGGCTACGTCCCCGAAGGCACGGAGGCCATAAACAACAACATCATCCGCAAAGCGGCCGACGAGCGGGGCATTCAGTCCGACCTGAACCTCCCGGTGAAGCTGGCCCGGGAGACGGCCGTGAAATTCGGCCTGACGATCATTCCCGGCGCCGAGATCACCCGCGAACCGATCGCCTACGGCCACTACAACGCCCTTTTCACCACGGATAACAACACCCTCTATGCCGCCGACGCCCTGCAATCGCTCCGCAACGCCAAGGCGCAGGGGGCGCTGGTGATGCACAACCATCCGGGCTGGCGGCGCAAGAGCCTTGAACACCCCGAATTCGAAGTCAAAGCCTACGGCGAGGGGCTGATCGACGGCATCGAAATCATGAACGGCGCGGAGTTCTACCCCAAAGCCATCGCACGCGCCCATGCAAGGAAGCTGTTCGTGTCGGCGAACACCGACATCCACGATGCGACGGCCGAGACCTACCGGCTTCAGGGCCATCGCCGCAACATGACGCTGATCTTCGCCCGGGACAACTCGCTCGCAGCGCTGCGCGAGGCGCTCGAAGCGCGCCGCACGCTGGCCTATTCGTTCGGCACGATAGCGGGCGACGAACAACTGCTGAAAGACCTCTTCACGGCATCGGTCCGGACAAAGGTGCTCCACACCGACCCGAAAAACGGCCGCCGCACGGTGAGCCTCACCAACGCCAGTTCGGTGGACTACGTGCTCCGCTTTCCGGGACAAAACCCCTTGGTGCTCAAACCGTTCTCAACGCTGACAACCACCGTCGCGGCAAACAGTCCGCTCGCCGTGACCGTCGAAAACATGTGGTATTCCGAAAAGGAGCACCCCCGGATCGAGATCGCGCTGTAATTCCTCATCCCGCTAAAAAATCCCCGCCCGTCGCAAGGCGGGGATTTTCCATACCCTCCTCAAACATGTTCAAAAACGGGCCGGGCATGGCCGGAACAAACTTTTTTCGTATATTTACAGCACATAACAAAATGACATGAGCCGGTTAATCATCAACAATTTCAACGAATTCGCCCAGCACATAGGTCAGGAGCTGGGCGTCTCCGACTACCTGACGATCACACAGGAGCAGATCGATCTTTTCGCCGACGCCACGCTCGACCACCAGTGGATCCACGTGGACACGGAGCGCGCCCGGACGGAAAGTCCCTATAAATCGACCATTGCCCACGGCTACCTGAACCTTTCGGTGCTCCCCTACCTCTGGGGACAAATCCTGGAGGTCAACAACGTGAAGATGCTGGTCAACTACGGCATCGAGAAACTGCGCTTCAACCAGCCCGTGCTGGCGGGCGACGCAGTCCGGCTGCGCGCCTCGCTGGTGTCGCTCGCAAACCTCCGCGGCATCGCCAAGGCGGAAATCAAGGTGTCGCTCGAAATCAAAGACAGCCCCAAAACGGCTCTCGATGCGACGGTCGTGTTTCTCTATCATTTCAAATAGCACCCAACGAATCGTAAATTAAACAGGGGCTGTTTACACAGTCCCTGTTTTTGTTGCGGCTAAAAGCCGGGGGTTAAGATGAGCGTCAACAGCCCGAAAACAAACGCCGGATTTTGGATTTTAAGCGATATAGTTTCGTGCAGCGTAATAAAAAATCCGCGGATGGGTAGTACTCAAGTACGTCCCATTCGCGGATTTTGACGGAAGTGACGCAAATGCGCCGCTATCACGGAAAATCAATTACATTTTCTTTCCCACATTGGTCTTCTTCGCAACCTTCGGAGCCGAAGCCTTGGCCGAAGCGGCCTTCGGTGCTGCGGGTTTCTTCGGAGCGGCAGCCTTCTTGGGTGCGGCCTTTTTAGCCTCGCCCTCGACTACGGTAGCCTCCTCGACGGAGTCGGTAGCCTTGGCAGCCGACTTGCGCGAGCGGCGCGTCTTCGGTTTTGCCTCCGAAGCGGCTGCGGGAGCGATCCCCAGCGTGTAAGGCTCGTTGAAGTCAACGAACTCGATGATGCACATGTCTGCAGCATCGCCCAGACGGAAACCGGTCTTCAGGATGCGGGTGTAACCGCCCGGACGCTCCGAAATCTTCGGTGCGATCGTACGGAACAGCTCCGTAACGGCCTCTTTCTGTTTCAGGTACGAGAATACGATACGGCGCGAGTGCGTCGTGTCCTCCTTCGACTTGGTGACCAGAGGCTCCACGAAACGCTGAACGGCCTTGGCCTTGGCAACCGTCGTTTCGATGCGCTTGTGCAGGATCAGCGACGTGGCCATGTTCGACAGCATGGCCTTGCGGTGGCCTGCCTGACGGCCCAGGTGGTTGAAATTCTTATTGTGTCTCATAATTAATCTTTGTCAAGTTTGTAGATTGATACGTCCATACCGAACTTCAGGTTGAGCGAGGTCAGCAGCTCGTCCAGCTCCGTCAAAGACTTCTTGCCGAAGTTGCGGAACTTCAGCAGGTCGTTGCGGTTCAGCTTCACGAGGTCCCCCACGGTATCGACATCGGCGGCCTTCAGGCAGTTCAGGGCGCGGACCGAAAGGTCCTGGTCCGAGAGCTTCGTCTTCAGCAGCTGACGCATGTGGAGTACATCCTCATCGAACTCCTCGGCTCCGTTCGTGTCTTCCATGTTGACGGTAATCTTCTCGTCGGAGAAGAGCATGAAGTGCTGGATGAGAATCTTTGCGGCCTCTTTCAGAGCCTCTTTGGGGTGAATCGACCCGTCGGTGGTAATTTCCAAATTCAGCTTCTCGTAGTCGGTCTTCTGCTCGACGCGGTAGTTCTCGATCGAGTACTTCACGTTCTTGATGGGCGTGAAGATCGAGTCGATCGGGAGCGTTCCGAACTCGCTTTCAGCGGGTGCGTTCTCCTCGGCAGGCACGTAGCCGCGGCCTTTGCCGATCGTGAGCGTCATCTGCATCTTCGTTCCCGGGGCCAGGTGACAGATCACCAGATCGGGATTGAGGACCTTGAAGAACGACAGGTAATTCGAGATATATCCGGCAGTCAGCTCCGTAACACCCGCAACGTTAATGGATACTTTTTCGGCATCCTGATTATCGACTGTGCGGATAAAACGAACCTGCTTCAGATTGAGGATGATGTTCAACATATCCTCCATCACACCGGGGATAGCGGCAAACTCGTGATCGACACCGGCTACCTTGACAGTCGTGATTGCGTAACCCTCCAGCGAAGAGAGCAGAATACGACGCAAAGCGTTACCGACAGTCATACCGAATCCGGGCTCCAGCGGTCGGAATTCGAACTTCCCGAACGACGAAGTGGATTCAAGCATAATAACCTTCTCAGGTTTCTGGAATGCTAATATTGCCATAATAGGTGAATTTGTTTAATTACTACTTCGAGTACAACTCGACGATGAGCTGCTCCTTGATGTTCTCGGGGATCTCCTCACGCTCGGGTTTCTGCAGGAAACGGCCGCTCATCGAGGCATTGTCCCACTCCAACCAGGCATAGCGGCTCTTCGACGAGCCGGCCAGGGATGCCGAGATCACTTCCAGACTCTTCGACTTCTCGCGAACCGACACCACGTCACCCGCGCGCAGCGAGTACGAGGGGATGTTCACGACACTGCCGTTCACGCAGATGTGGCAGTGCGAAACGAGCTGGCGGGCAGCCGCACGCGTCGGGGCGATACCCAAGCGGTAAACGACGTTGTCCAGACGGCACTCCAGCAGTTTCAGCAGGTTCTCACCCGTGATGCCGCCCATGCGGGCAGCCTGCTCGTAGGTGCGCGAGAACTGCTTCTCCAGCAGGCCGTACGTGTACTTCGCCTTCTGCTTCTCGCTCAACTGCGTGCCGTACTCCGACACCTTCTTGCGCTTGCGCGCCAGACCATGCTGTCCGGGAGGATAGTTGCGCTTTTCGAGCACCTTATCCGCACCATAGATAGCTTCGCCGAATTTACGGGCGATTTTCGATTTAGGTCCTATGTATTTTCCCATTGTTCTGTTTTTTTTTAAAACCTTGAAATTATCCTTAACCTGTGCCTGAATTATACGCGGCGGCGGTTAGGAGCACGGCAGCCGTTGTGCGGCAGCGGAGTGACGTCGATGATCTCCATCACCTCGATGCCTGCGCCGTGGATCGTGCGCACGGCCGACTCGCGGCCTGCTCCCGGACCCTTCACATAAACCTTCACCTTGCGCAGGCCCATGTCGTAAGCGACCTTGGCGCAATCCGCCGAAGCGGTCTGTGCTGCATACGGAGTATTCTTCTTCGAACCACGGAAGCCCATCTTGCCGGCCGACGACCAGCTGATGACATCGCCCACCTCGTTGGTGATGGTGATGATTACGTTGTTGAAAGTGGAGTGTACATAGACATTGCCCAGCGCACCGACCTTAACAACCTTTTTCTTAACTGTTCCAGTTTTCTTTGCCATAATTCTCTAAAGATTACTTCGTTGCCTTTTTCTTGTTTGCGACAGTCTTCTTGCGGCCCTTGCGGGTGCGCGCGTTGTTCTTGGTCGACTGACCGCGGACGGGAAGACCCAGACGGTGACGGATGCCGCGGTAGCAGCCGATGTCCATCAGGCGCTTGATGTTCAACTGGACCATCGAACGGCATTCGCCCTCGACTTTCAGACCCAGGTCGGCGATCGTCGAACGGATCGCACCGATCTGGTCGTCCGACCAATCCTGTACTTTGAGATCGTAGCTGATGCCAGCGGTCTCGAGAATCTTACGAGCCGTCGAGCGACCGATACCGTAGATATAGGTCAGGCCGATCTCGCCTCTTTTGTTTTTCGGTAAATCTACACCGACTATACGTGCCATATAAATTCTTTTTCTTTTTTGACTTGTTTAAAAAACATTACCCCTGGCGCATTTTAAACTTGGGATTCTTTTTGCAAATGACATAAAGTTTGCCTTTACGCTTCACAATCTTGCAATCCTCGCTTCTTTTCTTGATGGATGCTTTAACTTTCATGATTTTCAAGCAATCTAATTATTTGTACCGGAAAGATATACGTCCCTTCGTAAGGTCATAGGGCGTCATCTCCACTTTTACTTTATCTCCGGGAAGGATCTTGATGTAGTGCATACGCATCTTTCCCGAGATATGGGCCGTGAGAATGTGGCCGTTGTCCAGTTCAACGCGGAACATCGCGTTGGACAACGCCTCGATAATCGTCCCGTCCCTTTCAATAGCAGTTTGTTTTGCCATAGAGTCTTAATTGTTTATTGCCTTTTCGATGATACTGAAGTCCGTCAGGACATCGGGTCCCGATTTGCGGACCGCAACGGCGAACTCGTAGTGCGCCGCCGGTTTGTGGTCCCGCGTGCGGACCGTCCAGCCATCCCGTTCGAAAACCACCGCTTTGGTCCCCATGTTGATCATGGGTTCGATGCAGATGACCATGCCCTCTTTGAGCAATGGCCCCCTGCCGCGTGCACCGTAATTGGGAACACCGGGGTCTTCGTGCATTTTCCGACCCAGCCCGTGTCCCTCCAGTTCGCGCACGACTCCGTAGCCGAAACTCTCGGCGTACTCCTGCACGGCTGCCGACACGTCGCCTACGCGGTTGCCGGCCTTGGCCTGCGCCGTACCTTTATAAAGAGCCTCTTTGGTGACGTCCATCAGCTGCCTAACTTCCCCGGCAACCTCGCCAACGGCAAACGTATATGCCGAATCACCAACAAACCCCTTCATAAACGTACCGCAATCGACCGAAACGATGTCGCCCTCTTTGAGAACGCATTTCGAGGATGGGATACCGTGAACCACCTGTTCGTTTACCGATATACACAACGAAGCGGGAAATCCCTGATACCCGAGGAAGGCTGGAACTGCTCCGTGCGCGCGGATGAAATCCTCGGCAATCGAATCCAACTCCTTGGTGGTGACGCCCGGACGGATGTGGCGACCCACTTCCGCCAGCGTCTCCGACACCAGGATGTTGTTCTCACGGAGCAGCTCTATCTCCTCGTCTGTCTTTAAATAGATCATTTCTTCGCTTAAGAACTCTTCGGAAAAACTCCTAATGACGACCCTGAATACGTCCGGTCTTCATCAGACCATCGTAATGGCGCATCAGCAGGTAGCTCTCGATCTGCTTCAGAGTGTCGAGTACCACACCGACCATGATCAGCAGCGACGTACCTCCGTAGAAGTAGGCGAACGACTGCTGGATGCCCAGGAACTTCATCGCCAGCGCGGGCAGGATCGCCACGATCGCCAGGAAGAACGAACCCGGAAGGGTGATACGCGTCATGATGGTATCGATGTAGTTCACGGTCTGCTTACCCGGTTTCACTCCCGGGATAAAGCCGCCGTTTCGCTTCATGTCATCGGCCATCATTTGAGGGTTGATGATAATCGCCGTGTAGAAGTAGGTGAAGGCGATTACCAGCACTGCAAGCGTGAAGTTGTACCAGAAACCGGTCATCGAGCTGAAGGCAGCCGCGAAGGCCGTACCGGAGAACAGCGCCGGAATAAACATCAGAGCCTGCGCGAAGATGATAGGCATCACATTCGCGGCATTCATCTTCAGCGGGATGTACTGACGTACGCCGCCGTACTGTTTGTTACCGACGATACGCTTTGCATACTGTACAGGGACCTTGCGGACAGCCTGTACCAGGGCGATCGTTGCCATGAAGACAAGGAACAGCAGGATCAGCTCGAGGATCAGCATGATGGCGCTACCCGAGGCAGTCTGGAAGCGGGCGTTGACCTCGGCCAACAGCGCGTGCGGGAGACGTGCCACGATACCGATCATGATGATCAGCGAGATACCGTTACCGATACCCTTGTCGGTGATCTTCTCGCCCAACCACATGATGAACATGGTTCCGGCGATCAGGATCGTCGTCGCATAGGCAACGAAGCCGAACGAATTGCCGTAAACGAACGCAGTGGGGACCTGATGGTACAGGTTGGCGATGTACGCCGGACCCTGCAGGATCAGCACGCCGATCGTCAGGAAGCGTGTCCACTGGTTCATCTTGCGGCGGCCGCTCTCACCCTCCTTCTGCATTTTCTGGAAATACGGAATCATCATTCCCATGAGCTGGATGATGATCGAGGCGGTGATGTACGGCATGACTCCGAGCGCGAAAATAGCGGCGTTGCCGAACGCACCGCCGGAGAAGACGTTCAACAGACCCAGAAGTCCGTTGCCTTCCAGCTGGCTGGCATACGCCGAACCCTCGCCCAGGGCGTTGGGGTTGATGCCCGGAATCACGACGAAACTACCCAAGCGGTAGACCAGCAGAAGCCCGATCGTGTAAATGACACGCTTACGAAGCTCCTCGATCTTGTAGATATTCTTGAGGGTTTCTACCAATTTCTTGTTGGTCGCCAAAAGAGCGATTACCACCAAAAAGACGACACCAACAACGAGATACTGATTCATAATTTTTGGGTTCTAAGGTTGCTTACAGTTTTTCGACGCTGCCCCCGGCTGCCGTGATGGCCGCCTCGGCGCTCTTCGAGAACGCATGCGCCTTGACGGCGAGCGCCTTCGAAATCGTGCCGTTGCCCAGGATCTTCACCTTGTCGTTCGACGAGATGAAACCTGCGGCGATGAGCGTGTCGACCGTAACCTCCGTGAGCGATTTCTTGGCTGCCAGCTCCTCGAGCGTCGAGAGGTTGATGGCCTTGAATTCAACTCGTTTCAGATTCGTGAAACCGAACTTGGGGAGGCGACGCTGCAGCGGCATCTGGCCACCCTCGAAGCCGAGCTTGCGCGAGTAACCCGAACGCGACTGTGCACCCTTGTGTCCACGGGTGGCCGTGCCGCCGTGGCCCGAACCGGCACCGCGGCCGATCCGTTTATCGTGATGCGTTGAACCCTTTGCGGGTTTGAGATTATTGAGTTCCATTGTTATAATCCGTTAGCTGTTAAACTTATTCTGCGGCCTGTGCTGCCTCCTCCTTGACCTCGGCTTTCTTGGCCTTGGGGGCAGCCTTCTTGGCGGGGGCCACTTCCTCGACCTTCACGAGGTGCTTCACGCGCGCAATCATACCTTTTATGATCACCGAGTCGTCGTGCTCGACACTCGCGTTGATCTTCTTCAGACCCAGCGCGTCAAGGTTCTTGCACTGGCGCTCCGTGGAGCCGATGCGGCTTTTGACCTGGGTGATTTTCAATCTTGCCATGTTCTTCTTGAGAATTAACCGTTAAACACCTTGTCCATCGAGATACCGCGCACGCGGGCGATGCTGTGGGCATCGCGCAGCTCGCACAGTGCGCCGATGGTCGCCTTCACCAGGTTGTGGGGGTTCGACGAACCCTTGCTCTTGGCAAGCACGTTCTTGATGCCCACCGACTCGAGCACAGCACGCATGGCACCGCCGGCGATGATACCCGTACCGGGAGCGGCCGGACGAATCATCACGAGCGAACCGCTGAAACGCGACTCCTGCTTGTGGGGGATCGTACCGTTGATAACCGGAATCTTCACCAGGTTCTTCTTCGCGTCCTCCACGCCCTTGGCAATGGCCGACTGAACCTCCGAAGCCTTGCCCAGGCCGTAGCCTACGACACCGTCTTCGTTACCTACGACGACGATGGCCGAGAAACTGAACGTGCGGCCACCCTTCGTAACCTTGGTAACACGCTGGATGCTGACGAGCCGGTCCTTGAGTTCGAGATCGCTCGTGCGTACTTTCTTTATGTTGGTATTTGACATAATCGCTTAGAATTTAAGTCCGCCTTCGCGTGCTGCTTCGGCCAGCTGTTTAACTCTTCCGTGATACAGGTAGCCGTTACGGTCGAAGGCTACTTCGCTGATGCCTTTGGCAACGGCGCGCTCGGCGGCCAGCTTGCCTACCAGGGCGGCGACTTCGCACTTGTTCTTGCCGGCGGCTGCCTCTGCGACCTCCTTGTCCAGCGAGGAAGCCGTAGCCAGGGTAACACCTGCGAGGTCGTCGATAAACTGCACGTAGATCTGCTTGTTGCTACGATATACAGTCATGCGAGGCTGTGAAGGCGTTCCGCTCACGATCTTGCGGATACGCATCTTGATCCTCTCTCTTCTTTCTATCTTGTTCAATGACATAACTTCAGACTATTTACTATTTAGCACCTGCTGATTTACCGGCCTTGCGACGGATCTGCTCGCCGACGAACTTGATACCCTTACCCTTGTACGGTTCCGGCTTGCGCAGCGAACGGATCTTCGCGGCAACCTGGCCGATGAGCTGCTTGTCGATCGACTTGAGGGTTACGATCGGGTTGCCCTTTTTCTCGGTAACGGCCGTGGCGGTCACCTCCTTGGGCAACAGGAAATGCGTGTCGTGTGAGTAGCCGAGGCTCATTTCGAGCACCTGGCCCTTGACTTCGGCCTTGAAGCCGACGCCGACGAGTTCCTGTTTGATTTCATAGCCTTTCGACACGCCGACAACCATGTTGTTGATCAGCGCGCGGTACAGCCCGTGCAGCGAACGGTGGCGGGGCTGGTTGGTGGGACGGGTCACCAGAACGGCGGGAACTTCCTTGCCCGTATGAACGTCCGTGTGCGTGCCGACCTCTACCTTGATGTCCGAGTCAACTTTCTGGCTCAGCGTCCCGAGTGGCCCTTTCACGCTTACCGTGTTGTCGGCAGCTACCTCTACGGTAACGCCGGCCGGCAGGTTTACAGGTAATTTACCAATTCTTGACATAGTGTTGTTCTTTAATGATTTGCGATTAGTAGATATAGCACAGCACCTCGCCGCCCACATTCTCCTGACGGGCCTTGGCGTCGGTCATGATGCCTTTCGACGTGGAAACGATGGCGATGCCCAGGCCGTTCAAAACACGGGGCATGTCCGAAACCGACGCATACCGGCGCAGACCCGGACGGCTTACGCGCTTGAGGTCCTTGATGGCGTTGGTCTTGGTGGCGGGGTCCCACTTCAGAGCGATTTTGATCGACGGATGACCTTTCTCGTCCTTGTCGAATTTGTAAGCGAGAATGTAACCCTGCTCATAGAGGATCTTGGTCATCTCCTGCTTAATTTTTGAACCGGGAGCTTCAACCACCTTGTGGTTGGCTTTCACCGCGTTTCTAATTCTGGTCAGAAAGTCCGCAATAGGATCAGTCATAACGAATAGAAATTAAAAATTAATAAATTAGTTTAAATTAAAATTTTGACTTTCAGCTTCTTGACATTCGTCAATTCCCCTCCGGCCCTTTTTTTGCCCCCTCGTTCGCATACGCACACGAGGGCCTGAAGCGCGCAAATATACGCATTATTTCCCAAACAGCCAAGTTATCGCCTGATTTTTAGCGATTTTAGCCCTGCCTCCGGAACGCAGACAATGTTAGCACCCGATGTTGCTAACATGTATCTGCACAAAACTCCCGTTCAGCAAGCGGCAGCGACTTCGGAAACCACCCGGGCGCTCCGTCTCTGCGGTCCGCCCCGGTCACCTCCTCCAGCCACAGAACGACCTTCCGGCATCCTCTCCGCCGCTTTACGCAACTTCGGCTCAACCTCCGGGCTCCAACTTCCGCCGCCTTACGCAGCTCCGGTTTCCACCCTCCGGCCCCTTGGTCCGAGAAATTTGTAACCAAGCACCCAACCCTTCGCTACGCCCCACATATCGGGAAGTTACCGCTTGCGGCGGCACTTTCCCCGACACTGTGACGTATCTACACGGGCTGAACACCCCTATCTGCCCCGCTTCCTTCCGAGAGACTCGCTCTCCACAGGCTCCTCACCTTCCGGAAAACGGAACTTTTATTCAGAATCGCAGGATTTTCGGGTTTCAGGCGGCCGCACATGCGTGCCGTCCCCGTTCCCCGCACCTGCGGCTGCTACCAGCTGGCTTTCGTAACGCCCGGGATAAGCCCCTTCGAGGCCATTTCGCGGAACTGGATACGGCTGATGCCGAACAGGCGAATGTAGCCCTTGGGACGCCCCGTGATCTTGCAGCGGTTGTGCTGGCGGATGGGATTCGAGTTGCGGGGCAGCTTCGCAAGCGCCTGCCATGCCTCTTCGTGATCCATCTCACCGCTCTTCACCTTGGTAGCGATCTCCTCGCGCTTGTGAGCATAGCGGTTTGCGAGCTTCGCACGCTTCACCTCGCGGGCCTTCATCGATTCTTTTGCCATAGCTTATTGATTCTTTTTAGCGTTTTTGAAAGGAAGACCGAACTCGCGGAGCAGGGCGTAAGCCTCCTCGTCGGTTTTGGCCGTCGTTACGAACGTGATCTCCATGCCGAAGATCTTGGTAATCTTGTCGATGTCGATCTCCGGGAAGATGATCTGCTCGGTGATGCCCAGGGTGTAGTTGCCCTGGCCGTCGAACTTTTCATTGATGCCCTTGAAGTCGCGGATACGCGGCAGGGCCACGGCGATCAGACGCTCCAGGAACTCGTACATCTTCGTGTCGCGCAGCGTCACGCGCACGCCGATCGGCATGCCCTTACGCAGCTTGAAGTTCGAGATGTCCTTGCGCGAGCGGGTCTGAACGGCCTTCTGACCGGTGATCTGCGTCAGTTCGGCTTCTGCCACGTCGATAAGCTTCTTATCGGCGACGGCCTGGCCCATACCCTGGTTGATTACGATCTTCGTGAGCTTCGGGCACTGCATAATGCTCGTGTAACCGAACTCCTTCATAAGGACAGGTTTGATCTGCTCCTTATACTGTGTCTTGAGTGTAGGTACGTATGCCATTATTTGATCTCCTCCCCTGACTTTTTAGCGAAACGAACTAATTTACCTTTTGCATCCGTCTTGCGGCCGACCTTGGTGGGTTTGCCCGACTTGGGGTCGAGGAGCATGAGGTTCGAAATGTGAATCGGAGCCTCTTTCTCGACGATGCCTCCCTGGGGGTTCTGCGCATTGGGCTTCGTGGCCTTCTTGCAGAGGTTCACACCTTCGACGATGGCGCGCTGCTTCGAAACCTCGACCTTCAGGACTTTGCCCGTCTGGCCTTTGCTGTCACCGGCGATAACCTGAACCTGATCCCCTTTCTTAATATGTAATTTTGACATATCCGAAATAGTTTTTATGATTACAATACTTCGGGTGCGAGGGAGATAATCTTCATATACTGGTCGCGCAGCTCGCGAGCTACGGGGCCGAATATACGAGTACCGCGCATTTCACCCTGGTTGTTAAGCAGCACCACGGCGTTGTCGTCGAAACGAATGTACGAACCGTTGGCACGTCTGATTTCCTTCGTGGTTCTCACGACTACGGCTTTCGACACGGCACCCTTCTTGACATCGCCCGAGGGAGTCGCGCTCTTGACAGCCACGACGATCTTATCGCCGATGGATGCGTAGCGACGCTTCGTGCCGCCGAGCACCCGGATGCAGAGGACCTCCTTCGCACCGCTGTTATCAGCTACAATGAGTCTACTTTCCTGTTGTATCATAACTACTTAGCTCTTTCAATGATTTGTACTAATCTCCAACGCTTCGTTTTGCTCAGCGGGCGGGTTTCCATGATGCGTACGGTATCGCCCTCCTTGCAGGTCTCGTCGAGCGACTCGGCCACGAACTTGGTCGTCTTGTTCACGAACTTACCGTAGATAGGATGCTTCACCTTACGTGCTACTGCAACCACAATGGTTTTCTCCATCTTGTTGCTGACAACCACACCGATACGCTCTTTTCTAAGATTTCTTTCCATAGTTGTTCTCGTTATTTAGCGTTTTTTTGACGCAGAACGGTCAGCATGCGAGCTATATCTCTGCGGTTCTTCTTAATGATCGACGGGTTCTCGACGGGGGACACTGCGTGCTGCACCTTCAGCTTCGCGAGCTGGGCCTTTTCGGTCTCGATGCGCTCCTGCAGGTCCTTTGTCGAAATATCCTTGATTTCTGCACTTTTCATGTTCTGTGTCCCTTAAATTGTGGTTTCGACGTAGTCACGTCTTACGATAAACTTGGTGGTGATGGGCAGTTTCTGGGCGCCCAGGCGCAGCGCTTCCTGCGCAACTTCCAGGGGCACACCCTCTGCCTCGAAGAGAATACGTCCGGGCGTAACAGGCGCCACGAAGCCTTCGGGATTACCCTTACCCTTACCCATACGCACCTCAGCGGGCTTCTTCGTGATGGGTTTGTCGGGGAAGATGCGGATCCACAGCTGACCTTCACGCTTCATGTAACGCGTAATGGCCTGACGTGCCGCCTCTATCTGACGACCCGTGATCCAGGTCGATTCAAGTGCCTTGATTGCGAACGATCCGTATGCAAGCTGGTTACCTCTTTGAGCGATACCCTTCATACGGCCTTTCTGCATTCTTCTAAATTTGGTCTTTTTCGGCTGTAACATGTTAGTTCTGCTTTAAAAAGGTCCTACTTACTGATTGTTATTGCGACGGTCTCCGCCCCGGCGTCCGCCACGACGGTCTCCACCGCGGCGGTCTCCACGGTCACCGCGTCCTCCGCGACGGTCGCCGCGCTCACCGCGGTCGCCCGAAGGAGCCTGCGCCGAAGCGCCTGCGATTTCGAACAGGTCGCGCTGGCCGTAGACGATGCCCTGGCAGATCCACACCTTCACGCCCAGGATACCCACTTTCGTGAGGGCCTCCGTGAGGCAGTAGTCGATGTCTGCACGGAACGTGTGCAGCGGAATGCGTCCCTCCTTGATCGTCTCCGTACGGGCCATCTCGGCGCCGCCGACACGGCCGGCAACCTGGATCTTGATACCCTCGGCGCCCATGCGCATGGTCGAAGCTACGGCCGTCTTCACGGCACGGCGGAACGACACGCGGCCCTCCAGCTGGCGGGCGATGTTCTGGCCGACGATGACGGCGTCCACCTCGGGGCGTTTCACCTCGAAGATGTTGATCTGGATCTCCTTGCCGGTGAGCTTCTTCAGCTCCTCCTTCAGCTTATCGACCTCCTGACCGCCCTTGCCGATGATGATGCCCGGACGGGCGGTCGAAATCGTAACCGTCACCAGTTTGAGCGTGCGCTCGATGATGATCTTCGAGATCGACGCCTTCGCCAGACGGACATTCAGATACTTGCGGATCTTGGCGTCCTCGACGAGTTTGTCGGAGAAGTCCTTGCCTCCGAACCAGTTGGAATCCCAACCCCGGATGATACCAAGACGATTTGCTATCGGATTAACTTTCTGTCCCATCTGATTACTTGTTTTCTACGGTTACCATTTTGTCAACTACGATCGTTACGTGGTTCGAACGCTTGCGGATCCGGTGTGCGCGACCCCGGGGCGCTGCCTGAATACGCTTCAGCATGCGACCGCCGTCGACAAACACCTCTTTTACGCAGAGCTTCGTGTCCTCCAGACGCTCCGATTCGTTCTTGGTCTCCCAGTTGGCGATCGCCGACTTGAGAAGTTTCTCCATACGGATCGACGCCTCCTTCTTCGAGTAACGGAGGATGCCCAGCGCCTTGTTGATCTCCACACCGCGGATGATGTCGGCCACCAGGCGCATCTTACGGGGAGAGGTCGGGCAATCACGCAGAACGGCGATAGCCTTCTGCTTCTTCTCAGCCTTTAACTGTTCGGCTTTATTTGCTTTTCTTGCACCCATTTTCTACCTATTTTTTCTTGTTACCTGCGTGACCGCGGAAGTTACGGGTGGGAGCAAACTCGCCGAGTTTGTGTCCTACCATGTTCTCTGTTACATACACCGGAATGAATTTGTTTCCGTTGTGGACAGCTACCGTCTGACCTACGAAGTCAGGCGAGATCATACTTGCTCGCGACCATGTCTTGATTACCGACTTTTTATTTCCTTCCGCCTGGGCGACGATCTTCGCTTCGAGCTTGGGGTCGATAAACGGTCCTTTTTTTAATGAACGGCTCATTATGTACTCTTATTTAATTATTTTTTCTTCTTGGAAATAATAAACTTCGAGGTCGTCTTCTTCGGGTTACGAGTCTTATAACCCTTGGCAAGCAGACCCTTGCGCGAACGCGGGTGACCACCCGACGCACGGCCTTCGCCACCACCCATCGGGTGATCCACCGGGTTCATGACGACACCGCGGTTGCGCGGACGGCGGCCGAGCCAACGCTCGCGTCCTGCCTTGCCGGAGCTTTCGAGGCTGTGGTCGACATTCGACACGACACCCACCGTTGCGCGGCAAGTTACGAGTACCATACGAGTCTCGCCCGAAGGCAGCTTGATGACGGCGAATTTGCCTTCACGAGCCAGCAGCTGGGCGTAGGAACCGGCCGAACGGGCCATAGCGGCCCCCTGACCGGGGTAGAGTTCAATGTTGTGGACGACCGTACCCAGGGGAATCTCGCTCAGGAAGAGCGTGTTTCCGACCTCGGGAGCAACGCCTGCGCCGCTCATTACGGTCTGGCCCACCTGGAGTCCGTTGGGTGCGATGATGTAGCTCTTCTCACCGTCGGCGTATGCCAGGAGTGCGATGCGTGCGGTACGATTCGGGTCGTACTCGATCGATTTTACAGTTGCGGCGATGCCGTCCTTCGAGCGTTTGAAGTCGACGTTACGATACATCTGCTTGTGACCGCCGCCGATGTAGCGGACCGTCATTTTGCCGTCGTTGTTACGTCCACCCGAGCTCTTCTTGGGGCTGAGCAGCGATTTCTCCGGTTTCGACGTCGTGATCTCGTCGAACGTGCCGATAATCTTATGTCTCGTACCTGCGGTTACAGGTTTAAATTTTCTTACTGCCATCTTCGTTAGATATTACTGTAAAAATCGATCTTGTCTCCATCCTTCAAGGTGACGATCGCCTTCTTGAAGTTATTGGCGCGACCCTCCAAGAGGCCCGCCTTGGTGTAGCGGCTCTTGAGTTTGCCCATGTAGTTCACGGTGTTCACGTCCGTAACGACGACGTTGTACATCTGCTCTACGGCATTGCGAATCTGCAGCTTGTTAGCCCTCACGTCAACGATAAAACCGTAGCGATTCAACTTTTCGCCCTGAATCGTCATTTTCTCGGTCAAAACCGGCTTAATAATAATGTCCATTGTAACTTGCGTTTTTAAGCTAACATCGTATTCAATACATTCTCGGCGCCTTCCACCATCACGATGGCCGATGCGTTCATCACGTCGTAGGTGCAGACGTTCTGAGCCAGCACGGGCTTCACGTAGGGAAGGTTGCGGCACGACAGCTGCAGGTTCACGTTCGATTCAGGGAGAACCAGCAGCACCTTCTTGTCGTCGACCTTGAGCGCCTCGGCCAGAGCCACGACCGACTTGGTCTTGGGAGCCTCCATCGACATCGTCTCGACGATGCTGATGGCGCCGGCCTGCGCCTTGTAGGTCAGTGCGCTGCGGCGGGCCAGCTGCTTGAGCTTCTTGTTGAGCTTGAAGCTGTAATCGCGGGGCTGGGGACCGAAAACGCGGCCGCCTCCCGGGAACAGGGGCGACTTGATGCTGCCCGCACGGGCGCCGCCGGTTCCTTTCTGGCGCTTGAGTTTGCGCGTCGAACCGGCGACTTCGTTGCGCTGCTTCGACTTGTGCGTGCCCTGACGCTGGTCAGCGAGATACTGCTTCACGTCGAGGTAAATAGCGTGGTCATTAGCCTCCACGCCGAAGACGGCGTCCGAAAGGACTACCTTACGACCCGTCTCTTTTCCTTGTGTGTTTAATACAGCTAATTCCATACTATTTTTCAATCGTTAAATAAGCACCTTTTGCTCCCGGAATCGAACCTTTCACGAGGATGAGGTTGCTCTCGGGGATTACTTTCAATACACGCAGGTTCAAAACCTTGACCTGCTCGCCGCCCATCTGGCCGGGCAGACGTTTGCCCTTGAAGACGCGCGAGGGATAGGACGATGCGCCCAGCGAACCCGGCTTGCGCGCACGGTTGTGCTGGCCGTGGGTCTGGCCGCCGACGCCGCCGAAGCCGTGACGCTTCACTACGCCCTGGAAGCCTTTTCCTTTCGAGATCCCGGTCACATCGACCCAGTCCTCCTCCGAGAAGAGGTCTACGGTCAGCGTGTCGCCGAGATTCACTTCAGGCATGTCCTTGAATTCCGCAAGTTTGCGTTTCGGAGTCGTGCCGGCTTTCTTGAAGTGACCTAACAAACTGCTGGTGGCGTGCTTTTCACTCGTCTCGTCATAGGCAATCTGAACCGCCTCGTAGGTATCCTTCTCGACGGTCTTGATTTGCGTAACAACGCACGGTCCAGCCTCAATGACAGTGCATGGTATGTTCTTACCCTCGGCACTGTAAACGGAAGTCATTCCGATTTTCTTTCCAATAAGTCCTGACATTTGTTGTCAATTGTTTGTTATAAATAGTAATAAAGTGATGTTAAGTTTTTGTCTTACCGATTTTCCGACCCATCGCCGCCTGCGGCGGCGTTTACGAGCCGGATCACCCCTCATCCCCTCTCCGGAGGGGACTTATACACCGCAGCGCGGCAAAAGCGGAGGATTGTTAAAAACCGGTGAGGCTCCGTTCGATCACACCTTGATCTCGACCTCCACACCCGAGGGAAGCTCCAGTTTCATCAGCGCGTCGATCGTTTTGGGCGTCGACGAGTAGATGTCGAGGATACGCTTGAAGGTGCAGAGCTGGAACTGCTCGCGGGCTTTCTTGTTGACGAAAGTCGAGCGGTTGACCGTAAAAATCTGCTTGTGCGTGGGAAGGGGCACCGGGCCGCTCACGACGGCGCCCGTGCTCTTCACGGTCTTCACAATCTTCTCGGCCGACTTGTCCACGAGATTGTGATCGAATGACTTTAACTTGATTCTAATCTTCTGGTTCATATTGTTTGCTTATTCTATATCCTTACGTTTACCACTCGCTTTCTCGATGATCTCCTTAGCCAGGTTGGCAGGAACCTCCTCGAAGTGCGAGAACTCCATGGACGAGGTTGCGCGGCCCGACGAAATCGTACGCAGTACGGTCACATAGCCGAACATTTCCGACAGGGGAACCTTGGCTTTCACCACGCGGGCGGTGCCCTTCGACTCCATGCCGGTAACCTGTCCGCGACGCTTGTTCAGGTCGCCGATGATGTCGCCCATGTTCTCCTCGGGGGTCACGACCTCCACGTTCATGATAGGCTCCATAATCACCGAACCGGCCTTGGGAGCCGCTGCGCGGTAACCGTTGCGGGCTGCGATCTCGAACGACAGCTGGTCGGAGTCCACGGGGTGGAACGAACCGTCGAGCAGCGTGATCTTCATCGAGTCCATCTTGTAGCCGGCCAGCGCACCGTTCGCCATCGCCGAAGCGAAGCCTTTCTGCACGGCGGGGATAAACTCCTTGGGAATGTTACCGCCCTTGACCTGGTCTACGAACGTAAGGCCCATGGCGCCGTCGTCGGCGGGACCGATCTCGAAGATGATGTCGGCAAACTTACCACGGCCGCCGGTCTGCTTCTTGAAGACCTCGCGGTGCTGAACCGTCTTGGTGAGCGACTCCTTGTAGTTGACCTGGGGAGCGCCCTGGTTGATCTCCACACCGAACTCGCGGCGCAGACGGTCTACGATGATGTCGAGGTGAAGCTCACCCATACCGCTGATCACCGTCTGACCCGAATCCTCGTCGGTGTGAACCGTGAAGGTGGGGTCCTCTTCTGCCAGCTTGCCCAGGGCGATGCCGAGCTTGTCGAGGTCCTTCTGGGTCTTCGGCTCTACGGCCAGACCGATCACCGGCTCGGGGAAGGTCATCTGCTCCAGCACGATGGGTGCGTTCTCGGCGCAGAGCGTGTCGCCCGTGCGGATCTCCTTGAAACCTACGGCCGCGCAGATGTCGCCGGCGCCGACGGTCTCCATCGGGTTCTGCTTGTTGGCGTGCATCTGGTAGATACGGCTGATACGCTCGCGCTTGCCGCTGCGGGAATCCAGGACATAGGAACCTGCATCGAGCTTACCCGAGTATACGCGCACGAAAGCCAGACGGCCTACGAACGGGTCGGTAGCGATCTTGAACGCCAGGCCGCAGAACGGATCGCTCTCCGAAGCGTGGCGAACCTCTTCCTGCTCGGTTTTGGGGTTCATGCCCGTAACGGGGGGCAGGTCGAGCGGCGAGGGCAGGAAAGCCATCACGTAGTCGAGCAGCTTCTGCACGCCCTTGTTGTGGAACGACGAACCGCAGAGCATCGGGACGATCTGCATCGAGATCGTCGCCTTGCGGATCGCTGCGAGCAGCTCGTCGGCGGTGATCGAATCGGGGTCCTCGAAGAACTTCTCCATCAGCGCATCGTCGGTGGCAGCCACCTCCTCGATGAGCTTGCCGCGCCACTCGGCGGCCTCGGCCTTCATCGACTCGGGAATCTCCTTCAGCTCGAAGTTGTCGCGGACGGTCTTGTCGTCGTAATAATAGATAGCGTTATTATATATAAGGTCTACCAGGCCTTCGAACTTGTCCTCGGCGCCGATAGGCAGAACGACCGGGAGGGCCGTAGCACCGAAGTGCTCCTTGATCTGTGCGCACACCGACAGGAAGTCGGCGCCCGTGCGGTCCATCTTGTTGACGTAGCCGAGACGGGGCACGTTGTACTTGTCGGCCTGACGCCATACGGTCTCCGACTGCGGCTCCACGCCGCCAACGGCGCAGAACGTGGCGATAGCGCCGTCCAGCACACGCAGCGAACGCTCCACCTCGACCGTGAAGTCGACGTGTCCCGGGGTGTCGATCAGGTTGATCTGGTACTGGTTGCCCATGTAGTTCCAGAAAGCGGTCGTTGCAGCCGAGGTGATCGTGATGCCGCGCTCCTGCTCCTGAACCATCCAGTCCATGACGGCAGCGCCTTCGTGCGTTTCACCGATCTTGTGGGTTTTGCCCGTGTAGAAAAGGATTCGCTCCGACGTGGTGGTTTTACCGGCATCGATGTGAGCCATGATACCGATATTGCGAGTATATTTTAAATCTCTGGTTGCCATCTGTTCGGTCTCCTTATTAGAATCTAAAGTGTGCGAATGCCTTGTTGGCCTCGGCCATGCGGTGCATCTCCTCCTTGCGCTTGAAGGCTGCGCCCTGCTGGTTGTAGGCATCCAGTATCTCTGCTGAAAGCTTGTCTGCCATCGTCTTGCCGGCGCGCTTGCGGGAATAGAGGACAAGGTTTTTCATGGAAATAGAAATCTTGCGCTCCGGACGAACCTCCATAGGAACCTGGAACGTCGCACCTCCGATACGCTTCGATTTCACTTCGACTTGGGGTGTGATGTTCTCCAGAGCCTGTTTCCAGACTTCCAGCGGAGATTTATCAGCATCCTTCATCTTCTTGCCGACGATTTCGAGCGAGTCGTAGAAAATCGTGTAGGCAATACTCTTCTTACCATCCAGCATAAGGTTGTTCACGAAACGGGTCACGGCCACGTCTCCGAACTTCGGATCCGGAAGTAGAATTCGCTTTTTTGGCTTAGCTTTTCTCATTGCTATTTAAAAATGATCTGTTAAAAACTCTCTTGTTGTTGACTACTTGCCTGCCTTGGGACGTTTGGCTCCGTACTTCGAACGACGCTGACGACGTCCGTCCACGCCTGCCGAGTCGAGTGCGCCGCGCACCAGGTGATAACGTACACCGGGGAGGTCCTTCACACGACCGCCGCGGACGAGCACGATGGAGTGCTCCTGCAAGTTGTGGCCTTCTCCGGGGATGTAGGCGTTGACCTCCTTGCCGTTGGTCAATCTTACACGCGCTACCTTACGCATTGCCGAGTTCGGCTTCTTCGGGGTCGTCGTGTACACACGCGTACATACGCCTCGGCGCTGGGGACACGCAGCCAGTGCGGGAGACTTCGACTTGTCCTCCATCTTCACACGGCCGTTTCTCACTAACTGTTGAATAGTTGGCATTTCTAAAACTGTCCTTTAATTGTTAAAAAATCTATCTCCATTGTCCAAAATGGACTGCAAAGGTACGCATTTTTTCGGAAATACAATATATACGCGCCTCTTTTTTCACCATTTTTCAGGATTTTACGCCGCTTGCAATACTTTTTACTTATAGAATTTACAGCAAAATAAATCACACTTATATGTAAACCGGCAACGGATTTAGTATCAGCGTCATAAACCGAACACTCCGGACCTCGATCCCCGGCACGGACTTTGCCCTGCAAACGGCGTGCAGACAGGCCCTCCCGGCAGGAACGGCCCGAAAACAAACTGCACCGCAAAACCATGACGATCTCCAGCAACAGATTCACAAACACGCTTTTACCGGTGATTTTCACCGTGCTCGCCGGCTTCGCGGCGTGCAGTTCGGACGACGACGCCCCCGAACCGCCGAAACCCTCCGGCTACGACATCTACACGGCGGGCTACACCACGCCCGCATCGAAGGCCGTCGCGACGGTCTGGAAAAACGGACAGCAGCTCTACACGCTCACCGACGGCACGAACGACGCCTGGGCCTACGCGGTCTGCGTCTCGGGCGGCACGGTCTATGCCGCCGGCTACGAACGGCAGGGCGACCGGATCGTGGCGAAGGTCTGGGAAAACGGCACGCTGAAATACACCCCTGGCAGCCCCGGCGCCGATTCCTACGCTTACTCGGTCTTCGCCGCAAACGGCAGCCTCTACACGGCCGGGAGCGAGGAGAACGACGGGGCCTTGACGGCGAAAATCTGGAAAGACGGCGATGCGCTCTACGCCTATTCGGTCAGTCCGGCCATCTCGCAGGCCCGGTCGGTCGCCGTCTCGGGCGGCGACATCTACGCCGCAGGCAGCCTGCAGAGCGGGTTCACGAAACCGCTCGCCGTGGTCTGGAAAAACGACAAGGCGCACTACACGCTCTCCGACGGGGAGACCGCCGCCGGGGTGAACGCCCTCTGCCTTTCGGGCAGGACGCTCTACACCGCAGGCCACTCGGGCGGCGCCGCGGTGGTCTGGAAGGACAGGGAGCTGTTCTACGCCCTGACCGACGGCAGTTCCTACGCCGAGGCCACCGCCGTCTGCCGGTTCGGAAACACGCTCTACACGGCGGGCTACTACACCGACGGCTTCGAGGAGGAGGGCGTCGTCTGGAAGGAGGGGCAGGAGCTGTTCGACCTCTCCGACGGCACGGGCAGCGGTTCGATGCCCTATTCGGTCGCCGTCTGCTACGACGACATATTCACCGCCGGAACGATTTTCGGCACGACGCGGACCGCCGTCGTGTGGCACGGCGACGAGATCCGCTACACGCTCTCCGACGGCACGGGCCACAGCGAAGCCTACTCGATGTGCGTCGTCCCGCTCTACGACTGACACATTCCGCAAAACGGGGAAAAGGGGGCGCGGCCGAATGGCCGCACCCCCTTTTCCATACAACCGCACTGCCCGTCATCGGGCGATCCGGACGATCCACGCGTCGTAATAACCCTCGCCGTGCGCCACGCCGTCGACACGGATCGGACTGTGCACCTCCGCCTCGTAAATGCGCTCTTTCCGGTTTTTCTTCCAGACCACATAAAGATCGAACTCCACCTTCGTGGAGGTCCCGTCGCCCCAGTCGACCACGAACGACTGTCCTTTCAGGTCGTCCGTCGGATCGAACTCGCCGAAGGCAAGGTGATAGCCCTTGATCCTGTCGTACTCATTCGCCCCTTCGAGCCGCAGCGCCAGCGGCCGCGGCATCGTGGCCCGCGTCATCGGAACCGGCCGGACATCGGTCGTCACTTCATAACGCTTCCCGTCATACGTCACGGCAATGGGTTGGCCGAGAATCGTACCGGCCTCATCGGGATCGAGCAGGTTCACGCCCGTCGCGGCGTCGGAAACGAAAAAACAGACCGAAGGATTCACGAAATCATAGATCGGCATCTCGTATTCCACCTCCTCCGAACAGCCGGAGAGCGCACCCAGCGCCAGCGGCACACACAGCAAACAAAGTCGAAATTTACACATCAGCCCACAATTTAAATCCCACAAAAGCCACTCCCGGATAAAGATACGTTTTTTTTCCTATCTTTGCGGGAAAATCCGCAACAAAATTACACGAGATATGGAGTACAATTTCAAGGAGATCGAGGCCAAATGGCAAAGCCGCTGGAAGGCGGACAAAACCTACAAGGTGGAGACGGACCCCTCGCGGCCCAAATTCTACGTGCTGGACATGTTCCCCTACCCCTCGGGAGCGGGCCTGCACGTCGGCCACCCACTGGGCTACATCGCCTCGGACATCTACTCGCGCTACAAGCGCCTCAAGGGATTCAACGTCCTCCACCCGATGGGTTACGACGCCTTCGGCCTTCCCGCCGAGCAGTATGCGATCCAGACCGGACAGCACCCGGCCGTGACCACCGAGCAGAACATCGCCCGCTACCGCGAGCAGCTGGACAAGATCGGATTCTCGTTCGACTGGGACCGCGAGGTGCGCACGTGCGACCCCGGCTACTACAAGTGGACGCAGTGGGCGTTCCTCAAAATGTTCTCCTCCTACTACTGCAAGGACGAGCAGCGGGCGCGCCCGATTGCGGAACTCGTCGCCGCGTTCGAAAAGAACGGCACCGAGGGGCTGAACGCCGCCTGCACGACCGAGATGCACTTCACGGCCGCCGAATGGAACGCCATGAGCGAGCAGGAGAAGGAACGGATCCTCCAGAACTACCGCCTCGCCTTCCGCGCCGACACGATGGTTAACTGGTGTCCGAAACTGGGAACCGTGCTGGCCAACGACGAAGTGCACGACGGACTTTCGGTCCGCGGCGGCTATCCGGTCGAGCAGAAGCGCATGAAACAATGGCTTCTGCGCGTGACCGCCTACGCCCAGCGGATGCTCGACGGGCTGGACAAACTCGAATGGAGCGACTCGCTGAAGGAGATCCAGCGCAACTGGATCGGCCGTTCGGAGGGTGCGCAGGTTTTCTTCGACATCCGGGATTCGGAGAAGAAACTGGAGATCTTCACCACCCGTCCCGACACGATCTTCGGCGTGACGTTCATGGTCATCGCCCCCGAGCACGAGTGGGTCGGCTCTCTGACGACGCCCGAAAACAAGGCCGCCGTCGAGGAGTACATCTGCCAGACCAAGAAACGCTCGGAGCGCGACCGCATCGCCGACACGAAGCGTGTAAGCGGCGTTGCGACAGGATCATACGCCATCAACCCCTTCACACACAAGGCCATTCCGATCTACATTTCCGACTACGTGCTGGCGGGCTACGGAACGGGGGCCATCATGGCCGTTCCGGCGCACGACTCGCGCGACTGGGCCTTCGCGCGGCACTTCGGGCTGGAGATCGTTCCGGTGGTCGAGGGCGGCGACATCGAGAAAGAATCGTACGACGCCAAATCGGGGAAAGTGATCAACTCGGATTTCCTCAACGGCATGGATGTAAAGGAGGCGATTCAGACGATGTTCGCCGAAGTCGAGAAGCGCGGACTGGGCAAAAAGCTCGTCAACTACCGCCTGCGCGACGCCATCTTCTCGCGCCAGCGCTACTGGGGAGAGCCGTTCCCGATCTACTACAAGGACGACACGGCCTATCCGCTGGCGGAAGACAAACTGCCGCTGGAACTGCCTCCTATCGCGGATTTCGGCCCCACGGCCGAGGGCGAACCGCCCCTGGCCCGCGTCAAGGAATGGGCGACGCCCGAGGGTTACCCCTACGAACTGTCGACGATGCCCGGATTCGCCGGATCGTCGGCCTACTACCTCCGTTACATGGACCCGCACAACGACAAGGCGCTCGTCGGGAAAGAGGCGGACGAGTACTGGCGCAGCGTCGACCTCTACGTGGGCGGCATCGAGCACGCCACGGGCCACCTGATGTACTCGCGCTTCTGGAACATGTTCCTCTACGATCTGGGCTGCGTCTGCGAGGAGGAGCCGTTCCGCAAACTCGTCAACCAGGGCATGATCCAGGGCCGTTCGAACTTCGTCTACCGCATCGTGGGGACCAACAAGTTCGTGTCGCTGGGCCTCAAGGACCAATACGAGACGCAGGCGCTCTACGTCGACGTGAACATCGTGAAGAACGACCTCCTCGACCTCGACGCCTTTCGCGCGTGGATGCCCGAGTATAAGGACGCCGAGTTCATCCTCGAAGACGGCAAATATGTCTGCGGCTGGGCCATCGAGAAGATGTCGAAGTCGTTCTACAACGTCGTCAACCCCGACTACATCGTCGACAACTACGGCGCCGACACGCTGCGCATGTACGAGATGTTCCTCGGGCCGCTCGAGCAGTCGAAACCCTGGGACACGAACGGCATCGACGGCGTGCACAAGTTCCTGCGCCGCTTCTGGCGGCTGTTCTTCGACCGCGACGGGCAGCTGTGCGTCACGGACGAAAAGGCGACCGAACAGGAACTGCGCACCCTGCACAAGACTATCAAAAAGGTCTCCGAGGACATCGAGAACTTCTCGTTCAACACCTCCGTCGCGGCCTTCATGATCTGCCTCAACGAGCTGGGCGAGTGTTCGAAGCGCGAAGTGCTCGAACCGCTGACCGTACTGCTCGCCCCCTTCGCCCCGCACATCGCCGAGGAGCTGTGGACCGCGCTCGGACACACCGGCTCGGTCTGCACGGCCGCCTATCCGGTCTGCGACGAGAAGCACCTCGTGCAGAACTCGTTCGAATACCCCGTGTCGGTCAACGGCAAGCTCCGCTTCAAGAAAGAGTACGCCGCCTCGATGACGCCCGCCGAGATCCAGGCCGACGTCGTCACGGCCCCCGAGGCGCAGAAATGGCTCGAAGGCAAAGCCCCGAAAAAGATCATCGTCGTGCCGGGCAAGATCATAAACATCGTGATCTGACACTCGCCACACTTAAATTCCGATTTATGAAACGCACCCTATCACTTATCGCAACACTCCTGCTTATGACCGCAACAGTATCGGCACAGGATTACGGACAGGCCGCGACCCTCAAGATCTGGGACAACACGACCGCGCCCCACAGCAACGGCATCACGACGCCGGAAACGGAAAAAGAACCCAACCGCGTTCGGAACACCTCCGAAGCGGTCCTCTACATCTTCCCGGCCGACAAGGCCAAGGCCACCGGCCAGGCCGTGGTCATCTGCCCGGGCGGCGGCTACGGCATGCTGGCCATGGACCACGAGGGCTACGAGATGGCCCGCTGGTTTGCCGCCAACGGCATCACGGGCGCCGTGCTGAAATACCGGATGCCCAACCACCATCCCGAAGTGCCGCTGGAGGACGCCGTACAGGCCCTGCGCATCATGGCGGGACTCGAAGCGGGCGCCACGGGCTACACGGCCGACAAAGTGGGCATCGTAGGCTCCTCGGCCGGCGGCCACCTCGCGGCGATGGCCTCGACGATCGGCAGTTTCAAACCGGCCTTCTCGGTCCTCTTCTACCCGGTCATCACGGCCGTGCAGGGCAAACGCCACCAGGGATCGTTCATCAACCTGCTGAGCGAGGAGCGCACCCCCGAGCAGGACGCGGCCTACTCGCTGGAGAGCCGCGTGACGGCCGACACCCCGCCCGCCATCCTGCTGCTCTCGGACGACGACAAGGCGGTTCCGCCCGTCAACAGCACGCTCTACTACAACGCCCTGAAGGCGCACGGCATCGAGGCTTCGATGCACATTTACCCTTCGGGCGGCCACGGCTGGGGCATCCGCGACAGCTTCCGCTACAAGGAGCAGTGGCAGGACGCCGTGCTGGACTGGCTCCGCCGGATCAACAGATAGGCCGGGCACGAACCGCGCCCCGGCAACCGCATACCGGAGGGAATCCCGCGCCAGGGGTTCCCTCGGTCGGTTTTTTCGGCCCGCGCATTGCCGTTTGCCGATTATTGCGTATCTTTACGGCCAAAATAAAACACTTATGGCAGACAATACCATATTGAACCGCCTGGACGGTCTGAAACTCAAATACGAGGAGACGGGACAGAAACTCACCGACCCCGAAGTGATCGCCGACGTCAAGCAGTTCATCCAGCTGACCAAGGAATACAAGGAGCTGGAGCCGATCATCGAGACCTCGGAGCGCTACCGCACGGCCGTCGCCAACCTCGCCGAAGCCAAAGACACGTTCTCCAACGACAAGGACGAGGAGATGCGCGAAATGGCCCGCGAGATGATCGCCGAACTGGAGCCCCAGCTCGCGCAGATGGAGGAGGAGATCAAGCTGCTGCTGATTCCCAAGGACCCGCAGGACTCGAAAAACGCCATCGTGGAGATCCGCGGCGGCACGGGCGGCGACGAGGCGGCGATCTTCGCCGGCGACCTGCTGCGCATGTACACCAAATACATCGAGTCGAAAGGCTGGCGCTACGAAATCACCTCGTCGTCGGACGGCGCCGCGGGCGGCTTCAAGGAGGTGGTGCTGAAAGTATCGGGACAGAACGTCTACGGGACGCTCAAATACGAGTCGGGCGTGCACCGCGTGCAGCGCGTGCCCCAGACCGAGACGCAGGGCCGCGTGCATACTTCGGCCGCCTCGGTCGCCGTGCTTCCCGAGGCCGAGGAGTTCGACGTCGAGATCTCGATGAACGACATCCGCAAGGACATCTTCTGCGCCAGCGGTCCCGGCGGACAGTCGGTCAACACGACCTATTCGGCCATCCGCCTGACACACATCCCCACGGGCATCGTCGTGCAGTGCCAGGACCAGAAATCGCAGCTGAAGAACTTCGACAAGGCTTTCGAGGAGCTGCGCACGCGCGTCTTCAACCTCGAATATTCGAAGTACCTCGACGAAATCGCCTCGAAGCGCAAAACAATGGTCTCGACAGGCGACCGTTCGGCCAAAATCCGCACCTACAACTACCCGCAGGGGCGTATCACCGACCACCGCATCAACTATACGATCTACAACCTCGCGGCCTTCATGGACGGCGACATCCAGGACTGCATCGACCACCTGATCGTGGCCGAGAACGCCGAGCGCCTCAAGGAGAGCGAACTTTAGCCGTTTAAGAAACGGCTTTCAGGGGGCAAAGGCAGGATTTCGGGTTTCCGACCCGAATTCGACCCCGGACCGCTTAAGAAGCCGCTTTGGGCGATGGCAGACCGAGATGCTTTCGAGGCAAATTCGCGCTGCCTACCTTAATAAATTGAAAACGCGATGAAGATTCCCGCCGATTTCGACGCCGAGATCTGGAGCGTCGTCGCCGAGATTCCCGCAGGACGGGTCGCAACCTACGGGCAGCTGGCCCGGCTGGTCGGCATGCCCGGCTATGCGCGCCGCGCGGGACGGGCGATGGCCGCGGCTCCGGAGGGACTCCCCTGCCACCGGGTCGTCAACAGCCAGGGCCGCACCGCACCCGGATGGACCCGGCAGCGGGAGCTGCTCGAAGCGGAAGGCGTCCTCTTCCGGGCCAACGGCTGCGTGGACCTTTCGGCCTCGGGCTGGGAGGAGATCGGATAGCCCGAGGGCAATATCCCGCCCCGGCCGGCCGTTTTGCAAAAAAAGATTACGGTATGAAACGATACGCACTGTTCCTATACGCCCTGCTTCTCGCCGCAGCCGTCCGGGCCGCGACGCCCAAGCCGCAGCCCCTGTACATCGTCAACGGCAAGGAGACGACCGAGATACGCTCGATTCCGCCCGAGGACATCGAGAACGTCGAGATGCTCCCCGCCGACGAGGAGACCATCGCCCGCTACGGCCAGCGGGCCGCACACGGCGTGATGCTCATCACGCTGCGCTACGACCGGCCGGCCGCCTTCCCCGCGGACTCCACATTCGGCAGCTACATCGCCCGGCAGGTGCGCTGGGACGAGAGCGAACCCACGGCGCGCGTGGTGCTGCGCTACAAGATCACGCCCGAAGGCGAGATCGTCGTCCAGCAGGAGCTCGAATCGACCGACAACCGCCTCAAACGGCGCGTGCTGAAAGCCGTGGCGGAGGCTCCGCGCTGGCGTCCGGCGCAGAAGAACGGCGCACCCGTCGAAAGCGAGGGCGTGTTGAGCATCCAGCTTCCCGAAGGCCGGCGCATGCCGCGGCAGGCCGAACTGGTGATCCGCTGACAACTCCCGCCGAAAACCCGCAAAACCCCATCCGCAAAAGCCCTGAAAAACCCCGAAACGTGAAAACCAACTCCCTCTCCGCCTGGATTCTGGCCGTCAGACCGTACAGCCTCGGCAACTCCGTCATCCTCGTCCTGATCGGCTCCGCACTGGCCTGGACCGACCACGGGTTCCATTGGCTTCCGGCCGTGCTGTGCCTCGCGTTCGCCCTGCTGATGCAGTGCACGGCCAACCTGGTGAACGACCTCTGGGACTTTCTCAAAGGAGCCGACCAGCCCGACCGGCTGGGTCCCGACCGCGCCTTCGCCAAAGGGTACATCACCCTCCGGGCCATGAAGGCGGGCATTGCGGGATTCACCCTCGCGGCCTGCGCCGCGGGCGTCGCGCTGCTCGTCTGGGCGCTTCATGCGGGCGTGCTCCGCTACGGAGGCTGGGAACTCGTCGCCGCAGGCGCCGCCTGCATCATCTTCGCCTGGTTCTACACCGCAGGGCCTTACCCGCTGGCTTACCACGGACTGGGCGACGCCGCGGTCATCCTCTTTTTCGGGCTGGTCCCCGTGGGATTCACCTATTACATCCAGACCGGAGCGTGGACCCGGGAGGTCCTCGTCGCCGCGCTGGCCTGCGGCCTTGTGATCGACACCATGCTCATGGTCAACAACTTCCGCGACCGCGAGGAGGACGCCCGCTGCAACAAGCGCACGATCGTCGTCTGCCTCGGGGCAGGTGTCGGCCGCTGGGGTTATCTCGTCCTGGGGGCCGCGGCCGTCGTGCTGTGTCTCTCGCTGCTCTTCACAGGCCGCACGTGGGCCGCCCTGCTGCCCCTGCCCTACCTCGCCGCACATATCGCCACATGGCGCAAGATGGTGCGCATCGACCACGGCGACGCGCTGAACGTCTGTCTCGGGGAGACCGCGCGCAACATCCTGCTGTTCGGAGCCTTGTTCACTCTCGGAATCCTGCTGGGCCGATGACTGAATCACAACACATTACCCTGCGCGAGTTGCAGCGCCGCGTGAAGTCGGCGCTCGAAGGACAGTTCGCACTGCCCCTCTGGGTGAGCGCCGAGATTTCCGAAATAAAGGTCAACTACTCGGGCCACTGCTACCTGGAACTCGTGGAGAAGGGCGGCGACAACGGCGTGCCGACGGCGCAGGCCCGGGCCGTCGTGTGGCGTTCGAATTACCCCCGCATCGCAGGTTATTTCGAGGCCGAGACGGGCCAGCGGCTGGCGGCGGGCATCCGCATCCTGGCCAAAGTGCTGGTCACCTACCACGAGCTCTACGGCTTTTCGCTCCAGATCACCGACATCGATCCTTCTTACACGCTGGGCGACATGGAGCGGCAGCGGCAGCAGACCATCGCGCAGTTGCAGCAGGATGGCGTCTGGGACATGAACCGCGAGGCGCCGATGCCCGCCATCGTGCAGCGCATCGCCGTCGTGTCGAGCGCCAACGCCGCAGGCTATCAGGACTTCTGCAAGGAGCTGGCCCGAAGCCCCTACCGCTTCACCCTCACGCTGTTCGACGCCTTCATGCAGGGCGCGGCGGCCGAGGAATCCATCATCGAAGCCCTGTGCAACGTCGCGGCCCGGCCGGAAAAATTCGACGCCGTGGTGCTGATCCGCGGAGGCGGGTCGAGGAGCGACCTCAACTGTTTCAACGCCTACCGCCTCTGCGCCCACGTGGCGCAGTTCCCGCTGCCGGTGGTGACGGGCATCGGGCACGACAAGGACACCAGCGTGGCCGACATGGTGGCCCACACGGCGCTCAAGACCCCGACGGCGGTGGCCGGATGGCTCGTCGGACGGATGTCCGAAACCGAAGGGTGGCTCGACTGCGCCGCCCTGCAACTGCACGACATGACGAAGGCCGCGATGCACGCCTCGGAGGTGCGCCTCGAACGCCTCTCGGGCGAAGTGCGGCGGCTGAGCGGCGAACTCCTCACGCGGCAGACGCTGCGTCTGGAACATTTCACAGGGCTGCTGCCCGACGCGGCGCGCGACTTCCTCGCGCGGCAGGGCGTGCGGCTCGGCAACGCCGCGGAACTGATCGCCGGACGTTCGCCCGAACGCATCCTCCGGCTGGGATTCGCCGTCCTGCGCGCCGGAGGCCGTGCCGTGACCTCGGCCGGAAACGTCGCGGAGGGCGAGCAGGTCGAAATCGAGGTCTCCGACGGCAAGATAGACGCAACCGTAAATTCCGGAAAAATATGGCAAAAAAAGAAGTGACCTACGCCGAGGCGATGGCCGAAATCGAAAAAATACTGGCGCGCCTGCGCAACGAAGAGATGGATGTCGACAGCCTCGCCGCCGAGGTGAAACGCGCCACGGAACTGATCGCCTCGTGCAAGACACGCCTGCGCAAGGCCGAAGCCGACGTGAACAAAGTGCTGGAATAGGATGAAAAAACTGATTCGCTGGTCCCTGAACCACATCCCGCGCCCCGTGCTGCAACGCATCGCGGGTTGGGCCGTGCCCGTGGCCGGGCTGTTTTACAAGGGCCGCGGAGCCGAATGCCCCGTGTGCGGTGCGAAATACCGGAAGTTCATGCCCTACGGCTACGTGGAGTCGCGCCCCAACGCACTGTGCCCCAAGTGTCTGTCGCTGGAACGCCACCGCCTGCTGTGGCTCTACCTGACGCGCGAGACCGATCTGCTGACAGCTTTTCCGCGCACGTTACACATTGCTCCCGAGGTCTGTATCATGCGTCACCTCAAGCCGCACTTCCGCTCGCACCCCGGGCAGTATGTCACGGCCGACCTCGAAAGCCCGCTGGCGGACCTGCATTTCGACGTGCAGCAAATCCCGCTGGCCGACGGTTCGGTGGACGTGGTGATCTGCAACCACATCCTGGAGCACGTCGACGACGACCGCAAGGCGATGCGCGAACTGCACCGGATTCTCCGCCCCGGGGGCTGGGGCATCGTCCTCTCCCCGGTGGATGCGGACTACGAGCAGACCTACGAGGACGACTCGATCACCGACCCCGACCATCGCACGCGCATCTTCGGGCAGTACGACCACCGGCGCATCTACGGCGCCGACTATGCCGACCGTCTGCGCCGGGCGGGTTTCGAGGTCGCGGACATCGACTATGCCGCGACCCTCACCGAGGCCGAACGCAGGCTATACGCCCTGCCGGCCGATCACATTTACGTGGTTTACAAAGTCTGACAGGCGGCCGTCGAAACGCCCGTCCGACGGGAACCGCCCGACGGCGATCCGGGGCTTGGTCTTGCCGTGAAAATCGCTTCCGCAGGTTATGAAAGCGTCCTTGGAGAGGGCCAGCGAGGTGAAATAGACGGCCTGTTCGGGGGTGTGGTAGTTGTTGAAGACTTCCAGTCCTGCAGCCCCGCGGTCGAGCAGCCGCCCGGCAGTCTCCTCCCGGCCCCGGAAATTCATCCCCGGATGCGCCACGACAGGCACGCCCCCGTTGTCGCGGACCAGCTCCACAGCATCGCGGAAAGCCATATACTCCACGGGCACGAACGCCGGGCGCCCCTGCGCGAAATAATCGAGGTAGAAGTTGATGTAAGGCATGTCGCTCCGCTCGCCGCCCTCCATATAGGGCCGCAGCAGGGGCGTATGGTATTTTGCGTCGGAGAGCATCACCTCGGCGATCAGTTCGCCCGTGGGGAGCTTGTCACCGGCGGCGGCCAGCACCGCATCGGCATCCACCGCAAAGCCCAGACGGAGGAGGTTATCGACCATACCGCCGAACGACGCCACGACCTTCGCGGCGACCGTCTCCTCCAGCCGCGCGAAATCCGCCGAACGCCAGTCGATGCCGTAGCCCAGCAGGTGCAGGTCCGTGCCCCGGTAATTGCAGTCGATCTCGATGCCCGAAATGAAGCCCAGGCCCGCAGCGGCGGCCCTTTCGGCGGCCTGGCCGACGCCCCGCACCGAATTGTGGTCGGTCAGCGAAAAGGCGTCCAGTCCGCGGGCCGAACACATATCAACGATTGCGGCGACGGGAAATTCCCCGTCGCTGCTGTATCCGGAATGGATATGCAGGTCGAAAGCATTCATAATCAATAGAGGTAAAACACGATTCCGACGAAATGCGCCGCAACCGCAAGGTTAATCAGCAGATGCCACACCATGTGGTGATAGCGGAAGCCCTTGCGGGCGTAGAACCATGCGCCGAGCGTGTAGAGCAGGCCGCCCAGCGCAATGAGCGTCACGAGGGGCGTCGAAGCGTGGCTGATGAACAGCGGGAGGAAGAAGACGATCGTCCAGCCCATGACCAGGTAGATAGTCAGACTGATGGCGGGTATCGATTTGCGGGACAGGGATTTGTAGAAAACCCCGAAAATCACCATCGCCCATTGCAGGACGGTGATGAACACCCCCTGCCAGCCGCCGATGACCGACAGCGCGATGGGTGTGTAGCTGCCCGCGATGGCGACGTAGATGAAAATGTGGTCGAGGATGTGGAAAACCTCCTTGTGCTTCGACTGCGGGTTCATCGAATGGTAGAGCGTCGAGGCGAGGAACATCAGGAAGATCGAAATGACGAAAACCGACACCGAGACCGAGGCCAGAACCCCTCCGGGATCATGCACATAGGCCCACACGGCGGCGAAAGGAAGGGCCAGCAGCGCCAGAAGCGACATCACGCCGTGCGACACGGCATTGCCGATTTCCTCGCCGACCGTCGGCACGTAAATTGCCTTTTTCTTGTCCATAGCACAACTGTTCAATTCTACATGCCAAATTTATGAAAAATTTTCATATCTTTGCCGTCAAGGCTTCAGGTTAGGTAAAAATGGACTTTTCACGTTACGAAAAACTCCGCTCGCTCGTGCGCGCGAATTTCTCGGAGCAGACCCGGGCACTCGTCGACGAGGCGCTGGAGTATGCCGACGGGAAACTCGCCGGACTGGTGCGCTACGACGGCTCGCCCCTGCTGGAGCATGCCGCCGCGGTGGCTTCGATCGTGATCTCGGAGGTGGGCCTCGGCCGCAACTCTTCCATTTCGGCAATCCTGCACGACGTCGTGCGGCTGGCCCACAAGCAGCTCCCCGCCGAGGAGTTCCTCGCCTTGAGCGCCGACATCCGCCGCCGTTTCGGAGATCAGGTCGTGGGCATCACCCTCGGGCTGGCCAACATCTCGGAACTGAAGCTCAAGGTGGCCAAGGAGCAGGCCGACAATTTCCGCGACCTGATCGTGAGCTACTCCGAAGACCCGCGCGTCATCCTGATCAAACTGGCCGACCGGCTCGAAGTGATGCGTTCGCTCGAAATGTTCCCGCGCGAGAAATGGCGCAAGAAGAGCTGGGAGTCGATGAACCTCTACGCCCAGATCGCCCACAAGCTGGGTCTCTACTCGATCAAGAGCGAGCTGGAGGACATCGCCCTGCGATACCTCGAACCGAAGGATTACGAGCACATCGTCATGAAGCTCGAGGAGAGCGCCGAGGAACGCCGTGCATTCATCGGGCGGTTCCTCGTGCCGATCGAGCAGCGGCTCAACCGCCTCGGCATCAAATACCACATCAAGAGCCGCACCAAGTCGATCTTCTCGATCTGGACCAAGATGCACAAACAGCACGTCCCGTTCGAGGGCGTCTACGACATCTTTGCCATCCGCATCATCATCGACTGTCCGCAGGAGGCCGAGAAACAGCTCTGCTGGACGGCCTATTCGGTGGTGACGGACTTCTACACGCCCAACCCCAAGCGCATGCGCGACTGGATTTCGATTCCCAAGTCGAACGGCTACGAGTCGCTGCACACCACCGTGTCGGCCGAGGGCCGCTGGGTCGAGGTGCAGATCCGCACCGAGCGCATGGACGCCGTGGCCGAGCGCGGTATCGCCGCGCACTGGCGCTACAAGGGTGTCAACCAGGGGGCGCAGACCAGCGAACAATGGCTGGGACACCTGCGCGAACTGATGGAGGACACGACCCACTCGCTGGCGCAGCGTTTCGACGCCAAACCCGCATCGGGCGAAATCTTCGTCTTCACGCCCAACGGCGACCTGCGCAAACTCCCCGAGGGAGCCACGCTCCTCGACTTCGCGTTCGACATCCACACCTCGCTCGGCTCGACGTGCGTGGGCGGACGGGTCAACGGCCGCGCCGTGCCGATCCGCGAACAGCTGCGCAACGGCGACATCGTGGAGATCACCACCCAGAAAAACCAGACGCCCAAGTCGGACTGGCTGACGTTCGTCGTCACTTCGAAGGCCCGCAACAAAATCAAGTCCTTCCTGCGCGAGGAGCAGGCCAAGCATATGCGCATGGGGCGCGAGGAGCTGGAACGCAAACTCAAGAACTGGAAATTCGCCATCACGATCGACGAGGCGGTGGCTTACCTGGCCAAATACTTCAAACTGCGCCTCGGCACGGAGGTCTACGCGCTGATCGCCACCCAGAAGCTCGACTTCGGGTCGATCAAGGAGATCCTCTCACGCCACCTTTCGGGCGAAGCCGAGGAGGAGCGCCGCGCCGCGGCCGCCGAAATCGAACGCCAGAAGGCTGCGCTGCACGGCACGCAGGAGAAGGCCGCGCCGCAGGACGCGCTGGTGATCGACGACGACATCTCGAAAATCCAGTACAAGCTGGCCAAGTGCTGCAACCCGATCAAGGGCGACGACGTGTTCGGATTCGTGACGATCAACGCGGGAATCACCATCCACCGCTGCGACTGCCCCAACGCCAAGCGCATGCGCGAGAATTACCCCTACCGCGTGATCGACGCCCGCTGGCGGCAGTCGGCCGAAGGGGCGTTCCGCGTCACGATCCGCATCGTGGCGGCCGACACCACGGGCATGGCCAACCATATCACCGAGGTCATCGTCCGCGATCTCAAACTGGGCATCCGCTCGATGAACTTCGCTCCCGCCGGGAACGGCTGCGTGGCGGGAGAAGTGGCCGTCGAAGTGCCCGGCACGGCCGTCGTGGACACGCTCATCCACCAGATCATGCGCATCAAGGGCGTACAGCGCGCCTACCGCGTCAACTAATTCCGCAAACAACTTTTTACCCACACAAACGATAAATGAATAACAACACAATCAGCGTCGTTTTCGCCGACTCATCGCACGCACATTACGCACAGCGTATCTGTGACCTGATCTATGAGTCGGCCCTGCAGCGGGGTACGGGCATCGCAAAGCGGTCGCCCGAATACATCGCCGCAAAAATGACCGGTGGCAAGGCCGTCGTGGCGCTGGACGGTGAAAAACTGGTCGGGTTCAGTTATATCGAGTGCTGGGGTCACGGCGACTTCGTCGCCACCTCAGGACTGATCGTCGATCCCGAGTACCGGCATATGGGACTCGCGGAGCAAATCAAGCGACGAACCTTCGAGCTGGCCCGACGACGATTCCCGTATGCCAAGTTATTCAGTATCACCACGTCGCTGCCGGTCATGAAGCTCAACTCGCGAATGGGGTACACCCCCGTGACCTTCTCGGAACTGACCGAGGACGAGGATTTCTGGCGCGGCTGCGAAGGCTGCTGCAACTACGACATCCTCCAGCGCAACAACCGCCGCATGTGCCTCTGCACGGGCATGCTCTACGACCCGGCCAAGGAGCCGCCGCAGAAACAGTCGCGGCTGGCCCCCTACCGGATGTTTTTCCGAAATAAAGTAAAGAAGTTGTTTCATTTGAAATAGGTCAACAAGTTATTGCCCCGGCTCCTGCTCCCGGATCTTGTTGTCGCCGCCTTCGGCGTCGTCTGCAAATCCGACCCCATCCCAAACCCTTCCCCCAGGGAAGGACTTAAATGCCGCTGACGCGGCAAAATCGGGGATTCCGGACGTCGGTTGTTCAAGTACAAATTAAAAACTGTCATAAAATGAAAAAGAAGAAAGTGGTTCTGGCGTTCAGCGGCGGTCTGGACACCTCGTTTTGCGTAAAATACCTCTCCGAGGAGAAGGGTTACGACGTTTACACGGCAATCGCCAATACGGGCGGATTCTCGAAACCCGAACTCGAAAAGATCGAGAAGCGCGCCATGGACCTGGGCGCCGTGGCTCACGCGACGCTCGACATCGAGCAGGAATACTATGAGAAAAGCATCCGCTACATGGTCTTCGGCAACATCCTGCGCAACGGGACCTACCCCATTTCGGTAAGTTCGGAGCGCATTTTCCAGGCCATCGCCATCATCGAATACGCCAAGCGGATCGGCGCCGACGCCGTGGCCCACGGCTCGACCGGAGCGGGCAACGACCAGGTGCGCTTCGACCTGACGTTCCAGATCCTCGCCCCCGAGATCGAGATCATCACCCCGACGCGCGACATGACCCTGACGCGCGAATACGAGATCGACTACCTGCGCAAGCACGGCATCACGGCCGACTACAAGAAGATGGAGTACTCGATCAACAAGGGGCTGTGGGGCACCTCGATCGGCGGCAAGGAGACCCTCCACTCGGAGCAGACGCTCCCCGAGGAGGCTTATCCGAGCCAGATCACGGCCGAAGGCGAGGAGCGGCTCACGATCACGTTCCACGAGGGCGAGATCGCGGCCGTCAACGGCACGCCCTACACGGACAAAGTCGAGGCCATCCGCGCCGTGGAGACCATCGGATCGAAATTCGGTATCGGCCGCGACATGCACATCGGCGACACGATCATCGGCATCAAGGGCCGCGTGGGCTTCGAGGCCGCCGCGCCGATGCTGATCATCGCCGCGCACAAGATGCTCGAAAAGCACACGCTGACCAAATGGCAGATTTACTGGAAAGACCAGGTGGCGACGTGGTACGGCATGTTCCTCCACGAAGCGCAGTACCTCGAGCCGGTGATGCGCGACATCGAGGCGATGCTCCTGTCGTCGCAGCGCAACGTGACGGGAACCGTGGAGCTGATCCTGCGGCCGCGCAACTATACGCTCGTGGGCGTCGACTCGACCTTCGACCTGATGAAGACCGACTTCGGCGAGTACGGCGAGGTCAACAAGGCGTGGACGGCCGACGACGTGAAGGGATTCACGAAAATCCTCGGCAACCAGATCAAGATTTTCCACAACGTCCAGAAACGCAACAAGAAATGATCCGGGCCGGCATTATCGGAGGCGCCGGGTACACCGCCGGCGAACTGATCCGCCTGCTGGTCAACCATCCGCAGGTGGAGATCGCCTTCGTCCACAGCACCTCGAACGCGGGCAACCGCCTTCGGGACGTGCACGGCGGGCTGGAAGGCGACACCGACATGCGGTTCTGCGACACGTACGACCTCACGGCGGCCGACGTGGTGTTCCTTTGTTCGGCGCACGGGCAGAGCCGGGTCTGGATGGAGGAGAACTCGATCCCCGCAGGCGTGAAGATCATCGACCTGGCGCAGGATTTCCGCGACGAGTCGTGCGGATTCGTCTACGGCCTTCCGGAACTGAACCGCGAGCGCATCCGCCGGGCGGAACGCGTGGCCAATCCGGGGTGTTTCGCCACGGCGATCCAGCTGGCGCTGCTGCCGCTGGCCGCCGCGGGGCTGTTGCAGGACGAGGTGCACGTGACGGCGGTGACGGGTTCGACCGGCGCGGGCGTAAAACCCTCGGCCACGACCCATTTCAGCTGGCGGTCGGACAACATTTCGGTTTACAAGGCCTTCACGCACCAGCATTTGCTGGAGATCGGACGCAACCTGCGGCGGCTGGAGCCGTCGTTCGGCTACGAAGTGAATTTCGTGCCGATGCGCGGCGACTTCACGCGGGGCATCCTGGCGAGCGTCTACACGGCATGTCCGCTCGACGGCGAAGCGGCATCGAAGCTCTACGCCGACTTCTACGCCCTCTCGGCATTCACCCGCCTGACGGAACGCGACGTGGACCTCAAGCAGGTGGTCAACACCAACAAGGCGCTGCTCCACACGGCCAAACACGGCGGGAAACTGCACGTCGTCTCGGTCATCGACAACCTGCTGAAAGGGGCGTCGGGACAGGCCGTGCAGAACATGAACCTGATGTTCGGGCTGGACGAGAAGGAGGGTTTGCGGCTGAAAGCCTCGGCATTTTAATGCCCGTTTCACGGCATCCACCGTGGTTCACACTACCTTTTGGTGGCAAAAGGTAGCACCAAAACCATCCGCATGTCGCTTTCGCGGGAACAACCTCCAGCCCGCCTTGGGCGGCAAATGAATCCGACTCGATGCCGGAGCCGTCAAACGAAGGCCCGGCTAAAAGGGGCAAGAAACGGGGCAGGGGCGCGTGCGTCCCCGCGAATAGGCGCCCGTTTCGAACGTTAGCCGGGACGAAGCAGGCGAAGGCATCTGTCGGAGAGTTTTTGGTACTTTTTGCAGCTAAAAAGTACATAACATTCCGCGGCTGAAAGCCGCAGTTAGCTGCCGACCAAAAAGCGGCAAAAAAATTACGATTATGCAATTATTCAACGTATATTCATTATACCCCATCGAACCGGTACGCGGCAACGGCTGCTTCGTCTACGACGCGGCGGGAACCGAGTACCTCGACCTCTACGGCGGACATGCCGTGATCTCGATCGGGCATGCGCAGCCCGACTACGTGCGGGCCGTGCAGGAGCAGGTCGCACGCCTCGGGTTCTACTCGAACTCGGTCGAGAATTCGCTTCAGGTGAAGTTGGCGGAGAAACTGGGCCGCATCTCGGGTTACGACGACTACCGGCTCTTCCTCTGCAATTCGGGAGCCGAGGCCAATGAAAACGCCCTGAAACTGGCGTCGTTCCACACGGGCCGAAAGAAGGTGCTGGCCATCGCGAAGGCCTTTCACGGCCGCACGTCGGGAGCCGTCGCCGTGACGGACAACCCGGCGATCTCGTCGCCCTTCAACCGCACGCCGAACGTGGAGTTCACCCCCCTGAACGACATCGAAGCGATGCGTGAAAAGCTCGCAACGCGGGAATTCGCGGCGGTGATCGTCGAAGGCATTCAGGGCGTGTCGGGCATCCACTGCCCGGCGGACGAGTTCCTGCGCGCCGTGCGCGCCGCGGCGACCGAGACCGGGACGCAGCTCGTGCTGGACGAAATCCAGTCGGGATACGGCCGCACGGGGCGTTTCTTCGCCCACCAGGCAGCGGGCATCCGCCCCGACCTGATCACCACGGCCAAAGGCATGGCCAACGGATTCCCGATCGGCGGCGTGCTGATCGCACCCCACTTCGAGGCGCAAGCGGGACTGCTGGGGACCACCTTCGGAGGCAGTCATCTGGCCTGTGCGGCGGCAATCGCCGTACTCGACGTGATCGAACGCGAAGGGCTGGTGGAGAACGCCGCGGCGATCGGCGAATACCTTTTGGCCGAGTTGCGCCGAATGAACTCCTTGAAGGAGGTGCGCGGACGCGGCCTGATGATCGGCATCGAAATCGACGGATCGGGTCCGGAACTACGCAAAAAACTGCTTTTCGACAAACACATATTCACGGGCGGGGCGGGCGCTTCGACCGTCAGGCTGCTGCCGGCGCTGTGCCTCACGCGCGAGCTGGCGGACCGCTTTTTGGAAGCATTCCGCAGTTTGTAAAACAAGAACCTCTATGAAAAAATTCACCTGCGTACAAGACATCGGCGACCTTCGTCAGGCCGTCGCCGAAGCATTGGAGATCAAGCGCGACCGCTTCCAGTTCACGGGGCTGGGCCGCAACCGGACGCTGCTGATGCTCTTCTTCAACTCAAGCCTCCGCACACGGCTTTCGACCCAGAAGGCCGCCATGAACCTCGGGATGAACGTCATGGTCCTCGACGTCAACCAGGGGGCGTGGAAACTCGAAACCCAGCGGGGCGTGGTGATGGACGGCGACAAGGCCGAACACCTGCTGGAAGCCATTCCGGTCATGGGGTCGTACTGCGACGTGATCGGCGTGCGCTCGTTCGCGCGGTTTCAGGACAAAGCCGAGGATTACGAGGAGCGCGTGCTGGAGCAGTTCATCCGCTACTCGGGCCGTCCGGTCTTCTCGATGGAGGCCGCGACGCGCCACCCGTTGCAGAGTTTCGCCGACCTGATCACCATCGAGGAGCACAAGGCCGTGGAGCGCCCGAAGGTCGTGATGACCTGGGCGCCGCACCCCAACGCCCTGCCGCAGGCCGTGCCCAACTCGTTCGCCGAGTGGATGAACGCCGCGGGCTACGATTTCGTGATCACCCACCCCGAAGGGTACGAACTGGACCCGAAGTTCGTGGGCACGGCGCGCGTCGAATACGACCAGCGCAAGGCCCTCGAAGGCGCCGACTTCGTCTACGCCAAGAACTGGGCCGCCTATGCGGACCCCAATTACGGCAAGGTGCTGTCGCGCGACCGCGCATGGACGGTCGATGCGGAGAAAATGGCGCTCACGAACAACGCCCGTTTCATGCACTGCCTGCCCGTAAGACGCAACATGATCGTCACGGACGAAGTGATCGAATCGCCGCGTTCGCTGGTGATTCCCGAGGCCGCGAACCGCGAGATTTCGGCACAGGTGGTACTCAAACGACTGCTGGAGGGTCTGGAATAATGGAACGGATCACAGTCGTAAAAATAGGCGGCAACGTCATCGACAACCCCGCGGCGCTGAAGCGGTTCCTCGGGGAGTTCGCGGCGCTGGAAGGTCCCAAAATCCTCGTGCACGGAGGCGGCAAACTGGCCACGCGCCTTGCCGAGCGGCTGGAACTGAAGGTGCAGATGGTCGACGGACGACGCATCACCGACAAGGGAACGTTGGACGTAGTGACGATGGTTTACGCCGGACTGATCAACAAGCAGGTCGTGGCAGGACTCCAGGCCGCGGGGTGCAACGCCCTCGGGCTGTCGGGGGCCGACGGCAACGCCGTCACGGCCCGGCGCCGCAGCCCCCAGCCGGTCGACTACGGATTCGTGGGCGACATCGAACGGGTGGACTCCGCGCTGCTGCGCAGACTGCTCGAAGGGGGCATCGTGCCCGTCTTCTCGGCCATCATGCACGACGGGCGGGGGACCCTGCTGAACTGCAACGCCGACAGCGTGGCTTCGGCCGTGGCGCTGGGTGCGGCGGAGATTGCCCCGACGGACCTGGTTTTCTGCTTCGAGAAAGCCGGGGTTCTGCGCGACCCGGACGACGACACGACGCTGATCCGCCAGATCACGGCCGCAACCTATCCGCCGCTCAAGGCCGACGGCGTCGTGAGCAAAGGGATGATCCCCAAGATCGAGAACGCCCTGAAAGCCGTCGAAAAAGGGGTGCGTAGCGTGACGATCCGGAGTTCCGAAAATATTTCGGACGGAGGCGGAACGGTGATTCGAAATTCATAATTCACAATTCGGAATTGGATAAAACAGTTACAGAGGCTATCGACTTGCTGAAAAAGCTGATCGCGACGCCTTCCGTGTCGCGCGACGAAGCGCGCACGGCAGACCTGCTCGCGGCGTTCCTCGCCGAACGCGGCGCGACGCCCGAACGGCTTGCGAACAACGTCTGGGTGCGTTCGGAGGGATTCGATCCGGCGCGTCCGACGCTGCTCCTGAATTCGCACCACGACACGGTGCGTCCGGCGGCATCGTACACGCGGGACCCCTACGCGCCCACCGTCGAGGACGGAAGGCTCTACGGGCTGGGGAGCAACGACGCGGGGGCTTCGGTGGTATGTCTCGTCGAAACCTTCCTGACGTTCCGCGCGCGCGCGCTGCCCTTCAACCTCGTGCTGGGAATCTCGGCCGAGGAGGAGTGCATGGGCGAAAACGGCATCCGCGCCCTGCTGCCCGCACTGGGGAGAGTGGACATGGCGCTGGTGGGCGAACCGACGGGCATGCAGGCCGCAACAGGCGAACGGGGACTGGTCGTCCTGGACTGCACGGCGCACGGCAAAAGCGGCCATGCGGCGCGCGGAGAAGGGGTGAATGCCCTCTACATCGCGCTGGACGACATCGCGCGGCTGCGCTCTTTCCGCTTCGAACGGGAATCGGAACTGCTCGGGCCGGTCGGAATCGCCGTAACGCAGATCGAGGCGGGCACGCAGCACAACGTCGTGCCCGACACGTGCCGTTTCGTCGTGGACGTCCGCACAACGGACGCCTATTCGAACGAGGAGACGGTCGAAATCCTGCGGGCGGCCCTCCGCTCCGACGCCGTGCCCCGGTCGACGCGCATCCGCGCCGCAGCGGTCGGCGGGGAGCATCCGCTGGTGAAGGCCGCCGTGGCCGCGGGGCGCGAAACCTATGTTTCGCCGACCACTTCGGACCGCACGCTGATGCCCTTCCCGGCACTCAAGATGGGTCCCGGACAATCGTCGCGGTCGCACACGGCCGACGAGTTCGTCCTCCTCGGGGAGATCGCGGAGGGAATCGCCATTTATGAAAAGTACATCGAAAAATTAGCACAGGAATATGGCTGGAAAACTTTGGGATAAAGGCTACGAGCCGGACAAAATGATCGAGGAATACACCGTGGGCGACGACCGCGAACTGGACATGCGCCTGGCGCGCTACGACGTCCAGGGGTCGCTGGCGCATATCGCCATGCTCGAAACGATCGGCCTGCTGACCCGCGAGGAGCTGGAGAAACTCACCGCAGGCCTGAAAGAAATCGCCGCGGAGATCGAAGCCGGACGTTTCGAGATCGAACCCGGAACGGAGGACGTTCATTCGCAGGTAGAACTGATGCTCACCCGCCGGCTGGGCGACGCGGGCAAGAAAATCCACTCGGGACGTTCGCGCAACGACCAGGTACTGGTGGACCTCAAACTGTTCCTGCGCGACGAACTGCGGCAGATCGCCGACGCGGTGAAAGTAGTCTTCGACCGTCTGCAGGAACAGAGCGAAAAATACAAGGAGGTGCTGATGCCGGGCTACACCCACCTCCAGATCGCCATGCCCTCGTCGTTCGGGCTGTGGTTCGGGGCGTATGCCGAGACGCTCGTGGACGACATGCGTCTGGTGGCCGCAGCGTGGCACATCGCCAACCAGAACCCGCTGGGATCGGCCGCCGGGTACGGCTCGTCGTTCCCGCTCGACCGCACGATGACCACCCGTCTGCTGGGCTTCGAGGCGCTGCACTACAACGTCGTGGCGGCGCAGATGAGCCGCGGCAAGAGCGAACGCGCCGCAGCGGCCGCCATCGCCGCCGTGGCCGCGACGATCGGCCGGCTGGCGATGGACGTATGCCTGTTCATGAGCCAGAATTTCGGGTTCGTGTCGCTACCCGACGAGCTGACCACCGGGTCGAGCATCATGCCCCACAAGAAGAATCCCGACGTCTTCGAGATCATGCGCGGGCGCTGCAACCGCCTGCAGTCGGTCCCCAACGAGATCGCGCTGCTGACGACGAACCTGCCCGTGGGCTACCACCGCGACCTGCAACTGCTGAAAGACATCCTCTTCCCGGCGACGACGGAAATCAAACGCACGCTCGCCATGTGCGACTTCATGCTTGCGCACATCCGCGTCAACGGGCACATCCTCGATGATAAGAAATACGACTATCTGTTCACGGTGGAGGACGTCAACCGGATGGTGCTGGCGGGCACGCCCTTCCGCGAGGCTTACAAGCAGGTGGGCATCGCCGTCCAAAAGGGAGAATACAGCCCCACGCGCGAGGTGAACCACACCCACGAGGGCAGCATCGGCAACCTCTGCACGGCGGAAATCCGCCGCAAGATGGAGCGGGTGCTGCGGGAGTTCGAGTAGGCACGGCGGCGAAAAGCAGGTGCGAGCGGGCAGCAGGTGCGGACGTTTGGGCGTTCGGAATATTTTGCTAACTTTGTCTTGACCAATCCAAACGACAAAGTTATGGACATGAAACGTACGCTGTTACTGCTGCTGGGACTGGGCGCAGCGACTCTCTCCGCAGCGGGAGAGCAGAAGGTGAAGACCTCCGTGGAGCAGGTAACCCTGTTCATCGACGGAGCGCAGGTGACGCGCTCCCGGCAGATCGACCTCCCGGCCGGAAATTCGACCGTCGTATTCACCGGGCTGTCGCCCTATCTGGACGACAAGAGCATGCAGGTCAGCGCCAAAGGGCCATTCACGGTGACGGCCGTCAACCGGGTTTTCAACCACACCGACAGCCTCGAACGCTCGACCCGCCGGCAGGCGCTGGAACAGGAGATCGACAAAACGCAGCAGCAGCTGAACCGCCTGAAGGCCTCGCGCGAGGTCGTGGATGCGGAGAGCGAACTGCTGAAAACGAACTGCTCGGTCGCCAACCGGAACGTCGCCACCCCGCTGGCCGCCATCAGGGAGCTGAACGAGTACTATGCCGCACGGCTGGAAGAGCTGAAAAGCAAGGTGCTCTCCCTCGACGCGGAAGAGGAGAAAATCAACGAGCGCAGACGGCAGATTCTGGCCGAACTGGTGAATCTGGGCGGCAAACAATCGGTCCCGATGAGCGAAGTGGAGGTGCGGATCGAAGCCCCTGCGGCCTGCAGGGGATCGTTCACGCTGACCTACTACGTCCGCAACGCCGGATGGTTCCCCTCCTACGACATCCGTTCGGGCGGGCTGTCGGAGCCGGTGGAGATCTCCTACAAGGCCAATATTTTCCAGAACACCAAGGAGGAGTGGAAAAACGTCGCCCTGACGCTCTCTTCGTCGAATCCCACGACGGGAAGCATCGCCCCGCAGCTGCGGACCTGGTGGCTCGACTACGGACTCGCCCCTCCGCGCTACAACCTCAATCTGACGAGCAACACCGTGTCGGGCATCGTATTCGACGAGCAGCGCGAACCCCTGCCCGGAGCGACCGTAATGGTGCCGGGCACCACCGTCGGGACTTCGACCGACGTGCAGGGCCGCTACTCGATCACCGTTCCCAACGGAGCGACCAGCCTGCAATTCAGCTACGTCGGCTACACACCCCGGACGGAGCGAATCACGGGCAACAGCATGAACGTAACGATGCAGGAAGACGCGACGGCCCTGGACGAAGCGGTCGTCGTGGGATACGGCGTTTCGAACCAGCTGGCAGGCGCCGCACCGGGTGTCCGGATTCGCGGCACAGCGGCTTCGGACAGGAAGGTGGTGGAAGTCGATTTTGCAGACTTCGACGCCGAGAGCGCCGTGATGGAGGTGGAGCAGACGCAGAACCAGCTGGGCTACGAGTTCGAAATCAGACAGCCCTACACCATCCCTTCAGACGGCAAGAGCGTCGCAGCCGAAATCGGGAGGTTCGACCTGCCGGCCGCCTATATCTACCAGAGCACGCCGAAGATCGACAAGGACGCCTTCCTCGTGGCGGAGGCCACCGGCTGGGAGAAACTCAACCTGCTGCAGGGCGAGGCCAACGTCTATTTCGAAAACACGTTCGTCGGCAAGAGCATCCTCGATCCCGGCCAGACGAGCGACACCCTCCGCTTCTCGATGGGCCGCGACCGGAGCATCCGCATCGAGCGCACCAAGGAGAACGACTATTCGTCGCGCCGCGCCATCGGTTCGAACCAGACACAGACCGTGGCGTGGAAGTTCATCGTGCGCAACACACGCCCGGAACCCGTCGTGCTGACGCTCACCGACCAGCTGCCCGTATCGCGCAACAGCACCATCGCCGTATCGGCCGAGGAGCTGAGCGGAGGCCGGCTGGACAAGGAGAGCGGCATCGTCGCCTGGAGGCTGGAACTGAAACCCGGAGAGCAGCGCGAACTGCACCTGCGCTACGCGGTGAAATATCCCAAAGGCCGCAGCCTGGCAATCGAGTGACCCGTGAAAAGGGACGGCCCGACGACTCCGTTCCCTACGATTTCGCCCCTGCCGGAACTATTTCCGGCAGGGGCGATTCCTTTTCCGGGAGGCCGGCCGAACCGTCCCCTGCCGATCCCGGGCCGCAGGGCTACTGCTCCGTGTCGCTCACGAACTTTTTCGGAAGCACGCCGAACTGCTTCTGGAAACACTTGGCGAAGTAGGACGTGGAACTGAACCCGACCATGTAGCAGACCTCGTTGATGTGGTAACGCTTGTCCTTGAGCAGCCGGGCCGCGGTTTTCAGCCGTTCGAGACGCAGGTAATCGTTCGGGGTCATATCCAGCACGCCCTTGATCTTGCGGTAGAAGCTCGCCCGGCTCATGTGCACCATCTCGGCGATGTCGTTGATCTTGAACTCGGGATCGCTGAGGTTCGCATGGATGATCTCCTGCAGCCGGACGATGAAATCCGTATCGGCCGAGGAGGTCGCCATGGTGTTGGCCAGCACCAGGGGATTTTTCGAAAAGGCCTCGCTCAATTTCTGCCGGCTCTTGATCAGGTTGGCGATCACCGACAGCAGGTAGTCTGACGAAAAGGGCTTTTCGACATAGGCGTCGGCCCCGGCGTCCATGCCCGAAATCTTCGAACGGAGGTTCGTCTTCGCCGTCAGCAGAATCAGGGGAATATGGCTGTAACGCAGGTCGTTCTTCACCCGCCGGCAAAGCTCGATGCCGTCCATCTTGGGCATCATGATGTCGCTGACGATCAGGTTGATGAAATTCTTCTCCAGCAGTTCCAGCGCCTCGACGCCGTTCTCGGCCGTGAGCACCGAATAATTCTCCGACACCTGCCGCCGGATGAAGGCGCACATCTCGGGATTGTCCTCGACGACCAGGATGCTGTAAGCCTCCCAGCCCGGGTCGCCCCGCTCGTCGGGAATGCTCTCGGGATTCTCCTCCGAGGCGGGGTCCCCGGCATCCGCGGCCTCCTGCCGGCAGACCGGAATGGTCAGGACGAACTCGTTCAGCTCCCGGTCGCCGCCCATGACCAGCGTGCCGTGGTGCAGCTCGGCCAGGGAGCGCGACAGCGCCAGTCCGATGCCCGTCCCCGTCGACTCGCTTTTCCGGGTATGGCGGAAGAAGGGGGCGAAAATGGCCTCGCGCATCTCCGGGGGCACGACCTCGCCGTCGTTGGTCACCGTGACACGGAACGCGTTGTCCAGCATCGTCAGCTCGACGCGGATCATCGTCTCCGAATATTTCAGGGCGTTGTTCAGCAGGTTGCTCAAGATTTTGGTGAAGGCCTCGCGGTCGACCTGCGCATAAGCCTCCCCGCCGCCCAGTTCCAGTTCGAAGGTCTTGTGCTGCTGCTTGGCCGAAGAGCTGAACCGGTAGAAGGTCTCCTCGACGATGTCCGACACGTTCTGCCGCGTCAGGTTGAGCGACAGGTGCTCCTTCTCGATCTTCTGGAAGTCCAGCAGCTGGTTGGTCAGGTCGAGCAGGCGGTTGGTGTTGCGGTCCATGACGATCAGGTCCTCGGCCATGTTCCGGTCCATCGTCTTCTGCTTGGCGAGGATGTTCTCCAACGGTCCCTTGATCAGCGTCAGCGGCGTGCGGATCTCGTGCGCGATGTTGGTGAAAAAGCTGATCTTGGCGTTGTACAGCTCCCGCTCCTTCTCCCGCTCGAAAGCCTGGATATGCTGCTGCTGGCGGCGGATGTTGCGGCGCGTGTGGTAAATCCCGGTCAGCACGAGTGCCCCCACCGCGAGCAGCCCGTAGACGACGAAGGCCGCCGTGGAGAGGTAGAACGGCGGGGAAACCTCGATGAAAAGCCGCTTTTCGGACTCCGCATCCGGATTGCCGGAGCTGTCGGCCAGCCGGACCCGGAAGTTGTATTTGCCGTAGGGGATTTTCGAGTAGGTGATCGTGGCGCTCTCGGGCGTGTACTGCCGCCACCGGTCGTCGAAGCCTTCGAGTTTGTAGAGCAGGCGGCTGGTCTGCGGCTCGCGGTAGCTCAAGGCGGCGATCTGGAGCGACAGCGAGTTCTGATCGTGCTTCAGGCGGACCGAATCCGAGCAGATGATGCTTTTGCGCAGCGGGGAGTTCCGGCCTCCGACGACGACCTTCTCGTTCAGCAGCGAAAAACCGGTGATGTAGATCGGCGGCACGTAGTCGGTCTTGCGGCCGAGGAGCGTCTCGGGATTGAAGGAGACAAGCCCCTCGATACAGCCGAAGTAGACGATTCCGTCCGGCGACTTGTAACCCGACTTGTAGTTGAACTGGTTGCTCAACAGGCGGTCGGTCACGGTGTAGACCTGCCTGACGCTCCCCGTCCGGGGATCGAACAGCGCCAGCCCCCGGTCGGTCGTGATCCAGAAATAGCCCTGGTCGTCCTCGATGATCTGAAACACGACGTCGCTGGGCATACCGTCGAAGGAACCGTAACGGACGAAGGTTTGCCCGGCCGGGTCGAAACGACAGAAGCCCGAGCCTTCGGTGGTGAGCCATATCCGCCGGTTGCTGTCCTCGAAAACGCTCGTGACGTTGTCGTAGGGAAGCGAGTTCGGATCGTCGGCGTCGTGCAGGAACTGCGTCCAGACGTCGTTGCGCGCATCGTAGCGGTAGACACCGTTGGACGAGGTTCCCACCCAGAGGTTCCCGGCAGAATCCTCCCGGATGTCGTGGACCATTTTGCCGCCGTTAATCTCCGGGACGTGGAGGAAACGGTCCGTCTCGCGGTTGTAATACTGAAGGCCGTGCATCGTTCCCACGTAGATGCGCCCGCTGTTGGTCTTGCAGAGCGCGAAAACGTAGTTGCTGAAAAGACGCCCCGGCTTGTTGTCGTTGTCGTACTTGCGGATACGCCCCGTCCGGGTGTCGATCACCCGGATGCCTTTCGAGAAGGTGCTCACCCAGAGGTCGTCCCCGTCCATCAGCAGTCCGTGGACGTTGGTGAACTCCCGGCTCGGGGCGAAGAAGCCGAACGACCGGGTCGCGGGGTCGAACTGGTAAAGCCCGGCGTCCTCCGTGCCGATCCAGAGCCGCCCGTCGCTGCCCGGGCAGATCTCGCGCACGCGGCGCCCCCGGAGGCTGTGCGGATCGTCGGTGTGGTAATACTTTTCGAAATCGGAATTCCGCTGGGGCAGGTAGTTGATGCCTCCGAAAAAGGAACCGATCCACAATCCGCCCTCGCGGTCCTTGCAGAGCGAATAGACGGCATTGTCCGAAAGCGAATAGGGATCGTACGGGGAACTTTTCAGGTGCTGGTAGCGCCGGGTGCGGATGTTGTAGACGACGATGCCCGACTCGGTCCCGATCCACAGTTCGTCGGGCGAGTATTGCAGGATGTGCCGCACGAAGAGCGGCGCCGCGGGATTGTCCGACAGCTGCAGCCGGGTGACCGTCCCCGTGACGAGGTCCAGCTTCGCAACGCCCTGCTCCTCCAGACCGAGGTACATCTCGTTGTAGTCGCTCAAACAGATGCAGGAGATGATGTCCTTGGGGTAAATCTCCCGCCCGTCGGCGTCGAGGAACGGTTTGACGTTCGCAAACCGGTCCTCGGTGTAGTAAAGCCCTCCGCCGTAGCCGGCGAACCAGATGACCCCGTTCTTGTCGCTCGCCAGGCTGCGCAGCGTCTTCCGCGGCTTGTAGCGGCATTCGACCTGCCGGGTCTGCGGATCGTAGCAGAAAACGTCGTTATTCTCCACGACGATCCAGACGCGGCCCTCCCGGTCGCAGTCGAGGATCGGAACCGGCTTGGTGACCGGTTTCCCGTCGTCGGCGTAAAGCGGCACGGCGGAAAAATGCTCCATTTCGGGATCGTAGATGTAAAGCCCCGAGTCCGTGCCGACCCAGATTCTGCGGTCGTGGTCCTCGACGAGGCATTTGATGAGGCTGTTCCCCAGTCCGGTCGTCAGGCGCGGATCGTGCATGAAAGTCTTGAACGACTTCCCGTCGTAACGGCACAGCCCGTCCTTCGTGCCGAACCACATGAAACCCTTGTCGTCCTGAATGATCGAGGTGACCGTATTCTGCGACAATCCGTCGTTGATGTCCAGCCGGTCGAAATGGATCGACTGCGCACGGCCCGGAAAAACGCCGCAGAAAAGCGCAAGGACAAGCGGATAGAATTTTCCCATACGATGTTTAGGTTAGTAAAACAAATATAGATAAATTTAAATCACAAAAAAACACCCCGAAAAGCGTGCAACGAAAGCGATCGTTCACACAACATGCATAATATCAAACACTTAACACATCAAAAATACCCGCTCGTCCCGCAAAAGAGACAAAATTGAGATGATTTTTGCGTTAATAGCGACTATATTTTCTTATACCGATTTTCCCTTTTCTACCTTTGTTCTGACAAAAAACACCTAAACCTGAAACGGCACGCCGGGAGCGGCTGCCGGCTGAATGTAACCGATGAAAAAGTGCTTATCCATCCTGTTTGCCTGCTGCGCGATCGCCGGTGAAACCTCCGCCATGGAGGGCCGCCTGTCGGAACGGATTACGCTGAAAACCCCGGGCAACCCTGCCGCGACCTACGATCTGCGTGAATCCGCAACGGAGGGGGGGGGGGAATTTTAGAGGCTGACCAACAGCTGCCGCTGACCATCCGGCGGCAAAAAACCGAAACGGAGAACGAAATAAGGATCGTTCTCACCCTGACGGCGACCGATCTCCTATATTATAATGTAGAGGCGCTGTTCACCACCGGATTTACCCACGAAAACTGTCTTTTCTACATGCCCGGGTTCTGGTATCACAAGAACCTGCGGTCGCCCAAGTCGGCTCCCTCATTCCACACCAGCGACAGCTGGCAGGTCCGGGAAGACCGCCTGAGCACGCCCCTCACGGGTATCTACGACGAAAAATCGGGAACTTACTACACGGTGCTCCGCACCGATACGCCGGACTGCGAAGCCCTCGCCTGCCACAACTACGGAGATGTCATCCTCTCGGGCAAAACGTCGCTGGGATTCACCGGATTCCGCAACGCCGACGCACACGCCGCGCTGGTCTTCGGGTTCCCCTACTGCGAAGCCCCGAAATCCTATGTCCGCAAGCTGACCCTCGCGCCCGCCGTCCGGGCGTTCGAGAAACTGGAAAAAGGCGAGACGAGACGCCTGACATGGACCCTCCGCAAGGGCGTCAGCCCCTCCTATTCGTCGTTCGTGGCCGACGTGTGGAACTACTCCTTCGACGCGCTCGATCCCCAGCCCGTCAAACCCCGCTACACTCCCGCCGAGGCCAAAGCCATCCTGGCCGAATACTTCGCCCAAAGCTACGTCGGAGACTATCCGCTGAAATACACCTCCGGCGTGGAACTCCGCACGGCCGACTGCGAAAGCACGGGCATCGCCGAGATCGGATTCGTGGGCCGCGTCCTGCTGAACGCATACAATGCGCTGGAGTACGGCGAAGCCAACGGCCGGGAGGACCTCGCGGCGAACGCACGGTCGATCTTCGACAGCTACCTGCGCTACGGATTCACACCGGGCGGCCTGCTGCGCGAGGTGGTCGACTTCAAGCGCGAGCGCGAGACCGACGTATACAGCATCCGCCGCCAGTCGGAGGGCGTCTACGCCCTGCTCAACTACCTCGCTTACGAGAAGCAGCAGGGCCGCAGCCATCCCGAATGGGAGGCCCGCATCCGCACCCTGCTGGAGAAATTCCTCTCGCTCCAGAACCCCGACGGCAGTTTCCCCCGCAAATTCCGCGACAACCTGACCGTCGTGGACGCTTCGGGCGGCAGCACCCCTTCGGCCACGCTGCCGCTGACGATGGCATACACCTATTTTAAAAACGAAGCTTACCGCAGGAGCGCTCGGCGCACGGCCGATTACCTGGAAAAGAACCTCATCTCCAAAGCCGACTACTTCTCCTCGACGCTCGACGCCAACTGCGAGGACAAGGAGGCGTCGCTCTATGCCGCGACGGCGATGTATTACATGACGTTCGTCTCCGAAGGCGCCGAGCGGCAGCGCTACATCGACCTGTGCCGCGAGGCGGCCTATTTCGCCCTGTCGTGGTACTACCTCTGGGACGTGCCTTTCGCACAGGGGCAGATGCTCGGCGACGCGGGCTTCCGCTCGCGCGGCTGGGGCAACGTCTCGGTGGAGAACAACCACGTCGACGTTTTCATCTTCGAATTCGCGACGGTGCTCGACTTCCTGGCCGAAGCATGCAACGAACCCCGCTTCTCGCGCACCAGCGCCGTGATCAAAAGCTCGATGCTCCAGCTGATGCCCGTCGAAGGATCGATGTTCGAAATCGGCCGCACGGGCTACTACCCCGAGGTGGTGCAGCACACCGCCTGGGACTACGGCAAGAACGGCAAAGGCTTCTACAACGACATCTTCGCACCGGGATGGACCGTGGCATCGCTCTGGCAGATGCTCAGCCCCGACCGCGTGACCACATTTTTCGCCAACTGAAAAACGACTGAAAAATGATCAGGACCTTACTGTTTCTCCTTTTCCTCATCCCGGTCGCCGCACCGGCGCAGGAGGCGCTCAAAGAGCGTGAATATATCCACACCCTGACCTCGGCGGACGGCCACGGAGGAGGGTTCGTCTGGAAGATGAAGCGTGCCGACGAGGTCGGCGTACGCTCCGAGGAGGTCTCCTCGGCCGAACTCCCGACCGAAGGGTGGCTGCCGGCGGTGGTCCCGGGAACGGTGCTCAACTCGCTGGTCCACGACGGCGTCTACCCCGAACCCTACTACGGGCTGAACAACAAACTGGAAAAGAACCGCATCCCCGACCTCTACCGCGTGGGACGCGATTTCTACACCTACTGGTTCCGGACGGAATTCCGGCTCGACCGGAAGGAGTGCGGCGGCAAAAAGGTCTGGCTCCAAGCCGACGGCATCAACTACCGTGCGGAGATTTGGCTCAACGGCAACATGGTGGGCAACACGGCAGGCATGTTCCTGCAGCGCGTCATCGACATCACCGACAAGGTCACCTTCGACCGGGAGAACGTCCTGGCCGTGAAGGTCTATCCCGTGGACATGCCGGGCACGATCCGCCCCAAGGGCGGCAAGTCGTTCGGCGCAAACGGCGAATTCCAGAACGGCGGCAACGGCGAGATCGGCCGCAACGTCACCCAGCTGATGACCGTCGGATGGGACTTCTTCTACCTCGACGGCATCCGCGACCGAAACACCGGCATCTGGCGCGACATCTCCGTCTTCACCACCGGGCGGGTCCGGCTGGAACACCCGTTCGTCAAATCCGAACTCTCCAGGCCGAACTACGACGTGGCGCGCCAGACCGTCTCGGTCGAGGTCTCCTATCCCGACTACGTCCCGCAGAACACCTGGCGCAAGGCAAGGGTGAGCGGCGAAATCCGGGGCGAGGGCATCCGCTTCGAGAAGGAGGTGAAACTCTACCGCGGCGAGGTGAAGCAGGTCGTCTTCACCCCCGAGGAGTTCCCGCAGCTCGTGATCCGCAACCCGCGCCTGTGGTGGCCGCTGAACAAGGGGAAGCAGGAACTGTACGACCTGACGCTGAAGGTCGAATTCGACGGTAAGGTGAGCGACTCGATCTCGACGCGCTTCGGCATCCGGGAGATCACCTCCACGACCGACACGCCGGACAAATCGCGCACGTTCAGCATCAACGGCCGGCCGCTCTTCATCCGCGGCACCAACTGGCTGCCGGAGGCCATGCTCCGCACGTCGGACGAACGCACGCGGGCCGAACTGCGCTATACGGCCCAGTCGGGCGTGAACCTCATCCGCTTCTGGGGCGGCGGCATCACCGAATCGGACTACTTCTTCCAGCTCTGCGACTCGCTGGGCATCCTCGTGTGGCAGGAGTTCTGGATGACGGGCGACACGAACCACCCCAACGACCCCGCCGTCTACTATTCGAACGTGGTGTCCACGGTGAAGCGCATCCGCAACCACCCCTCGCTGGCCTACTACGTCTCGTCGAACGAAAGCACCGAGATGCCGCAGATGGAGCAGCTGCTGGAGCGCCTCGACGGCACGCGCGGCTACCAGATGCAGTCGGAGTGCGGCGGCGTGCACGACGGAAGCCCCTACAAACAGGTCAACATCATGAGCCACTACGAGGACAAGGCCTCGCCGCGCGGCAGCCGCGTCTACGGCTTCAACCCCGAGTACGGCGCCCCGTGCCTGCCGACGGTCGAATGCCTGCGCGAAATGATGGACGAAAAGGACCTGTGGCCCATCAACAGGGAGGTTTGGGACTATTCGGACGGAAACGGATTCCACCTCATGTCGTCGCTCTACACCGACATGGCCAACCAGTACGGGCCTTCGCGGAACATCGAGGAGTTCGCCGAAAAGGCGCAGTTCCTCGGCGCACTGAACTACAAGAGCATCTGGGAGGTCTGGAACTACAACAAGTTCGGCTACGGCGACCGCTACACCTCGGGATTCCTCTACTGGTATCACAATTCGGCCGTGCGCCAGGTCGCCGGACGCATGTGGGACTGGTCGCTCGAACCCACCGCGGCGCTCTACGCCGCGCAGAACGCCTGCGAACCGCTCCATCCGCAGTTCGACTACCTGAAAAACACGGTGTCGGTGGTCAACGACCACTACCGCGCATACCGCGGCTACCGGGTCACGGCCGAAGTCTACGACCTCGACATGCGGCGCATCGACGCGCAGTCGGCGAGAGTGGACCTTCCCGAAGACGGCGTTGCGAACGACGTGCTGACGCTGGATTTCGCGGCGTCGAAAACCCCGGTGCAGTTCATCAAGCTGAAACTTTTCGACGAGCAGGGCAGACAGGCGGGCAGCAATTTCTACTGGCGTTCGGACAACGAGTACAAGGGCGCCAACACGCTCACCGGCCCGGCGACGGCAGGGTTCCAGGCCCTCGGCGAGCTGGCCAGAACCAAAGTCGCGGCCTCGTTCCGGACTTCGGTCAACGGCGGAAACCACTTCATCGACCTCCGGCTGAAAAACACCGGCCGCACGGTGGCGTTCTTCACGCAGATACAGTGGCTCGACGGTGCGCGCAAACCGGTGCGGCCCTCGTTCTACACCGACAACTTCCTCTGCCTGATGCCGGGCGAGAGCCGGACGGTACGTATCGAAACGGCGCTCGGAAAACTCCCCGAAGCGGAATACACGCTCGTCGTGAGGGGCTTCAACCTCGACACCCGGGAATTCAAGGTCAAAATCGATCGCCCGTGAAACTCCTGCTGCATAGCCTGTTCCTGCTGCTGGCCTTCGAGACGCAGGCCCGCACGCACTCCTGCGACGTGGTGATCGTGGGCGGGACCCCTGCGGGGATCACCGCCGCCATAGCCGCCGCACGCGAGGGGAAGAACAGCATCATTCTGGAGCGCTCGGCCCACATCGGCGGACTTCCGGCCAACGGGCTGGGCGCCACGGACATCGCCACGCGCGGTGCCACGGCGGGACTCTTCGCCCGCTTCATCGCGCTGAACAAAGCCTATTACGAAAGCCGTTACGGCGCGGATTCGCCGCAGGCGCGCGATTGCAGCGACGGATACCGTTTCGAACCCGCCGTCGCACAGCGGACCTTCGAGCGGATGCTCGCCGAAGCGGGTCCCGGAAAGATCACGGTCCTGACCGGCCGCCAGTTCGACGCCGAGGCGCGCTACGTAGTCAAAAAGGGCGACCGGATCGTCTCGATCCGCGTCCTCGACCGCACGACGGGGCGGGAGGAGCATTACAGCGGGGCCATGTTCATCGACGCCACCTACGAAGGCGACCTGGGCGCCGCCGCAGGAGTTCCGTTCCGGACCGGGCGCGAAGGGGCCGGCGAATACGGCGAACCGTGCGCCGGAAAGATTTACCGCTGGTGGAAGCACGGTCCCGACGCCGACGGCACGACCTACGAGGGCGACGACGCGATCCAGGCCTACAACTACCGCCTCTGCCTGACGGACGATCCGCAGAACCGGCTGGCGATCCCCCGGCCGGAGTGGTACGACCGCGAAGAGTACGTCTCGCTGGTCGGCGACGTGCTCGACGGACGCAACACCGACGCCCGTTACCGCAAGGCGGATTCGGCGGCCATAGCCCGGAACCGCCGGCGCATCGAATCCGGAGAGCGGACCGCCGCGCCCGGCGACGTCTGGGGCATGGCCAAGATCACGAGCATGACCCGCCTGCCCAATGCCAAGACCGACGCCAACAACCAGCACCTCGCGCTCATCTCCACGGACCTGCCCGAAGAGAACTGGCCGTGGCCGACGGCCGACTGGGCGTGGCGCGACCGGTTTGCGGAGCGGCTGCGCGACTATACGCTGGGCCTGCTGTGGTTCGCCCAGCACGACGAAGCCCTGCCGGCCCATTTCCGCGAAGCCTGCCTCCAATGGGGACTCGCCGCCGACGAATACCGCGACAACGGCGGATTCCCGCGCCAGGTCTACGTCCGCGAGGGACGCCGGCTGGAAGGGTGCTATTTCTTCACCGCCGGCGACGCCCTGCCCGAGGCCGAAGGGAAACGGCCGCCGCTCCACCCCGCGTCGGTCACCGCAAGCCACTACGCCCTCGACTCGCACGCCGTGCGCAAACGCGAGGCGGGCCGCGTGCACCTCGACGGCTTTTTCAGCCACCCGACGGCGGTCTACACGGTTCCCTACGGCGTGATGGTCCCCCGTCGCATCGAGAACCTGCTCTTCCCGGCAGCCGTTTCGGGCAGCCACGTCGGGTTCTCGACCCTGCGCATGGAGCCTTGCTGGATGGCCTTGGGCGAGGCTGCCGGAACGGCCGCCGCGCTGGCCATCGACAGTCGCAAGGATGTCCGCGGAATCCCAACGGAAACGTTGCAGGAACGGCTGCTCCGCCACGGGGCAATGCTGGTCTACCTGCGGGACCTCAAGGCGGACGATCCCGACTACGCCCGGGTGCAGCGGTTGGCGCTGCGGGGCTTCTTTCCCGAATGGGAAGCCGGACTCGACCGGGTGCTGGACGGGGAGACGGCACGGCTGTGGAGCACACTCGCCGGACGTGAAATCACGGCCGACGACACGACCACCCGGCGCGAATGGCTCCGCCGGATTACAACGAATCAATTCCTAAAACCAAACTGAATATGAAACGCACATTTTCCTTTTTAACGGCCCTCCTGGCCATCGTCTCGATGATGCTGTGCTGCAACAACTGCAGCAAGGACGATTCCGGCGACAACGACACCGGAAAGGCGTATCTCCGACTCAACTTCAACGAGAAGATGGTCTCCAACTCCTCCGGGTCGCTCGAAGTGTTCGTGTCGTCGAACGCCGCATGGACCGCCGAGCCGCGGAGCAAGTGGCTCAGCGTGGACCGCACCAGCGGCAAGGGCGACCTCTCGGTCCGCATCTCCTACGAGAAGAACGACACGGAAAAACGCACGGGCATCGTCCGCTTCACCGCCGAAGGCGTCAATCCGGTCGAGGTGACCATCACGCAGTCGGCGCTGACCTTCACCAACCCCATCACCCTCGGAGGCAATATCGCCACGATGCCCGACCCGTACATCGTTCGGGACGGCGAATACTACTACACCTGCAAAGCGAGCGGCAACGGCATCGCCATCTCGCGCTCCACGCGGCTCACCGTGATCAACAGCACCACCAAGAAATGGAGCCTCCCCTACGAAGGTCCGTCGAAGCCGTGGAACATCGCCGACCTCTGGGCACCCGAAATGTTCCACATCGGCGACCGCTGGTACGTATACTACGCCGCAGGACGCCGCGGACAGGACGGAATCACCGGCTACAGCACGCAGCGCAGCGGCGTACTCCGCTCGAAGACCGACGACCCGCTGGGCGAATGGGAAGACATGGGCATGCTCTACACCGGAGACAACTACCAGCCCGGCATCAAACCCACGGTGGAAAACACGGAATACGCCATCGACCTGACGACGTTCGAACTCAAGGGACAGCGCTACGCCGTCTGGTCGGGCAACGAGAAGACCGACGACATTCAGCAGATCCGCATCGCCACGATGTCGGACCCCTGCACCATCTCCTCGTCGCTGGCCGTGATCTCGACACCGACGCAGTCGTGGGAGACGATGGACGGACGCAAAATCAATGAGGGTCCCGCCGTGCTCGTCAACGAGGAGAAGGGCAAACTCTTCATCGTCTACTCCTGCAACCCCTCCTGGACCAAGAACTACCGCCTGGCCTGGCTGATGCTGGACATGAACAGCGGCAACCCGATGAATCCGGCCGACTGGCAGAAATCGGGCAGCTATGCCTTCTGGCGCTGCGACAACACCAAGGAACCCGTATCGGGCGTCAACGGACTGGGCCACTGCACCTTCACCAAATCGCCCGACGGAACCGAGGACTGGATCATCTACCACGCCATGCGCTACTCCGACGGCGGCTGGGGCCAGCGCTACCCCTTCGTGCAGAAGTTCACCTGGAACGCCGACGGAACTCCCAACTTCGGAGAAGGCGCCGGATGGGGCGAATCGCTGCTCCTGCCCGCGGGAGAGACCCTCTGAACACCACCGCATTTTAAACCAAACTGAAAAATAGCACCGGAAACCGCATGAAAAAGTTCCTTTTAGTTGTACAGACCCTGCTGCTGCTCGCAACGGCCTCGAATGTCCAGGCGCAGAAAAGCTACGACCTGAAGCATTTCCCGAAGGGATGCCAGCCCGAAGAGATCGGCGTGAGACTCACCGAACGCTACCTCCAGACCCCGCATTCGCACTGGGGCGACATCAATTCGAAATACAAGGTCACGCTGATCACCTACCCCGACGTCTGCGCGTGGCTGGGTGCGCTGTGGTTCACGGCCGGAACCGGCAACGACAGCCTCTACACCCGGCTCGTGGAGCGTTTCGAGCCGCTGTTCACCACGCAGAAGAACCTGCAGCCCAACCTCTTCCCCAAGGACCACAACGTCGTCGACTTCTACGTTTTCGGCGCCGTGCCCCTGGAGATCTACAAGCGCAACCACGACCCGAAATACCTGGAGCTGGGCATGAAATACGCCGACGGACAGTGGGAGCTGCCGGAGAACCCGCAGCACTACAAGCAGCTCTCCGAGGCGAAGAAATACGCCGACGAGGGATACTCGTGGCAGACGCGGCTGTGGGTCGACGACATGTTCATGATCACCGACCTGCAGGCCCAGGCCTACCTGGTCACGGGCGACAAAAAGTACATCGACCGCGCCGCCCGTGAGATGGCGCTCTACCTCGACCGCATCCAGCGCCCCAACGGGCTTTTCTACCACCACACCGGAACGCCCTTCTTCTGGGGACGCGGCGACGGATGGATGGCCGTCGGCATGGCCGAGATGCTCCGCATGCTCCCGAAGGACAACCCCTATCTCCCGCGCATCAAGGCGGCCTATCTGCAAATGATGGAGACGCTGCTCCGTTACCAGGCCTACGACGGCATGTGGCGGCAGATTATCGACGACCCCAACTCGTGGAAGGAGACCTCCTCGACGGCCATGTTCACCTACGCGATGATCCTGGGCGTGAAGAACGGCTGGCTCGACCGGAAGATCTACGGCACGGCCGCCCGCAAGGCGTGGATCACGCTGCTCTCCTACCTCGACGAGAAGGACAACCTCCGCAACGTCTGCGAAGGGACCGGCGCCCGAAACAGCGCCGAATGGTATCAGAACCGCCGCCGACTGACCGGCGACATGCACGGGCAGGCCGCCATGCTGTGGTGCGCCTATGCCCTCTCCTGCGACGTGAAACCTTACAAACTGGCCCCGAGCCGGTAAACCGAACCCATTATGAGCAAAATCCTGAAACTGTTTCTTCTCGGAATCGCCCTCGCCGGGCTGTGCGTGGCGGGGTGCAGCGAGAAGGCGACCACTGGCACGGGCGTAAAGCCAAAACCCACGCCGGAGCCTGATCCCGATGTCGAAGAGTATGATCTGATCACCTTTCCCGACCGGAAAGACCCCAAAACGGTCGGCGAAGGCGTCGTGAACCTCTTCATTCGCTCGGGGAACTCCAACTGGGGCGACATGCACTCCTCCAAGAAGAGTTCGCTGACCTCCTACCCCGACATCTGCGCCTGGCTGGGAGCATTCTGGTATGCCGAGGCGGCCGGGAACAACGGCCTGTTCGACCAGCTGGTGGCGAAGTTCGACCAGTTCCTCGAAGTGGACGACAAGAGCATCGAGCCGAACAAGAGCCTCGTGACGCAGATTCCCCGTACGGAAAACAACGCCGTGGACTACAACATCTTCGGTGCCGTGCCGCTCCACATCTACTATGTCAAGAAACAGCGTGGCGCGGCCGAAGCCGACATCAAGAAGTACCTCGATCTGGGACTGCGCTACGCCGACCAGCAGTGGGAGCTGCCGACCGAAAAGAAATACCTGGAGAAGATGAAGGACCCGGAGTATTATCACAACCTGGGCTATTCGTACCAGACGCGTCTGTGGATCGACGACATGTTCATGATCACGGCGCTCCAGGCGCAGGCCTATCTGGCCACGGGCGACGAGAAGTACATCGAACGCGCCGCCAAAGAGATGATTCTCTACCTCGACGAACTGCCGGGCGAGAACGGAGTCTTCTACCACGCCCCCACCGCCAAGTTCTTCTGGGCCCGCGGCAACGGATGGATGGCCGTGGGAATGCCCGAGATGCTGCGGATGCTCCCCAAAAGCGCGAAATACGACGTCTACCGCAACCGCATCCTCACCGAGTACAAGAAGATGATGGCCACGCTGAGCGCCTACCAGTACGACAGCGGACTGTGGGGACAGCTGATCTACCCCAACCAGGGCGACATGTGGGAGGAGACCTCGGGATCGGCCATGTTCACCTACGCGATGATCCTGGGCGTGAAGAACGGCTGGCTCGACGAGAAGACCTACGGCACCGTCGCCCGCAAAGGCTGGCTGGGATTGCAGTCGTACCTGCAGACCAACTTCGAAATCCGGAACGTCTGCTGCGGAACCGGAGCCGGTTCGAGCTACGCATACTACCGCGACCGGGAAAAATACACCGGCGACCTGCACGGACAGGCGGCCGTGATGTGGTGCGCCTATGCGCTGACCGAACTGGCCAACGAACGGAAATAAACGAGATTAAAAACCTAAACCTACCTGCAAGCCTATGAAAAAAGCAAAACAGACCGAATGAAAAAACATTCGGCCCGGGGCGGAACCCGCCTCCCGGACCGCGGGCACACGCTGCCCGGAAAGCCCCGAATTATCATCTCAAATCATTTAGAACCGTATGGAAAATTTTTATAAAACAAGCATCGGGCGCGTCAAAACCCTGAAAAGCGTAAGCCTCGCCCTGCTTCTCCTGTTGTTCCTGTCGGTGGACGTCGGCGCGGCATACGCACAGAGCGCCTCCGCACAAGGAACCGTGGCAACGGGAAAACGACGCATCACCGGAACCGTCACCGACGCCGACGGAGCACCGCTGGTCGGCGCAACCGTCTACATCCAGAACACCAACGTCGGAACGACGACCAACACCGACGGACTCTTCGTCATCGACGTCCAGCCCAAACAGCAGATCACGGTCAGCTACATCGGCTACCTGTCGCAGACCCTGCCGACCGACGGTCGCGAAGTGATCAACGTCAAACTGCTGACCGACACCGACCAGATCGAGGAGGTCGTCGTGGTCGGATACGGCAAGCAGAAACGCCAGGCGATGGTCAGCTCGATCGCCTCCGTCGGGTCGCGCGACCTGATGCAGTCCTCGTCGAGCAACCTGACGAGCAACCTCGCCGGCCAGCTCGCCGGTCTGATCAGCATCCAGCGCAGCGCCGAGCCGGGACGCGACGACGCCGAATTCTGGATCCGCGGCATCAGCACCTTCAAGGGCGGGACCAACCCGCTGGTGCTCGTCGACGGAATTCCCCGTGACATCAACAACATCGAGGCCGACGAAATCGAGACCTTCAGCATCCTCAAGGACGCCGCCGCGACGGCCGTCTACGGCGCCGAGGGCGCCAACGGCGTCATCCTCGTAACCACCAAGCGCGGTACGATCTCGCGGCCCAAAATCTCGTTCCGCATCGAGCAGTCGATCGCCTCGCCGCAGCGCCTGCCCGAATTCGTCGACTCGTGGGATTACCTCGACCTGGCCAATGAAGCCCGGGCCAATGACGGACTCACCCCCAGCTTCAGTGCCGCCCAAATCCAGCTCTACCGCGACCGCGTGGACAACGACCTCTATCCGAACACGCAGTGGATCGACGAACTGGTCCGCAAGGCCGTGCACAGCCAGCGCTACACGCTCAACTTCCGCGGCGGCGCCGAGAACGCCAAATACTTCGTCTCGATGGCCTACTACCAGTCGGACGGCGTCTTCAAGGAGAACCCCAACGGCAAGTACGACAGCAACTTCGGATTCGAGCGTTACAACCTGCGCAGCAACATCGACCTGAAGGTGAGCAAAACCACGCGCTTGAGCGTCGATCTTTCGGGACAGTACGTACACCGCCGCACGGCCAACCGTTCGGCCGACGATATTTTCAGCTTCATGCTGCACACGCCTTCGTACCTCTTCCCGGCCATTTACAGCGACGGCACGCTGGCCAGCTACGAAAAGCAGGCCGACTCGAACAACCGCAACCCCTACAACATGCTCTACAACCAGGGCTACCGCCAGGAGTGGGGCGTCAAGATCCAGTCGAACATCAAACTGGAGCAGGACCTGAAATTCATCACTCAAGGTTTGAGCGTCCGCGGAAGCGTCAGTTTCGACTACGACGGCAGCTCGGCGACGCTGCGCGACTACTGGCCGAGCCTCTACCACGCCAGCGGCCGCGACGCCGAGGGCAACCTGATTTTCACCACGACCTCGTCGGGATCGCCCGAAATCGAGGATCCCAAGTTCACCTCGACGAGCTACCTGCGCAAGATCTACATCGAGGGAGCCATCAACTACCAGCGTACGTTCAACTACGTACACAACGTGGGCGCCATGATCCTCTACATGCAGAAGGAGCAGCAGAAGAACGATCCGGTGCTTCCCTACCGCAAGCAGAGCGTCGTGGGCCGCGTGACCTATTCGTACGACAACCGCTACTTCATCGAGGGCAGCTTCGGTTACACCGGCAGCGAAACCTTCGCCAAGAAGAACCGCTTCGGCTTCTTCCCCGCCGTAGGTATCAGCTACTTCGTCTCCAATGAGAAATTCTATCCCGAAGGGCTGAAAAAGGTGATGAACAACGCGAAAATCCGCCTCTCGATGGGCCGCACGGGTAACGACAATACGGGAACCGACCGCTTCCTCTACCGTGCGACGTTCAACACCTCGGGCCACACCTTCAACCAGGGCATCGGAACCTCGGCCTCGAACGGCATGGGCGCCGGTATCTACGACCTGCGTTTCGTCAACAACGACATCCACTGGGAGATCGAGACCAAACGCAACGTCGGCGTCGACCTGGGCTTCTTCGACAACCAGATCGAACTGACGGCCGACTACTTCAACAACCGCCGCAAGAGCATTCTGCTCGAACGCAACACGATCCCCGGCGTCGCCGGCTTCCACGCAAAACCGTGGCAGAACTACGGCATCGTGGACAACTGGGGCGTCGACGCCAGCCTGAACGCCCGCCACGACTTCGGCAAGGTCCGCGTCAGCGCCCGCGGTACGTTCACCTTCGCCCGCAACAAGATCATCGAGTACGACGAGCTGAAACAACTCTACGACTACCAGCGGATCACCGGCACGCGCGTGAACGAGAACACGCTCTACATCGCCGAGCGGCTCTACACCGAGGACGACTTCATCCGCACGCAGAACCCCAACGGAACCTACTCCTACGAGCTGCGTCCGGGACTTCCAACCGTCGCGTTGCAGGGAACCCTCGGCCCGGGCGACATCAAGTACGCCGACCTGAACCACGACGGCGTGATCGACAGCAACGACAAGAAACGCGGCGTAGGACACCCCTACAACCCCGAAATAAACTACGGTTTCGGACTTAACGTCGAATACAAAGGCTTCTACGTGAGCGCCTTCTTCCAGGGTACGGGCAACTCGTCGGTGCTGCTGGCATCGGGCAACAACCACTTCTGGCCCTTCAACTGGTATGAGGACAAGTCCAACTACCGCACGCTGTTCCTCGACCGCTGGACGGCCGACAACCCGCGTCAGGACGTCACGATGCCGCGTCTGCACAGCCATTACAGCCACAACGTCAACAAGGAACCCAGCACGTGGTGGCTCCGGAGCGGCAACTTCCTGCGCTTCAAGAACCTCGAAATCGGCTATAACCTGCCCAAGACCTTCCTCCGCAAGATCCGCCTCGACGCCGTCCGCGTCTACATGCTGGGCAACAACCTCTGCGTCTGGGACGACATCGAGTACTGGGATCCCGAGCAGGGCAACCGCAACCAGGGTATGAGTTATCCCATGTCCCGCACCTTCACGCTGGGACTCGAAGTGAACTTCTAATCAAGGAGAACGAACTATGAAAAAGAATTTTGTAAAAATACTTTCCTTCGGACTGCTGGCCTGCACGGCCTGGTCGTGCAGCTTCCTCGACGTGTCCGACGAGCTGGCCGGCGGCATCTCCGACATCTCGCAGGTGTTCAGCAATGTCGACCGCACCAAAAAATGGTATTCGCAGGTCTTCAACAACCGTCCGGACTATTCGGCCGTCTGGGTCACGGACAGCCCGATGGGAAATCCCTGGACCGCTTATACCGACGAAATCTACACGCGACTGGCCAACAATGCGGGCAAGTACACCGAGTGGAACTCGTCCAACGGCAATTCGCAGCGCTGGAACACACTCTACGAGAGCATCCGGCAGGCCAACATCTTCCTGGAGCAGGCCCGTCCGATCGTGGACGAGGGAGGTCCCGACGCCGCCCGTCTGACCGAAGCGGAGATCAAACTCTACAAGGCCAACGTCCGTTTCATGCGTGCGGCCTACCACTATTACCTGATGGAGATGTACGGCCCTGTTCCCATCGTCGACCATTCGATGAAATTGGGTGACGACCTCGACCTTCCGCGCAACTCGCTCGACGAGGTGATCGCCTTCATCGACAAAGAGCTGAAGGAGTGCATGGAGGAGATGGCACAGGAACCCTACCACGACAACGAGAATCTCCGCGCCGTGCCCACCAAGGGCGCCGCACTGGCGCTGCGCGCCAAACTGTGGGTCTACGCCGCCAGCCCGCTCTTCAACGGCGGATGGCCCGAGGCCGTGGCGCTGACCAACAAGGACGGCAAGCGGCTCTTCCCCGACCGCGACGACTCGAAACTCCAGACCGCAGTGGAGCGCCTCCGCGATTTCCTCGACTACGCCGAGCAGGGCAGCCGCTACGAACTGCTCAACACGGGCAACCCGGACAAAGACCTCTACAACCTGTTTCAGGAGTACAACAAGGAGATCATCTGGGCCACCTCGACCAACTCGTGGGGCAAGCTGGGCGAGCAGAAGTTCGACACCTTCGCCACCCCGCGCTCGCAGCCCCAGGGCCAGGGCGGCTTCCACGTCCTGCAGGAGCTGGTCGACGACTTCTACATGAAGGACGGCAAGCCGGTCAAGGCCACCTCGTTCCTGCCCAAGTCGGAACTCTATCCGGCCAACGAAGCCGAAATGGGAACGTACAACGGCGTTCAGGTATCGAAAATGTACATCGACCGCGAACCCCGCTTCTACAACACCATCACCTTCTCGGGCATGAAGTGGCACATGAGCAACCAGGAGATCCAGTTCTACCGCGGCGGCAAGGACGACAACTCCGTAGCCGACGGCGCCCCGCTCACGGGTTACCTGCTCTACAAACGCATGAACCGCACGGTCTACGGAGGCAACATCACCGGCGCCGTGACCTCGAAGTACCGTCCGGTGATCATCTTCCGGCTGGCGGAGTTCTACCTGCTCTACGCCGAGATGCTGAACGAGGTCGACCCGACGAACGCCGACGTGCTGAAATACGTCAACCTGGTGCGCAGCCGCGCCGGACTGGAGGACCTGGAGGTGCTCAATCCCGCCATCGAGGGCGACCAGACATTGCAGCGCGAAGCCATCCGCCGCGAGAGCCGCATCGAGCTGGCGACCGAGGGACAGCGCTACTTCGACGTGCGCCGCTGGATGATCGCCGACAAAGCGCCCGGCCAGGGCGGCCAGGGCGGCGAGTTCCACGGCATGAACGTCGACCAGCCCCAGCCCGCGTACTACACCCGCACGAAGCTGCAGACCCGCTCTTTCAAGAACAAGAACTACCTCTACCCCATTCCGCTGGACGAGATCAAGCGCAGCGACGTGCTGGTGCAGAATCCCGGCTGGTAGGTCCGTATAAACCGATAAACTTACGATGATGAAAAAAATAAGCATATTTCTGTTGGCAGCGGCCGTCCTGCTGGGCGGCGGCTGCGAAGACAGTTCCGACACGGACAAGGTGATCCCCGTCTCGGCGATCGCGCTGGATTCGTCGCTGAGCGGCGGCATCACGATGGAGGTCGGCCAGACGACGAACATCGCCGGCAAGGTGACGATACTCCCCGAGGACGCCACGAACACCACCGAATCCTACGAGTCGTCGAACGCGGAGATCGTCGCGGTCGACGGGTCGGGCGCCGTGAAGGCCCTCAAGCCGGGCCTGGCGATGATCACCATCAGCGTGGGCGGCAAGCACACGCATTTCGAGGTGAAGGTCGAGGCGAAGAAGGTTCCCGTCGAGAGCGTCACGCTCCCCGCCGAACTGGCCGACGGCGTCACGCTGAAGATCGGCGAAACGCTCGACATCGCCGGCAAGGCGATCATCACGCCCGAGAACGCCACCGAACGGACCGAGAGCTACTCTTCGTCGGTTCCGATGATCGCATCGGTCAGCGAGGAGGGCGTCGTAACGGCGATCGCAATCGGGGAAACGACGATCACAATCACTGTCGGCGACAAATCCGCCCGTTTCACCCTCACGGTCGAGAAGATAGCCGTGGAATCGGTCACGCTGCCCGAGGAACTGACCAAGGGCGTCACGCTGAAAAAAGGTGAAACGCTCGACATCGCCGGCAAGGCGACCGTCAAGCCCGAAAACGCCACGAACCGCGCAGAAAGCTACGATTCGTCGGACAAGAACATCGCCACGGTCAGCGCCGAGGGTCTCGTAACGGCAGTCGAAATCGGCAAGACGACGATTTCCGTCTCGGTCGACGGCGTCCAGGCATCGTTCGAACTGACCGTCGCCGAAGATGTTCCGGTGGCACTCGAGAAGATCGAAATCAAGAACGGAGCCACCGCCATTCAAGGCTCGGCATCGGTCGTTCTCGGAGAGAACACGACGTTCGACCTCTACGCGCAGCTCCAGCTCTCGCCCGCGAACCAGACCGAAGGGGTGAAATACATCGCCTACGGTCCGGAAGAGATCGCCACGATCGACGAAAACGGCATCGTCACCTGCAAAGGCGTCGGTACGGTCACGTTCGTCATCCTCGCCAAGAGCAATCCGGCCAATCCGGGCGACGACTTCAAGAACGCCGGGGCCAAGAAGGCCTATTTCGCCGTCAACATCACCGACCCCCACGACCTCGACCGTACGGGATGGGAAGTTTCCGCAAATTCGGGTGCGATCAGCGGCACGGCAGGAAGCAAGACGGCTGCGTTCGACAACGTTTTCGATCCCGGCGTTTTCAAAGATGTGAAAGGATCGAATTTCGGTTTGACCAAACCGACCACTGCCGACGGCGAGGTATGGTTCGTCGTGGATATGCAGAAAGAGCAGACGGTGAACTATTTCCGTCTGATGCACCAGTCCTGCCGCAACACAGACCGGAGTTGCAGGTGGAAAAAATTCTCGGCAATCCTGGGCAGCAACGACGGCGAAACCTTCACGCAGATCGCATCCGACGTCGAGGTTCCGAACCTGGACAATGCTCCGGGAATCGACCCCAACGACGGAGGCTCGCGGAATATCGACAAATACCACACGTGTTCGAATGTCAAACTCCCGAACACGGTGAAATACCGCTACCTGAAATTCGTCGGGAAGAAAGACTGCTTCACGGGAACCGCCAAGACCTGTCAGTTCTCGGAAATGTACCTCGGTCTCGACGAATAGACTTTTCGGCTCCGGCGGTCATTTGCAACCCGGCCGCCGGAGTCCGGAATCTTTAACCGAAAAAACGACATTTGAATTATGAAAAAAATATGTATTTGTCTGTTCGCCGCGGCGGCCCTGCTGGGCGCAGGCTGTGAAGACAACGTGCCCGAACCGGGTACGATGGAGGTTCCCGTGGAGAGCGTCACGCTCGACGAGGAGTTGAGCGGAGGCCTCGTCATGGAGGTCGGCGAGACACGGGACGTATCGCTCAAAGTGAAGGTGGAACCCGTAAACGCCACCGACCTGGCGGAACTCTTCTACTCCTCGAACGTCGAAGTGGCAACGGTCAGCCCCAAGGGCGTCGTAACGGCCCAGAAGGCCGGAATCACCATGATCTCGATCTATGTGAGCGGCATCGAAACCTACTTCACGGTAACGGTCGTCGACCGGATTCCCATCGACATCGAGTCGATCTCCTTCTCCAACCCGACCATGGAGGCATACGCCGGAGTCGGTTACAACCTCTACGTCTCGACCGAACCGCTCGACCAGAACGAGGGCGTGATCTTCACCTCCTCCGATCCTTCGATCGCGACGGTGGACGCCGAAACCGGTCGCATGTTGTGTCTCCGGATCGGAGAGGTCACCATTACGGCCGCCGCAAAGAATCATCCCGACATCAAGGCCACGATGACCGTTTCGATCACCGAGTTCTTCGGCGACTACGACCGCAGCAAATGGTCGATGAGCTTCTCGCACGGCTGGAAAGCCGACTCGTCCATCGGAAGCAGCGCGACCGCCGCTATCGACAGCAATGAAAGCACGACGCTGTCGATGGACCGTCCGGGCAGAAACGGCCTTTCCGCCACCGACGAAATCTGGTTCCAGATCGACCGCGGCGACAATCCGGGCAAGGTCAATTACGTGCGGATCCGTCACCGTCCGGAGGGCAACAACAACGACAACCGTCTCGTCCGCTGGTGGGGATTCAACCGCATCGAGGGCAGCAACGACGGCAAGAACTTCGAAATCATCGCCGAGCGCGTCGCGCTGACGCCCGATCCGAACGTATACGAAAACCTGCTGACGGACAATGTCGCCATCCCGGAGAACGAATATCGTTATCTGCGGTTCATCGGCTGGAACGACGTTACCACCGCAGCTCCGCAGTTGGGCTTCTACTGCGCTCGCGGCGTGGATCACGGCGGGATCAACCCGGGCAACACCATCCAGATCAACGAAATCTACCTCGGCCGCGCAAAATAAGCCGCCGGACTTTGTAAACGGAAAGGCTCAAAGAACATCTCTTTGGGCCTTTTCTTTAACTTCGGAAACAATGCAGACTACAATGCGAAAAAGCATCTTATTCTTAACCTTTTTGTGTCTCCAGGCCGGTGCGCTGCGGGCACAGGTGACGCTGACCGAACGGGCCGCGGCCCGCACGGACTTCGAACTGATCACCGCGGACGGCACCGCCGCCGTCTGTTACGATGCCGCGGACGCCGCGGTCGTGGGGACCGCCGCCGGGCTGTTCGCCGCGGACGTCGCACGCGTGACGGGCCGCGAAATCCCCGTCGTCGACGGGTCGGAACTCCCCGCGAAGACCCGCTGTGCGGTGATCGTCGGGACGGTCGGCCAAAGCCGCTGGATCGACGAGCTGGCCGCCGCAAAAAAGATCGACGTCACCCCCATCGAGGGCGGCTGGGAGCGTTACACGCTCCGGCTGGTCGACCGCCCGGGCCACGGACTGCGCAAAGCGCTGGTCATCGCGGGCAGCGACCGCCGCGGCACGGCCTACGGGCTGCTCTCGGTGTCGCGCGCCATCGGCGTAAACCCCTGGTACTGGTGGGCGGACGCCCCGGTGGAGCGCCGGGACCGAGTGACGCTGCGCGTCGCGGACTACACATCGCCAACCCCGTCGGTGAAATACCGCGGTATCTTCATCAACGACGAGGACTGGGGACTCTACCGCTGGGCGAAGGAGAACTTCGAAAAGGAGTTGGGCAACATCGGTCCGAAAACCTACGAGAAAGTGTGCGAACTGCTGCTCCGCCTCCAGGCCAACTACCTGGCCCCGGCGATGCACGACGCCACGACGGCGTTCTACAAGATTCCCGAAAACCGCGTGATCGCCGACCGCTACGGAATTGCAATCGGCTCGTCGCACTGCGAACCGCTGGGACTGAACACCGCCAGCGAGTGGGACTCGAAGACGATGGGCGAATGGGACTACGTGAACAACAGGGCCGGGGTGGACCGGGTGCTGAAAGAGCGCGTCGAGACGTCGGCCCCCTATGAAAACGTCTACACGCTGGCCCTGCGGGGGCTGCACGACCGGGCGATGGCCGGCAGCGAGGACCTCAACGCACGGAAAGCCACGATGCAGGAGGCCCTGCTGGCCCAGCGGCAAACCCTGGCCGACGTACTGGGCAAACCCGCGGAGGAGATTCCGCAGGTCTTCACGCCCTACAAGGAGGTGCTCGACGTCTACAACCGCGGGTTGCAGCTTCCCGACGACGTGACGATCATCTGGCCCGACGACAACTACGGCTACATGAAACGGCTGAGCAGCCCCGAGGAGCAGAAACGCTCGGGGCGTTCGGGCGTCTACTACCACTCGTCCTACCTGGGCCGTCCCCACGACTACCTGTGGATGAACACTACCTCGCCGACGCTGATGTACGAGGAGCTGCGCAAGGCCTACGATTCGACGGCCGACCGCGTATGGCTGCTGAACGCCGGGGACATCAAATCGTGCGAATTCGCCGTGGATTTCTTCCTGGCGATGGCGTATGACATCGACGCTTTCGATTTCCGACGTGCCGCCAGCTACCGTGCCGAGTGGATGAGCGGCCTGCTGGGCCGCGAGCATTTCGACGAGTTCCGGGAGATTTCCGATGCGTTCTACCACCTCGCCTTCGTCCGCAAGCCCGAATTCATGGGCTGGGGCTACCAATGGGCCACCGACAAGCACGGCAAGGAGCGGAACACGGACACCGACTTCTCCTTCGCCAACTACCGCGAAGCCGACCGGCGTCTGGAAGCCTACGCGCAGATCGCCGGTCGCGTGACCTCGCTGTTGGAGCGGATGCCCGAAAAAGACAGGGCGTGCTTCTATCAAGTGCTCTATTACCCGGTGAAGGCGTGCGAACTGCTGAACCGGATGGTGCTCCGCGGGCAGCAGAACCGCCGCTATGCCACGCAGCAGCGCGCCGCGACCGACGCGCTGGCCGCCGAAAGCCGCATGTGCCACGACAGCCTGCAGGTGATCACGGCCGGTTACAACGCCCTGCTCGGCGGCAAGTGGGACCACGTGATGACGATGAACCAGGGCTTCGCCTCCTCCTACTTCCAGCTCCCGGAACTGCGGAGCGCACAGCTCGCTCCCCGCGCCGTGCTGGAAGTCGAAGCCGAAGGCGAAGATGTGATGAAGGGAGTGCGGAGCTACCACATGCTCCCGGCATTCAACACGTTCCTGCGCCGCTCCTACTTCGTGGACGTCTACAACAAGGGCGGCGGACCGCTGCAATGGAATGCCGAGGCAAGCGACGACTGGATCGTGCTGAGCCGGACTGCGGGCACGACCCGCACCGGGGAGCGGATCGAGGTGTCGGTGGACTGGTCGAAAGTCCCCGTCGGGGATGCCGTTTCGGGCTGCCTGACGATCAAAAGCGCCGGCGGGGAGAGCCGCCGCGTGCTGGTCTCGGTCTTCAACCCGGCTTCGCCCGCCCGCGAGGAGGTGCAGGGACTCTACGTCCAGCACAACGGATACATTTCGATCCCGGCGGCGGACTTCCACCGCAAACGCGAAAACGACGCAATCCGCATCCGGCAGATCCCGAACCTCGGCATCGAGAACACGGCGATCCAGCTGGGCGACCCGACGGCTCCGAAACAGAACACCCGGAGGCGGGAGGTTCCCTGCGTGGAATACGATTTCTACACGTTCGAACAGGGTTCGGTCGACGTTTACACCTACGTTCTGCCGACCTTCGTGATCAGCGCCGACCGGGGATATGCCGGACACGAGGCGACGAACCTCGAAACCCAGTACGGAGTCTGCATCGACGAAGGTCCGGTGATGAACCCCTCGACCTCGTCGATCGAGTATGCACAGATCTGGTACGAGAGCGTACTGCGGAACTGTCGGGTGAACAAAACGACGCTGCACATCGGCAAACCCGGCCGGCACACGGTGAAAATCCTGTGCGGCGACGCCGGCACGGTGCTCCAGAAGATCGTGCTGGACTTCGGCGGCATGAAACGCTCCTACCAAGGACCGCCGCCCACCCGCGCCGAATAACCACCGAAAAAAGGTCCGGATCGCTCCGGACCTTTTTCATTGCGGGGAAAAGCCACCGGTCCCCGCGAAAAAGGGCGGCAGCAGGCAGCGGCTTTTAAGCGGGATCGTTCCGGGCAGTGCGGAGAACGGGGCGGATGGAATGTACCGAAGTACTATCCATCCGCCCCGTTCGAGGGATGTGCGGAACGGTTCCGCCTGAAATCGGAAACTACTTGATGCGCTCGTAGTACTCGCGGGTCCGGGTGTCGACGCGGATCTTGTCACCCGTGTTGATGAACAGGGGCACACGGATCGTGGCGCCGTCCTTCGCCGTCGCGGAGTTCACCGTGGCGGGTTTGAGCGAGTTAGTCGACGCCGTGTCGCCCTTGATACCCGGCTCGGTGTAGATCACCTCCATATCGACGATCGGAGGAAGTTCGGCCGAAAGAACGGCCTCCTTCTCGGTGTGGAACATCACCTCGACGATCTGGCCATCGGTGATCAGGTCGTAGTTGTTGATCAGGTTCCGGTCGATGTTGATCTCCTCGAAAGTCTCGGTGTGCATGAAATGTGCTCCCAGGTCATCCTCATAGGTGAACTGATAGGGACGGCGCTCGACGCGCACCTGCTCGATCTTCTGGCCTACCGACGAGAAAGTGTTTTCCAGCACGCGGCCGTTTTCCAGATTCTTGAGTTTCGAACGGACGAAGGCAGGGCCCTTGCCCGGTTTGCAGTGCTGGAAATCGACCACAAGGAACGTCTTGCCGTCCATTTCGATACACATGCCGATCTTGATGTCTGCTGCTGTAATTGTCATAGGAATATGGTTTATAATTGTTGTTTTTTCGCGGCGCGAAGTTACGAAAAAAATCCGGAAATTCCTATTCCCGGGGCCACGGCCCGCTGCAAACGCCCGCAGAACGTCCTCAAAGCTCTATCGCCTTGCATTTGAGGCCCATCTGCCGGATTTTCTCCAGCGTGCGGGGCAGGGCGTAGCGCATGTTGCGGAAGGCCTTTTCGCTGTCGTGGAAAACCACGATGGCGCCCGGCGCGAGGTACTTCGTAACGTTCTTCAGGCATGTGCGGGGCGAGAGGCGGCGGTTGTAGTCGCGCGAAATGATGTCCCACATCACCAGCTTGTAACGCTGCCCCAGGAAACGCGCCTGCGCAGGGGTGATGCGCGCATAGGGAGGGCGGAAAAGTTCGCTGTGGATCAGATCGTTGGCGAAATCCACATCCTCCGTATAGCGTTCGAGGCTCATGCCCCACCCCTTCTGGTGCGAATAGGTGTGGTTGCCCACCTTGTGTCCGGCGTCGAGAATGCGCCGGTAAAGGTCGGGATACATCTCGACGTTCTTGCCCAGCACGAAGAAGGTCGCTTTGGCATCGTACTTGTCCAGCGTCGAGAGAATCCACTCCGTGACGCCCGGCGTCGGACCGTCGTCGAAGGTCAGGAACACGCCGTCCTCGTCGTCGATCTCCCAGATCAGGTCCGGCATCAGGCGCCGGACTATTTTTGGCGGTTTCAAACGCATAGCGCGGCAAAAATAATGAAATTCCGTGCCATTTGGAAAAATATACGTATATTTGTGATAAAGACAACTCGAATCGACCGGCTATGAAAACGTTTTACCGCATTGCGTTCGCGGCGCTCCTCGTCGCAACGGCGGCAGGCTGCGACGCCTTCCGTTCGCTGACCCAATCGAAGCTCAAAAGCGCGCAGGGGAAACCCTACGAGCTGATCGTCGCTTGCCCACAGAAGGAGTGGACGGGCGAAGTCGGCGACACGCTGCGCGCGATATTCACCGCCCCGGTTCCCTACCTGAACCAGGTGGAGCCGCTGTTTGACGTGCTGCGCGTCCAGGAACGCGGACTGACGGGCATGGTCGCCGACCACCGCAACATCCTCAAGATTCTGGTCGATCCCGAGCTGAAGGAGACGACGACCGCCGTGCAGTACAACGTGACGTCCGATCCGCAGATCGTGATGACGCTGCAAGGACCCAGTGACGGGGCGCTGGTAAAATACCTTTCGGAAAACCGGGAGAGCCTCGTCTATGCGCTCGAAAAGGCCGAACGCGACCGCGCCGTGAAGACCAACGAGACCTATGGCAACCCCGGCATCGAGTCGGCCATCTTCAAAACGTTCGGCGTGGAGATGAAGGTCCCGAAGGGCTACACGCTGGCCGCCCAGAAACCCGACTTCATCTGGGCGCGCAACGAGTATCCGACCGCCAGCCAGGGATTCTTCATCTACTCCTACCCCTACGAAGGCAAGCAGTCGCTCACGGAAGAGGCGCTGGTAGCCGCACGCAACAAGTTCGCGGCACAGATTCCCGGCCCGTCGGAGGGGTCGTACATGATCACGTCGGACGCATTCGCCCCGGACTACCGCATGTTCCGCATGGAGGGACGCCTGTGGTGCGAACTCCGCGGATTCTGGGACGTGCACGGCGACTTCATGGGCGGCCCGTTCGTCAGCTATACGACCGTGGACACGGCCACCAACCGCGTCTTCACGCTCGACTGCTACGTCTACGCCCCCGATCTGAACAAACCCCGCAAGCGCAACTACATGCGGGGACTCGAACACCTGCTCTACTCGGTGCGTTTCCCCCAGCAGTAAACCCCGCTTCCGGCGCGGAACACCCGGCCGCACGATGAGAAGAAACCGACGGATATGCAGCAGATACTGACATATACCTTTCTTGTAATCTACACGGTCACGATCCTCGGCATCGTTCTGGTCATCATCACCGACAACCGGAACCCGCTGAAGACCCTGCCGTGGATCATCGTGCTGGTGCTCGCCCCGGTCGTGGGGCTGGTCTTCTATTTTTTCTTCGGGCAGAACCTCTCCAAGCAGCGCATCATCTCGCGCCGCACGCGCAAACGCATCACCATGCAGCTCGAAGAGGCCCGCGACGACGGACGGCCCGACATCCCGGACGAACACCGCCCGCTGGCCCGGCTGCTCGCCGCGACGATCCACTCCGTGCCGCTCTACGGCAGCCGCATCACTCCCTACACCGACGGAAAGTCGAAGATGGAGGCGCTGCTTGCGGAAATCGCCCGGGCGAAGCACCACATCCACATCCAGTATTACATCTTCTGCGACGACGCGACGGGCCGCCGCCTGCGCGACGCGCTGGTTGCGAAAGCCCGGGAAGGGGTCGAGGTGCGCATCCTCTACGACGACGTGGGGTGCAGCGGCGTGAAAAAGTCCTTTTTCGAGGGAATGCGCCGCGAGGGAATCGAGGTGTTCTCGTTTCTGCACGTCAAGTTCCCGCTTTTCACCAGCAAGGTCAACTACCGCAACCACCGCAAAATCGCCGTCATCGACGGCTGTGTCGGCTTTATCGGCGGTATGAACATAGCCGACCGCTACGTCCGCGGCACGGAGTGGGGATCGTGGCGCGACACCCACTTCCGGATCGAGGGCAGCGGTGCGGCGGGGTTGCAGGCGTCGTTCCTGAGCGACTGGTCGGCGACCACGAAGCGCCACATCGCAGGTGCGGAGTACTACCCCGCGGCGAAACGCCATACGGACGACATCCTGCAAATCGTGCCGAGCGGACCGTTCGGCAAGTGGCGAACCCTGTTACAGGCCGACAGTTACGCCGTCTCGAACGCCCGGAAGAGAATCTGGATACAGACCCCCTACTACCTCCCATCCGACGTGCTGAACTCGGCCCTGCAGGTGGCGGCGCTGGCCGGCATCGACGTAAGGCTGATGCTCCCGGCTCGCTCCGACTCGAAGGTCGTAGACCTGGCCTCGCACTCCTACCTCGACGACATGATGAAAGCCGGGGTGAAGATCCTCTTCTACAAACCCGGCTTCCTCCACTCCAAACTGCTGATCATCGACGACTCCCTGACCGTCATCGGCTCGGCGAACATGGATTTCCGCAGTTTCGAACACAATTTCGAAGTCAACGCCTTTGTCTACGACAGAGAGTTCACGGCCCGCATGGCCGGGGTATTCGAAGACGACGCTTCGCGCTGCCATGCCCTGACGCCCGGAGAATGGTTCAACCGCCCGCGGCCGCGACGCTGGGCGGAGTCGCTGATGCGGGTCTTCTCACCGCTGCTGTAATTCCGCCTAAAAGGCGGGAGCTTTGATTTTAGGCCGGTAAGTTTTGTGCATCGTGAGACACGGGGCGGATGGGTAGTACTTTAAGTACGTCCCGTTCACCCCGCGTGAGGGATGTGCGGAAATTGCCGCACAAAATCGAAACCTAAATGTCGACGATGCCGTTGCGGATGGCATAGACCACCAGCGACGCGGTGTTCTTGCAGCCGGTTTTTTCGAGGATGTTGGCGCGGTGCTTGTCGACCGTGCGCTTCGAAATGAAGAGTTCGTCGGCGATCTCCTGATTCGACAGCCCCCGGCAGACGGCCACCAGGATTTCACGTTCGCGCGACGAAAGCTGTTCGTCGGCAGCGTCTTCCCGCGTACGCATGCGCCCCGTGAGCGACGAGAGCAGCTGCGGCGAAAAATAGCTGCCGCCAGCCGCCACCGTCTCGACGGCCTCGATCACGTCGCCGATGTCGGAGTCCTTCAGCAGAAAGCCCCGCGCCCCGGCTTCGACCATGCGCGAATAGTAACTCTCCTCGCCGAACATCGAGAGCGTGATGATTTTGAGGTCGGGACGCTGCGCCAGCGCCCGCTCGGTCGTCTGCGCCCCGTCCAGCCCCGGCATGGCGAAATCCATGAACACGACGTCGGCGTCGATGCCGCCGAGCATCGCCAGAAACTCCTCGCCGCTGGCCGCCTCGCCGACCACGCGGCACGCCGCACAGCGTTCGAGCAACCCCCGCAGGCCGTTGCGGAAAAGCGAATGGTCATCGACCAGAATGATCTTGTGCGGTTCCATTATCGGCGGCGGCGTTTGCGATTATGGTTATGGTTCAGCGGTGCCGGCTCCTCCTGCGTATTGACGCGGATGGCGGCACGCATGCCCTTGCCTTTGGCCGAGGCGATGTCGAACGTGCCGCCCAGCGAATTGATGCGCGACGCGATGTTCGAAAGTCCCATGCCGCAGTCCATCATCGCCTGCGGATTGAACCCGCGGCCGTTGTCGGTATAGTCGAGCGTCAGCTCCGAGCCGTTCTGCGACAGCGAGAGGTTGACTTCGGAGCAGGCGGCATGCTTGAGCGAGTTGTTGATCAGTTCGCAGATCACGCGGTAGAGAATCACCTCGATGTCGGTGTCGTAACGCTCCGAACGGAGGTTCGTCGTGAAACGGATCTTCACGTCGTGCATCGCAGCGCTCTTGTCGATGAAGTTCTGAACGCCCCGCGCCAGCCCGAAGTCGTTGAGCACGTGGGGCGAAAGGTTGTTCGAAATCTCACGCAGCGAGCGGATCGCCTCGTCGATCACATAGGTCGTATTGTCGATGATCTCACGCTGCTCGGCGTCGTGCTCCTCGCGTGCGAGGGCTGTGAGCGACATTTTGGCCGAGGAGAGCAGCGGCCCCAGACCGTCGTGCAGCTCCTTCGAGAACCGCGACCGGGCCTTCTCTTCGGTGCGGAGCACGGCCGTGAGGATACGTTTGTTGAGTAGCGACCGCTGACGGTTCAGGCGGTTTATGTATTTGAACAGCTTGTGGGCGTACATCACGCCGATCGACAGGCAGACCGAGATCACGATCCCCAGATAACCGAACCACCAGCGGGGAATGACCTCGAAGCCCGATACGAGAAGCAGCTGGATAAGGCGTTCGACCGACAGCAGCGAGAAGCCCACGATGAAGAGAATCCACACCGAATTGTACTTGGTGGTGCGCACCAGCCGCAGCGCATAGCCCGTGGCGACGCATTGGATGACGATGGCGATGACTAACAGAATCTGGATCAGCATAGGCGTCGGGGTTTTTACAAAGGTAAAAACAATTCAAAATTAAGAAGTCGAAATCAAGAATTATTTTTGATCCTTTTCCAGATACCGCAGGTTTTTCAGCTGCCGGTAATCCGTCAGGTCGACCTGCACGGGAACCACCGCCACGTACTTGTTGGCCAGCGCCCATTCGTCGGTGTCGGTGGCTTCGGGTTCGCCGTTGACGAACTCGCCCGTGAGCCAGAAATACTCCCGGCCCCGGGGGTCTTCGTGGCGGTAGAACTCCTCGCGCCAGAAGCCGCGGTTCTGGCGGCAGAGTTTTATTCCCTTGAGTTCCCCGACGCTGCCGACCGGAATGTTCACGTTCAGGCACAGCGGCAGTTCGACCTCCGCGGCGAGGATGTCGCCGACGATCCGCCGGCCGTAGACCACCGCGGCGGCGAAATCGGCGTCGGCCCCGTGGTCGTCGAGCGACAGCCCGACGGCCGGACAGCCGTAGAAACTGCCTTCGATGGCGGCGCCCATCGTCCCGGAATAGAGCACGTTGACCGCCGAATTGGAACCGTGGTTCACGCCCGAGATCACCAGATCCACGCGCTCGTCGCGCAGCAGGTAGTCGAAGGCCATTTTGATGCAGTCGACCGGCGTTCCCGAGAACGCGTAGATCGCCAGGCCCTCCTCCTCGCGGACGCGGCGCAGGTAAAGGGGATTGTACATCGTGATGGCCTGGCTCATGCCGCTCTGCGTCGTCTCGGGAGCCACGACCACCACGCGGCCGAAGGCCCGGGCGACCTCTATGGCGGCCTCCATGCCTTTCGAATCGTATCCGTCGTCGTTGGTTACAAGTATCAGTCTTTCGTTCACGTTTTTCATCTGTTTGGCGGCAAAGATAGGAAAAAGCAGACGGCTTCCAAAACCGAACTGCATGCGGTCCGGCAAAACCGTCCAACTCCTAAAAGCGCCGTTACGGCACCAAAGATACGCATAATATCGCGCTTTTTTATGCAATACTTGCGCCATTCCGAAATTTCTTCCTATATTTGCAGTCCCTTTCGGGCGTATATCGACCTCTTCCATTGGGCGCTACGGCGGATGCGGACGGCGACGGCGGGCGGAAGCGAATGCTTCCGGCGCATCGCAAACCGATTCGCGGGATTACGGGCAAAGGCCCCGTATGGTAGTCCGGGCGCAGCGGGAATGTCGAATGCGAAACACAAAAATTGTTGCAACAATGAACAAAGACGCAATCATCAAGCTCGTCAACGAGCAGATGTGGCCCAAGACGGACGCCGACGTGCCGTCGTTCAAGGCCGGTGACACGATCACCGTCTCCTACAAGATCGTCGAGGGAAACAAGGAGCGCGTGCAGAGCTTCCGCGGTGTGGTTATCCAGATCAAAGGCTCGGGCAAGACCAAGATGTTCACGATCCGTAAGATTTCGAACGGCGTGGGCGTGGAGCGTATCTTCCCCCTCTACTCGCCTCACATCGACAAGATCGAGGTCAACAAGATCGGTGTCGTACGCCGCGCACGCATCTACTACCTGCGCGACCTGACCGGCAAGAAGGCCCGCATCAAGGAGAAGCGCATGACCCGCGCGGACAAGAAATAATCCCGCGGTCGGAAAGAAAAAACAGGATGTCTGAAAAAGGCACCCTGTTTTTTTGTGCCCCGAAAGGAGCGGAACCGCCCGGATCGTCAGAGGACGATGCCGTCGAGTTTTTTCAGCGCATCGTATTCGGCCTGGAGCCGGGCCAGGGCTACCTCGTTGCAGCGTTCGACCCGATCGCGCAGGACCGCGACATCCTCCGGAGCGAGTCCCAGGCGGGCGACGGTTTCGGGCGTCAGCCGGAAAGGCGTGCCGGCGCGCAGACACTTTTCGCAATAGGGAGCCATGAACTCGGCGGCGAGTTCCGTCAGATTCCCGACGGTCGCCTCTTCGCAGGAAAGCAGTTCGGTTTTGGCGGGACTGTCCGCCTCCTCCTGCTCCCCGAGTCCCACGAAATAGATGCAGAACTCGTCCTGCGGATCGAACGAGCCGGCCTTCGCCAGAAATTCCGGCAAAGTGAACCGGTATCTCCCGGGGTCCCGCCAGGTTTCGGAACGGCGCCGGTAGTCGTAAGCGCAGAGGATGTAAAAATCCTCCTTCGGCAGTCCCGCGAGAAACGCATAGAAGGGGCGGGCCTGCGTGTGCAGCCCGGCGAACAGGGCTTCAAGATAGGGGGCGCTGATAAAACGGGAATCGTACATACAATATTTCATTGTCTGATTATTGGATTTACATTGCTATTAAGCAATGTATTATTGCATAAAAGGGAGAGGCAGGCACAAAAAAAGAGGGGCGCATTAGCAGCCCTTAACAGAGGTCTTGGAAAACCTTAAATCGGAGCTGTCCTGCGCCCTTGCAGGCCCTGCCGTTTTACGGGCAGGACATAACAAGGACTGACAACTATTATACCCGATTCAAACATCCTCCGAAGAGGTTTCCAAGTTTCTGTTAAGGTATAGGCAGTTGTTTACCTATATTATCGTGACCTTGTCAGGTCGTATTATGTCGCAACAAAGTTAGCATAATTTCTGCACTTGGAGTATTATTTGCTTTTGCAAAGATAGTAAATAATAAATACAATGGATATATGTACAGTGCAAAAATGTGAATATGTCCATTTTTTTGTAATTGTGAAAGAGAAAAAGCCAAAACGGACAGATGCGATACTTAACGATTTGATCATTCGGCGTATTAAAGAGATACGCAAAAGCAATGGCCATTCGCAGGAGTATGTGTTTGAGAATACGGGTTTGGACATCGCACATATTGAAATCGGCCGGGTCATTCCGTCCGTCGTTTCAATTTCGATTTTTTGCAAATTCTACAATATCACCCTCGATGAGTTCTTCGCGCCCCTGAACTATCCGCCGAAAGAATAGACGCAACTTCCAATGAAAATCCCCGGACCTTCGGCCCGGGGATTTCTTATGTTACCAATATTCCTTATACGGGATCGCTCATCGTTTCGTCCACAGGAATGTCCTTATTGACATTCTTCGAACCTACGAGCGCGTAGAAGAGCATGTAAGCCAGACCGGCGATGATCACCCAGTAGCTCGACAGGTAGTTGGAGATGTCGGCCACATAGCCCTGGATCAGCGGAAGGATACCGCCGCCGCAAACCATCACCATGAAGATACCCGAACCCATGGAGGTATATTTGCCGAGACCCTCGACGGCGAGGTTGAAGATGCCGCCCCACATCACCGACGTGCAGAGACCGCACAGCGTGAGGAACATGACGCCGATGGGAACCTCGATCATGGCGAAGCCCGTACCCGTGAACACCGGCATGCGGCCCATCGTGTCGATCGGGGCGAAGATGCCCAGCAGCACGAAGGCCAGCGCCACGATGGAAACCACCGTCAGCTGCGCCTTGCTCGAAACCTTGCCGCCGATGACACCGCCGATCAGACGGCCGCACATCATCAGGAACCAGTAAGTGCCCACGAGCGAACCGGCCGCCGCCGCAGCCATTCCGATACCGGGGGTCGCCGCGTCGGGCGCGGAGGTAAGGAACAGATTCATGAAGTTGGGAATGCCCACCTCGACACCTACATAGATAAAGATGGCCACCGTACCCAGCACGAAGTGACGGAACGACATGGCGCTGTGCTTGTCCTTCTTCTCGCTCTTGGCGTTCTGGATCTCGAAGGGTTCGGGAATGCGGACCGCCGCCAGCACGAAGAACACCACGGCGAAGATACCCATGGCGATCCACAGCGCGGGAGCCGCGTCGCTGATCGTCGCATTGGCCGCGTTACCCATCAGGTAACCCACGAGGATCGGAACGATGGTCGCCGAAATCGAGTTGAGCGAGCCGCCGAACTGGATCAGCTGGTTGCCCTTCTTGCCGCCGCCGCCCAACGTGTTGAGCATCGGGTTAACGACCGTGTTCAGCATACACATCGAGAAGCCCGAAACGAAGGCGCCGATCAGATAGACCGGGAAGCTGCCCGCAATACCCGAAAGGTACTGGATACCCACGCCGACGAAACCGACGGCCACGGCGGCAAGCGCCGTCTTCTTATAGCCGATGCGCTTGAGCATCATGCCCGCCGGAATGCCCATCACGGCATAGGCGATGAAGTTGGCGAAGTTGCCCAGCTGGGACATCCAGTTGGCCACGGCGAACTGGTTCTTCACGATGACGCCCAGCGGATTCGAAAGTCCCGTCACGAAGGAGATCATCGCAAAGAGCAAGAACATCATGACGATGGGCAAGGTGTAATTTTTCTTTTGTTCCATAAAATCTATCAATGTTTAGGTTAATAAGTTTCGGGGAAGGTCATCGGTCCCGTTCGGCGATGTAGGCGCAGAGGTTGACCAGCGCCGAGCGGTATTCGGAATCGGGGTAGTCGGAGAGCATCTCCACGGCACGGGTGATGTAGCCCTGCATCACCTCGGCGGCGAACGTCAGGCCCCCCTCGTTCGCGACCGTGGAACGCAGGTACTCGACCTCCTCGTCGCTCTCGTGGCAGCGGGAAAGCCGTTCGAGCAGCTCCCTGCGGCGCGAATCCGAAGCACGGTCGAGCACCGACAGCAGCGGCAGGGTGATTTTACCCTCGCGCAGATCGTTGTTGGCGGGTTTGCCCGTGCGGGCCGTCGGGGTGTAGTCGAGAATGTCGTCCTGGATCTGGAAGGCCATGCCCACGGCTTCGCCGAAGCGGCGCATCGTGGCCACCCGGTCGCGCGTGGCGCCCACGGCCAGCGCCCCGACCGATGCGCTGACGCCCAGAAGGCTCGCGGTCTTCTTATAGATGATGTCGAGATAGGCCTGGCGGGTCATCGTGCTGTTGGCGGCGCACTCGTCCTGCAGGACCTCGCCCTCGCACAGCGCGGCCATCGACCCGCAGACATGCGTAACGAGGTCGAACTGCCCGCTCTGCAAGCCTATGTTCATGTTTTTGGCAAGGATGTAATCGCCCAGGATCACGGCTTTGTGCGACTGCCAGCGGGCGTTGGCCGAAGGTTTTCCGCGGCGCATGTCGGCCTCGTCGATCACGTCGTCGTGGATCAGCGACGCGACATGGATCATTTCGACCAGCATGGCGGCCAGACAGGCCCTGCGGCCCGTCGCGGCCCCTTTCACCGGGGCGTTCATCGCCGCCGAAAGCATGACGAGCATGGGACGGATGCCTTTGCCGCGCGCCGAAAGGGCGTAACGCAGCATATCGGAAAGCAACTCCCCCTCGGCCGTGAACTGGCGGTCTACGAATTCGTCGAAGGCCTCCAGTTCCGCAGTCACGGGTTTGCGGATGTCATCGAGTGTAATCATATCCGCAAAGATAGTCATTTTTCGCAATGAAGACACGGACTGTCAATGTTTTTTCGTACCTTTGGCAATCGGTTAAGATACGCTGAAATGGATTTTTCGAACACTATAAGATCAAAACTGCTGCCGGCTCTGGCGGCCTTCGCAATCTTCTTCGTGGTGAGCGCCGCCTATTTCGCCCCGCAGTTCCGGGGCGAAACGCTGCCCCAGCACGACGTCATCCAATACGAAGGCATGGCCAAGGATATCAGCGACATGCGCGCCGCCACGGGCGAAGACCCGCAGTGGACGGGCGGCATGTTCGGCGGCATGCCGGCCTACCTGATCAACGTGGCCTATCCGGCCCAGCTGGTGAAGTTAACCGTCGGACAGGTCGTGAAGATCATCGACACGCCCGCCGGATTCCTGTTTTTCGCCATGGTCTCGATGTGGCTCATGCTGCTGATCGTCGGGGTCAACCCGTGGGTGGGCATCGTCGCGGCGCTGGCCTACGGGCTTTCGACCTATTTCCTGCTGATCATCGGCGCGGGGCACGTCACGAAGATGTGGGCGCTGGTTTACGCCCCGCTGATGATGGGCGGAGGGTGGATGACGCTCCGGGGCAACGTCTGGTGCGGCGCGGCGCTCACAGCGCTCGCGGCGTCGCTCGAAATCGGCGCCAACCACCCGCAGATCACCTATTATTTCCTCGTGGCGATGGCCGCATTCTGGATCAGCGAGGGAATCCTCTCTTTCAAGGAGGGACGCCTGCGCGACTTTCTCCTGCGCACCGCGGCGCTCGCCGCGGCGGGCATCCTGGCCGTAGGATCGAACTTCTCGCCCCTGTGGTATACGGCCAAGCACTCGAAGGAGACCATCCGCGGCGGCTCGGAGCTGGCCGCAACGGCCGAAACCTCGAAAAACGGCCTCGCGCTCGACTATGCGACGGCATGGAGCTACGGCAAGGCCGAGACCCTCAACCTGCTCGTGCCCGACTTCATGGGCCGCGAATCGGGCACGACCTTCCCGGCCGACGGACAGACGGCAGCCGTGCTGAACGACTACGGACTGCGCGGTGCGGCGCAGCAGCTCTCGGCCTACTGGGGCACACAGCCCTACACGGGCGGCCCGACCTATCTGGGCGCCGCGGCGGTGTTCCTCGCCGCGCTGGGCATCGCACTGGCCCGGGGACGCAACAAATGGTGGATCATCGCCGCATGCATCGTGATGATTCTGCTGGCCTGGGGCCGCAACCTGATGGGGTTCACCGAATTCGCCTTCAAATACCTGCCCGGATACAATAAATTCCGCACCGTGTCGATGACGCTCGTCGTCGTGCAATGGGCCGTGCCGCTGCTGGGTGCACTGGCCCTGATGCGGCTCTGGAAGGGGGAAATACCCCGCCAGCGGCTGTTGCGCGCGCTGGCGTGGGCCGCGGGGATCACCGGGGGAGCATGCCTGCTGCTGACCGTCGCCGGAGGCTCGCTCTTCGACTTCGGACGCGCCGAAAGCGCTGGCTATATGACCGATACGTTCCGCCACATCTTCGAAAACAACAACATGCAGTCGTATATCGCCCGCGGAATGGACATTGAATGGGCCGAAGCGACGGCCGACGCGATGGCCGCCGACCGCACGGCGATGATGCAGGCCGACGCATGGCGTTCGCTCGTGATGATCCTGCTGGCGGCGGGCGGCGTGGCGCTGTTCGCCCTGCGCCGGATCAACAGATACGTGCTGACGGGCCTGCTCGCAGGCGTGATGCTGCTGGACCTCGTGCCGGTCGACCTGCGGTTCCTCTCGTCGGAGAATTTCGTCTCGCCGCGCCGCAACCAGGTGACGGCCTCGGCGGCCGACAAGGCGATCATGCAGGACAAGGACCCGGGTTACCGCGTGCTGAACCTCACGGTCAGCCCCTTCAACGACGCCACGACCTCCTATTTCCACCGGTCGGTGGGCGGTTACCACGGAGCGAAGCTGGCCCGCTATCAGGACCTGATCGACCGTTACCTTGCCAACGCTGACGACGGAGTGCTCGATATGCTCAACACGCGCTACCTGATCGTTCCGGGCAAGGAGGGACAGCCCGAAGCGCAGCGCCGCACGACGGCCTTCGGCGCGGCGTGGTTCGTCGACAGCGTCGTCTACGCCCCCTCGGCACAGGCGGAAATCGACCTGCTGGACAAGACGGACCTTCGCACGACGGCGGTGGTGTCGTCGAAAGAAGAGGCCGCCGCCGGCCCCGGCCCGATGCCCTCCGGCAGCGGCGCATCCGCCCGGATCGAACTCACGGAGTACCGCCCGAACTACCTCAAATACGAATACACGGCCCCCGAAGAGGCGGTGGCGGTGTTCTCGGAGATTTTTTACGACCAGGGCTGGAAAGCCTATATCGACGGCGAAGAAAGCCCCTACTTCCGGGCCGACTACGTCCTGCGGGCGATGACGCTCCCCGCCGGCACACACACCGTCGAATGGCGGTTCCGCGCACCGGGCTGGACGGCCGTCGAGGGCGTGACGCTCGCGGCATCGCTCGCGATCCTGCTGGGAGCCGTCGCCGCACTGGTCTATTGTTTCAGAAAAGGGAAGAAAAAAGAGGAATAAGAAGAGCGGCCGCGCAAACCCGTTTGCCGTCAGCAACCGGCTGAAGGGGAGTCGGACAAAAAAAGGAATGAATACCGTCCCGCGCAGCAAAGCCCCGCCGAGGCGGGGTTTTAGGGGTGGGTCAGACCTGCAAACGCGGCCAACAGCCGCGACGAAAACGGCCGTGAGCGGGAAAACAGCTAAAAAGAATCAGACTTTGGATTATGAAAGACGATAAACGATTAAAGCGAAAGGTCCGTAACTCCTACATCGTATCGACGGTGAGCATCACGCTCGTGCTGTTTCTGCTGGGATCGGTGGGCTACCTGATGGTCGCGGCGCTGAAGGTCGCCGACACGCTTCAGGAGAGCATCGCCGTCACCGTGGAACTGAAGAACGGGCTTTCGGAAGCGCAGAAAGAGGCTATCAGCAAACGCCTGACCGCCGAGGAGATGGTCGCGACGATCGCCTACTCCGCCAAGGAGGAAAAGGTCGACGACCAGGAGTTCCGCAAGATGTTCGGCAGTTCGTTCGAGGAGATCCTGCAGGAGAACCCGCTGCTGGATTCGTTCGAACTCACGCTCACGTCGGCATCCTCCGACAAGGAGCTGCTCGACTCGTTCATCGCCGCCGCCGGGCGCATCGAGGGCGTCGACCGCGTGTCGTACCCGGCGCTGATGGCCGAACGGCTGCACGCCACGGTGAACAAGATACGCCTCGTGCTGCTGCTGTTCGGCGGCGCGCTGCTGGTGATTTCGCTGATCCTGTTGAGCAACACCATCCGGCTGGCGATCTTTTCGAAAAGATACCTGATCAACACGATGAAGCTGGTGGGAGCCACCAAATGGTTCATCATGAAGCCCTTCCTCGGCAGCAGCGTCACGCAGGGAATCCTGGCCGGCACGGCCGCCTCGGCCTTGTTCGGTCTGGCCGTCTACGGACTGAACGAGGCGGTCCCCGAACTGATGACCATTGCCGAAGCCGGCAAAATCGCCATCATCCTCGGCTCGATGATTGCGGGCGGCATCATCATCTCGGGGCTTTTCACCTTTGCGGCCCTCAACAAATTCATCAACATGAAGTCGAACAAGATATACCTTTATTAAATGAAAAACGAACAGAAGAACGCGCAGGACCCCGTACCGGAAAATCCCCGCATGCCCCTTACGCGGCGCAACTACGTCCTGCTGGCGATCGGTTTCGCGGTCGTCCTCCTGGGCTTCGTCCTGATGGCCGGCGGAGGCAGCGACTCGCCCGACGAATTCAACTACGCGATGTTCTCGTGGAGGCGCATCACGCTGGCCCCGATCCTCGTGATCGGCGGCTTCGTCATCGAGATCTATGCGATCATGCGACGTTACAAGTAATTCCCGGCCCGTTGCGGAACGCCGTCCCGGCGGGGAGACCCGCCCGGCAACGGCCGGCGGACCGGAACAGCCGACAACTCAAGACCCTTTCTAAAAAATAAATGGACACACTGCAAGCTATCCTGCTCGGCATCGTGCAGGGCATCACCGAATTCCTGCCCGTTTCAAGCAGCGGTCATCTCCAGATCGCCAAGGAGGTGCTGGGCGTACAACTCGAAGAAAACCTCACGTTCGACGTGGCGCTCCACGCCGCCACGGTGTTGAGCACGATCGTCGTGCTGTGGAGCGAAGTCTGGCGCCTCCTGAAAGGACTGTTCTCGCGCCGGTTCAACGAAGAGCAGGCCTACGTACTGAAACTCGTCCTCTCGATGATCCCCATCGGCATCGTCGGGTTCCTGCTCAAGGACCGGATCAACGACCTGCTCAACGCACCCTACATCCTCGCCATCGTGGGCGCGATGCTCCTCGTGACGGCCGCGCTGCTGGCCTTCGCCTACTACGCCAAGCCGCGGCAGAAGGAGACGATCTCCTACCGCGACGCCCTGATCATCGGACTGGCGCAGGCCTGCGCCGCCATGCCGGGACTTTCGCGGTCGGGTTCGACCATCGCCACAGGCCTGCTGCTGGGCAACAAGAAAGCCGCCGTGGCGCAGTTCTCGTTCCTGATGGTGCTGGCTCCGATCCTGGGCGAAACCCTGCTCCAGGCGACAAGCGGCGATCTGACCGCCGGTATCGCCGCAGGGCCGCTCATCGCCGGATTCCTCGCATCGTTCATCACGGGATGTCTGGCCTGCAAATTCATGATCGAGGTCGTGAAGCGGGGCAAACTCATCTGGTTCGCCGTCTACTGCACCGTTGCGGGACTGGTGTCGATCACAAGCTATTTCTGCTGATGAAAGAAGCACTGGACCTCCGCGGCATCAATTTCGAGGACGGATACATCGCCGTCGTGGACAAGCCCCTGCGCTGGACCTCGACCGACGTGGTGCGCAAAATCAAATTCGCGCTCCGCAGGCTGGGTTACCGCAAAATCAAGGTCGGACACGCCGGGACGCTCGACCCGCTGGCCACGGGCATCCTGCTGGTCTGCATCGGCCGCGCCACCAAACTCGTCGACGCCCTGCAAGCCGAGGAGAAGGAGTATGTGGCCGACGTGATGCTGGGCGCCACGACCCCGAGCCACGATCTGGAACACGAGATAGACCGGACCTACCCGTGGGAGCACATCACGCGGGAAGCGGTCGCCGAAGCCCTCGCCTCGCTCACCGGCGAGCGGCTCCAAACCCCGCCCGTCTACTCGGCCAAGAAGATCGACGGCACACGGGCCTACGAACTGGCCCGCGCCGGCGAGGAGGTCGCCGTACGCCAGGCGCTGATCAACATTTACGAAATGGAGATCGTGGAATACGACCTGCCGCGGGTGCGTATCCGCGTGCGTTGCAGCAAGGGAACCTACATCCGCTCGCTGGCCCACGAGATCGGGCAGGCGCTCCGCAGCGGGGCGCACCTCACCTCGCTGCGCCGCACGCGCAGCGGCGGCTTCACGCTCGAAAAATCCTATGAGCTGGACGAATTTCTTGAAAATCTGCAAAAACTTGAAACAAAATAGACTTTTTTGCGTATAAAAAATAATCTGTCTTTGTTTTCCGGAACCTTTCCGGCAGGCGGGGCAGAGGCAAAACCGCGTTTCAGGCCCCGCCGAACGCAGAAAATGTCGAACCACATTACGTAAAAAAGAGCGTTCATCTATGAAATTATCGCAGTACGGGTATGACTTTTCACCCGAAATGCTGGCCAAATACCCGGCCGACAATCGCGACGAGTCGCGTCTGATGGTCATCAACCGCGCCAAAGGCACTATCGAGCACCGTATCTTCAAGGACATCATCGAGTATTTCGACGAAAAGGACCTGTTCGTCTTCAACGACACGAAGGTTTTCCCGGCACGCCTCTACGGCAACAAGGAGAAGACCGGCGCGGAAATCGAAATCTTCCTGCTGCGGGAACTCAACCGCGAACTGCGGCTGTGGGACGTGCTGGTGGACCCCGCACGCAAAATCCGTATCGGCAACAAACTCTACTTCGGCGACGACGACCTGCTGGTGGCCGAGGTGATCGACAACACCACCTCGCGCGGCCGCACGCTGCGCTTCCTGTTCGACGGCTCCTACGAGGAGTTCAAGCATGCGCTCTTCGCGCTGGGCGAAACGCCTCTGCCGAAGTGGGTGCGCGAGAAGGTCGAACCCGAGGACGCCGAGCGTTACCAGACCATCTTCGCCGAGAAGGAGGGCGCCGTGGCTGCCCCGACGGCCGGCATGCACTTCTCGAAACACCTGATGAAGCGCATGGAGATCAAGGGCATCGACAAGACGTTCGTGACGCTGCACGTCGGGCTGGGAAACTTCCGCACGGTGGACGTCGAGGACCTCTCGAAGCACAAGATGGACTCCGAGCAGTTCTTCGTCGAGGAGGCCGCCGCCGAAGCGGTCAACGCGGCCAAACGGCAGGAGCGCAAGGTCGTGGCGATCGGCACGACGGTGATGCGCACGATCGAAACCGCCGTATCGACCAACGGCATGATCAAACCCATGGAAGGCTGGACCAACAAGTTCATTTTCGCCCCCTACGAATTCACCGTGGCCGACGCCATGGTGACCAACCTCCATCTGCCCTACTCGACCCAGCTGATGATGGTGGCGGCTTTCGGCGGTTACGAAACCGTGATGAACGCCTACAAGGTAGCCAAGGAAGAGGGGTATCGTTTCGGCACTTACGGAGACGCGATGCTCATTCTTTAATTTTTTTTCACTACCTTTGCAGATATAAACCCTCAAAACCATGGCAAGCAAGATTCTGTACGTGTGTCAGGAGATCACCCCCTATCTTCCAGAAACGGAGGGTTCCCGGCTTTGCCGTGCGCTGACGCAGGCAATGCAGGAACGCGGGAACGAGATCCGCACCTTCATGCCCCGCTACGGCTGCATCAACGAGCGCAGGCACCAGCTGCATGAGGTTATCCGGCTGTCGGGCATGAACCTCATCATCGACGACAACGACCACCAGCTGATTATCAAGGTGGCGTCGATACCCGCGGCGCGCGTACAGATTTATTTCATCGACAACGACGACTACTTCTCGCGCAAGGCGGTGCTGACCGACGGCGCGGACAACTACTTTCAGGACAACGACGAACGGGCCATCTTTTTCGCCCGCGGCGTACTGGAAACGGTCAAGAAACTGCGCTGGACCCCGACGGTGGTGCACTGCCACGGCTGGTTCACGGCCGTGGTTCCCGTTTACCTGAAACGGATCTTCGCCGACGACCCGATCTTCCGCGACGTCAAGGTCGTGGTGTCGCTCTACGGCGACGGCTTCTCCGGGGAACTCGATCCCGGATTCGGCGCCAAGATCGCCGGCGAAGGCGTCAAGGACAAAAATCTTGCGATTCTCGACACTCCGTCATACGAAAACCTCTGCCGCTTCGTTATGGAATATGCCGACGGAGTGGTTGCGGCATCCCCGGATGTCGACCCGAAAGTATTGGACATGGCCCGCGCGAGCGGAAAGCCGATGCTCGAATACCAGTCGCCCGAGGCAGAGGACTTTTTCGATAATTACAACCGATTCTATGAAGCGATTCAATAACTTCCGCCGCATGCTGCTCCCCGTTGCAGCGCTGGCTGCCACGATAGGACTGACCCTCGGGGGCTGTACCAAGGTGGACGATACGCTGGGCGGAAACCTCATCCCCGATAACCAGCAGATGAGGGCGGGATACGTTCAGCTCCCCCGGGCCGACGAACTGAACCCGAAGAAATACGTCGAGACGCGCCTGTTCCAGACCGACTCGATCGTCAGTTCGAACATCACCTACGGCTACATGGGTTCGATGCTCAACGACACGCTGGGACGCCGCTCGATGGGATTCCTCTCGCAGATGGTCAACTATTATCTGGTCGATTCGGGGTATTTCGGCTACATGCCGATCTTCGACTCGGCGCAGATCATGCTCAAGGTGACCAGCTTCGGCCGCGACTCGCTGACCGAGCAGTCCTTTGCGATCTACGAGGTCATCAGCGACAAATACCTCACCGAGAAACCCATAGCGCCCAACAAATCGCAGCGCGACTCGACCTTCTACCTCAACTTCGATCCCGTGGCGGAAGGCGTCTACGACCCGAACGAGCCGCTCTTCACCTTCACGCTCGGCGGCGAGGGCAAATATCCGTCGACCACGGCGGCCGTGACGCTGGAGCCTACCGAGGCGGGTAAGAAGTACATCCGCCGCCTGATGCTCCAGGAGGGCGACTATGCCGGCGACTATTCGATTTACAGCGCCGACAGCCTGAAATACTGGGTCGAGGAGTTCAAGGGACTCTACATCGCCCCGGACCCCAGAAAGCCGCTCACCGAGTACGGCAAGGGAACGATCTTCGCCACGGACCTGACCTATTCGGGCCTGTCGGTCTACGGACGTAACCGCGTGAAGGACGACCCTTCGCTGATCAAGGACACGATCGGCATGGTTTACTACTTCTACGAAGACGGCGCCGAATTCGGCAACGTCTCGGTAAACAGCGTCAAGCACAATTACGAGGAGGCCACGATCGCCCAAAGAATAAACATCGACGAAGCCCGGGAGACGGCCGAGAACCGGCCCGAAAATCCCCTCGTCTATGTCGAGGGCATGGGCGGCGTGGTGACCGAGATGACCTTCAGCCCGGAGTTCTTCGCGGAACTGGAGGCGGAGATCGCCAAGGGGAATGCCGACGGCAAAGACTTCAAGACGCTCGCATTCAGCCAGGTGCGCATGTCGGTCTACTTCAACGACAGCGACTACAAATGGGAAAACGTGGCGGACGGAAGCGCCGGCAACATCCTGCGGCTGACCGAAGAGATGAACGCCGCGCCGAGCCGGCTGGGCATGTACACCAATTACAAGACGCTGACGCCGATTTCGGATTACGCCTACGTCTACGAGCAGAACTACGGTTCTTCGGTAACGCTCGCCTACAACGGCAAGGTCAACCGCAGCCGCGGTTGTTACGTAATGGACATCACGGGTTACATGCAGCAGCTCTGGAACAGCTACATGGAAGCCAAGGCGGACGCGGGCGGCGTGGTCGCGGACATCGACTGGGACAAAGTCAAAAACCGCTCGGTCTACATCGGACCCGAAGCGTACAGCCTCTACACGACCTCGTTCGGCGTGTTGCAGGGCATGTCGACGCAGGCCGGGGCTGCCGAACCGAACAACGCCCCGATCCGTTTCAGCATGGCGTACAACCTGATCAAGTAAACAACAGATAACCCCTTTTGCGGAACCTAAGTGTAATGCTTAGGTTTTCGCTTTTCTGAAAAAGCCATCAAAACAGCAATGCAGGAAAATTTAGTAATCGTAGAGTCCCCCGCCAAGGCCAAGACCATCGAGAAGTTTCTCGGCAAGGACTTTATCGTAAAATCGAGCTTCGGACACATCCGCGACCTTGCGAAGAAGGATCTCGGCATCAATATCGGAGAAGGTTACAAGCCCGTCTATGAAATCCCGGGCGACAAGAAGAAAGTGGTCGACGAACTCACGAAGCTGGCCAAGTCGAAGACCGTCTGGCTCGCCTCCGATGAGGACCGCGAAGGAGAAGCCATCGCATGGCACCTGACCGAAGTGTTGGGTCTCCCCGTCGACCAGACCAAGCGCATCGTCTTCCACGAAATCACCAAGCGGGCGATCCTGGAGGCCATCGAGAAGCCGCGCACGGTCAACATGGACCTGGTCAACGCCCAGCAGGCGCGCCGCATCCTCGACCGGCTGGTCGGTTTCGAACTGTCGCCGGTGCTGTGGAAGAAGGTCCGTCCGGCGCTGTCGGCAGGCCGCGTGCAATCGGTCGCCGTGCGCCTGATCGTGGAGCGCGAGCGTGAGATCATCGCCTTCCGCTCGGCGGCCTATTTCCGCGTCGTAGCCCAGTTCTACGCCGCCGGAGACCCGGAGAAGACGCTCTTCAAGGCCGAGCTTTCGTCACGTTTCGAGACCGAGGCACAGGCGGAAACCTTCCTGCAAAGCTGCATCGGCGCCACGTTTACGGTGGCCAAGGCCGAGGAGAAACCCGCACAGCGTTACCCCGCGCCGCCGTTCACGACCTCGACGCTCCAGCAGGAGGCGGGCCGCAAACTGGGCATGTCCGTATCGCAGACGATGTCCGTGGCGCAGCACCTCTACGAGCAGGGTTTGATCACCTACATGCGTACCGACTCGGTGAACCTCTCGCAGCAGGCGCTGGCCCAGTGCAAGGAGGAGATCACGAAACTCTACGGCGAGAAGTACTCCCGCTGGTATAACTACAAGACCAAGACCAAAGGCGCCCAGGAGGCCCACGAGGCCATCCGCCCGTCGTACATCGAGCGTCAGGAGATCGAGGGCACACCCGCCGAGAAGAAGCTCTACGATCTGATCTGGAAGCGTACGGTCGCCTCGCAAATGGTCTGCGCCGAACTGGACCGCACGACCATCACCATCGACATGTCGGGCAGTTCGAACCAGTTCGTCGCACAGGGCGAAGTGGTCCGTTTCGACGGTTTCCTGCGCCTCTACTCCGAATCCACGGACGACGACCAGGCCGCCGAGAGCGGCGAGGGGCTGCTGCCGAAACTCACGGCCGGCGACCGGGTCCTCCCGTCGCAGATCACCGCCACGGAGCGTTTCACCTCGGCTCCGGCCCGCTACAACGAGGCCTCGCTGGTCAAACGCCTCGAAGAACTGGGCATCGGCCGTCCTTCGACCTACGCACCGACGATCACCACGATCATCAACCGCGGCTACGTCGTCAAACAGAACAAGGACGGGCAGAAGCGCAACTACGCACAGCTGACGCTCACGGGCGAAAAGATCGCCTCGAAGACCCTCTCGGAGAACTACGGCAAGGAGAAGAACCGCCTTTCGCCGACCGACATCGGCATGGTGGTCAACGATTACCTGGAGGAGCAGTTCGGCCCGATCATCGACTACAACTTCACGGCCAGCGTCGAGAAGGAGTTCGACCGTATCGCCGAGGGCGACATCACCTGGGACAAGATGATCGACGAATTCTACGGACCGTTCCACAAGATGGTCGACTCGGCCATCGCCACGCAGACCGCCAAGACACGCGAAGTGCGTATCCTGGGCAACGATCCCAAGACGGGGCACATCGTCAAGGCCCGCATCGGCCGTTACGGGCCGATGGTCGAGATCGAAGGGAACGAAGGCGAGAAGGGACGCTTCGCGTCGCTCAAAAAGGGCCAGCTGATCGAGTCGATCACGCTCGAAGAGGCGCTGGAGCTTTTCGCCCTGCCCCGCGACCTGGGACAGCTGGACGGCGAGGAACTGACCGTCGGCATCGGCAAGTACGGTCCCTACGTACGCTACGGGAAGTCGTTCGCGTCGCTGGCCAAGACCGACGACCCCTACACGATCGGCTACGACCGCGCCGTGGAGATCGTCCGCACGCACCAAGCCGCCGCCGCTGCGGCCAACACGCCGCTGAAAAGTTTCCCCGAGGATGCCGACATGCTCGTCAAGAACGGCCGTTACGGGCCCTACATCGCCTACAAGGGCAAGAACTACCGCCTGCCCAAAGGGGCGAAGCCCGAGGAGCTCACCCTCGACGACTGCCTGAAGATCGTCGCGGGATCGAAGAAGTAACCGCTCCGGGCAAGGGGGGGGGGCCGCGAAACGGCAAACCGTCCCGGGCCAAAGGGTCTGACTGCAAAACGCGAAAACCGTCCGGGACTGCGAAACGACCCGCAAGAAAGCAAACACCGAAAACCGAACGATAGATGAAAAAACTGATTCTCGCAGCGTTCGCGCTCTGCTCCGCACTCGGGGCCGCGGCGCAGAAGCCCGCACCGGCGGCAGCCGAGGGCTACCGTTTCACCGATGTCAAAATCCTGCCCGTCACCCCGGTCAAGGACCAGAGCCGCAGCGGAACCTGCTGGTGCTACTCGACCCTCTCGTTCCTCGAAAGCGAAATCCTCCGCGCCGGAGGTCCCGAGTTGGACCTCTCGGAAATGTGGATCGTACGCAATATCTACTTCGAGAAGGCCGTGAAATACGTCCGCCTGCACGGCAGCCTGAACCTCGCCGTCGGCGGGCAGGCGCACGACGTGCTGCACGGCATCGAGGCGTACGGCATCGTCCCCGAGGAGGTCTATCCGGGCCTGAACTACGGCTATGACAAGCCCAATTTCGACGAAATCGACGCCGTGATCAAGGCCTATGCCGACGCGGTGATCAAGGCCGGCGGGAAACGCAGCGACAGCCGCCTCACGACAGCCTGGCAGGCCGGGCTGAACGGCATCCTCGACGCCTACTTCGGCCCGATGCCCGCGAAGTTCACCTACCGTGGCAAGGAGTACACCCCGGCATCGTTCGCCGCATCGCTGCCGATCGACCTCGGCGACTACATCGAATTCACCTCGTTCACCCACCACCCCTTCTACTCGGAGTTCGCCATGGAGGTCCCCGACAACTGGAACTGGGACAAGGTATGGAACGTCCCCCTGGACGAGTTCATGCAGATCATCGACAACTCGCTGGAGAAGGGTTACACGATCGCCTGGGGAACCGACGTGAGCGAAAAGGGCTTCAGCCGCACCAAGGGTCTGGGCATCGTTCCCGAAGCCGACCTCGAAGGCTTGGAGGGAACCGAAGCCGAGAAGTGGGGCAAACTCACCCAGAAGGAGAAGGACGAGGCGCTCTACAAGTTCGACAAGCCCGGCAAGGAGCGCACCGTCACGCAGGAACTTCGCCAGGAGGGCTACGACAACTACGAGACCACCGACGACCACGGCATGCAGATTGTGGGTACGGCCACCGACCAGAACGGAACGCCCTACTACAAGGTCAAGAACTCGTGGAACACGACGGGTCCCTACGACGGCTACTGGTATTTCTCGCGCCCGTTCGTCGCCTACAAGACGATGACCGTGCTGGTCAACAGGAATGCCGTCCCGAAGGCGATCCTCAAGAAAATCGGCGTCAAATAGACCCGATCCCCGCAACGACAAAACAGCCCGGCTTTTGCAAGCCGGGCTGTTCGTTTATCGAAGTTTAAGTTTTTAAGTCTACCGAAAGGGAGATTTTACATCTCGCGCAGTTTGATGCTCTCTCCCAAGATGATCAGGGCGGTACGTAACCACTCGTTAATCCTTGCTTTCATACTAAATAATTTTAATTAATTCTTAAAATATTTTATCATTTAAGACAGGACAAAAGTAGCACGCGGAAATCAAACTTCCAAATATTTTATTAAGATTTTTTATAAAATATGTAAATTTTTTGAATAATATGCTATTCTTCGATCTCGACGCCCAGTAGACGGGCCAGTTCGACAGCCTGCAACGGATTAATTTTCAATCCTTTCAACTCGAATGAATCAATCTCGCGGACGCGGATGCCGCGGATGTCCGAATCGGCGAAGGAAAGCCCGCGCAGGCGGGTTCCGAAGAATTCGGCCAGTGTCAGGTCGCACTGCGCGAACTCGACACGTTCGAAACGGCAGTCCCCGAAAGCAGCGCTGTGCATCGGACAGCCCGCGAAACGCACCGTGCGCAGCCGCGAGAAGGCGAAATTGGCGAACTCGCCCTTGCAGCGTTCGAACAACAGGTGATTGAGCGTGGTTTCGGCGAGATTCGTTCCCGAAAGTTTGCAGTCGGCGAACTGCACGCGGTGAAGACTGCACCCCTGCAGGTCGGCGTTCGAGAAATCGCAGTTACGGAAAACCACGTCCGAAAACTGCGAATGGGCAAGCACGCTCCCGGCGAAAAGGCAGCCCGTGAAGAGACATCCCTGCACCGAAAGGTGCTCGCGGTCGAGCGATGCGAAGTCCGCGGCGCGGAACGAAGCGTCGGCAATCTCCTCGTCACGGGTCATCCGGACGGGATCGGCGGGTGCTGCGGACTCCCGAAGCAGCTGCGGGGCGGCGATTTCCATGGGCGGCAATTGTTTGAATTGCCACAAAGGTAGGAATTTTTACCCGTTTCGTTGCTACTTCCGGGGGTTGGGATTGTTCATTTTGCGCAACCGGAAATATTGGTTATCTTTGCCGTCGACTCCGATCCCTGAATTCATGAAAAAGACCTGTTTCCTCCTCCTTACCGTCCTGCTGACGACAGCCGCGCTGCGCGCGTCGGCACAGGGCACGGACCCTTCGAAGGAGAATTTCCCCTCGACCGAAAAGACGCTTTCGCAGATCGGGCAGGCCGAAACGCACCCCAACGCCCGCCGAATCCGGCTGGCGGATTCGGCAACCCTCACCGCTCCGGTGAAACGGCCGGGGCTGATCCGCCGCATCATCGACTATTACAGCCGCTCGAACGTGGACCGCACTTTCGAAAAGAAGATCGACTGGAGCATCGCCCCGGGTCCCAACTACTCCTCGGACGTGGGCTTCGGCATCGGGTTTCTGCTGGCGGGCCTCTACCGGCTCGACCGCACCGACTCGGTCACCGCACCGTCGAACATTTCGATTTACGGCAACTTCACGACCGAAAAATTCGTGCTGCTGCGTTTCTCGGGCGACAACATCTACAACCACAACAAACAGCGGCTGAGCTACTCGGGCGCATTCGTCTACTTCCCCGGCGCCTTCTACGGCGTGGGTTACAACGCCGGCAAGGAGGGTTACGCCCAGGACCTCACCACGACGATGGGCGCTTTCCGCATCTCCTACTGCTCCTCGCTCGTGGGCCGCTTCTACATCGGCGTCAGCGGCGGCATCGACTACTCCGGAGCCAAATACCGGGATTCGGACATGGTCGGCCGCATGAACGACATCCGAGCCGACGTGGAAGCCGGGAAACCGGTTCCGGGCGGCAAGATGGGCGAACTTTACGACCTCTGGCAGGAGGGGCGCTACGACCCCGCGAAACAGGACCCCTTCTCGAATTACATCGCCGCGACGGGTGACAAGCCCAACGCCTTCAACGCCAATGTCGGGCTTTTCGCCCAGTACGACACGCGCGACGTGACGTTCAACGCCTCGAAGGGCATCTTCATCAAGGCCGAGGCCAAATGGTATCCCGAATGGCTGGGCAACACGCGCCGCACGTTCGGACGCTTCACGCTGACCTTCGACTTCTACCAGAAACTCTGGAAAGGGGCCGTGCTGGCCTGCGACCTCTACGCCGACGCCACGGCCGGAACCCCCTCGTGGCACATGTACGCCAAGATGGGCGGCATGGAGCGCATGCGCGGCTACTACGAAGGCCGCTACCGCGACAAAAAGCTGGTGGAGACGCAAATCGAACTGCGGCAAAAAATCTACCGCCGCCACGGCATCGTGGGATGGATCGGCGGCGGGCAGGTCTGGGGCACGGAGAAATTCCGCTGGGGAAACACGCTTTGCAGTTTCGGCTGCGGTTACCGCTTCGAATTCAAGAACCGCATGAACATCCGCCTCGATTACGGCTGGGGCAATTTCGGCAACCAGAACCTGCCGTGGGACCGCAAACGCTCCTCGGCATTCCTGTTTACCGCTTCGGAAGCGTTCTAAAGAATGTATACCAGGATAAAACCTTCGTCCAGCGATACGGAGAGCCTGACAGGCTCTCCGTTTTCGATCTGCCCCGTCAGCGTCCCGGCGGCAAGGTCGAGCCGCACGATGTGCAGGTCCCTCCGGAAATCCAGTTCCCGGCGCCCGGCTAACTTGTAGAGCGCCTCCTTTGCACACCAAACGATCCCCGGCAGGAGCGCCTCGTCGGAAAGCGCCTCCTCTTCGGGCGTGAGGTAGCGGCTCGCAGCGCGGCTGAAATCGCGCGCCTGGGGTTCGATGTCCACGGCGCAGCGCTCCGGAGAGGCGCAGACCGCGATACGGCCGGCGCAATGGGCGACGGAGATATGAACGGCCCGGTTCGTCAGCACCGGGGCGCCCAGCGCATCGTAGGCGATCCCGACGTCGTCCCCCAGTTCGCGGCGCACGACGGCCCGCCACGTAAGGTACTCGGCCCGGCGGCGTTCCGACACGAACGCCGCGGCCGCGGCGCGCTCTTCGGGAGTCGTCCACCGGGCGGACTCTTCTGCCGTCAGCGGCGGCGATGTCCACAGTGCCGGAATCATTGGAGGTCGACGCGGATTTTATCGACCCGGTGCCCGTCCATCTCCTGCACCGTGAACCGAAGGTCGTGCGAGGTGAAGACGTCGCCCTTGCGCGGGAAATCGCGCTTGAGTTCGAGCATCAGCCCCGCGAGGGTTTCGGCCTCGCCCCGGACGTCGGCAAAGACGTCTTCGCCGATGTCGAGGATGCGTTCGAAATCCCCGAGGTGGGTCTTGCCCTCGAAAACATAGCTCTTGGCGTCGAGCCGCGTGTAGAAGCACTCGTCGTTGTCGCTCTCGTCGGAAATCTCGCCTACGATCTCCTCGATGATGTCTTCGAGCGACACCAGTCCCAGCGTCGATCCGTACTCGTCGACGACGATAGCCATGTGGACCTTGTTCGACTGGAAGTCGGCCAGCAGGTCGTTGATCTTTTTGTGTTCGGGAACGAAATAGGGCTTGCGGATCAGCTGCTGCCACGCGAAATCGCCGCCGTTGTTGATATAGGGCAGCAGGTCCTTGACATAGAGCGTCCCGCGGATGTTGTCCACATCCTCCTCGTAGACCGGGATGCGTGAGAAGCCCGATTCGATGATCGTCCTCTTGACCGTCTCGTAATCGGCCGTCATGGAGAGCACCGTGATGTCCACACGGGGTTTCATGATCTCCTGCACCTCGGTATTGACGAAGTTGACGATACCCGAAAGCATCACGTGCTCCTCGGGACTGGAACTCTGCGTCATGTCGACGGCATCGGCCAGTTCGTCGAGCGAAATCTCGCTCTTGTGCGCAGCCTTTTCGCTGATGCGGCTGCTCGTGCGGACCAGCGCATAGGAGAGCGGGTAGAAAATCCACCGCAACACCAGCAGCGGACGGGCCACCATCGAGGCGAAACGCAGGGGAATCGTCTGCGCCAGCACCTTGGGCAGTATCTCGCCGAAAAGCAGCAGCAGAAAGGTCACCAGCACGGTCTTGAACAGGAACTCGAACCGCAGGAAGGTGAAGACCGAGTCGATGATCCCGGCCGTGAGGATGACGATGCAGATATTGACCAGGTTGTTGACCACCAGAATCGTGGCCAGCAGCAGGTCGACGTTCGCCAGCAGCCGCAGCATGGCGGCAGCCGATGCGCTCCTGCGGCTCTGCAGGTGGCGGATGTCATTGTGCGAAAGGGAGAAAAAAGAAGTCTCGGCCCCCGAAACGAGCGCCGAAACACACAGCAGACAGAGCGTCACCGCGCAAAGCACGGCGATATGGGGTGAAAACCCGTTGAAAGTGATCCAGGAATGAGCGTCTTCCAAACTGAAAATCGGTTAGTTAATCGAATAGCGAGCCGCCCTGCGTCTCCTCTTTTTGCGCCTGTGCATCGGTCGTATCGTCCTTCAGCACCTCCTTGCGGCTGCCGGGGACGCGCACGATGAACTTCGAGTTGCGCGACTGGTAGGCGGGTTTGGCCAGCAGGGTGTCGATGTTGCTGTAACGGGTCGGCTTGGCCCCGAGCATCACCAGTTCGGGCTGGCGCTGGGCGGGCTTGGGCGGCAGGGGCTTGATCGGCTCCAGCACGGGGGCTGCGGCGGGCGTCTCCTTGACGGCCGGTTCGACGGCGCGGACCGGAGGGATGATCTGCTTCATCACGCCGGGCTGCGCGTCGCCTTCGAATCCCGTGGCCACGACCACCAGTTCGATGAAATTGCCCAGCTGCGGCTTCTCGCTCGTACCCCAGATGATGTTGGCGTTATGGATCACCCCGTTGTCGTCCTGCACGCTGGCATGGGCCTGGATATACTCCAGAATCCGCACCACCTCCTCGTACATCAGGGCGTCGGCGTCCGACACCGAGATATTGAGCAGGATATTCTTGGCGCCCGAAATCAGGTTGTGGTCCAGCAGCGGGGAGCGCAGCGACGCTTCGGCCACCGCCTCGGCGCGATTGTCGCCGTCGGCCGTAGCCACGGCCATATGCGCCCGGCCGCTGTTGCGCATCACCTTCGAGACATCGGCGAAGTCGACGTTCACCAGATCGCTCTCGACGGTGATAATCTCCGCGATGCCCTTGGCCGCAGAGGCCAGAATGTCGTCGGCCTTGCCGAAAGCCTGCTTCAGCGAGAGGCGGCCGTAGATCTCCAGGATGTTTTCGTTGTTGATGATCAGCAGCGAGTCGGTGTTCTGGCGCAGTTCCTCGATGCCGCGGAACGCCTGCTCGTAACGGATCTTGCCCTCGACGGCCAGCGGCGAGGTGACGATGGCCACGGTCAGCAGCCCCATCTCCTTGGCCAGCTTGGCGATGACGGGCGATGCACCCGTGCCCGTTCCGCCGCCCATGCCGGCGGTGATGAAGAGCATCTTCGTACCGGCCTCTTCGAGCACCTGGCGGATTTCGGGCAACGACTCGACAGCCGCACGGCGGCCGTTCTCCGGGTCGTTCCCGGCCCCGAGCCCCTCGGACCCGAGACGGATTTTCCGCTCCACGGGGCTCTTGTCGAGTGCCTGCTGGTCGGTGTTGCAGACCATGAACGTTACGCCCCTGATCCCGAGGTTCCACATATGGTTTACGGCATTACCTCCTGCGCCGCCGACACCGACCACCGTAATGATCGAGCCGTCCGTGCGCGGGGCCTTGATTTCCGACATCAATTCGTCTGTCATATCGTAATCTCTTTTTTATGCTCTTTTGGTGGCAAAAGTGCCAAAACCATCCGCATGTCGTTTTCCGCGGGAGTTCCCTCCGGTTCCAGCTGAACGGTTGGAGCAAGATCGGGCCTTTGCTCCCTCCCGTTCCGGGCGCGTGAGCCGTCGGTCACTCTTTTTCCGCTCCAAACGATAATGCGGAGTTTTTTAGTCTTATTTTAAAAACTGCGGAATGCTTCTAAAAACCGCTCTTGCTTTATTTTCCAAATAATTTAAACTATCTATTCCACGGGTGAGCAGTTGTCATTCACAGCTCCGGCATCGAGTCGGAATCCTTCCCCCGCACTCGCCTAAACTCCTTCCCCTAAATCTCTTCGTCCTCTGCGGCCGAGAAACTCTTGTTGATCTTGTCGAAGGTCTTCTGGAAGATCGCGCCCCAATTGCGGCTGCGCTTGGGTTCGATCATCGGCGGTTCATCGACACGCTCTTCGTCCCGCGGCCCGGCCGTTTCAGCCCCGGCCTGCGTCCCGGAATCGGCCTCCGGAGCCGGCACGGGAGGCGTATAAGGCTGGGCCGCACGCGGCTGCGGGGCCTTGAATCCGCCCGCCGCGGGCTGCGGCGGCGTGAAAGGCCGGTGCGGCTCGGGACGCGGAGCCGCGGGGCGCTCGATGACGGCGCAGCCGCCCAGTTCGGCTCCCTTGAGCAGGATGCCCACGGCGGTCGAGAAAGCGGCGTCCGCGACCTTCTCCTTCGACTCCCCGGTGATTCCCGTCTCGGGTACGGCGACACGCACGTCCATGCCCGTCACGCGGCGGAACAGTTCGTCGAGGTCCTTGAGTTTGGCCGAACCGCCCGTCAGCACGATGCCGTAGGCCAGTTTACCGGCGTATCCCGAATCCTTGATCTCCTGCTGCACAAACTCGGCGATGTCCGTGGCGCGGGCCTCGATCACCGTGGCCAGGTTGCGCAGCAGAATGTCCTTCGCCTCGCGGGCCGTGCGGCCGTTGACGCGGATCAGCTTGTCCTCGGGGGCCAGTTCGGCGACCGCCGAACCGTATTTCTGCTTGAGGCTCTCGACGTGTTTCTCGGGAACGCTCATCGTGCGGATGTCGCGGTTGATGGCCGATGCGCCCATCGGGATCGAAGCGACGTAACGCACCACATTGCGGTAATAGACCGTCACGTCGGTAACGCCGCCGCCGACGTCGACCACGGCCACGCCCTCCTCCTTCTCATCGGGCAGCAGCACCGCCTCGGGCGTCGCCAGCGCGTCGGACATGACGCCCAGCATCTTGATCCCGAGGCGCTTCAAGGCCATATCGAGACGCTGCATCGGGGTTTTGAGGCAGAGGATGAAGTTGAACGTCGACGAAAGTTTCTTGCCGAACGAACCCACGGGATTACGCACCTCCTGGCTGTCGTCGACCATGTAGTTCTGGGGCACGCGCTCCATGATGGTCTCGTCGTCGGGGGCCTGCACGTTGCGCATGCGGTCGAAGAGCGCATCGACGTCCTTCTGGTTGACGCCGTTCTGGGGATCGTAGACAAAGACATGGTCGGTATGGCGCGCACAGCGCACGAAATCGCCCGAGATACCGGCATACGCCTCCGTGATGCGGATTCCGAGCTGCTGCTCGGCCTCCGACACGGCCTCGCGGATGGCGCGGCTCACCAGTTCGATATTCTCGATCCGGCCCGCGTTGACCCCTTCGACGGGCTTCGTGACGACACACGCCACGTCAAGCAGGCCTTCGGGCGTCCTCTCGCCGACGGCCACCACGACCGACGAGCAGCCCAAATCGACGGCAACGGTATAATTCTTCTTTTCCACGGTATAATCCTTTTACTTCTTGCAGACCACCTGGTCGTTATATCTGATATCAATAGTGCGGTATTCGCTCCAGCCGATCGACGAAAGGCCGCTGCGGTAGAACCGCAGCAGTTTGTCGAACTTGCGCTCCACGTCGTCCAACCGGCCGAAAAGCACGCTGAAGCGGCCGCTGCGGGGCGTAAGCTCGACCTCCAATGCTCCGCTGGGGGTCGTTTTCGCGGTGATCTGCACCACTTCCGACCTCCAGAAATCATCGTCTTCGACAGTTTCTACAAAGGTAAGGAGTTTCATGAAATCTTCGTAGCTTTTCTCCAACTTTTTTTGTTTCCGCCGCTCGGCCTCCTGCAACCCGGCGATACGCTCGATCTCCCCGCGGATCACGCCCGCCCGGTAGCGGTAGGTGCGGCGCAGTCCGGCCTTCTTTTCGCGCAGCGCGTCGACCCGCGCATCGAACTCCTGCGAACCCTCCAGCCGCCACCACTGCCGCTTGATGCGCATGCGGCGCAGGGCCGAAATGTTGCGGTCGTTCTCCATCTCACGCCGGTAGAGGGGGTATTTCTCGCGTTCGAGTTCGGCGATGCGTCCGTCGATCTCGCCGAGGCGCAGGTCGATATGCTCCCGCACGCTCCCCACGTACGACGCGGGAAAGGGCGGGCGGTAACTTCCGGTGACCACCGGGACGTAGAGCGACGAGGCGCGCGGCGCGGCGAAGACATAACCCTCGGCGGTCACGTAGGCGTTCATGCCGTCGGTCAGCAGGCGCACCAGCGGCTTGCGCTGGCTGATCTCGATATGCAGCGTTCCCCCGTAGGAGACATAGGCAACCGTTTTATCCACGAATCCGTTACGGGCGATCAGCTGTTCGATGCCCGTCAGATCCACCGCATCAACTGCCGTGCCGAGTGTCTTGATTCCGGCCTGCGAAATCCACTGGCGGACCATCGCTGCCGAGACCAGATGTCCCTGCGAAGAGCTGTCCACCACCTCGATCTCCAGCCTTCCGACCGTGCCCGCACTGCGCACGCGCCGCGCCGCCGAGGCCGCAAAGACGATGTATGCGGCCACGGCGACCCACAGCAGGGTCAGAAGCGTGTATCGGAGATATTTGTTCAACGAATCAATATGTCAGTCATTTCGTATCATCCATGCGTCCGCGCCGGGCGGCAGCGCCTCGCCGCCAAAAGGCGGTCGGGCCGTCAGCTCTTCGCCCGGAGCTTTTCGGCGATCGCCCCGCAGCAGGCGTCGATATTGCCCGCGCCGAAACTGATCACCACGTCGGTGTCCATCGCGGCCACCTCGTCGGCCAAACGGTCGCGGTCGACGATGCGGCACGGCACGGCGACCCGTCGGGCGATGATCTCCGAAGTGATGCCCGGAATCGGCTCCTCGCGCGCCGGGTAGATCGGCAGCAGCACCACTTCGTCGGCATGCGAAAGCGCCTCGGCGAACTCCGCATGGAGGTCGCGCGTACGGGTGTAGAGGTGGGGCTGGAACAGCGCCGTGATCCGCCGCCCGGGAAACATCCGGCCAACGGAGGTGAGCGTCGCGGCCAGTTCGCGCGGATGGTGGGCATAGTCGTCCATATAGACCTGTTTCGGGGTGTTAATGTAGAACTCGAAACGCCGCTTCACGCCCGAGAACGAAGCCAGCCCCTCGCGCAGCCGCTCCGCATCGAGTCCGGTCCCTGCGGCTTTCGCCGCACACCACACCGAAGCGACGGCCGCAACCGCATTTTCGATATTGACCCAGCCGGGGATGCCCAGCGTACACCCTTCGAACGTGCCCGAGGGTGTCACGAGGTCGTAACGGTAGTGCCCCCCTTCGAGCAGCCGCACGTTGTGGGCGTAGAAGTCGCACGGCTCATCAAACGAGTAGCGGTAGACGGTGACCGCCGGGTTGTCGAGCGCAATGTCGACGCCCTGCTTGATGATCAGCGAGCCGCCCGGCCGGATCTGCCGCACGAACTGCGAGAAGGCCTCCTTCACCGCCTCGTGCGTCCCGTAGATGTCGAGGTGGTCGGCGTCGGCCGAGGTGACCACCGCCACGTCGGGATACAGCCGCAGGAACGACCGGTCGAACTCGTCGGCTTCGACAGCCAGCCTTCCGCCCCCGCCCAGCACCAGATTGCCGCCGAAATTCTTCGAAATGCCCCCCAGAAAAGCCGAGCCGCCGCCCGTCAGCACGCGGTTGAGCCATGCCACCATCGTCGACGTGGTGGTCTTGCCGTGCGTGCCCGCCACGGCCATCACGTATTTGCCCTCCGCAAGGTGGCCCAGCATCTGCGAACGCTTCTCGACGCAGAAACCGTGTTCGCGAAAATAACGGTATTCGCTGTGATCCTGCGGCACGGCCGGGGTGTAGACGACCATCGTGTCGTTCGGGTCGAGAAACCCTTCGGGGATCAGCCGCACGTCGTCCTCGTAGTGGACCGCCGCACCCTCCGCTTCGAGTTCGGCGGTCAGGTGCGAAGGTGTGCGGTCATAGCCCGCGACGGCATACCCCTCGTGCAGGAAATAGCGTGCCAGGGCACTCATGCCGATGCCGCCGATACCCAGAAAATAGACGTTCTTGTATTCCATCACTTCATTACCTTTACAATCTCATCGACAATGTCTTCCGCGGCGTCGGGCCTGGCCAGCGCCTCCAGATTGCGGCTCATCGCCGCCAGCGCCTCCCGATCCGCCAGCAACTCCATGGCCCGCGGCATCGCCTTCGTCCGGCACTCGGCGTCCGAAACGACCACCGCCGCGCCCTTCGTCTCCAGCGCCCGGGCATTTTTGGTCTGATGGTCCTCGGCCACGTTGGGCGACGGCACGAACAGCACCGGTTTCGCCACGAGGCACAGCTCCGAGACCGTCCCGGCCCCGCTGCGCGAGACGACCAGGTCGGCCGCGGCGTAGGCATAGTCCATGCGGTCGATGAAGGCCCCCTGCCAGACGTGCCCGGCGGGGTGTGCGGCCAGAAAGGCCTGCATCTCACGCTCGTAGTACTTGCCCGTCTGCCAAATCACCTGCACGGGGGCTTCGCCGCCCGTTTCGACGATCCACGCCTTCATCATCTCGTTGAGCGACCGCGTGCCGAGCGACCCGCCGACCACCAGGATCACCGGAAGGTCGGGCGTCAGGCCGTAGTATTTCAGCGCTTCGGAGCGGTCGGCGCCCGCTTTCGAGAAGCGGCCCCGCAGCGGGTTGCCCGTCAGGACGATCTTCGCCGCCGGGAAGAAGCGTTCCATCCCCTCGTAGGCCGTGCAGATCCGCCGCGCGCCCTTCGCGAGGATTTTATTCGTGACGCCCGCATAGGAGTTCTGCTCCTGAATCACGGTCGGCACGCCCATCCGCTGCGCGGCCCACAACACCGGGGCGCTGGCATAGCCGCCGAAGCCCACCACGGCGTCGGCCCCGAAGTCGCGGATGATCTTCTTCGCCATCCGGATGCTCTTCACGGCCTTGAACGGCACGGCGAGGTTGTGCCAGTCCAGCCGCCGCTGAAGGCCCGCGATCGGCAGGCCCGCAATGCGGTAGCCCAGCGCCGGAACCTTCTCCATCTCCATCTTGCCCTCGGCCCCGACGAACAGCAGTTCGACCTCGTCGCCCAGCCGCCGTTTCAGCGCCTCGGCGACCGCTACGGCCGGGTAGATATGGCCTCCGGTTCCACCTCCGGAAAGAATGATTTTTTTCATTACAACCTGCGTTTCAATGTTTACGGTTTATACTTGCAGCTGCCCCGGCACAAACGCCGATCAGCAAGCCGATAACGAGTATCGCAAAATTATCGGTCAGAAAACTGATTATCAAACCCAGAATCAGTCCGGTCGAAATTCCCCAAGCATAATTTTTCTTCATACTTCCTATTTTAATCGACTCCGGCTTCTGCCAAAATCACCGTCCCCAGTTTCCCCGGTCCAGCGACCGGTAGTTGATCGCCTCGGCGACGTCCGCCGGAACGATGTCGCGACGCCCCGCCAGGTCGGCGATCGTACGCGCCACCTTCAGGATGCGGTCGTAGGCCCGCGCCGAAAGCGACAGCCGCTCCATGGCCCGTTCGAGCAGCGCGGCCGAAGCCGCATCGAGACGGCAGTATTCACGCAGCATCGCGCTGTTCATCATCGAATTGGTATGAACCCCCTCGACCCCGCCGAAGCGCGCCGCCTGCACCGCCCGCGCCCGGACAACCCGTTCGCGGACCGCGGCGCTCGCCTCGCCCGGAGTGGCCGCCGACAACTCCTGCGGAGCCACGGGCGTCACCTCCACATGCAGGTCGATGCGGTCCATCAGCGGACCCGAAATGCGGCCCATGTAACGGTGCACCGACCCCGGAGAGCAGGTGCACTCCTTCGTCGGGTGGTTGTAATAGCCGCACGGACAGGGATTCATCGCCGCCACGAGCGTAAAATTCGCCGGGTATTCGACGCTGTATCTGGCCCGTGAAACCACGATCTTCTTCTCCTCCAGCGGCTGCCGCAGCACTTCGAGCACGCTGCGCCCGAATTCGGGCAGTTCGTCGAGGAACAGCACGCCGTTGTGGGCCAGCGACACCTCGCCCGGCCGGGGCGACTGTCCGCCGCCGATCACGGCGACCTGCGAAGTGAGGTGGTGCGGCGCCCGAAAAGGCCGCCGGGTCATCAGTCCGCCCGTCAAGCCCGCCTTGCCCGCCACGGAGTGTATCTTGGTCGTTTCGAGCGCCTCTTCGCGCGAGAGGGGCGGCAGGATCGTCGGCAGACGCCGTGCGAGCATCGTCTTGCCCGAACCCGGCGCACCGATCATGATGACGTTGTGCCCTCCCGCGGCAGCGATCTCCAGCGCACGTCTCACATGCGTCTGGCCCCGCACGTCGGCGAAATCCTCGGCATAGCGCGCCGCAGCCGTATCGAACGGTTCTTCTTCGTCCGGAACGGCAGGCGCAATCTCCGCCTCGCCGTTCAGGTATCCGACGACTTCACGCAAGGTCGTGGCGCCGATCACCTCGATTCCGTCCACAACGGCAGCTTCGGCGGCATTCCCCGCAGGCAGCACCACGCGCCGCAGCCCCTCCGAGCGCGCCCGGACCGCAACGGGCAGCACGCCCCGCACGGGTTTGAGCGAGCCGTCGAGCGACAGTTCGCCGACGAACATCGTTCCGGCGACCGCCCCGGCGTCGATGCGGCCCATCGCCGCGAGGATGCCCACGGCGATCGGCAGGTCGAAGCCCGAACCCTCCTTGCGCAGGTCGGCCGGAGCGAGGCTCACGACCACCTTTTTGCCCGACATCCGCTCGCCCGAGTTTTCGAACGCCGCCCGGATGCGCTGTTCGCTCTCCTTCACGGCGTTGTCGGGCAGTCCCACGAGGTACATGCCCAGACCGCCGCCGGCGATGTTGACCTCGACGGTCACCGCCACGGCGTCGATCCCGACGACTGCTCCTGCGAATGTACGAACGAACATGGCTAAAAAGGCGCTTCGTCGTCGATCTTCGCCGAACGGTTGACGTCGAACTCCCCGCCCATCGCCGCACCCAGCCCCGATGTCCCCGGCTGGGCATTCGAACCGCTGGCGTAATCGTCGTAGGCCTGCTGGCTGTCCGCCGCCTGTGCGGGCGGCAGCATCGAATCCTCCACGTCGGCGAAGCGGGCCTGCTCCTTCAGGAACCGCAGGTTCACGTCGCACACCGCACCGTTACGGTGCTTGGCGAGGATGATCTCGGCCATGCCCGCCGTGGGCATGCCGTTCTCGTCCTGATTGATGCCGTAATACTCCGGACGATGGATGAAGGCCACGATGTCGGCGTCCTGCTCGATGGCGCCCGACTCGCGGAGGTCCGACAGCTGGGGACGCTTCGAGCCGCCGCGCATTTCGGTGGCGCGGCTCAACTGCGAAAGGGCGATCATCGGCACGTTCAGCTCCTTGGCGATGGCCTTCAGCGTACGCGAGATGAAGGCCACCTCCTGCTCGCGGTTGCCCTTCGTATCCTGGTTGCCGGTCATCAGCTGGAGGTAGTCGATGATGATGATCTTGATGTCGTTATGGATTTTCAGGCGCCGGGCCTTCGAGCGGAACTCGAAGACCGAAAGGGCCGGGGTGTCGTCGATGAAAAGCGGCGCCGCACCCAGCGGCTTGGTGGCCGATTCGAGATGGCGCCACTGCTCGGGCGTCAGGCGGCCCGACTTGACGTCGTTGCCCGAAAGTCCCGTCTCGGCGATGATCAGACGCATCATCAGCTGCACGGAGGACATTTCGAGCGAGAAGAACGCCACGCCCTGCTCGTGATCGACGGCCATGTTGCGGGCCATCGAAAGCACGAAGGCCGTCTTACCCATCGAAGGACGGGCGGCAATGATGATCAGGTCCGACAGCTGCCAGCCCAGCGTCACGCGGTCAATGGCCATGAAACCCGACGGCACGCCGCTGAAGGCGCTGGTGTTCTTCGACGCCTCCTCGATCTGCATCAGCGCGCGGGCCAGGATGTCCTTGGACGACTGCACCGAACGCTTGACATGTCCCTCGGCGACCTTGAAGATCTCGCCTTCGGCATAACCGATCAGTTCCGTGACGTCGGTCGACTCGTCGTAGGAGCGTTTCTGAATCTCGGTCGCCGAGCGGATCAGCTCGCGCTGCACGTATTTCTGGGCGATGATCTTGGCGTGGAACTCGACGTTGGCCGCCGAACCGACCTTCTGGGTCAGCTGCGCGAGGTACGACGCGCCGCCCACCTTCTTCAACTCCTTCCTGGCCTTGAGCCGCTCGGTCACGGTATAGAGGTCGATGGGTTTCAGCTCCATCGACAGTTCGTTGATCGCCTTGTAGATCAGGCGGTGCTCCTCGGTGTAGAACGCCTCGGGGGAGACGAACTCCTGCACGGTGATGATGCAGTCCTTCTCAAGCATCAGCGCACCGAGCACGGCCTCCTCCAGCTCGACCGCCTGCGGGGGTACGTTGCCGACGGTATCGGTCATCGCCTCGAACGCCTCCCGGTTGCGGGAGGAGGGTGTAAAATCTTTAGCCATGGGGTATCTTTTCGTTCAGACTTCAAAAATACGGATAATCGCGCGAATAAACGAGAATTCAGAATTCAAAATTCAAAATTCAAAATTACAACCCTAATTTACAAGATTTTACACACCGGCTTCGCCCGTAAAACCCTGAATTGTGAATTGTAAATACGGCATTGTACATTACTCCTTCACGCCCAGTTCGCGCTGCGAAACGGCCAGGGCGGCGATGCTGATGCGGCAGCCGGGCGCATCGCGCAGGATCGCCGAGGCGCACGAGAGAAGCGTGGCGCCCGTGGTCATCACGTCGTCGACCAGCAGGACGTGCCGCCCGGCGAGCCGTTCGGGGCGGCGCACCGAGAAGGCCCCTTCGACGTTGCCGGCCCGCTCGCGGCGGGGTTTGAGGGCCTGGCTGGCGGTGTTGCGCGTCCGGCGGACGCTGCGGCGATCGACCTCCACGCCCAGCTGCGCGGCGATCCCCTCGGCGATGTATTCCGATTGGTTATACCCCCGGCGGCAGCGTTTGAAGGGGTGCAGCGGCAACGGCACGACCACCTCCACGGTGTCGTACAGGCCGCTTTCGCGCAGACAGCGCCCGTACCACTCGCCCATCGCCCGGGCCGTGCGCCAGGCGCCGCGGTACTTGAAGCCGTGGATCAGCCGCCGCCAGCCGCTCGCGCGGACGAAAAACAGGAAGCCCGAAGCCTGCTCGACGGGGACCATGCCCCAGCATCGGCGCACCACGGGGTTATCCACCTCGCGCCAGTAGCCCGTCAGCGGCGCCGTGGCGCGGCACAAGGTGCAGACCGTGCGTTCGCCGCGCGCGAGCGGCTCCCCGCAGACGGCGCAGCGGGGCGGGAACAGCAGCGACGCGACATCGCGGGCGAGGTCATTGAGGATCGACATTGACGACGACGGTGATCGACTTGAAAGCCGGATTTTCGGCAAAGGTTTTCAACTCGGCCGAGAGCAGTTCGCGGGCGCGGGCCGAGGAGGCGCCGCTCTCGATTTTCAGCAGAAGGCCCACGAGGTATTCGCCGCGGATGCGGTCGACGGGCGGAGTCATCGGCCCCAGCAGGCGGCGGCCGAAGCGGGTGCGCAGGCGCGCGGCGAGGTCCATGACCCCGCTTCGAAGCACCGAAGGGTCGCGGTGGCGCAGCGTGAGCGACGTGAGCCGCGCATAGGGCGGGTAGAAAAAGGCTTCGCGCTCGGCAAGCTGCGCGCGGGCCATCCCTTCGAAATCGCCCGCCGCGACCTGCCGGATCACGGGATGCCCCGGTTCGGAGGTCTGAATCACCACCTCGCCCCCGCCATCGCGCCGTCCGGCGCGGCCCGCCACCTGCATCATCAGCTGGAAAGCCCGTTCGGCGGCCCGGAAATCGGGGTTGTTCAGCAAATTGTCGGCATTGAGGATGCCGACGAGCGACACCCCCGCGAAGTCGAAACCCTTGGTGATCATCTGCGTGCCGACCAGAATATCGGTCCGGCGGGCCTCGAAATCGGCGATGATGGCGCTGAACGCCTTTTCGGAGGTCACGCTGTCCCTATCTAACCGGGCGACACGCGCTTCCGGGAAAATCTTGAAAATCTCCTCCTCGACCTTCTCGGTCCCGAACCCCATCGGGACGACGTCGGTGACCTTGCACGAAGGGCATTTCGCCGGGACGTCCTCCGTATGGCCGCAGTAGTGGCAGACGAGTTTCCGTCCGCCCTTGTGGTAGGTCAGCGTCACGTTGCAATGTGGGCAGCGGGCCGTCCAGCCGCATTCGGAGCACTCGACGTAGGGCGAGAACCCGCGGCGGTTCTGGAACAGCATCACCTGCCCGCCCCGGTCGAGGGTCTCCCCGATCCTGTCCAGCAGGAGTTTGTTGAAATGGGCCTTGCGCTCACCGCGTTTGACGGCGCGCAGGGTGTCGGAAACGAGGATTTCGGGAGGCCGGGCGTCGCCGTAGCGCTCGGTCAGCTCCGCCCGCCCGTATTTGCCCGACGCGGCATTGAGCCACGTCTCGAGCGACGGCGTGGCGCTGCCCAGCAGCGTGCGGCCCCCCGTAAGGCGCGCCATCACCACAGCGCAGTCGCGGGCGTTGTAACGCGGCGCAGGCTCCGTCTGCTTGTAGCTGGCGTCGTGCTCCTCGTCGACGACGATCAGCTGCAGGCGTTTGAGCGGCAGGAAGACCGACGACCGCACGCCGACCACGAATTCGCCCCCGTCCGAGCGGTTCAGCCGCAGGTAGGTCTCCGTGCGGCGGCGGTTGGTGAGTTTGGAGTGGTACGGGGTGACGCGGCTGCCGAAAATGCGCTCCATGCGCTCGATCAGCTGCGCCGTCAGGGCGATCTCCGGCACGAGCAGCAGCACGTCGCCACCTCTCGCAAGCACTTCCGCAATCAGATGAATGTAAACCTCGGTCTTGCCCGAACCGGTGACGCCCTGCAACAGGGCCGTGGTTTTCCCGGCGGCGAACTGTCCGCGCAGGGCCTCCAGCGCCGTGAGCTGCTGCGCCGTCAGCTCCGGAAGGCGGAAGGCCGAGCCGCCGCGCTCGACCGAGCGTTCGCGCTGGGTGCAGACGATGTATTTCTTGCGTTCGAGCGCATGCAGCACCGCGTAATCGGCCCGGAGCAGACGGCGGGCCACCTCGCCCGTCGAAATGCGCGTCTCGTCGCCGGCCGCAGCCAATTCGAGCAGCGCCTCGTACTGTTTCGGGGCGCGCCGTTCGATCTTCTCGCAGATTTCGTGAAAACGCCCCTCGTCGCGGAGTTCCGCGGCCAGCGACACGTAACACTCGGTGCGGGGACGGAACTCCTCGTCGGAAAACTCCTCCTCCGTGTCGCCCGAGGGCTTCATCAGCGCAGGCAGCGCCACACGCATCACCTCCCCCAAGGAGCACATGTAGTACGAGGCGATCCACTCCCACAGCGACATCTGCTGCCCGGAGAGCAGGGGCGCATCGTAGAGCACGCGCTGGATCGGTTTGACGGTTTTGAAATCGGGCCGGCGGTCATGAACCCGCCACACGATGCCCGTATAGAATTTGCGTGCGCCGAACTGCACCGCCACGGCCTGCCCCGCCGCGACCTCCGTACCTTCGGGCACGGCGAACGTGTAGACGGGCTGCGCCAGCGGAAGGACTATGTCGGCGTAGAGCTGCATCAGCCCTTCCCGATTGCCTGGAATCCCTTCCCGTAGACGCCCATGACCGATCCGACGGTCATGAAGGCCTCGGGATCGATGGTCTTGACGAATTTGAGGATCATCGCCGTCTCGCGCTTGCGGCAGACCACCATGACGATTTTGGACTCCTTTTTCGAATACCATCCCTGCGAGTCGATGAGCGTCACCCCGCGGTGGACGTTGTCGACGATCGCCTGGGCCATTTTCTCGTAGTCGTGCGTGACGATGAAGACCTGGCTCGACTGCTGGCTTCCGGCCATGATCATATCGACCGTATAGCCCACGACGGCCGTCATCACGTAGCCGTAAATCACGGCGCTGATACCCATGCCCACCAGCAGGGCCGAAGCGATGATGACGAAATCGGAGTAGATGAGGATTTTGCCGTAGCTGACCGTACGGTACTTGTTGATGATCATGGCCACGATGTCCGTACCGCCCGTCGAGCCGCCCTGCGAGAAGCAGAGCGCGATGCCGGCGCCGGCCAGGATACCGCCCATGACGATGGCCAGCAGGTTGTCGACCCCGAGGAAGTTGCCATCGGGAAGCACCTCCTGCCAGAAGTTCATGCCCGCGGAGATGATCACCACGCAGAAGATGGTCTTGAGGCCGAAATTCCACCCCACGATGAACCCGGCGACCAGCAGCAGTACGGCATTGATGATGAAGACCATCGTACCGATCTGCAAGTCGATTCCCACCGCCGAGAGCGCGTTGCACAGCACGAGCGACAGACCTGCGGCGCCGCCGCCGACGCCGCCGGCCGGGAGGATGCAGCCGATCCAGCCGAAAGAGTACATCAGCATGCCGACAGCCATCAGTATATACTCCTTGACGGGTTTGAGCACGATGTCGGGATTGATGGGTTTCATAACGAAGGGGTTTATTCGGGGTTTGCCTCCGCAAAGGCGGCGCAGGCCCGGCGCAGAGCCGGGTCTACCCGCATTCTGCCGAGGCGCAACCTACCTTTGCCGAAGTTTGTCTGCGGCAAAGGTAGTAAAAAATTCGCCTTGGTATACATTGCGTTCCTCCAATCTTTTTTCGAGCATCGCGAGCAGCTGCTCGTTGCGCACGAGGCCCCAGTTGCGGCCGTAATGGTAGCGCGGCGGAGCCTCCGAGGCGAAGCGTTCGACGACCACGCCGGGCCGCAGGCGGCGGAGAATTTCGACGAACAGGTCGATGTACTCCTCCGGCTCCCAGAAGCGGAACCGCTCGGGTGCGGCGTCGTACTCGGCGGCCATCGGTGTAGAGCGGAAAACCTGCAGCTGATGGAACTTCACGGTCGTGAGCGGCAGGGCGTTGATCCGCTCCACCTGGTCCAACAGCATCGCGTCGGTCTCGCCCGGAAGCCCGAGGATGAAGTGCGCACCGACCGCCAGCCCCCGTTCGGCGGTCATCTCCACGGCGCGGCGGGCGCACGCGAAGTCGTGGCCCCGGTTGACAGCCCGGAGCGTGGCGTCGAAGGTCGACTCGATACCGTATTCGAGGGCCACGTAGCGGTCGCGGGCCAGGGATGCGAACCAGTCGAGTTTGCGCTCGTCGACGCAGTCGGGGCGCGTGCCGACGACGATCCCCGCGACGTCGGGATGCGCGAGGGCTTCATCGTAAAGCGTCTTCAGCCGCTCCAGCGGGGCATAGGTGTTGGAAAAGGACTGGAAATAGACCAGGTAACGCCGCGCCGTGCGGTAACGGTTGCGGTGAAACTCGATGCCCTCGGCGACCTGCTGCCCGACGCTCTTCGAGGGCATGCAATAAGAAGGGGTGAACGCTCCGTTGTTACAGAACGTACACCCTCCTTCGCCGATCGTCCCGTCGCGGTTGGGGCACGTGAAGCCCGCATCGACGGAAAGTTTCTGCACCCGGCAGCCGAACAGACGGCGGAAGTACCCCGCATAGGAGTTGAACCGCCTCGTATCGCCCCACGGGTAGATCATCGCTACAAGCCCCAGTCCGAGGGGTTATAGGTATTCTTCGGGGCGTTGGACACGTTGGTGAAGAATGCGTGTCCGGTGAGCTTTTCGAGGTCCGAAATAGACATCATCTCCCTCGATGTCACCTTCTGGCCCTTGAGGCCGTTGTTGTGCGAGCGCACGAACGCCACGCACATCAGTTCGTCGGCCGAACAGTTCAGCACCGATTTGCCGGTGTCGCCCCGCTTGGTGCGCAGTGCGGCGATGTAGAACATCGTGGGGCACGACACGTCGCTGCGGCCGCCGAACTGGATTTTCTTGGGCGAGGCCGACATACCATAGCCATCGGTATAGGACTCGAAGTAAGTGCCGATAACCAGATAGGTCGTATCGCGGCAGACCTTGCCGTCGATCCAGTCTTCGAGCGTATTCCATCCGCCGCCCCCGGTGTTGAATCCCGAGGAGTACTGCGGAGCGATGTTGGTGTAATAGAAGACCTGTTTATTGATGGCCGTGGAACGGGTGCGTTCGGCCGAACCGAGCATGTGCCCCTTGTTGCAGCCGCCGCCCGTCGACTTGCTGTTATACTGAATGCTGGAGAGAATGATCGGGTCCTTGCCGTAGGCATCCGTGCGATCGACGCCGCCCTCGTAGCAGGCATGACGCGGCGCCGCCACCCAGACGGGACAGTGGTGCTTGGCGCTGAAGCAGACCGTATAATTACGCGCTTTGTGACCGCCTATCGAAAAGTCGGGACAGATGTGGTATGCGTAATGATAGTCGCTGTTCGACTTATCCTCCGGAATAAGTTCCGCCCACCCCGAATACTTCGTATCGCCGGATCCGCCGCTGTTCTGCGCCGTCGTGAAAGTTCCCGCGGCGCTGGCATAGGTCTGCCCCTTCCAGTCGGCACAGAGTTGAAACTCGTAGTTCGTACCGGCGGTCAGCCCGGTCAGGGAGGCCGTCTTGGTCCCCGTTCCCGCCGACACCTCCTGCTCCGAATAGCCGGAGGCCGACGAGGCCTTATAACGGAAATAGACCTTGTAATCGGTGCCCTCGAACGTAAATCCGCACGTCAGCGTGGCGGTGGTTTCGGTCACGGCGCTCGCCGACGGGGTTCCGAAGGCCGGTTTGTCCGGATCGGGTTCGGGAAGTTCGTCCTTGCCGGTTTCGAACGAGGCCGCCGGGCTTTGCATACGCCCCGACGGGAAGTCGGCGAAGGCGTAAACGACGTAGAAGGTTTGGGGCAGAAGACCGTCCAGCGTGGACGAAAGGGTGTTGCCGTCGACCCTGCAATCCGCCGAGTCGGCGAACGGACCGATCTTGCCTTCGACGATGGGCGCATAGGTAAATCCCACGCCTACACCGTCCAGCACGCCCTCGCCGAAGCGGGTCTGGCAGGTCATTTCGACCGTCGTGCCGCCGACCGCGGCCTGGGGCGCCAGAAACCACCGGCTGTCGTCCTCCGTCTTTTCATCCCCGCAGGAGGCGAAGGCCACGGTGAGGCCCAGAAGCAGGAATGCGCTCAATTTTTTCATCATACCAATTTAAAATCGTTATCAATACGGTATCCCGGCAACGGATGGCATCCATCGCCGCCGGGAATCAATTATCTGAAATTCCAGAATGAAGGGTTGAGTTTCTCCTTCGGAGCATCGGGCACGTTGGTGAAAAACTCGATCTGCGTTTTCGCCTCGATATCGGCCACCGAAGTCATGTACTGCGAAGGTTTACCGCTCGGGTAGGCGCGGTTTTCAAACCAGAAACCGACGCATTCGATCTCATCGGCGGCAAGCTCCCGGAGAGGTTTGCCCGCAGAGCCGCTCTTCGAACGCATCAGCACCCGGTAGAAATTCGTCGGCACGACGCACACGTCGCCGCTCTGGTCCGTGACGGTCGTATCGTCGTCGGCGAACCAGACCCCCGACACCACATAGAGCGTATCGGCGCAGACGTTCTTCCAGCAATCGTCTTCGAGCGACGACCACACTCCGGAATTGAAACTGTTCTGCCACTGCGGAGCCACGTTGGTCACATAGAACGTCTGGGCGTTGATCGCGTAACTCGCCGTCCGGTCGTTCGACGCGAGCAGGTGTCCTTTCGAATAACCCGGCTGCGGCTTGTACGACCCCTTGATCAGATCGGGCTGAACGATTTCGGGAATGGCCGGATCGTAAAACCAGTCATCCGTACGCCCCTGCGTCCCCTTATAGCAGTCGTGCAGCGGAAACGCCGACCACATTCCGCTGCGTTTGCCGGCGCTGTAACAGACCGTATAGTTGCGGCCTCCGGGCGCGCCGTCGCAGTAATGGACGGCATAGTAACAGTCGTCCGGACGGTCCTGAACAGCCGGAAGTTCCGCCCATCCCGCATATTTCGCCAGGTCGGGATTGACGAAGCCCTTTCCGGTCCGGAAGGAGCCTGCCGGACTTTGCACACGGCCCGTCGGCAGGTCGGCGAAAGCATAGACGGCGTAGACGGTTTCGGGCAGAAGGCCGTTCAGCGTGGAGACGAGGCTGCTGCCTTCGACCCGGCAGTCCGCCGACTCGGCGAACGGACCGATCACCCCGCCTACGATCGACGCATAGGTAAATCCCACGCGGACACCGTCCAGCGCACCGGCAGCGAAGCGGGTCCGGCAGGTCATCTCGACGGTCGTGCCGCTGACCGCGGCTTCGGGCGTCAGGAACCACCGGTTGTCGTCCTGCTCCTTTTCGCTCCCGCAGGAGGCAAGGGAGACGGCGAGGCCCAGAAGCAGAAATGCTGTTATCTTTTTCATCGCAAAAGAGATTGAGGTGTTCACTCCTTGTTTTTCGAATCCATCCAGATCGTCACCGGCCCGTCGTTGACCAGTTCGACCTGCATGTCGGCGCCGAACTCGCCCGTGGCGACCCCGCGGCCCGAAAGTTCCGCCACGCGGGCCGTAAAACGCTCGTAGAGAGGCCGTGAAACGGCTTCGGGAGCCGCCCGGATATAGCTCGGGCGGTTGCCCTTGCGCGTCGAGGCCTGCAACGTAAACTGGCTCACAACCAGGATTTCGCCGCCCGTCTGCACGACATCGAGGTTCATCACGTCCGCTTCGTCGTCGAAGATGCGCAGGCGCACGAGTTTTCCGGCGAGGTATTCGACATCCTCGTCGGTATCGCCGCACCCGACGCCCAGCAGCACCAGCAGTCCCGCCCCGATCCGGGAGCGGACATCACCGCCGATGGCGACGGAAGCGTGTTTTACACGCTGAATGAGCAATCGCATGGCAAGGATATTCAGAGGTTTTCGAAATAGGCCCACAGGTTGTCGCCCGCAGGCACGGGAGCCGTAACCGAGAGAGGCTCACGGCGCACGGGGTGCTCGAACTCGATGCGGCGCGAGTGGAGCGAGATGCCGCCCCCGGGCAGGGAGCGCCGGGCGCCGTATTTCAGGTCGCCGCGGATCGGACACCCGATTTTCGAGAGCTGGGCACGGATCTGGTGGTGACGGCCGGTGAGCAGTTCGACCTCGACCAGCGTGTAGTTCGTCCCTGCCCCGAGCGTCGCGTAACGCAGGCGCGCCTCCTTGGCGTCGCCCTTCGGAGCGTCGCAGGCCCGCGAACGGTTGGTTTTGCCGTCGCGCAGGATGTAGTGGCGCAGTTCGCCGCTCTCGGGGTCGGGCGTGGCTTCGGTCAGCGCCCAGTATATCTTATGAATGCGGCCTTCGCGGATCATCTCGTTCAGGCGGACGAGGGCCTTCGACGTCTTGGCGAAAAGCACGACTCCGCTCACCGGACGGTCGATGCGGTGCACCACGCCGAGGAACACCTCGCCGGGTTTCGCGTCGCGCCCCTTGATGAAGGCCTTGATCTGGTCTTCGAGGGCGCTCTCGCCCGACGGGTCGGGCTGCACCAGATCGCCGCAGCGTTTGTTGACGATCAGCAGGTGGTTGTCTTCGTAAAGAATGTCGTCCGGGTTAAACATCGTCTGAAATTACAGAATAAAGGTGAAAGGCAGCAGTCTGGAGGCCGAATCGACCGCCGTCACCGTACCGTGGCCGCTCATCAGCACCCGCATCGGGCAACCCTGGCGGCGCTCGACGTCGACCATCACCTGCCGGCACTGGCCGCAGGGATAGCATTCGCGCTCCGAAGGGTTCGAGGCAATGGCCATCGTCTCGATCGGATCGTCGGCATAGTTGGCCTGGGCGTAGAACATCAGCGACCGCTCGGCGCAGAGTCCCGCGGGATAGACTTCGCTTTCGAAGTTGCTGCCGTAGAGTATTTTCCCGCTGCGCAGACGCGCGGCGGCGCCTACGTGGAAATTCGAGTAGGGCGCATGCGCATTGGCCGTGGCCCGTTCGGCCTCGGCGACCAGCCTGCGGTCGGCTTCGGAAAGTTCCGACAGTGCCGCGTAATGTTCATAATCGAAACAAAACTGCTTTTCCATAACTCCTCCTTTTTTACAGGGGTGAACTACAAAGATACTAAAATTTTCAGAAATCGCTTACTGAATCGCACTTTTTCAGCCTCTCTGCTTTCAACCCGGATGAATCATTTTATTATCAGGCCCTTCCGGTCTGCGAAAACGGATTTCCCGTGTGAACAGGTCTGTCGGGGTTCGTAAAGCCAGCTTCCGGCACGTTCCCGTTTTTGATTTTAAGCAGGCTGGCCTCGTGCATCGGGAAGAACGAGGCGGATAGGCAGTACCGAAGTACGTCCCATTCGCCCCGTTCGAGGGATGTGCGGAAACTGCCGTTTATAAATCGAAAACTATTCGAGGACGAACTTCGCCTGCACGTTATACTGCAGCTTGATGGTCTTGAAATCGAGCGGTTCGTCCGCCGCGGCGTCCTCGGCGACGCCCGTCGCCTTGGCGCTGCGCATCACGGCCATGTTGTCGTAAAAAACGGGCATCACGTTGTTGTTCGAATCGTAGATGTAGAAACATTTTCCGATCTTCTGCCCGATGGCTTCGGCCAGCGTCGCGGCGCTCTGGCGGGCGTTCTGCATCGCCTCGACGCGCACCTCGGCCTTATACTGTTCGATTTTCGAGTGCGAGACCTTCAGGATCGAGACATTCGAAATACCCAGTCCGTCCAGCGCCTGCCACACCTTGGCGACCATCGCCGAGGAACCCAGCTGCAACTGGTATTTGGCCGTCGCCACCGAGGTGTTTTTCTTGAAGAACTCGCTCGACAGGTTGGCCATCTTGAGCTGTTTCTCGACGTCGACACCCGCACGTTTGAGCGCGGCGATCATGTCGCGCTGCTGGCTCTCGACCGAAATCTTGCCCTTCGAGTCGCGCTCGTTGATGATGATCTGCAGGTAGAATTCGTCGGGCGTGATCTCCTTTTCGGCACGTCCGTTCACCTGAATGTAGCTGGGGAAAGCCTCCTGCATCTGCGCTGCCGCGGGGAGGGCGAAAAACGCCACCGCCGCCAATAAAATCAGTCGTTTCATTGTCTTTTCGTTTTTAGGTAACCATCTTACAAAGATTATGCAAGCCGGGCATCGCGCGGAACTGTTTTCAGCCGGAGCCGGTTTGCATCCCTTTGTATCCAGTAAAACGCCGGAAAACGAAAATACTGCATCCGTCCGGTTGCAAAAGCTCCGATTACACGGGCGGACGGTTTGCCGGTACGACTATTTTTTATGCCCGGGATGCGTCGCACGCCACTTTTTAAGCTCCCTCGCGGTCAACTCACGAGTCTGCATCTCCGGTGTAAAAACAGGCGTATAGACACCGCCGTGCTTGGGTATCAGCACGCCATCGGTAGTCTGAAACCGCGGAAACAGTCTTTTGGAAACCGCATATCCGTCATTCCAATCGCGATCGGGATCAGTCTCGTACCAATAGATTTGGACTGCTGTTTTGTAATATTCGCCGTCGTAGCTCCCGGCCAGCGCCAGCGGCGTTCCGGGCAGCACTTCGTCCCCGACGTCGACCAGCACATTGTCGCCGTCGACACAGATATACCAGGCCAGCGTGCCGTCCGGCTGCTCGACAAGCAGGTTCGGGCTGTTGGTCGTAAAACTCACCCGGGGAGCGTCGAAGCGTTTTTCGGGCTTTCGAATCTCCACGACCACACCACGGCGCATGGCGTAGACCGTATCCCCTTTCGATAGCGGAAACATGAAGCCCAGGCTTTCGCGCTCCGCCTCCGCCTTTCGGTACTTGTCCAGAACGTATACCGTTCGGATAACCCGTTGAGGCCGGAGCGTCGAACAGGGCATCCGATAGACGAAAGCGGTATCCACATCCGGATCGAGCGGACCTAAATACCAACGCCACGAATAGTTATACCCCACCCCGTAACCCTCGTCAGCGGCCCGCAGGCTCAAAAACCGCTGGTTGTCGTAGTGCACCGTATATTTATGCACGCCGGCGGAAAGGTTGCTGCAATTATACAGCTCCTTGAAATTGACCAGCACGGTAAGCGTTCCGCCGCTTTGTTTGTTTTCGAGAATAAAGTCGGTCGTTTTTTCGCCCGGCCCTTTCTCGGTGCGGATGCGCGGCTGTGCCGATACGGCGGCACACGTCAGTATGATCCATGCGGAAAACAGAATTCGTATCATCGGTCTGTGGTTCAGGTCGTATCTCACGCGGACGCGCCGTTTATCGCCGCACGAGCTTCACGACGTTCTCCACATGGTGCGTGTGGGGAAACATGTCGACGGGCTGCACGGCCTCGACGCGGTAGGCGGCGTCCATCAGCTGGAGGTCGCGGGCCTGCGTGGCGGGATTGCAGCTCACATAGACGATCCGCCGGGGCGCGGCGCGCAGGATGACTTCGATCACCGGCTCGTCGACGCCCGCGCGCGGCGGGTCGAGGATGATCACGTCGGGACGGCCGTTCGCGGCGACGAACCCGTCGTCGAGCACCGCCTTCATGTCCCCGGCGTAGAAGACCGTATTTTCAATGCCGTTCAGTTCCGAATTGACCTTGGCGTCGGCGATGGCTTCGGGAACGTACTCCACGCCCACCACCCTGGCGCAGCGCGCGGCGCAGAAGTTGGCGATGGTTCCCGTTCCGGTGTAGAGGTCGTAGAGCACGTCGCCAGGTTTCAAACAGGCGAAATCGCGGGCCACCTTATAAAGTTCGTACGCCTGCGCGGAATTGGTCTGGTAGAAGGATTTGGGTCCCACCTTGAAGCGCAGCCCCTCCATCTCCTCGATGATGTGGTCCTTGCCGCGGTAGCAGACCGGGTCGAGGTCGCCCACCGAGTCGTTGAACTTCGTATTGACGATATAGAACAGGGAGATGATCTCCGGGAACTTCGCCGCCAGATGGTCCATCAGGGCCGTGATGCGGGGCCGGTCGTCGCTGTTGAAGACCACGATCACCATCACCTCGCCCGTCGAGGCCGTGCGGACGATCATGTTGCGCATCAGCCCCTCGTGCGAACGGGCGTTGTGGAACGTGTAGCCGTTCTCTACGCAGAACCGCTTGGCCTCCATGCGGATGCCGTTCGACGGGTCGGGCTGCAACCAGCATTTGCGGATGTCCAGAACCTTGTCGAACATCGAGGGGATATGAAATCCCACGGCGGGCGCATCGCCGATGTCGCCCGCCGACTCGATCTCCTCGCGCGTCAGCCAGCGGCGGTCGGCGAAAGTGAATTCGAGTTTGTTGCGGTAGAACTGCGTCTGCGCCGAGCCGAGGCACGGCGCGATTTCGGGCAGGGCGATCTTGCCGATGCGCGTCAGCTGGTCGCGGACCTGCTCGGTCTTGAAGCGCAGCTGCTCCCCGTAGGGCAGGTTCTGCCACTTGCAGCCGCCGCAGACGCCGAAGTGCTCGCAGAACGCCTCGGCCCGCAACGGCGATTTTTTCACATAGCGCACCACGAAGCCCTCCATGAAGCGGCGGCGTTTCGAACGGATCTGTACGTCGACCACGTCGCCCGGAACGGTCAGCGGCACGAAGACCACCACGTCGTTCCAGCGGCCCATGGCCTTGCCCTCGGCCGCGAGGGTCGTTATTTCAAGCCCCTCGATCAGGGGATAGTTCGCTTTTTTACGTGCCATTCTTGCCATAAATTCGAGTTTGGGATGCAAAGATATGAAAAAGCCGGACGGGTTCAAACCCGAATTGCGTGCGGCTCGGCAAAACTTCCCGACGGGAAGGGGCCCCGGAGTCCGCCGGAATCAGCCTTTTTCCGCCTTTTTCGCCTTGGCGCGCGCCCGCACGCCGCCGAGCCAGAAACCCAGCGCGAAAGGCCCGCCGATCAAAACCGCGAGTGCCAGCACGACGTAGAGCAGGATTTTGCCGACGAGTCCCGGCAGGGCGTCGAGCGTCGTCCGGACCAGTTCATCGCCCGTCGTGCGCAGCTGCTCGACCAGCGCCTCGCGCTCGCGCGTGACGTACCGCTGCAACTCGCCGCGCTGACGGTCGAAGTCGGCGAAAGCGTTGTCCACCGAAGCGTTCATCGTCCAGATCAACTGCGTGGCCTGCCGGTTCAGCTCCTCCAGCACCTTGTCCGAAATCTCGGGCAGGTGCTCGGCAACGACCACGATGCGCGTAAAACTGCGTTCCAGCGAATCGAGCTGCGCCCCGACCTCGATGCGCAGGCTGTCCTGCCGGAGCCGCATCTCGAAGATGTCCTTCGACCAGCTCACGCTGTTGGTCACCTGCTGCGTCTGGCCGCTCAGGCGATCGTTGACGTCGGCCAGCACCTCGGCGATCGAGCCGGTGGCGTAATCGTGTTCGACACCGGCTGCCTGAAGGTATTCCAGCCACGCGAGGGTCGTGTTGTCGGTCTCGTCGCCTTCGGAGGCGGGATTTTTCCGGATATAGTCGTCGACGAAGGCCGCCATCAGATCGTAACGGTCCGCCGGAAGCACTTGCCGGGCGAGCCTTCCGGCCCGGCGGTCGAGCCGCAGGGCGGCGTCGCGGGCGATGTCGCTCTGGGAACCGAACAGCAGCGAATCGGGAGCTTCGGCAAAAGAATCATTCATGCGGCGGCACAGGATCCACAGGTCGGCCAGCGCCACGTCGGGAATCCCCTGCATGGCGGCGGTCACCCCGGCGCGCGTGGCGCGGATTTTCCACCGCACGGCCGCCACACGCACGTTCACGTCCGACGCCGCCGCGACGATCGAGTCGGCCGCACGGGCCACCTCGCCGGCCATGTCGTAGTAAAAGCCGCGCGTCATGGTCCGCACGTTCATCTGTTCCTTCGAAAGGGGGTCGCCCGTGGCCACGGCCACCTTCAGCAGCGAACACCCCGCAAACGACGCCGCGGCGAAAAGTGCGGCCGCCAATTTCATCCATCCGTTCATAACACTCCGTTTTACGCGTCAGGGACCGCAATTATCGCTCCCGTTTTTTCACAAAGTCGCGGATGTAGCGCACCGCGACGTAATGGCCCGCCTGGGGCATGTTGCCGTGGTCGAACCCGTCGAACTCGCGGATCCCGACGTCGGGATGCCCCGCCACCTGCATCATGCGCCAGAAATAGGCGTTCTCCTCATAACGGCCCAGCATCTCCCGCTCGCGGTCGCCCGAGAGAATCAGGATCGGCGGGCAGTCGGGACGTATGTAGTTCAGCGGCGCCATGTCGTCCACGACCACCTGCGTATCGGGAATCCCCATTTCGCGGCGTCGCGCGAAGTGGGTCACGACCTGCCCGCTGTAAGGGATCAGCGCCGCGAACGCCGTGTCGGGGTCGATGCCGTAGGGCGCCATCCAGCGTTTGTCCAGTCCGATCATCGAAGTCAGGTAACCGCCCGCCGAGTGTCCGGCGATGAAGATCAGCCGCGGGTCGCCGCCGTACGAAGCGATGTTTTTCACCACCCATGCGGCCGCAGCGGCGGCATCCGCCACGCAGTCGGCCACCTTCACGCGCGGAGCGAGGCGGTAGTCCACGCCCACCACGGCGAAGCCTTTGTCACACAGCGCCTTCGGAATCTCGCGCCGCCCGCCCGTCAGGCCCCCGCCGTGAAACCACACGACGGTCGGGAATCCTTTTCTATCCACCGGATAACAAATATCCAGCCGGCAGAGCGAATCGACATAACCATCGTCCGCAGCATTGCGGTAAGCGATATTGGTTTCGGTCCGGCAGGCGGTCGTCTGGGCCGAAATCCCCGTGCAAAGCAGGGTCAGGGCCGCGAAAAGCGCAAAAAATCGTTTCATGGGATCGGATCGTTTTGGGTCATAAAGATAGGTAAAATCCCGTAAAAAGCACTATCTTTGCCAAACCGACTGCATTAAAACAGCCATCATTATGAAAATCGCCTGCCTGCAATTCAATCCGATACAGGAAAACACCTACGTCGTCTGGGACGACACCAAAGAGTGCATCGTCATCGACGCCGGAAACAGCAACCCGCGCGAAGATGCCGCACTGGACAACTTCATCGCCGAGCACGGGCTGAAACCCGTCATGGCGGTCAACACCCACGGCCATTTCGACCACACGCTGGGCGTCGAGCACCTCAAACAGCGCTACGGCATCCCTTTCGCCCTTTCGTCGAAGGACCGGTTCCTGCTGGACAACGCCGCGACAAGCGGCTCGGTCTTCGGGGTCAAGATCGGACAGATGCCCGCAGCGGACCTCGACCTCGACACCATGCCCGAGGTCCGCTTCGGGGAGACCGTCCTGCGCGTGATCCGCACCCCCGGCCACACCCCCGGCCATGTGGCGCTGTACGAACCCGTCTCGAAATCGCTCTTCACGGGCGACACGCTTTTCCGCGAGTCGATCGGCCGCACGGACCTGCCGGGCGGCGACTATTCGTGGATCATGCGCTCGATCCTCGACTCCCTGGTTCCGCTGGGCGAGGAGGTGCACGTCTATCCCGGCCACGGTCCCGAGTCGACGATCGGCCACGAACTGCTCTACAACCCCTTCATCGTCGAGGTGCTGAACGAGGAGGTGAATTACAGGAATCAAGAATGATCCCGGAAATACATACTGCCGCACATCCGTCCCCGACCGGTTCGCGCCGCCCACAACCATTGTTCCCGTGAAAACCCTGATCCATAAGATTCTCTACCGCACCCTGCCGCTCGAAGGCTACCTGCGCGCCGTGAGCCGGCTGTTCTTCCTCTGGCAGCGGCTGGGCATCGGACGCGAGGCCCCTGCCACGGAGTACGTCTACCACCTGCCGAAACTGGTCCGCGCAGGCGACACGTGCATCGACATCGGCGCCAACCTCGGCTACTACGCCCGCACGATCTCCCGCCTCGCGGGTCCCTCGGGAAAGGTTTTCGCCGTGGAACCGGTGGCCCCGATCCGCAAGGTGCTGAGCCGCAACCTCCGCCGCTGCGGGAACGTCGACATCCTCCCCTACGCCCTGGGCACGGAGTCGAAGCCGGTCTCGATGGCCAACGACTCGGCGCGCGAGACGGGCTATTTCGGCACGGGCCAGAACTTCGTCAACGAAGGCGGCGGCAAGGCCGACGTGGAGTTCACGGCCCAGATGCGCCGCGGCAGCGAGCTGTTCGGCAAACTGGAGCGCCTCGACTTCATCAAATGCGACATCGAGGGTTACGAGGTCGTCGTGATGCGGGAGATGCGGCCCCTGCTGGAGAGGCTCCGCCCCACGGTGCTGATCGAAACGGGCGGCGAAAACCGTCCGCAGATCGTCGCGCTCTTCACCGGACTGGGCTACACGGGTTACACGCTCGACCGCGGACAGGAGATCCCGCTGGCCGAAAATTCCACGAAAGACATCATTTTCAGACATGCGCATTGACATCATATCCTCCGTCCCCGAACTCATGACCTCCCCGCTCAACGAATCCATACTCAAACGGGCGCAGGAGAAGGGCCTCGTGGAGATCGTCGTCCACAACCTGCACGACTACGCCCACGACCGCCGCAAGACCACCGACGACTATCCGTTCGGCGGCGAAGCGGGTATGGTCATGAAGTGCGAACCGGTCTTCGAACTGGTCGAGAAACTCCAGAGCGAGAGGCGCTACGACGAGGTCATCTACACCTCTCCCGACGGTAACCGTTACAACCAGCACGAAGCCAACCGGTTGTCGACGCTTGAAAACATCATCATCCTCTGCGGCCACTACAAGGGCATCGACCACCGCATCCGCGAGCACCTCGTAACGCGCGAAATCTCGATCGGCGACTACGTGCTGACGGGCGGCGAGCTGGCGGCCTGCATCATCGCCGACTCGGTCGTGCGGATCATCCCCGGAGCCATCGGCGACGAGGCGTCGGCCCTCACGGACTCGTTCCAGGACAACCTGCTGGCACCTCCGGTCTACACGCGGCCGGCGGAGTTCCGCGGCTGGCGGGTCCCCGACGTGCTGTTGTCGGGCAACTTCGCCGAGATCGCCCGGTGGCAGGACGACGAGGCTTACCGGCGCACGAAAGAGTTGCGGCCCGACCTTTTAGAAAGTTGAAAGAGCAATCGGCCCCGACTTTTTGATTTTAGAGAGGCGGATTTTGACATAACGAAGGCTGACGCGGAAGGGACATACAGACGTATTTCCCTTTCGCGGAGGACAAGGCAGGGCGAAAGGCGCCCTATAAAATCGAAAAAATGAAATATTACCTTATAGCCGGAGAGCCTTCGGGCGACCTGCACGGCGCAAACCTGATCAAAGGGCTGCTGAAAGCCGACCCGCAGGCGGAATTCCGCTTCTGGGGCGGAGACCTTATGGCGGCGGCAGGCGGCAAGGAGAACTTACGAAAGCATTATCGGGAAACCTCGTTCTTCGGCATCGTGCAGGTGCTTAAAAACCTCGGAACGATCCGCCGCCAAATGCAGGAGTGCCAGGCCGATGTCGCGGAGTTCGCCCCCGACGTGCTGATCCTGGTGGATTACCCGGGTTTCAACATGAAGATGGCCCGCTGGGCCAAAGAACACGGCATCCGCACCTTCTACTACATCGCCCCGAAGGTCTGGGCATGGCGCGAATGGCGGGTGAAGGCAATCCGCAAATACGTCGACCGGCTCTTCATCATCTTCCCTTTCGAGCGGACCTATTTCCCGAAACACGGCATCGAACCCATTTTCGAGGGCAACCCGCTCGTCGACGCCATCGAGACCCGGCGGACGACGCTCCCGACACCCGAGGAGTTCCGCCGCCGCAACTCCCTCGACCAGCGCCCGATCGTCGCCCTGCTGGCCGGCAGCCGCCGGGGCGAGATCCGCGACAACCTGCCGCTGATGGCCGCGCTGTCGCGAAAATTCCCCGAGCACCAGTTCGTGGTGGCGGGCGTCGCGTGGCTCGACCGGACGCTTTACGAACAATACATCGCCGGAAGCGACATCCGCTACGTCTCGGACCAGACCTACGAGACGCTGGCGGCGGCCGAAGCGGCCGTGGTGACATCGGGCACGGCAACGCTCGAAACCGCCCTGCTGGGCATTCCCGAGGTGGTGGTCTACCGCACGGTGTGGTGGCAGGTATGGCTGCGGCCCTACGTGCTGAAGGTCCCCTGGGTATCGCTCGTGAACTTGAACCTGGGGCGCGAAGCCGTCGCCGAGATCATCCAGTCGGATTTCTCGGTCGACTGCGCCGAACGCGAGCTGCGGGCGATTCTGCACGGCGGCAGCAAGCGCGGAAAGATGCTCGCCGACTTCGGCGAACTGCAAACGATCATCGGCGGCCCGGGCGCCAGCGAACGGTTCGCGGCGCGGATGGTCGCAGAACTGAAGACTGGAAACGCTGCTTTCTGATTTTAGAGGAGCAGATTTCGACATAACGAAGACCGACGCGGAAGGGACATACCAGCGTATTTCCCTTTCGCGGAGGGCGAGGCAGGGTGAAATATGCCCTATAAAATCGAAAACAATGAAAATCATCTGCATAGGCCGCAACTACGCTGAACATGCCGCCGAGTTGCACGAACAGCTGAACGACAGCGGGAAACTCCCCGGGGAACCGATGTTTTTCCTCAAGCCCGACACGGCGCTGCTGCGCAACAACGACCCGTTTTACATCCCGTCGTTCTCGAAGGAGGTGCATTACGAATGCGAACTGGTGGTGCGGATCAACCGCGTGGGCAAGGCCATCGCCGAACGTTTCGCACACCGCTATTACGACGAGGTGGCCCTGGGCATCGACTTCACGGCCCGCGACCTCCAACGGAAGGCCATCGCCGAGGGGCTGCCGTGGGAGAGTTGCAAGGCTTTCGACCGTTCGGCGGCGATTGCTCCGGAATTCGTATCTTTGCAGGAGCTGGGCGGCGACGTGCAGCGGCTGCACTTCACGCTCGACGTGAACGGGGAGCGCCGCCAAAGGGGCGACACCTCGGAAATGCTCTTCACGGTAGACCGGATCATCGCCACGGTGTCGCAGTACATGACCCTGCGCATGGGCGACCTGCTCTACACGGGAACGCCCGCGGGCGTCGGAGAGGTGAAGCCCGGCGACACGCTGCGCGCGACTCTCGAGGGACGTGAATTGCTGAATTTCGACATACGATAGCCATGTTACTCAACGACAAACTCAAACCCTACCGCCTGCTGCTGGCGTCGCAGTCGCCGCGGCGCAGGGAGCTGATGACCGGCTGCGGGCTTCCCTACGAACTGGCCCCGAAATACGACTGCGAAGAGACCTATCCCGAAGATCTCCCGGCCGAGCAGGTCCCGCTGTACCTCTCGCGCCTGAAAAGCGAGACCTACCCCGCACCGCTCGCCCCGAACGACATCCTGCTGACCGCCGACACGGTGGTCGTGCTCGACGGCGAGGTTCTGGGGAAACCCCACGGCCGCGACGACGCCTGCCGGATGCTCGGCCGCCTCTCGGGACGCCGCCACACGGTCGTTTCGGGCGTCACGCTGCGCACCGCCTGCCGGATGCACTCCTTCGAAGTACGTACCGGCGTCTGGTTCCGCAAGCTCACCGACGAGGAGATCGCACACTACGTCGACACCTTCCGCCCCTTCGACAAAGCCGGGTCGTACGGCATCCAGGAGTGGATCGGTTATGCCGCCATCGAGCGTATCGAAGGCTCGTTCTACAACGTCATGGGACTCCCCGTCCAGAAAGTATACACCGAATTAGATAAATTTTTAAATTCATGAAACGTACCCTGCTGACCCTGCTCGCCGCCCTCGCCCTCCTGCCCGCACTGGCCGACGAGGGCATGTGGCTCCCGAGCCTGATCTCCGAACGCATCGACGACATGCGCGCAAAAGGCTTCCGCCTCACGGCCGAAGACATCTACTCGATCAACAAGGCCTCGATGAAGGACGCCGTCGTGCTCTTCAACGGCGGCTGTACGGGCGAACTCATCTCGCCCGAAGGCCTGCTGCTCACCAACCACCATTGCGGCTACGACGCCATTCAGAAACATTCGACCGTCGAGCACGACTACCTGACCAATGGTTTCTGGGCCATGTCCCGGGCCGAGGAGCTGCCTAACGAAAAACTCTGGGTCCGCTTCCTCGTCCGCATGGACGATGTGACCGACCGGATCGCCGCAGGCGAGACGGCGGAGGAGATCGTCCGCAAAGCCGAAGCCGAAGGCACGGGCTACAAAGCCTCGGTCGAACAGATGTACTACGGCAACCAGCAGTTCCTGTTCGTCTACGAGCAGTTCGACGACGTGCGCCTCGTGGCCGCGCCGCCCTCGTCGATCGGCAAGTTCGGGGGCGACACCGACAACTGGATCTGGCCCCGCCACACGGGCGACTTCTCGATGTTCCGCGTCTATGCTTCGAAAGACAACCGCCCGGCGGCCTACTCGCCCCGGAACGTTCCGTATCGTCCGAAAAAACATTTCACGATATCGACGAAAGGGATCAAAGAGGGCGATTTCACGATGATCTACGGATTCCCGGGCAACACGCAGGAGTATATCCTCTCCGACGCCGTGGCCTACATCGCCGAGCGTTCCGATCCGGCCAAGATCGCTATCCGCACGGGGCGCCTCGACATCATCACCAAAGCGCAGGAGTCCGACCCCGCGCTGCGCATCCACTATGCCGCCAAACACGCCTCGATCGCCAACGCCTGGAAAAAATGGCAGGGCGAAGCGCTGGGCATCAACCGCCGCGGGACCGTCGCAGCAAAATTCGATTACGAGACGCAATTTGGACTCTGGTCCGTGGAGCACCCCGAATACGCCGTAGTGATGGGCCTGCGCGCCGAATACGGCCGTATCATGGATGCCTATTTCGCTTACGAGATCACCCGCGAAACGCTCTCGACGCTGCCGGCAGCCTATACCCCCAAAGAACGCGCCGAGGAGTGTTTCGCACGGCGCAAGCCCACCGAGCGGGCGCTCTGGCGCCAGGCATTCCGCGAATACGGCCGTTGCCCGCAAATCTACCGCATACCCTCCTTCGCCGAAGGCATAACCCGTTACAAATCGCCGGAAGCCCATGCCGACGCCCTTTTCGAGGCCGTCTGGGAAGGCACCGACAGCGTGGCCATGCAACCTGCCGCCCGACTGCGCGAGGAGACCAAACGCATGCTCGACCACATCTCGTGGATGCTGGGAACCAAGTCGCTGCGCAACCTCAACAGCAAAATTCTCAACGAACTCTACACCACCTATATTAAAGGTCTGCGCGAATGGGACCGCGAGCGAGCCTTCTACCCCGACGCCAACCTGACGCTCCGCGTGGCCTACGGCTCCGTGGCCGGATACGAGTACGCCGACGGCGAGTACCACAAGCCGCAGACGACGCTCGACGGCATCATCGCCAAGGACAACCCCGAGATTTACGACTACGACATTCCGCAGTCGCTGCGCGACCTCTACGCGTCGAAAAACTACGGCCGCTGGGGCACGGTGATCGACGGCCGCAAGACCGTGCCGGTCTGCTTCCTGGCGACGAACCACACCACGGGCGGCAATTCGGGATCGCCGGTGCTGAACGCCGAAGGAGAACTCATCGGCATCAACTTCGACCGCACGTGGCGTTCGACGATGAGCGACATCGACTACGACCCTGCGATCTGCCGCAACATCGCCGTAGACATCCGCTACGTGCTGTTCGTCGTGGACCGTGTCGGCGGAGCGGGCTACCTGCTCAGGGAGATGAAGCTCAAATAAAGCGTTCCGGGACCGCCGCAGAATGGTCCGGACGGTCCCGATGCAAATTTTATCGTTTTTCGCGCAAAAATTTTGCGAATCGCAAAATAGTGTCTATATTTGCACTCCCGAAAGTTGATTCGGGAGTACAATGCCCAGGTGGTGAAATTGGTAGACACGCTACTTTGAGGGGGTAGTGAACAATTACGTTCGTGCAAGTTCGAGTCTTGTCCTGGGCACCAGAAACCCCGTTAGAGAAAACTCTAACGGGGTTTTACTTTCCCCGTGTCCGCACTGTGTCCGCAATTTCCTGGGAATGGCTCTGAATTTTCCCTGCTGGAAAGACAAAACCGGATTATTTTTTTAATTTTGTATAAACCGATTCCGAACCAAACGACATACCGAACCATGAAACTCCTGATCAGCATCGAATACCGTACCCGCTGGGGCGAACAGCTCGTCATGCGGATCGGCAAACGGCGCATTGCGCTGCAATACGCCGACGGAGGCATCTGGACAGGCGCCATCGACCGCTATACCCAGAGGGATGATACCGAATACCGCTATGAAATCGAACGCGACGGCACATGCATCCGCAGCGAATGGCGGCCGCACACGCTGCGGCTCCCGTCCCGGGAGGGGGTGCGCACGCTGCGCATCCGCGACCGCTGGCAGGAGATGCCCTCCGACACGCCGTTCTACTCCTCGGCATTCACCCGGGGCATCTTCGGCCGCGGGAAAACCGGCAATCCGAAGAAAGCGGCCGGCAACATCACGCTGCGCGTCGTGCTGCCCACCCTGCGGCCGGACGAAACGCTCGCCGTCGCCGGCAGCGGCCGTGAACTGGGCGGCTGGAAACGGATCGTCCCGATGGACGACAGCCGCTTCCCGGAATGGGAACTCACGCTGCATACCGCACACCGGTTCGAATACAAATTCCTGATCGCCGACCGCAAGACCCTCACCCCCATCCTGTGGGAGGAGGGTGCCAACCGCACCTGGGGCGAGCTGCCCGGCGCCGGCGAACACGCCCTCGACGCCGCGGCGTACCCGCGGTTCCCCGAGCGCAGGTGGCGGGGCGCCGGAACGGCGATCCCGGTCTTCTCGCTCCGTACGGAAGAGGATTTCGGCGTCGGCGAGTTCTACGACCTGAAACGGCTCATCGACTGGGCGGCCGCCACCGGGCAGCGCGTCATCCAGGTACTGCCGATCAACGATACCACCATGACCGGCACATGGGAAGACTCCTACCCCTACAACGCCAATTCGACCTTCGCCCTGCACCCGCAGTTCATCCGGCTGCCGGCCGCGGGCGTCGTGGAGGACGACGAGTACCGCACCCTGCGCAACGAACTGAACGCCCTCTCCGAAATAGACTACGAACGGGTCAACCGGCACAAACTGCGGCTGCTCCGCCGGGCGTTCGAACGCCACGGAACCCGCACTGCAGCACGCCGCGACTACAAGGACTTCATCGCCGCCAACAGACACTGGCTCATCCCCTATGCCGCCTTCTGCACGCTGCGCGACGAAACGGGCACGCCTGACTTCACCCGCTGGGGCGGCTTCGCCCGCTATGACCGCAAAGCCGTCGACGCCTACTGCCGCAGCCACAGCCGCGACATCGCATTCCACTGCTATGTCCAATACCACCTGCATACGCAGTTGTCCGAGGTCTGCGCCTACGCCCGCGACCACGGCATCGTCCTCAAGGGCGACCTGCCCATCGGCATCAGCCGCACGAGCGTCGACGCATGGCTCTACCCGCACCTGTTCCACATGGACTCGCAGGCCGGGGCTCCGCCCGACGCATTCTCGGCCGTCGGACAGAACTGGGGATTCCCGACTTACAACTGGGAACGCATGGCACGCGACGGCTACGCCTGGTGGCGGGCACGCATGGCCAAGATGGCCGAATACTTCGACGCCTTCCGCATCGACCACATCCTCGGGTTCTTCCGCATCTGGGAGATTCCCACGCATGCCGTACACGGGTTGCTGGGCTATTTCAACCCCGCCCTGCCCTATTCCGCAGATGAACTGCGCGGCATGGGCTTCGACACGCAGGACGGACGCTACACCACCCCGGCGCCCGACGAACACATGCTCGGGGAACTGTTCGGCGACCTGGCCGGCGAAGTCCGCGCCACCTGCATGAAGGAGGGGCGGTTACTGCCCGCCTATGCCACCCAGCGCAAGGTCGCAGCCCGCTTCCCGGGCGACGACGAACGCCAGACCCGGCTGCGGGAAGGGCTCATGGCATTGCTCGACGACGTGCTCTTCATCGAAGACCCGCGCCGCAAGGGCTATTTCCACCCCCGCATCGCCCCCCACTCGACGCACGCCTACCGCCGGCTCGACGGAGAGCGCCGTGCAGCTTTCGACCGGCTCTATACCGACTTCTTCTACCACCGGCACAACCGTTTCTGGCAGGAATCCGCCCTGCGCAAGCTCCCGGTGCTCCTCTCGGCGACCGAGATGCTGACCTGCGGCGAAGACCTGGGCATGATCCCCGACAGCGTCCCCGAGACGATGCACGAACTGCAAATCCTCTCGCTCGAAATCCAGCGCATGCCCAAGACGCCGGGGGAACTCTTCGCCGACCCGGCGCACTACCCCTATTTCTCGGTCTGCACCACTTCGACGCACGACATGAACCCGTTGCGGGCATGGTGGGAGGAAGACCGCGAACTCACGGCGCGCTTCTACCACGAAGCACTCGGCATCGGGGGCGACGTTCCCTATTTCTGCGAGCCGTGGATATGCCGGCGCATCCTCGACATGCACCTCAATTCCCCGGCGATGCTCACCATCCTGCCGTTGCAGGACTGGTTCTCGACCGACGGGGAACTGCGCTACCCCGACCCGGCCAAGGAACGCATCAACGTCCCGGCCGTCGCCCGATACTACTGGCGTTACCGGATGCACCTCCCGCTCGAGGAACTGCTGCACAAGGAGACTTTCAACGAGTCGCTGCACGACATGATCGCCTGCAGCGGGCGCCGCTGACGGGCAGACTGCGGCAGCGCCGACCCCGGCCGCAAAAATAAGGGGCGCCCCGGAATTTCCGGAGCGCCCCTTTTATCATGCCGCCGCGCCATCCTCCCGGGTGCTCCTGCGGAAACCTCCCACGGGAATCCCTTCCAGGCACCTCTCAACCGAAGCCCTCGAAGGACGCCTTCGGAGGAACGCCCGCAGCGTGATCCTTCAAAATGAACTTTCAGTCCTCTGCGGAAAATTCCAGAGGAACTCCTCTGCGGAACTCCCCTCTCCCGCCAGAACCGGAGCCCCCGCCCGCCGCAGGAACGGTAACCCGGAAGGCCGGAGGACAAAACCCGGAAACGGAGGGGGGGGGCCGAAGACCTGCCCGCCGCGACCAAGGCTCAGCCATTCCCCTCCAGCCACTTCAGGAAGTCGTCGACCCGCGACCGGCTCACCACCATCTCGAACTCCGGACGCGGACGTGCCGTGATCTTCAGCCGGTTGCCCAGGTATTTCACGATGCTGACGATCGCCGGCATGGCGATGATGCAACTGCGCGATATGCGGAAAAACCGCCCGGGATCCAGTTCGTCCGAAAGGACGTCGAGCGACTGATCCATGATGTAGCGGTTGTTGTCGTTCGTGACAAGGTAGGTGTTTTTCTCTTCCGAGTAAAAATAGGCGATGTCGGTGGTCTGCACCGGGACGATCCGGTCGTTGAAACGCACGACATAGCGCTGTTTGTATTCGCGCGGGCTGCGGATTGCGTTCAGCAATACGTCGGGGTCGATGCCCCCGCTCCGCACACGGCAACGTTCCACGGCACGCCGCAGCGCCGCGAGGTCGATCGGTTTGAGCAGGTAGTCGATGCTGTTGACCTCGAACGCCCGCACGGCGTAATTGTCATATGCGGTGGTCATGATGACCCGCGCCGTTACGTCCGCCTGGCGGAATATCTCGAAGCAATCCCCGTCGGAGAGTTCCACGTCCATGAAAATCACATCGGCACTGTTCCCCGGCGTGCGCAGCCAGAGCACCGTTTCCCTGACCGAGCCGGTCGTCCCGACGATCCGTACGTCGGGAAAATGCTGGGTCAGCGCTCGCGCCAGGTTTGCCTGGGCCATCATTTCGTCTTCTACGATCAGTACGTTCATATTACAGCAACGGTAAGGTGACACAATATTCGGTATCGGTACGGCGTATCCCGATCGGGATGCCCGACAGGTCGAGGTACTGCTGGCGGATGTAGTTCAGCCCCACACGGGTCGAGGGGTTGCCGGATACCTTCAGCTGAAGGTTGTTCGACACCGTCACGGCCTCGGCCACGGCGACGATGCGGATCACCAGCGGCCGGTCGGCCCCCACCGAGTTATGCTTGATGGCGTTTTCGATCAGCAACTGCACCGAGCAGGGCAGGACATGGCGGTTCATGGCCTCGTCCGAAATGTCGGTCTCCACGCGGAACCCTTCGGGGAAACGCACCTGTAACAGGTCGACGTACATCCCCACGAAGGCCATCTCCTCGCGCAGGCGCACGAGTGTCTCCTCCTCGTTCTGGAGCATGTAACGGTAAATGCCCGCCAGTTTATGGATGTAGGCGCTGGCCTGCTCCGTGCGCTGCTCGCAGACCAGGCAGTCGAGGATATTGAGCGAGTTGAACAGGAAATGGGGGTTGACCTGCTGTTTGAGTTTCATGTAACGGAACTGCGCCTGGTGCGCCTTGCCGCGCTCGGCACGCAGCACGGCACGTGCGACCAGGGCGTAATCGACCATAAATACGACCGAATAGAGGGTCACCTCGACCAGCAGGGTGACGATCCACAGTTGCAGGAACTCCCGTGCGGAAAACGAGCGGTCGAAGGCGAACGGCAGGTGCAACCCCGTAATGAGCGCCACGCAGGCCGACGTGAGCAGCACGAACAGGAGGAACGCCGTGATTTCGGCGATCAGACCGTGCCGGGTTTCACGCCTGCGCGTATGCCGGACATAGATGATATTGACGCACAGCAGGATAATCAGTGCCGCGGAATTGGAAGCCAGCAAGTCGGCCATGTGGTAGAGGCGGTCTGTGGAAAAGGAGGGCGAGGCGAAAAGCTCGACATAGGCCAGCCTCAGCACGAAAATCACCCCCACGGCCAGCAGCAGCAACCCGATGCGGGGCGTCCAGGCCGAGGAGCGGCTCGCCGTGTCGTCGCCGCGGCGGAACAACTTGGTGAACCAGACGATGCTCCAGCCCAGAATCTCGGTGGTGATGAAGGTCGACACGGCATGCACCACGGGCGGGGCGTGCAATAACAGCTCGATCAGCTGCGCACCGCCCGTACCCAGCAGGTAGCCGATCACGTTGACGACGATCACGCTGGCAGCGGTGAACTCCACGTTCAGGCCCCGTTTTAGGCAGATCAGCACGATCAGCACGATCGTCAGCAGCGTCAGCACCAACTCGTCGTTGATCCCCGCCAGATGGCATGAAAGGGCGACCACGGCATGGAGCACGGCGAACAGGTGGATAATTCCGGACACTTTGAGCGATCGCATATAGGCTGACTGAGGCTGTATTAAAGTATATACGGGTTTTGTTTATTATGAATAAAGGTAGTGTTTTTCCGCGGAAATTCCAAATCGTCCCCCGCGGGCTACCGTTCGTCGCAAAAATCCGCCCGTTCATCCGGCTGAACCTTCCGTTCGTCGCCCTGCGGTTCGCCGTCCGGATTTTTTTATTAAAATTTGTATAACCTGAAAACCAACCGAAAAACCGAAATGACCAAGCCTAAACTCTCATTTTGGCAGATTTGGAACCTCAGCTTCGGCTTCCTCGGCGTGCAGATCGGATATTCGCTCCAGAATTCCAACACGTCGAGCATCTTCGAATCGCTGGGGGCAGATGTCAGCCACCTGAGCTACTTCTGGCTGGCGGCACCGCTGGCCGGCATGATCGTCCAGCCCATCGTGGGGCTTTTTTCCGACGGCACCTGGACGCGCTGGGGCCGCCGCATCCCCTACATCCTGGGCGGGTCGCTGATCTCGGCGCTGGCGCTGGTGCTCATGCCCAACTGCCCCAAACTGCTCGCCTTCGCCCCGCTCGCCATGGGGGCTTTCATCCTGCTGTTCATGGATTTGTCGTTCAACGTCACGATGCAGCCCTTCCGGGCGCTGGTGGCCGACATGCTCGACGATTCGCAGAAGACACAGGGCTACGTGGTACAAACCTTCCTGATAAACCTCGGTGCGGTCGTCGGCGCTATCCTGCCGCTCGTCATGACATGGCTCGGCGTGTCGGACGAGGCCGCTCCGGGGCATGTTTCGCCGCACATCGCCTACTCCTACTATGCCGGGGGCGCGATCCTGCTGCTCACGGTGCTCGTCACCTCGTTCAAGACACGGGAATATCCGCCCGGGGAGTTCGCCCGCTACAACAACCTCTCCGAGGAGGACGCCAAACCGGTGAGCTTCGTCGGCCTCATGCGCAACGTCCCCGGCGTGATGGTGCGGCTGGGCGTCACGCAGTTCTTCTCGTGGGCGGCGCTCTTCCTGATGTGGACTTACCTCAAACCCGCCATCACGGGTGTAGTCACCGACCATGCCACGGGCGAAGTGCTCTCGGCCGGCGCCACGCAGACATGGGTCGGCGTGCTCAACGGCACCTACCCCATCCCCGCCTGCATCGCCGCCCTGTTCCTCGGGCGCGTCGCCGCGCGCTACGGCAACAAACCCGTCTACGCGGCCTGCCTGCTCGCCGGGGCGCTGGGCTTCGCGGGGTTGTGCCTGCTGCACGACCAGTACGCGCTGATGCTCCCGATGGTGGGGATCGGCATCGCCTGGGCGGGCATCCTCGCCATGCCCTACGCCATCCTGTCGCGCGCGGTCGAGCCACGCCGCATGGGCGTATACATGGGTATCTTCAATTTCACGATCACCGTCCCCCAGATCGTCATCGGACTGACCGGCGGTGCCATCGTCAAGTACTGCTTCGCCTCCGATGCGGCCGACATGCTGGCGCTCGCCGGGGTATTCATGCTGCTGGCCGCCGTGTCGGTCTTCCTGGTCAAAGAACACAAGGCCCAATGACCTACAATCCATAAAATCAACTTATAAACTAACCAAAATTCTTATGAAACGATTTTTAACTATGTGTGCGGGTATCTTGCTCATATGTCAATTTACCCCCCCCCTCACGCTGGCGCAAAACGCTGGTTATGAGGTAAAAGGCGTAGTTGTCGACAAGTCCGGGATGCCGATCCTGGGCGCTACCGTCGTCGAAAAGGGCACAACCAACGGTGTCTCGACGGGCATCGACGGCGACTATGCCATCCGCGCCGCCGGCCCCGAGTCGGTTATCGAGGTCAGCTATGTCGGTTACAAGACCGTCAGCCTGGTGGCCAGTTCGTCGCTGCTGGCGCACCTCACGCTCGAAGAGGATGCCATGGGTATCGACGACGTGGTGGTGATCGGCTACGGTACGGTCAAGAAGAACGACATGACCGGTTCGGTCGTGGCGATCAAGGCCGAAGAGTTCAACCGCGGCGCCGTGGTCTCCACACAGGACATGCTCAAGGGTAAGGTTCCGGGTGTACACATCATCCCCGGCGACGGAGGCCCCGGATCGAGCGCCACCATCCGCGTGCGCGGTGCGGCTTCGCTCAACGCCTCGAACGACCCGCTGATCGTGATCGACGGGGTGCCCATCGCAGTCGACGGCGGCAAGGGTATGGCCAACCCGCTGGAGACGATCAACCCCAATGACATCGAATCCTTCACCGTGCTCAAGGACGCTTCGGCGGCGGCCATCTACGGTTCGCGCGCCTCGAACGGCGTCATCCTCGTCACCACCAAGAAGGGGCGCGGCAACACGCCCCGCGTATCGTACAGCGGCAGCGTGAGCGTCCAGACCAACTCCGACGAGCTGCCCGTGATGTCCCCCGGCGAGTTCCGCACCTACATCGACCAGGTATACCCCGCAGGTACGACCACGGGCGACAAGGTGCAGTCGATGCTCGGCGACAAGAACACCAACTGGCAGGACTTGGTCTTCCGCACCGCCATTTCGCATGACCACAACGTCAGCCTGATCGGCAACATCAACGATAGGATGCCCTACCGTGCATCGGTGGGCTACACCAACCAGCAGGGTACGCTCGAAACGTCGAAATACGAACGCGGGACGCTCGACCTGAGCCTCTCGCCCAACTTCTTCGACAAGCACCTCACGGTCAACCTCAACGCCAAGGGCGTCATCACGTCGCAGCGCTACGCCTCGGGCGGCGTGGTGGGTTCGGCGGCCTTCTTCAACCCCACGATCGACCCCTATTTCCGCAACGACGACGGTTCGATCGACTACACGACCACCAACGGATACTGGAACTACGGATCGGGCCGCGGCGAGGACTTCACGCCCAACACCCTGCTGGGCGCAGGCCCGCTCTCGCAGCTCTACGACCGCGACAATACGGCGCGTGCCAAGCGTTTCATCGGCAACGCCCAGATCGACTATAAGGTTCACGGCTTCGAGGCGCTGCGCTTCAACCTCAACCTCGGCCTCGACGTATCGAGCGCCAAGACCTACGACGGCGTGAACCCCGGCTCGTTCCAGGCATACACCGACACCGAGGCCCGCGGCTGGGGACAGTATTCGTGGACGACGAACTTCCGCCGCAACCAGCTGCTCGAATTCTACGCCAACTTCAATAAGGAGTGGGGCATCCACCACCTCGACGTGATGGCCGGTTATTCGTGGCAGCATTTCTACAGCTCCGACCACTCGGTATCCTATTTCAACGAGACGCACGAGCAGAAGGGCGAGGATTCGCGCTACCCGTTCAACCGCCAGGAGAATTATCTGCTCTCGTTCTACGGACGCCTGAACTATTCGATCGCCTCGAAATACCTCTTCACCTTCACGCTGCGTGACGACGCCTCATCGCGTTTCTCGAAGGATACCCGCTGGGGCCTCTTCCCTTCGGGCGCCTTTGCGTGGAACATCGCCGAGGAGAATTTCCTGAAGGATTCGCGTGCCGTCTCGGCCCTCAAGCTGCGCGTGGGCGCGGGGCAGACCGGGCAGCAGGAGATCTTTTCGAACTACCCCTATCTGGCGCGTTACTACATGTCGACCGACGTCTATAAGACCTATTACATGGGCAGCGCCGGCCACATGTTCTACCTCACGCCGGGCGCCTACGACCCCAACATCAAATGGGAGACCACGACGACCTACAACGTCGGCCTCGACTTCGGGTTCCTCGGCGGGCGCATCAACGGCAGCGTCGACTGGTACCTGCGCCAGACGGACGACCTCCTGAACAACGTCATCACCCCCATGGGCTCGAACTTCGGCAACACGGTGCTCACCAACATCGGCTCGATGGAGAACAAGGGCGTGGAGTTCAACCTGAATTTCATCCCCGTGCAGACCAAGGACTGGAACCTCACGGTCGGCTTCAACGGCACGTTCCAGCACACCGAGTTCACCAAGCTCAACAACACCGACGACCCCGACTACGCCATCCAGGTGAGCAGCATCACCAAGGGTACGGGCAACCTGCTCCAGCGCCACATGGTGGGTTATGCACCCTACACCTACTACTGCTTCCAGCAGGTTTACGACCAGGACGGCAAGCCGATCCAGAACGCATTGGTGGATCGCAACAAGAACGGCCAGATCGACCAGGGCGACCGTTACATGACCGACAAGAGCCCCAACCCCGACTTCTTCTACGGCATCAGCCTCAAGCTGAGCTACAAGAACTGGGACTTCGGCTTCAACGGCCACGGTTCGGCAGGCAACTGGGTCTTCAACGACTTCGCCTCGGCCAACTCGACGTCCAACATCGACATCAACGCCGGCAACCTGCCCAACTTCGCACGGCTGGTCAAGAAGACCGGCTTTACGAAGGCCAACAGCGGCGAGCAGTGGTATTCGGACATGTTCCTCGAAAACGCTTCGTTCTTCCGCATGGACGACATCAACCTGGGGTACACGTTCAACAAGATCGGCAACTGGAAGGGCTCGATGCGCGTCGCCTTCGGCGTGCAGAACGTATTCGTCATCACCGATTACAGCGGCGTAGACCCCGAAATACCGGGCGTCAACGGCATCGACGGCTCGATCTGGCCGCGCCCGCGCACCTATTCGCTGCGTCTGAATGTAAACTTCTAAAAACGAACGAACCATGAAAATCGACATAAAACATTTCGCCTTGGCGGCGGCAGGCGCAACGATGCTGCTCACTTCGTGCATCGGGGATCTCGACACCCTGCCCCTCAACCCGTCCGACTCGACCTCGGAGACCGTCTACGGGAAAGACGAGAACGGCTACCTGGCCGGGCTCACCAAACTCTATTTCAATTTCGTCTCGAACGACACCACCGACCTGCAGGTCAGCGACGGCGGCGCCTCGGAGCTCATCCGCGCATTCTGGACGATCCAGGAGGTTACGGCCGACGCCTGCAAATGCGCCTGGGAGAACGACGCCTGGGTTCGCGCCATGAATACCGACACGTGGTCCGACGCCGACAACGACGCGACCTACGCCGTCTACGTACGTACGTTGCAGGGCATCGCCTACGTGAACGAGTACCTGCGCCAGACCGCCTCGGACAAACTCTCCGACCGCGGCGTGAGCAGCGAACTGGCCGCCAGGATCCAGAGCTTCCGCGCCGAGGCCCGTTTCCTGCGCGCCTATTTCTACTGGATCGCCCTCGACGTGTTCGGCGACGTGCCGTTCACGACCGAGACCTCGCCCTTCGGCGGCGGTGTGAACCCCAAACAGGCCTCGCGCAAGGATGTCTTCGACTACTGCATCTCGGAGCTGACCGACCTGGCTTCGGACGAAAGCGCGATGCCTGCCGCACGCTCGAACTACCCGCGTGCCGACAAGGGTGCGGTCAACGGCCTGTTGGCCCGCATGTACCTCAATGCCGAGGTTTATGCCGGCACCCCGATGTGGACGGAGGCCAAATCCGCCTGCGAAGCGATCTTCGGCATGGGCTACTCGCTCTGCCCGGAGTATTCCGACCTCTTCCGCGGCGACAACGGCGAGAACGCCGACGCCCTGAAGGAGATCATCTTCGGCGTGGCATACGACGCCGAGCAGACGCAATCCTACGGCGGCACGTCGTACCTAACGCTGGCAGCCATCGCCGCCACCGACGTGACGGCCGAACAGAAGATCAACGGCGTGAACAACGGCTGGGCCGGCATCCGCGTACCCTACGAATACGTGCAGAAATATTTCAACGCCCGCAACGCGGACTACACCACGGGCGAATATACGGTCAGTGACAAACGCGGCGGAATGTTCTACATCAAAGGCCGCCAGGAGTCGATGAACGATGCGCTCTATGTCTTCCTCAACGGGTGGACTTGCCTCAAGTTCAACAATATCCCCCACGACATGACCAACGACGAATTCCTTGCCACGGCTGCATCGAAGGCATACAGCGACATCGACTTCCCGATGATCCGCCTGGGCGAGATCTACCTGATCTACGCCGAGGCCTGCATGAACCTGGGACAGGCCAACACCGCGCTGCCGAAGCTCAAGGAGCTGACCGACCGCGCCGGGGTATCGGCCCCCTCGTCGGTCACGGCCGACTACCTGCTCGAGGAGCGTGCCCGCGAGCTGATGTGGGAGGGGCACCGCCGCACCGACCTGATCCGCTACGGCAAGTTCACCACCCCGTCGTTCCTCTGGACATACAAGGGCGGCACCTTCACCGGACAGGGGTTCGATGATTACATGAAAATCTTTGCCATCCCTTCGTCGGAGCTCGCTTCCAACCCCGAACTGCACCAGAATCCCGGCTACGGAAACGCAACCGATAAATAACCAACCCTAAAAATCGTACGACTATGAAAATTACACGATATGCGATGATGCTGGCGGCTGCGACGGGGCTCCTCTCCGCCTGCCAAAAGCTCGACGAGGTAAAGGCCTACGACCCCGACAAGGTCGTGGCGCCCGTGCTGCATGCGCTGCCCGGGGAGATCGTCATTACGCCCGACAACATGGGCTCGACGCAGACCTTCACCTGGGACGCCGCCGACTTCGGCGTCCGCACCCAGATCAACTACTCGATCGAAGCCTCGTACAACGACGGTGCGAAACTGGTGCTCTTCACGGGAATGAACGGCACCTCGTCGGAACAGACCTATGAAAGCCTCAACAACATCCTTGCGCTGTCCGTGGAAGACGGCGGCCTGGGGGTTCCCTCGGGCGAACCTACGGACGTGGATTTCTACATCAGTGCCACGATCGGCACCGACTTCGAGAAATTCTACTCCGCCCCCGCCACCGTCCGCATGACCGTGACGACGGCCGAGCGTACCTACCCCCAGGTCTGGGTAATCGGCGATTACTGCGGCTGGAATTTCGACAACGCACAGGGACTGTTCTGTTTCTCCGGCGACGAGGTCACCTACGAAGCTATCGTTGACTTGGGCGAAAAAGCCGCCAACGGCTTTAAACTGAGCGGTGAAGCCGGTTGGAACGATGCCTGCAACTGGGGCACCGACGGTGATGCTGCGGCTCCGGAAACGGAAGCCCCGTCGATCACGCTGATCTCCAGCGGCGGTTCCGGAAACATCATGGTCTTTTCCAAGCGCTTCTACCGCTTCGTATTCGACCGTTCGACATTAACGTTAAGCAACAAGCTGTCGTTCAACTCGATGGGTATTATCGGCGATGCCACCCCGGGCGGCTGGGACACCGACACGGAGATGAATTTCGACACCCAAAAACAGCGTTTCTGGGTCGACGTCACACTGACCGCCGGGGAATTCAAATTCCGTGCGGACAACGACTGGGCGATAAACTTCGGCGGGGCGGACGGACGCCTTTCGCAGAACGGCGACAACATCAAGGCCACGGCGGGCAACTACCGCGTATACGCAACCCTGAACAACTCTGCGGAGATCACCTACGAACTCAATGCCGGCGACTACGGCACGGGCGGCGGCGAAGAACCCGACCCGGGGCCGGAAAAGGCCGACTGGTACATCCACGGCCAGACCGTCGCAACCCCCGACTGGGGCCCGACGGCCATGGAGAGCGCCAGCTCGAACATCGTGGCCTACAAGGCCGCAGGGGTCGAGGTAGCCGCCAACTCGGAATTCCTCTTCAAGAGCGGCGACGAGTCGCAGTGGATCGGGGCCGACGCCGCATTCGCCGGCAGCAGCCCCTACACCTGCACGATCGGCTCGGCCTTCAAGGTTTCCGCCGACAAGGTCAATGCCGTGATCGCCGAAGCCGGCACGTACGACTACTGGCTGCTGCCCGAGGCGGGACGCGCCTACGTGATGGCCGCAGGCGCCAAGCCCGAGCTGGTCGCCGACACATGGGGACTGGTCGGCAACATCACCGGATGGGGTGACCTGGGCGATTTCTCCATGAGCGAGGAGGGCGCCTACCTCGTTCGCAAAGGCGTAGCCCTGACCACCGCCAGCGAATTCAAGATCCGCTTCAACAACGCCTGGGACGACTCCAAGAACTACGGCACGGCGTCGGGCGGTGCGGTCGACATCAACAAGGCCGTAGACATCATCACCAGCGGCGGTTCGCAGAACATGAAAGTCCAGCTCGACGGCACCTACGACATCTATTTCGACCTCGCGAATTCGCAGATATACATCATGTCCGAGGGCAAGACCCCGGCAGAGGCCGAATAACGGCCACCCTTTCACGGGACGGCACACAGAGATTGCCGTCCCGTTTCTGGCCTGCCGCCCCTGACCGGACGGCAGGCCCCGAAACGAACTTTAACCGAGATTCCGCTATGAAAAAATTTCTTTTCCTGCTGCTGGCACTCGTACTTTCCGTATCCGTGTCGTGCAGCGACGACAAGACCGGCGATACCGGCGGCAGTATGCTCTCCGTGACCCCCACGGAGATAGAATTCGAAGCCGCAGGCGGCAGCCGGCTGCTCGACCTGCGCACCGATGCGGGCGCGTGGTCGCTGACGCAGAGCGACAATACCGCATGGTGCACCCCGGCCCTCGCATCGGGCAAAACCTCCACGTCGTTCGCGGTCATGGCGACCGCCAACGAGTCGTCGAAACGCTCCGCGACGCTTACCTTCACCGCCCCGGGCTGCGATCCGGTCGTCGTCACCGTGACACAGAGCGGCGATGCCTCCCAGGATTTCGAGGGTGAGCAGGTCGTCGCCCAGCCCGATGCGTGGGACAACCGCAAACGCGCCGACATAAGCTACCAGCTGCTAGTATACAGCTTCGCCGACGGCAACGGCGACAAGGTGGGCGACCTGCCGGGGCTGACCCGGCGGCTCGACTACATCGACGCACTCGGCGCCTCGGCCGTGTGGCTCTCACCGATCCATCCGGCGGCTTCGTACCACGGTTACGACGTGCTCGACTACGAGGCGGTCAACCCCGCCTTCGGGACGGACGCCGACCTGAGGGCATTCATCGACGCGGCCCATGCCCGCGGCATCCGGGTCTACCTGGATTACGTGCTCAACCATACGGGCAAAGACCACCCGTGGTTCAAATCGGCCGCCGCGTCCGAAGGGAGCCCTTACCGTGACCGCTATATCTTCTCCGAAGACCCGCAGGCCGACATCGCGGCCGGGCGGATCGACCAGATCGCCACGGAAGGCGCCGCAGGCTACGATGCCGGACAATGGTTCTCGACCGACACGGGGGCGGGTGCCGCCGGGCGCTTCAAGTTCGTGCTCGACTGGACAAATGCCGACAGCCCGACGGTGACCGTTACCGAAACGACCGATGCCGCGGATGCGGACAATACGCAGGGCGGCGCGGACGACAAATACCTCTATTTCGGCAACGGCACGAGCAAACGCTTCTACGCCAGGGGCGGCAACAGTTACGAACTGACGCTCGACTTCGATTCCGACTGGGGATTCCTCGTCCGCACCTCGACCACGTCGTGGGCCGCAGGCACCAAATACGGCGCCCCGGACAACCGGACGATCATCCGGTTCGGGGAGCCCTTCACCCTGATGTCGAACCGCTCGGCCGACCCGGCCAACGTGCAGTTCTCGCTGCCGACGATGTACCATTCGCACTTCTGGACGGCGGCATTCGCCGACCTCAACTACGGCAAGGCCGCCGAGGCCGAGCAGTCCGGGGCGTTCAAGGCCGTCACCGAAGCGGCCGACAAGTGGGTACGCATGGGCGTGGACGGGTTCCGCCTCGATGCCGTGAAGCACATCTACCACAACGCCTACAACGACGAGAACCCCACGTTCCTCAAGAAATTCTACGACCGCATGAACGAGAGCTACAAGGCCGCCGGCGGAGAGGGCGATTTCTACATGGTGGGCGAGATGCTCGACGAAGCGGACAAGGCGGCACCCTATTACCGGGGGCTGCCGGCGCTGTTCGAATTCACGTTCTGGTACAAGCTCAAATGGGCGCTGCAAAACGGCATCGGATGCTATTTCGTCAAGGACATCCTCGACGTGCAGCCCCTCTACGCACAGTACCGCAGCGATTATATCGAAGCCACGAAACTTTCGAACCACGACGAGGATCGCACGGGCTCCGACCTGGGACAGTCCGCCGAAAAGATGAAGGTGGCGGCCGCCGTGCTGCTCACGGCGCAGGGCGCACCCTACATTTACCAGGGCGAAGAGCTCGGGTACTGGGGGACCAAATCCAACGGCGACGAATATGTCCGCACCCCGATCCTGTGGGACAAGGCGGGCAACGAACTGGCTTCGGGAAGCCTCTCGGGCAAGATCGACATGCAGATGCTGACCCCGGCGATCTCGGTCGAGGCACAGGCCGACGACGACGGTTCGCTGCTCAACCTCTACCGCACGTTCGCCCGGCTGCGCAACACCTACCCCGTGCTGGCGCAGGGCAAGATGGTCAAACACCCGGTCTACAACGACGGCAACACCTCGCAGCAATCCATCGCAGCCTGGTACCGCGAGCTGGACGGCGAACGGATGCTCGTCGTGCACAACTTCGGCCGGGAGGAGCAGATACTGACCCTTACCGACCAACCGGACAAGGCCGTAGGCGTCTCAGGTGAAGTGAAACTTCAGCGCGGCGACGCTTCGTCGAAACTGCTCATGGGCGCCTGGTCGTCGGTGGTATTCACGCTCTAAACGACACGCCATGAAACGCTTGCCCGCATTACTTCTCGCAATGGTACTGGTTGCCTGCGGCACACGGCCGCAGCAACCGGCCGCCCACCCCGACTGGAGTTACAACTCGGTCGTCTACGAAATGAACGTGCGCCAGTACACCCCCGAAGGGACGCTGGCGGCGGCCGCACGCCACCTGCCCCGGCTCCAAGAGCTGGGCGTGGACATCGTCTGGCTGATGCCCGTCTACCCCATCGGCGTCAAGGAGCGCAAGGGAACCCTCGGCTCGTACTACGCCATCTCCGACTACGAAGCCGTCAACCCCGAATTCGGCACGCTGGAGGATTTCGACCGGTTCCTGGCCGAAGCCCACAGACTCGGGCTGCGCGTGATCCTGGACTGGGTGGCCAACCACACCTCGCCCGATGCCCGCTGGATCGAGGAGCGCCCGACCGACTGGTATGTACGTGACTCGCTGGGCAACACCATCGTGCAGTACGACTGGACGGACATCGCCAAGCTCGACTACGGCAACGCGGACATGCGTGCCGCAATGGCGGCCGCCATGCGTTTCTGGCTCGACCGCGGCATCGACGGATTCCGCTGCGACATGGCGTGCGAGGTACCCATCGACTTCTGGCAGCAGACGCTGCCCGCACTGCGGAAGGAGTACCCCGGCATCTACCTGCTCGCCGAGGGCGAAGCCCCCGCATTGCACGACGGGGCGTTCGACGCCTCGTATGCGTGGGAGCTGCACCACCTGCTGAACGACATCGCACAGGGACGGAAAAGCGCCGCAGACCTGCGTGCCTACGTCGCCAGGGATGCCGCTGCCATGCCGCGCGAGGCGTTCCGCCTGATGTTCACCTCGAACCACGACGAAAACTCGTGGGCCGGGACGGAATTCGAGCGCATGGGCGACGCGGCACGCGTGATGGCGTTGCTGACCTTCACGCTGCCCAACGGGCAGCCGCTCGTCTATACCGGACAGGAGATGGGGTTCGACCACCGCTTCGAGTTCTTCGAGAAAGACCCCGTCCTCGCGTGGGAACGCAACGGGTTTACGGATTTCTACGCCGCACTGATCCGGCTGCGCCACGAGAACCCGGTGCTCGCAGCCGGGGAACGCGGCGGGCAGGCCGCATACCCGCTCGGCGAACGAACACCCGACGGCCTGATGCTGTTTTCCCGTACAGCCGGCGGCAACGAGGTGACAGTCGCTGCGAACCTCAGTGCGGAGGAGGTCGCATTCGACCTGCCGTTCGAGGGCTCGCGCCGCGAGTTCTTCACCGGGAAGGAATACACGGGCGGCACCCGCACCGTGCTTCCCGCATGGCAGTGGCTGGTCTTCGCACAAGACAGGAGATAAAGGTTGCGGACATGCGCCGGGGATGCGCGGAAACAGCGCCGGGAACCCGCCGGGAACCCGCCGGGAACCCGATAGAACCCGACGGGAATAGACAGTAAACCATCCGAGAAGCACAGGGATGCGCACGAGAAGCACAGGGATGCGCACGAGAAGCACAGGGATGCCCCGGGCGAAACGGGAATCGCTGGAAACCGATTTTTTGCTAACTTTACAAACGACGATATTTTGAACCGATTTTTCATGACACTCGCAGCAGCCGGACTGCTCTCCTGCACAGGGACAGGACAGTCCGCATTCGACCCCGCCTCGGTGGCAGACGCCTCGGGCGAGGTTACCCGCGTCGAACCCCTCTCGTGGTGGACGGGAATGCAGACCCCGCTCCAGTTGCTCGTCAACGGGGCCGGCATCGCGGCATACGACATCCGCATCGAAGGCGGACAGGGCGTCGGGGTGAAGGCCCGCCACAAAGCCGACAGTCCCAATTACCTATTCGTGGACGTGGAGGTGAAACCCGACGCGGAGCCGGGCACCTACCACCTCGTATTCTCGCAGGGGGAACGGCAGTTCAAGGTTCCCTATGAGATCGCGGCACGCGCCGAAGGCTCGGCCGCACGCAGGAGTTTCACCACGGCCGACATGATCTACCTCCTGATGCCCGACCGCTTCGCCAACGGCGATGCGTCGAACGACTCGACACCCCACACGCGGGAGCGCGCCGACCGCAGCGCCTTCTTCGGCCGCCACGGGGGCGACCTGCAGGGGATGATCGACCACCTGGATTACATCGCAGGGCTGGGCGCCACGGCCGTATGGCCCACGCCGCTGCTGCTGGACGACGAACCCGAAGGTTCGTATCACGGCTACGCCTGCGGCGACTACTACCGCATAGACCCCCGGTTCGGCTCGAACGAACTGTATAGGGAGTTCGTCGGCAAAGCCCACGAGCACGGGCTGAAGGTGATTATGGACATCGTCACCAACCACTGCGGCACGGGCCACTGGTGGATGAAAGACCTGCCTTTCAGAGACTGGATACACCAGTTCCCCGAATACACCGGGACGAACGTCTGCTTCTCGACGAACATGGATCCCAACGCTTCGCGCTACGACCTCGACCTGCAGGAGAGCGGCTGGTTCGTGCCGTCGATGCCCGACATGAACCTCGACAATCCCTACGTGCTGCAATATTTCAAGCAATGGGCCGTGTGGTGGATCGAGTATGCCGGCCTGGACGGGTTCCGCGTCGACACCTACCCCTACAACGAGAAGGTGCCGATGAGCGAGTGGTGCGCGGCCGTACGCAGGGAATACCCCGATTTCAACATCGTGGGCGAATGCTGGACGTCGTCGATCCCGCAACTGGCATACTGGCAGGGCGGCAATCCCAACAAGGACGGCTTCGACTCGCACCTGCCGTCGATCATGGATTTCCCGCTGCAGGAGGCCATCTGCCGGGCGCTGCCCACCGACTCGCTCCGCTGGGGCGAGGGCATGACGCGCGTCTACGACTGCCTGTCGCACGATTTCGTCTACCATGACCTGTCGAAAATGATGATCTTCGTCGCCAACCACGACACCGACCGCATCGGCGACATCGTACGCGGGAACCCCGACCGGCTGAAACTCTCGATGGCGATGCTGGCCACGATGCGCGGCATCCCGCAGATATTCTCGGGCGACGAGATGATGTTCACCTCGAAAGACCTCTCGCAGGGACACGGCGGGCTGCGCGTGGATTTCCCCGGCGGCTGGGAGGGCGACGCGGTGAACCTGTTCGACCCGGCGCAGCGCGATGCCGTACAGGCGGGGCTCTTCGACTACACGCAGCGGCTCTTCCAATGGCGCAAGTCGAAGCCCGTGATCCACAACGGCCGCACGATGCACTTCCTCTCGCGCGACAACACCTACGCCTATTTCCGTTATGACGACACCGACGCGGTATTCGTCTTCATCAACAACTCGCGGGGCAAGAAACAGGTGCCGTGGTCGCACTATGCCGAGATCGCCTCGGGGCTGAGCGACGGGCGCAACGTCCTGACGGGCGAAGCCACGAAGGTGGACGATACCACCACGGTCGGCCCGCGGCAGGCGCTGATCGTAGAATTCAAACGTAAATAACAAGACCGAACCATGAAGAAAATATTTTTATATATCTCTGCGCTGCTGGCCGGTGCAGCCTGCACGGCACAGGAGACGCTCCTCTCGCCCGACGGCCGCCTCCGCCTGGAGTTCAGCCTGGCGGACGGAGGCCGCCCCACCTATACGCTCGATTACAAGGAGCGCCCCGTGATCCTGCCCAGCGGCATGGGGCTCGAACTGCGCGGCGAAGCCCCGAAGCTGGAATTCGGGGCTGAAATCCGCAAGGGCGAACCAGGGCGCCCGGTATCGCTCTACGACGGGTTCACCCTCGGGCAGGTGGCCCGCAGCGAGTCCGACCAGACATGGCGTCCCGTATGGGGCGAGCAGGCCGAGATCCGCGACCGCTATAACGAAATGGCCGTCACGCTGCGGCAGGCCGCGACAGGCCGCGACATGACGATCCGCTTCCGGCTCTACGACGACGGGCTCGGATTCCGCTACGAATTCCCCGAACAGGAGTCGCTGACCTATTTCGTCATCGGCGAGGAGAAAACACAGTTCGCCATGACGGGCGACCACACGGCGTTCTGGATCCCGGGCGACTACGACACGCAGGAGTACGACTACACCGAATCGAAACTCTCGCAGATACGGGAGCTGATGCCCGGCGCCATCACGCCCAACTCGTCGCAGACGCCCTTCTCGCCCACGGGCGTACAGACGGCCCTGCAGATGAAGAGCGACGACGGGCTCTACATCAACATCCACGAAGCGGCGCTGGTCGACTATGCGTGCATGCACCTCGACCTGGACGACCGGAATTTCATCTTCACCTCGCACCTTACGCCCGACGCACAGGGGTGGAAAGGCTACATGCAGGCGCCCTGCCATACCCCGTGGCGCACGGTGACGGTCTCGGACGACGCCCGCGACATCCTCGCCTCGAAGCTGATCCTGAACCTCAACGAGCCGTGCGCCTATGACGACACCTCGTGGATCAAGCCCGTGAAATACATGGGCGTATGGTGGGAAATGATCACCGGCAAGAGCGACTGGGCCTATACGCGCGACGTGCCGTCGGTACAGCTCGGCGTGACGGATTACGCCCGATGCAGGCCCAGCGGCCGCCACGGCGCCGAGAACGAGAACGTGAAGCGGTACATCGACTTCGCGGCGGCACACGGGTTCGACCAGCTGCTCGTCGAAGGCTGGAACGTCGGCTGGGAGGACTGGTTCGGGCACACGAAGGATTACGTCTTCGATTTCGTGACCCCCTACCCCGATTTCGACATCGCCGCACTGAACGAATATGCGCACGGGAAAGGCATCCGGCTGATGATGCACCATGAAACGTCGGCTTCGGTGCGCAACTACGAACGCCACATGGAAGCGGCCTACCGCCTGATGGACAAATACGGGTACAACTCGGTCAAGAGCGGGTACGTGGGCGACATCCTGCCCCGCGGCGAGCACCATTACGGGCAGTGGATGAACAACCACTACCTCTATGCCGTCCGCCGGGCCGCCGACCACAAGATCATGGTCAACGCCCACGAGGCGGTGCGCCCGACGGGCCTCTGCCGCACCTACCCCAACCTGATCGGCAACGAGTCGGCACGCGGCACGGAGTACCAGGCGTTCGGCGGCTCGAAGCCCCACCATGTGACGATCCTGCCCTTCACGCGCCTGCAGGGCGGCCCGATGGACTACACGCCCGGCATCTTCGTGATGGACGTCGCGGAGGTCAACCCCGGCAACCACTCGCACGTCAACGCGACGCTCGCCAACCAGCTGGCGTTGTACGTGACGATGTACTCGCCGCTGCAGATGGCGGCAGACCTGCCCGAGCACTATGAGAAATACATGGATGCGTTCCGTTTCATCGAGGACGTCGCACTGGACTGGGAAGAGAGCCGCTACCTGCTGGCCGAACCGGGCGACTACATCGTCGTGGCGCGCAAGGCCAAAGACACGGGCGCGTGGTTCGTGGGCGGCGTGACGGACGAGAACCGCCGTACGGTGACGCTCCCGTTCGACTACCTCGATCCCGGCAAGGAGTATGTGGCGACGCTCTACGCCGATGCCCCCGATGCCGATTACCAGACCAATCCGCAGGCGTATGTCATCCGCACCGGGAAGGTCGGACAACGCACGGAACTCGACGTGGAGATGGCGCGCGGCGGCGGCTTTGCAATCTCCATACGCGAGGCTACCGATGCAGACCGCAAACTCCGTAGGCTGAAATAACGGGAAATGCCGTGCGGACGGCAATCATGCCGGGGGCCCGCACAGCCGGCGCCGGCGCTGAACCCGTACCCCGGCACGGCCGCGGACGGCAGCAGACCGTCCGGCCTCCACTGCCAGCCGGCATGCGGCACTCGGCAATGTCCGGCAACGGAATGCCCGCACAGCCCCCTCAAAAAATCCTTTGCCCCTTGTTCCATAGGAACAGGGGCTTTTTATGCGTATTTCTGGTGTGTAATATGGTAAAATTCAACTGTCAACTTAAAAAATGATATGATCATCTGTAAACCAAAATCAAACCTATGTAAACATTTCGATTTGCGCCCCGTTTCCCTTGATCCCACCCAACCATTTGTATTTCAAAGGCCTCCACTCATTTTCTTCCCTCCCCTTTATACGCTTCGTTTTGCGCCCGATATATCACTGCCCCTCTGCGAAAGCCGTCATGCGAACACCTCCTTCAATACTGCGGGGACGACATGCGGGTGTACGCTCTCGGCAGGACGGGCATCGCCCCGTTCTGCGTGCAAACATAAGCCGAAACCTCTACCGCCGTTTTGTGCGATTCAGGAATGCTCCGACCCAGAATAATCGACGAAATGAAAGCCGCCGTAAACGAATCGCCAGCACCCACCGTGTCGGCGACCTCCACGACCGGTGTCCCCTGAAACGAGTAATTTCCCGGCGTAAAGACATAACTGCCGTTGATGCCGCAGGTCAGAATCAGCATTTTCAGATCGTATTTGCCCAACAGCAACCAGCATCGGTCTTCCAAATCGAGTCCCGGCCAGTTGAACATATGGCTCACTGTTACGAGTTCTTCATCATTGATTTTTAGTATATTACATCGAAGCATCGAATGTTCGAGAATCTCCGCGCTATAAAAATTCTGCCGCAGATTCACGTCGAAAACCACCAACGTGTCCTCGCGCTTCGGCATAGCATCGAGGAATCGGTTGAGAGTCGTGCGCGACACCTCCGAACGCTGGGCCAGCGAACCGAAACATACCGCCCGAGTCTGGCATGCCAGCTGTTCTAATTGCGGCGTGCAGGGAATGTTGTCCCATGCGACCCCCTCCCTGATGTCATATTGCGGCACGCCCGCACGGTCGATAGAAACCTGTACTGTGCCAGTAGGGTAAGGTACGATTTCGATAACCCGTTTCAGCCCTTTTTTGTCGAAATTGGCGACAATTTCGTGTCCCAGTTCATCGTCGCCGACGGCACTCACCACGTAGCTTTCCAGCCCGAACTGCGAAACATGGTAGGCGAAGTTCGCAGGTGCACCGCCGATTTTCTTACCTTCGGGAAACATATCCCACAATGCTTCGCCGATGCCCACTATTTTGTCGGAATTCATAAGGTGGTAGTTTTTGATGTGTTATTTTACTCTTTAATGATTATCTCTAAGATTTTACATTCTTAATTGCTTGGTATAAATCTTATCTCTGCTGTTAAAACAAGTTAACCGAAGAAGGAGGTGAACTATAATGATTATTGAGCCTTCGATGCCCATTTGCGGATTTAGTCCTTCTCTCTTTCAATTGAACATATCCAATTAGAATTTTAAGTTCATGACTTATTAAAGGATAAGTCATTTACTCTTTTTTGATTCGAAATGTATAGGCAAGCAGGTAGGCGACGCCTACGGTCATTACAGCAATCGCTCCGTACTGGCCGCCCAATGCATCGCTTGCATAGCCCATGGCCAGCGGAAAGACCGTGCCCCCGAAAAGAGCCATAATCATCAGTCCGGAGACCTCGTTTTTCTTGTCCGGACGGGTATTCAGCGCCTGTGCGAAGATAATTGGGAAAATGTTGGAGTTGCCTAATCCGATCAAGGCAATGCCGGTATACAGCCACGACTGCGAGCGGCACGCAAAGAGTAGCATCATGGCGGCCAGCATCATGACGACGCTGATGCCGAAGAAAGTGCGGGCCGAAACCTTGCGGAGCATGAATGCTCCGAGGAAGCATCCGGCCGTGCGGAAGATGAAGTAGAGGCTCGTCGCGAATCCGGCCGCTTCGAGCGCCATGCCCTGGCGTTCGATCAACAGTTTCGGGGCGGTGGCATTGGTTCCGACGTCGATGCCGACATGGCAGATGATGCCGAGGAAGCAAAGCAGAATAAACGGATGCCCGAGTAGCCGCAGGCAGGCTCCGAATCCCGATGCCTTGTCGGCTTTCTCCTCCTCGATATGGGTCATGCCGAGCGCCGCAATCGAAAGGAGGCAGACCACAGCATAAACCGGAAAGAGCATACGCCAGCCCAGATCGCCCGTAGGCAGCATCGTCGTGGCGCCCCATGCGGCGATGATGGGGGCAAGGAAGGATGCGATGGCCTTGACGAATTGCCCGAAAGTAAGCGTCGAAGCCAGATGCGAGGGGGCGATCAGATTGCTGACCAGCGGATTAAGCGAAGTCTGCATCAGGGCGTTGCCGATGCCAAGCATCGAGAAGGCGATGAGCATCACGGCGAAACCCTCGCCGAACATCGGCACGATGAGCGACACCAACGTTACGACTAACGAGAGCAGTACGGTGTTCTTGCGCCCGATGCGGTTCATCAAAAGGCCGGTCGGCACGGAGAAAATCAGGAACCAGAAGAATACGAGCGAGGGAAAAAGGTTGGCCTGCGCATCGGTCAGGCCCAAATCTTTCTGTACATAGTTGGATGCCGTGCCTACGAGATCGACGAATCCCATGGCGAAAAAGCAGAGCATCACGGGAATCATCTGCGCCAGCACCGAATGTTTCGGCGGAATGGTTGAAGTTTCGGTTTTCATGTTTTTTTTGATGTTTGTTACATTTGTTTCCTGATCATTCGGCTGCTCCGAGCGGGTAGACCGTCAGCTGCTCCATACGGGCGGCTCCTCCTTCGGCCGACAGGATCAGCGACGTGTAGGGCGAAGCGGGGAATACCAAATCGGTCATGGCAAATTCGCCGTTGTCGCCGAACACCTCGATCGAACAACGGTCGAGGAAGATGCGCAGCGTGCATTTGCGTCCGGCTCGGGGCATAGGGGCCACGGTCGTTGCCGGAAAATCGAGGCTGAAATCCGTCGCTCCGCTTTGCTGCCGGTACATGATAAATTTTTTCCTCTTTGCATCGTGTGCGTCGCAGGTCATCTCGACCGACTCACCCGCTTCGTTCGAGAGAACAAGGTTTATTTTTCGGGCATGACCGAAATCCAAGGCAAGGTCGATTTCGCACACGCCGTTCGCCTCCGTCGGCAAGGTGCAGACGATCGGCGATGCGGAGAGGGCCGCCGCAGGGAAACCGGTTTCCCCGCGGCGCAGGCGCTCGACCTCTTTCGCCGGTTTCGCAGCGAGGCGCAGCGTACCGTCGGAGGCACGGAACAACTCCAAATCGCGCGGCAGAGTGTTGGCGCTGCGGAATTGCAGGGTCGGCACCGCGTCGGCATACTGCCAGTTGCTCATCCATGCGATGGCTGTGCGGCGGTTGTCCGGGGCATCGCTCCATGTAACGGCGGCGTAGTGATCCTTGCCGTAATCCATCCATAGGGTTTCGTCGGGATGCGTATCGCACACGAAACGGTGCCCGTCGAAGTCGCCGATAAAATACTGTGCGGCACTACCGCCGAAAGGGCCTCCCGGGTTGATGTTGCAAATCAGCACCCACCTCTTTTCATTCGTGCCGCGCACGGGGAGTTCAAAGAGGTCGGGGCACTCCCAGACACCTTTCTGACAGCCGTATCCGCGTCCGAATGCACTCTCGAAACTCCATGTTTTCAAATCGGGCGAGGAGTAAATCAGCATCTCGCGGTCGAGGGCGTGTGCCAGAATGAGGTTCCATTTGCCGAGACGTTCGTTCCAGAAGATTTTCGGGTCTCGGGCTTCCTGTTCGGTTACGATGACCGGATTGCCGGCATAGCGGGTAAAGGTCGCTCCGCCATCGGTGCTGTAAGCGAGGCTTTGCACCTGACTTTTTCCGGCCGAGGTAAAGAGGGCGACGACGGCACCGGCTCCGAATCCGGCGGTATTGGCATGATCGACCACAGCGCTGCCGCTGAATACGCTGCCCAAGCCGTCGGGTTCAAGGACGGAGGGTTCCTGCGTCCAGTGCATGAGATCATGGCTCACGGAGTGCCCCCACGTCAGGTTCTGCCACTTCGATCCGTAGGGATTATGCTGGAAACAGAGGTGCCACGCCCCATCTTTCCAGAACATGCCGTTGGGATCGTTCATCCAGCCGTAGAGGGGCGTATGGTGATAGACGGGGCGGAATTTCTCGCGGTTTGCGGTATCGAACGCATCGGCAAGGCGCAGGGCCTTCCAGCAGACGAATTTCTCCATTTGATGCGGATACAAAGAACCCTCGCCTACGACATTGAACAGGATTTCCCGTCCGGCGTAAGGTGTCAGGTCGAAAGGCACCGTGTAATCCACGGCATGCTGCGCCAGCCGGACATAGAGTGTGCGGACAAGCGCGCCGTCGGCCCAAATGTAGATTTTTGAATCCGGAGCATCGTCCTCGACAGGCAATATCAGATAATGAGCCGCTTCGGTCGGACGGACGAGCGTATTGCCCGTCGCCGTGTATCGGATATCGAGGCTTTGGGCGGAGACAACCGCTGTCATTCCGCCAACGGCGACAAAGATTACAAAACGTGCAAGCGAATTCATTAGGTCGGTCGATTTTAAGATTAAGATTAGGTATTCGGAAGTATCTCGCGGCAACTTCCGCATACAAAAATAGCGCACAGCACACGACGAACCTATCAGAAATAGTTCATTGTCTGTTTCGAATGTTACATCAGACGCTTTTTCGAAGCATTGAAATTTCCGTACCATTTTTGAAAGAAAGGAAAAAAGACCTATATTTGTCTTGTAGGGACAAAAATGAACGCGATGCGACCTCTTCGAAATTGGCTCTTCATGCTGACCGTCGTGCTGGCGGCGGGCTGCCGCCATGCAGAGGTGTACCGCATTGGCGTTTCGCAGTGCAGTTCCGACGACTGGCGCGAAAAGATGAACGCAGAGATTCGCCGCGAGGTGCTCTTCCATAACGACGTGCAGGTCGAAATACGTTCGGCCGAAGACAGCAGCGAAAAACAGATTGCCGACATCCGCTATTTTTCGGAAAACGGGTTCGACATCATCATCGCTTCGCCCAACGAGGCTGAGGCCTTGACGCCTGTAATCGCCGAAGTCTACCGCTCGGGGATTCCCGTCATCCTGTTCGACCGCAACATCCTCGGCGACACATACACCGCCTATCAAGGCACGGACAATCGAGAAATAGGCCGCTCCGCCGCCCGACTGGCGCGCTCGCGCACGAAAGACGACTGCCGCATTCTCGAAATCCGCGGATTGCGGGGTTCGACATCGGCCATTGAGCGGCGGGACGGATTCGCAGAGATTGTCGGCCGCAGCAGCGATATGCGAATACTGGGCTACGGCTACGGCAACTGGAATGACACGGACGGCTACCGTGTGGCGGATTCGCTACTGTCGTGCTATCACGGAGCGAATACGATCTATGCACACAACGACCGGATGGCCATCGCGGCCTCACGGGCTGCCCGGGAACACGGTCTCGACGATTTGCAAATCATCGGCATCGATGCCGCACCCGAAATCGGCATCCGAGCCGTGGCCGACTGCGTCATCGATGCCACGTTCCTCTACCCCACCGAGGGGCACCGTTTGATACGCACGGCCGTAGCCATACTGCACGGAACGCCCTACGAACGCCATGCCTTTCTGCCGACGGCTCCGGCGGTCGATGCGTCGAATGCCGAGATCCTGCTTCTACAAGACAAAGCCCTCAAAGAGGAGACCGAGAAGATGGAGTGGCTCAAAACCCGCGTGGACGACTATTGGAGCCATCATCTGATGCAAACCATCGTCTTGTATGCAGCGGTATCGGTGGCACTCCTGCTGGGCATAGGCATTTTCATGCTCCTGCGTGCCCACCGCACCAATGTCCGGCACCGGCAGATGCTGGACATCCAGAATCGCGAGCTGGGGCGTCAGCGGGAGGAACTCAAGGCATCCTACCTTCGGCTGCAGGAGGCCACGCAGTCCAAATTGGCTTTCTTTACCAATGTCTCGCACGACCTGCGCACCCCGCTGACCTTGATTGCCGATCCGGTGGAGCAACTGGTTCATGCAGACAATCTGACCGAACGCCAGACGACTCTGATGCGGCTGGCCGACAAAAACGTCCGAATTCTGAAACGGCTGATCAACCGCATTTTGGATTTCAGGAAGTACGAAAACGGCGAGCTGGCGTTCACCCCTGCAGAGACGAACGTCGCGGACGCTGTCGCGGAGTGGACGGAGGCGTTCCGCAATGCTGCGCTCAAACACCATATCGGACTGACGCTCATCGTCGAACCCGACCGGAATTTCACGATGTCCGTAGATGTCGAAAAGTTCGAACGCATCTTTTTCAATCTGATGGCCAATGCCCTCAAATTCACTCCTGCCAACGGTCGGATAACGGTTTCGTTGGCGGTGGAGCCTGCCGGTGAGCCGCACGACAGGTATGGCGGTCGGGACGGCGGCGTGCAGGAGCAACTGGTGTTGCAAGTCGCCGATACCGGCAAGGGGATCGGACATGAGGATCTGCCCCACGTTTTCGAACGGTTCTACCGGGCGGACAAAATCCATCCCGACGGTTCGGGAATCGGACTAGCCCTCGTCAAGGTCTTCGCCGAGATGCACGGAGGTTCGGTGGGGGTTCAAAGCCCCCCCGGCAAGGGAGCGACTTTCACGGTAACGATTCCCGTCGTCCACGCCGCTGCGGAACTCGACGGCACGGAAGCCAAGATTGCGGAGGGGGGGGGGTAACCTGCTGTCCGCGAAAGATATAACAAAAGAGCTGGTCGACGTCGAAGCCCCCCCCGCACAGACCTCCCCACCCGATGAATCGGCACTTGCGGTGCTGATCATCGACGACAATGCCGACATCCGCACGTTAATCGGCGAACTGTTGTGCGACCGATACGTCATTCTGCAAGCCGCGAACGGCGCGGCAGGCATACGCTTCGCCTCGAAATATGCGCCCGATTTGATCATCTGCGACATCATGATGCCCGACCTGGACGGTATGGAGGTGTGTCGGCGGCTGAAATCGGAGGTTTCGACCTCGCACATCCCCGTGCTGATGCTTACGGCCTGCTCGTTGGATGAACAGCGTATCGAAGGGTATGCATGCGGTGCAGATGCCTATCTCTCCAAACCCTTCAATGCACAGGTACTGCTTGCACGGTGCGAAGCATTGATTAGCAACCGCAAGCACATCCGGAACGCCTTGTTGGCGGAAAGACTGGCGCTACCATGTTCCGCCTCTGCCGAGCCCCGGATGCAGTCCGACGACATCGACAGCGAGTTCTACCGCCGTTTCATGAAAGCGGTCGAGCAAAGGATGGGCGATTCGGAGCTTTCGGTCGAGGACTTGGCCTCCGAAATAGGCCTGAGCCGCGTGCAGTTCTATCGCAAAATCAAGGCGCTGACGAACTATTCGCCCGCCGAACTGTTGCGCATTCTCCGGCTGAAACACGCCAACACCCTGTTGCGCACTACCGAACTGACCATCTCCGAAATCCTCTACCGCGTGGGATTCTCCTCGCCGAGTTATTTCACGAAGTGCTACCGCGAGTATTTCGGCGAAACCCCTACCGACGTGCAGAAACGCACGGCGAAATTCGAGAGCAAATAATCTCCTTGTCGCGACCACAAAACGGCCGGAACAGAAAGTCACTCCTGTTCCGGCCGGCATTCGGTGCATCGGGGTCACAGCCCGCTTGTCAGAACTTCGGGTAACCTGGGTTCTGGACATAGATTCCGCCTGAGAAATTGTATTGCGCGACGGGAATGGGACAATACTCCTCGCCCATGTCGAAAGTGGCGTTTTGATAATAGGTGCGGGTCTTTTTCTCGGCCTCGAAATAGTTGTTCATCGTCTCTTTCGCTATGCCCCAGCGCACGAGGTCGAAGAAACGCTCGCCCTCCATGGCTTTTTCGAGCCGCATTTCGGTACGGAGAGCCTTGCGGGCGTACTCCTGCGTCCAGACGCTGTCGGGATATAATCCGATTTTGTAGTGTGCCGCATCTTTGGTCGAGTCGTTGAAATCTTTGACATAGTCGCTGTTCTTGGCTCGCTTGCGGATGCGGTTGATGAGCTCGCGCGCCTGACGGAGGCCGTTTATGTCGCCGATCTCAATCAGTGCCTCAGCCTTGTACAGCAATAGGTCGGCGTAACGGATAATCTGCCAGTTGAGCTCCGAAGCGCCCCACGGCCAGCCGTGGATGGCATCGGGCGACTCGGGAGAGAGCCAGAAACGTTTGGTGTTGTTATATCCGTAATCGGTCGTATTACGCACCCAAAGGCCGCACGCCTTCTCCGTGTAGGTTTTGTAGCGAATAGTGGGGCGTCCCGTAACGAAATCGAGGCGCGGGTCGACATTCCCCTCTACATTATCCAAATAGAAAGAGTCCGGTTCGCTGCCCATTTTCACGATTCCGTAGGGGAGCCGCTTCTGGTATTCGAATATTGGCAGGCCGTCTTCGTCCGTTTGGTAGGCGTTGATCAGGTCTTGCGAGGGCAGGAAGAATCCGTCTCCCTGCCACGGACATCCCGTGCCTGTCATGGAATTCAACAGCATGGACCAGTTCACCCGTCCGCCGTCCGCCGAACCGTCGCCCTTCGAGAACTGGACAGCCATGACCGATTCGATCCCGTTTTCGTATTCGAGCATATCGAGCTGCTGGAAATCCCCAAGCAGGTCGTATCCTTTCACTTGGTCGATGAGTTCGACCACTTCCCTCAGCAATGTCTTGTCGATTTCCACCACGGCGTTCGTTTCGGGATCCTGCTTGTATGCCTGATAGAGTTTGACCTTGGCGGCATAGGCAAGAGCCATACGACGGTTGATGCGTCCGATTTCCGGCTGCGTTTCGGGCAGTTGGTCGGCGGCATCGAGCAGGTCGGCGGCAATACGGGCCAGATGCTGGTCGCGGGTAAATTCGTCGTTCCGCACGGAGACGTACTGGTTCTCGGGCAGACCGACATCCATATAGGGGATGCGGTTGAAATGGCGCACCAATTCGAAATACCAGTGATCGCGGATTACACGGACTTCGGCAAGTCGGGCATTTTTCTCCTTAATGACATCTTCGTCGAATTTTTCGAGCGCCCGAATGGCGGAATTGCAACGCGAAATGCCGCAATAGAGATTGAACCATTTCCCGTCGAGATGCCCGTTGTTGGGCTGCACGTTGGCCGTCTCCATGTCATGAATTTCCCTGGCGTCGGTCACTCCCCCGCCCCCTTTGTAGGCGTTGTCCGAGCGTACTTCGCCGAAACTCCAGTTCGTGAGCGGAAACCAGTGCGGATCGTTGGAATCGGCATAGCGGCATCCGAATGTCGCATAGGCACCTGTGATAAGGAGGTCGACAGCCTCCGGGTCATTCATATTGCCTTCTGAAAGTGTCCCCTGCGGTTTGTTTTCGAGAAAATCGTCGCTGCATGCCCCTGCAGCCATGACGAAAAGTGTGGCGGTAATTATACTTCTGATTTTCATAATAGTCGAGGTTCATATGTGATTAGAAACCGAACTGTATGCCGAGCGTAAATTGTCGCGGCAGAGCGTAAGGATAACCGAGCCCTTCGGGGTCAGCCCCGCTGTATGGGGTAATGGTAAATACGTTTTGCGCCTGAAAATATATCCGGGCCTTCGTCAAATGCAGTTTGCTGCGGAACGCTTCGGGCAGCGTGTAGCCGAGCGTCAAGGTTTTGAGCCGCAGGAACGAGCCGTCTTCGATGTAGTACTCCGAACCCTCTTGCTCGCTGTTGTGATTCTCACGGGTCGGAGCCGGAACGGCGGAATCATAACGCCCCGTCTGAAGATAGCGGTCGTAAGCCTGTGCAGCGCCAAGCAGCTGGGTGCCGTGGTTGCCGGTCCATAGCTGGAAGAAATCGGTGTAGAATTTGGAATTGTTCCATGCGTCGCGTATGATGCTGTTGAAGAACAGATTGAGGTCGAATCCCTTCCACGCGGCGCTAAGGTTGATGCCGAACTGGGCTTTAGGCAGGTCGCAACCGAGCCATGTGCGGTCACGATTGTTTATCACACCGTCACTATTGGTATCGACATAGCGAACACGGCCTACGGCCGGATGTCCAAAATCGATGCGGTATCGGGACGTATAGTCGTCAACCTCCTTCTGTGTGCGGAAAATCCCCGCGGTTTTGTAACCCATCCACGAGCCGAGCGGTTGTCCTACGAGGCTCCGGTCAATACCATTGCCGCCTCCGTAGGTATAGTAGATATCGTCCATCAAGTCGGTAACCTTGTTTCTCATGACTGTAACGTTCAGACCGACGTTGTAACTGAATCCGTTGTCGAACGACTGGTGCCATTCGGTCGTGATTTCCACCCCCTTGTTAACCATCGCACCACCATTGTACCAACAGTAGCCACCCTCGCCGATGGTCGCGATGTAGGGCTTCTCGACCAGCATATCCTCGGTCTTCTTGTAAAAATAGTCAAATGAGAGTGTCAACCGATTGTTCAGCAGAGCCGCATCGAATCCGACGTTGGTCTGGTAGGTTTTCTCCCACGTGAGGTCGGGATTCGTGCTACGCGAACGCATGGCCCCCGGAGATAGCGTCTTGCCGTCGAGAGCGTAGGCCGATTTGTTGATATCCATGGCATATTTTGCATAGAACGCATCGTTAGCGATGATGTCGTTGCCGTTCACGCCGTAGGCACCACGGATTTTTAAGTCCGAGAGCCACGATCGAGTCCCCTCCATAAATTTTTCCTGCGAAATACGCCACCCTGCCGACACTGAGGGAAACCAGTCGTAATTGTGCTGCGAGGAGAGGCGCGACGAGGCGTCCCGACGCAGTGTGAACGACAGCAAGTATTTGTTGTCCCACGTGTAGTTGATTTTCCCGAAGACCGAGAACATCGAATAGTTCGAAGCGCCCGATCCGGCGTTCTTGTCGCTGGTTGCGTTGCCAAGATAGAGATAGTCGGGGCTTTCGAGATCGAATTCGTAGCCTTCGCCGGACATATCCTCGAAATGGTTTCGCTTGGCCTCGATGCCGAGCAGAGCCATAAGGGAGTTTCTGCCGAAATCGACATTGTACTGCGCCGTGTTGGTCCACACCCAGTCCGTCGTTTTGCTCGAATATTGCGTCAGGTGGTTCCTCTGATCCCTCAGGTTCGCGGGCGTAAAAATCTTATCGGTTCCGTTATGGTAATTCATACCGAAATTGGTCTTGATAATCAGGTTTTTAACCGGCTCAACCGAAAGATAGGCATTGCCGAATAACCGCCAATACTCCCGCTTGTTGGTCATTCCTTCGGCAATTTGACGCATAACGTTGGGCGTGTCGTTCAATCCGTAAGCTACCTGGTCGTTCCAATTACCCTCCGAATCATAGACCGTGCGGGCGGGGTGTATCTTGATAGCATTCTCCTCGGCACCGTCGGGTGCATTATGCTGACGCCACCAGTTGACGGTCATGTTGCCCCCGATGCGGATGCGGTTCTCCAAATAGCCATAGTCCGAACTGAAACGGGCGTTGGCCTTTTGATAATCGCTACCTCGAATGATGCCGTCGTGATCGAGCCAACTCAACGAGAGCGACGAGGCTCCGTTTTCATCTCCTTTCGAGAGGCCGACGCTGTAAGTTTGCATCAGAGCCGTGCGGTGAATCTCCTTTTCCCAATCCGTATTCTGAGGATTCACGAGGACATCATTCAAATTTTTGTAAGGCCGAAGCTCGGGCGTCGCCCCGTTGCCGTACAATTCGGATTCGGGAGAAACGCCGTCGTATTTGAATGCCGACCACAGCACTTCGCCCCATTGGTCAGCATTGAGCATATTCAATCCGCTTTGGTAGGTTTGTAATGTCAACGTAGCATCGAAATTCACGCGACATTCGCCTTTTTTCGCCCGTTTGGTCGTAATGATGATGACACCGTTGGCCGCCTGCGCGCCGTAAATGGAGGCCGAAGCGGCATCTTTCAAGACTTGCATGGATTCGATATCGTTGCTGTTGATAATCGTTCCCGGATTCTCACGCGTCATCACACCGTCGATGACATACAGGGGACCGTTGGCATCCCCGCGGAACGAGGAGGCGCCGCGAATCGAAATACCGGTGCTCAGACCGCCCGGCGTACCGTCGGTCGTAATATTCATACCCGAAACCCGACCTTGCAGGGCTTGAAGTACATTGCCTGTCGGGGTATCGGACACCTCTTTCATTTTGACCACCGACACGGAACCCGTCAAATCGGATTTCTTTTCCGTCGTATATCCGACGACAACGACCTCGTCGAGCATGGCCGTTTCCTCTTCGAGATAGACGAGCATCTCCGCCTTGGCCGCGAGCGTTTGCGTCGTGTAGCCGATGAAAGAGAATGTCAGCATCGAATTTTGCGGCACGTTGTTCAGAGAAAACTCGCCGTCGAGATTCGTCGCGTCGCCTGTTCCGGTTTCGGTGATTACGGTAACGCCAGCCAACGGGACATTCGATGCCTTGTCGAGCACCCTGCCGTGTACCGTGATGTTCTGCGCCGACACGGTTGCCGCTGCAAACAACAACACATAACATATTAAGGCTTTTTTCATCATAGGTTATTTTAGGTTAAAAATATGTCGAAATCAGCCGTCTGCCGATTTTCATCGACAAAAATAGGTTCGGGCGCTGCGAGTTTTATGTAACGGATGTTTCAAATACTGGCAATTTCCGCATCATGAAATAATAATAATACGTATTGCAACAACACACCGCATCGCACAGCACCGTTCGCGCGGCTCTATCGCGCTTTTCCCTGCGTCGGCTGTATTCCGTCCTCTCTCGCTTTTTGGCAACGGCACCGATACAAGGCCCTTTCGCTTATGGGGCTTTTAGCTGCCGCGCGACTACGGACGAAGCAAAAATACCATAATAAATAAACTATTGAACAAATTAGTGCAGTGTCCGGGAGAACGTGTCGAAACCTACATATTCTCCTCTTAATTTCTTGGCATCGTCGAGCAGTTTTTGTGCTTTCCGCTCTTTAATTGAAGCCCGCTCCAGGAGCTCTGCCCGCCGTCTTACGGCTTCTTCATAGCGTTCGACTTGGTTTCGGACGGTATCGCGTATAGCCGTGTGCTGCTCATCCCTGAATATCGTTTCCAACTCCATTAGCTCCTTTTCCTTGATCTCACCACGCATTTTCACGTAGCGGTATTTCAGGTCGTTCGCAGCTAACAACCGATTGTTTTCTGAAATTCGGGAGATGAATGCGCCTTGCAGGAAAATGCATCCCAGCATGGCGAACATCGTCAGAAATGTTTTCGAAGATTTGATGTCGAGCGTATAAGTATGTCGATGCTCCTGCACGGGCAGGGCGCCGGGCCTTTTCAATGCTTCGACGGCCTGCTCGACCTGCTCGATCAATGTATGCGTATGCTGGTTCTCGTGGTTGATTGTCCCCAGTCTACCCGCTAACTGCGCCAACAGAGCGTTATATTTGTCGGTAAATTCCCGCTCCTGCTCGGCCTTTACTCCGGGCAAGGCCGTATGCCGTTGCAGTTGTTCGAGCATCCGTGCGACCTGCCCCTGCGAGCGTTCCGCGGCCTCTGTCAGCCGCTCGATCCGTTCAATTTGGTTCTCCAAGTCTGCGTTTCCTGCGCCGCCTGCTTTGGCATTTTTGATGGCTTTGACAAGCGTATCCTTGAGGTCTTCATACATCTCGATCGAGAGGTCGATCCTATTTTCGTCGTTCA
>UQKD01000005.1 GCA_900541585.1 uncultured Alistipes sp.
AGGCAAGGATATTACGCATGATGTTGTAAGCTGTTATTTTGATGGAGATACGAAAAAATATCTAATACGATTTAACAGTGGGAAACAATGGAAATATAATCAATGTAATATATTGATTGTTAGTTCATTGAGGTATTTTGTTGAAATTGCATCCTTGCTGAAAATGCCGGAACCGGTTAGCGAAACCAATAATAGGCCGGAGGTTGCGGTTGCAGAGAAAGAAGAGGAGGAGAGTTTCCTTGAGAAAGAGCTGAAAAATATAGACGTGACGGCTTCGGATACCGTATTGCATTCCTACTTGAATCGCAGTGAAATCCGAACGATTCCTTTGTCCGGAACGATTATTTATCCCTTCGGCAGTAACCGATCCCAGATGGAAGCTGTCCGGATGGCTTTGACGCATAATATCAGCCTCATCGAAGGGCCTCCGGGGACAGGAAAGACTCAAACGATTCTGAATATTATTGCGAATCTCATCAAAAATAAAAAGACTGTCGGGGTTGTATCCGGCAATAATTCGGCGACATCCAATATTGCGGAGAAACTGCAAAAGTATGGTTATGGAGATATTCTTGCGACTCTTGGAAAATACGATAACCGGGAAGCGTATTTTTTGCAGAATCACCCTCCTATCGGAACTTTTCCCGTCGATGCTTCGAAAATACTGGAGAACGAGCGTAGCTTGGAAGAGTTGGTCGGAAAATTAAGAGAGTTGTTGTGTTTAGACGACCGACTTTCCGAATTGCGAAAAGAGAAGAAAGACTTGTTATTAGAGTGGGATTATTTTCATAAAAACATAGATTTATCAGTACCTCAATATATACGGATCCACGATGCACTGAAGGGCCGGAGATATACGGCCAAGAAGTGGCTTGCGCTGAAGAATTATTGTGAGTCCTGGCGTGAATATGGCAAATACGCTTACAGCCGTTTTGCCGGATGTCTGGACGATATCTTGATCTATATAAAAACCTTCTTCCATTATCGCATTCCTTTAACGATCTCGACTTACAAGGATGTGCAGATTTTGGCAGACTATGCCGGAGAGATGTTCTATCAGGTAAGTTTGTCCGAATTGGATCGGGAATATGACCGCCTCTGTGAATTGTTGGCAGAGGGCCGAATGGATGAGCTATCCAAGGAGTGTCAGGAACTTTCGCAGACGATTTTCCAACATTATTTGAATAAGAACATCAAGAGGACGGACATCGCGTTTACGCTGGAAAATTACAAAAAGCAGTTTGATGAGTTTATTTCACAAGTTCCGGTTATCACAAGTACGACACATGCCGTCCGAAAATCAATTCCTCCGGGTTTTGTCTTCGACTACATTATTATCGACGAGTCTTCTCAGGTCGATTTGATTACTGCTATTATTGCAATGTCCTGCTGTCGCAATATTGTAATCGTGGGCGATTCCATGCAGTTACCGCAAATTGTTCCTTCGGAAGTCGTTCCCCAAGCGCAGGAATATGCCCGGCAAATGCAGGTGCATCCGAGTTATGACTATGTTAAACATAGCATTATCAGCTCACTGAAAGCAATTTATCCGAATTTACCGACCGTTTTGTTGCGTGAACATTATCGGTGCCATCCACTGATTATTGATTTCTGCAATCAGCAATTCTACGATAAGAAGCTAATTATCAAATCGGAATGGACCGATCCCGAAAACGGTAATCATCCTTTGGCAATCGTTACCGTCCGTCACGCTGATCGGGAGAGGCCGTGTGCCGATTACAGGGGGAAATCGTGGGTAAATAAGTTGGAACAGCTGAAAGTCTGTGAGGAATTTAATAGATTAACGAGTTCCGGGATAACTGATATAGGAGTTATTACTCCATTCCGTAGTCATGCAAATGCTATTAATAAACTCCGTGAGGATATCTGTGCCGATACAATCCATAAATTTCAGGGACGCGAGAAAGAGGTGGTTATTTTCTCGACGGTCAAAGATAAGGTAAAAGTTGATGAAGAGTGGGAGGCATCGTATTGTACGGATAAAAGAGTCGACTTCATTAACCAGTCGGAGTTGATAAACGTGGCGGTTTCCCGGGCGAAGAACCGCTTGGAATTAGTGATGTCCCAACTGTTGTTCGAGCAGGCTCCGCTGTCGACCAATATTGGCAACCTGATCCGCTATATCAAATACAATGGCGGAGAAATCTCTTTTCAGTCGATCTTTGATTATTTGTATCATCATAATCTCGATCCCGATCGTGAGCGGTCATTGCGCCGGTTATTCGGATCTTGGTATGCCTCGGAGAACCTGATGCACGAGTTGATCCTGAATATTATCGGACGGGATTCCCGGTTCTCGAACTTCGAAGTGATCGCCAATTATCCGTTGCGGAATATTGTCGGGAGAGAAATAGAACTGACGTCCAGACAGCGGGCATTCGTCCGCAGAAACAGCCATGTCGATTTCCTGATATATAATAAGTGTGATAAAATGCCCGTATTGGCGGTCGAGGTCAATGGCAGCCAACATGATCTGCCTGTTCAACGGGAACGGGATGCCGTAAAACAATCTATTTTGGATTTATGCGGCGTTCCGCTTCTTTCCTTGAGTACACGGGGAAAGGATGAAGAGCAGCAAATCATTAGAAAGTTGTCTGTGATAATAGAAAGTGGTTGTTGCTCAGAATTATAGTTCTCATTTGAGATAAATAGCTGGTTGTTGTGTAAAATAGTAGGGCGTATTATTTTCCCGGATATGGATTCGGAACAAATTAATTTCCCGAATCATCCTTTGTTGAGATAAACTTTCCGTATATTTGAAACAGAAATCAACCCCTCTGGCAGATGCCTGCGGAAGAGCGCGTTTTAAGCAAATAAAACGTGTGGGACTGAAACTTTGTATCGTTGCAAAATGTTGATATAGTGCGCTATCTGAGAGTCGTTCGATTCCTGGTGGTACCACTTAAAGATCAGCGACTTGCAGAAATGCAGGTCGTTTTTCTTTTCTTATCGGCGCTCACCGTCATTCTGCGGGAGTATTTCAAATCTTTTATAAGTTTGGCATGACGGGTCGGTTGACCGCCCCGAAAGACGCTGCGGATCATCGGTTCGCGGTGTTTCCTGGTCTCCGGCAGACGATTCCCGGTGGACGGATCGGGCCGCGAAATGGGCTTTGCCGCGCATATAGCTCTATATCCGGAAGGCGGGTACACACCGGAATCCGACCGATGAAGATTGAAACGAAAAGTCCCCGGCATCGGCCTTTTCGCTGCCGTTCCGGTTGTTTCCGTTGCTTTATGCAACAAATTATTTATTTTTGTATGTTCTAAAACGTCTGAAAAGTGGTTTAAACCGATTTGTATTCATAATGCTTCCGGCGACTACACGTTTGAAGGTGTCGTTTTAGTCGCTGTGCTACAAGTGTGTAGTAAAAATTGAGTGCATAATTGCGGAAATTTGCATTATGAAACGGCAGCGGCGTAATGATATTTTGGTGGAACAAGTCGTGGATCGGCTGAAAACGGTCCGCCGGGAGAGAGGCCTTACTCAAGAAAATGTCCGGTTCGACACCGACCTGAACATCGGTCGGATCGAAAGCGGAAGGCATAGCATTTCACTGACGACGCTGGCTGATTTGTGTGATTATTACAATGTTCCTCTGGAGGATTTCTTCAAGAAAATAGTGACGCGCTGAACAGTGAAATGAAAGAACCCGGGGAGTGGAGCCTCGGGTTCTGTTTTTTCGTATCGGTGTGTTCAGAGTCGTTTTTCATAAGCCAGCCGTTCTCCGCTTCGGTAGACTACTTTTCCGCAATAGCTGAATCCCGTGCGTTCGAGCAACCGCAGCATGGTCCGGTTGTCGAAATTGGTGTCGATGCGGAAGGCCTTGACGCCGCGTTCCGACGCGAGCGCCTCCACACGGTGCAGGAACTCTGCCGCCACGCCGCGGCCCCGTTCCCCGTCGGCGACCGCTATGCGGTGCACCAGCACGTACGGTCCGTCGGTGAGCCATTGCCCGTCGATGGCATCATAGGCCGGTTCGCCGTCGAACACCATCGCGCCGTAGGCGATCACCGCGAGCGGCCCCTCCACGCCGGGTTTGCACAATACATATCCGCGGCTGCGGCCGATGTCCGCCGAAATATGCCCCGGGGCGGGATAGCCGTCCTGCCACTGGCGGCTGCCTGCCGCGTGCATCCGGGCCTGTGCCTGGCGGATGATCTGCATGATGCGGTCCGTTTCGCAGGACTGTGCCTGCCGGAAAATCAATTCGTTGTCCATGCTGCAAAAATAGGAAAATATTTAAGACGCCACACTGTCAGGACATTTTTTCTGGCTTTTCGGCAATTTTGTGCCGTATTTGTGACAATTCGTGACATTTTTTCAGTTTCTCCGAACTGGCATAGGATTTGACCGTATCGGATATGAAAGCGCTTCATAAGAGGCGCGGAGATGAAACGAAATGTTAAACCAAATAAAACCAAGGAGGACAAAACTATGGTACCTGTAAGACGTAATCAGAACTGGCTGCCGAGCATTTTCAACGATTTTCTGGGCAACGACTGGCTTGTCGAACGCCACAACACCACGGCCCCGGCCGTCAACATCATCGAGGACGAAAACGAATACAAGGTGGAAGTCGCCGCACCGGGTATGACCAAGGAGGATTTCAAGGTGCATATCAACGAGGATAACGAGTTGATCGTCACGATGGAGAAGAAGGCCGAGCAGAAGGAGGAGGACAAGAAGAAGGGCACGTACCTGCGCCGCGAGTTTTCCTACACGAAATTCCAGCAGAGCCTGCTGCTGCCCGACAACGTCGTGCGCGAGAAGATCGCGGCCAAGGTCGAGAACGGTGTGATGACCATCGAAATTCCCAAGAAGAAGGAGACGGAAGCCGCCGTTGCAGCCCGCCAGATCGAGGTCAGATAGCCTGCGGCCATTCTATGATGGGAGGGAGAATCCGGAAACGGGTTCTCCTTTTTTTGTGCCGGCCGCGGTGGACGACGGTCCGCTGGCGGTCGGCGGATATACGGAATGACGGAACGTGCGGCCGAAAGGCTGCCCGCCGTTTGTCAGCGTTCGAGGTGGAGAATGGGGTAGGGGCGTCCCGAAGGGTCCAGGGTGTCGCGCGAGACGATGCGAAAGCCCATCCGGGCATAGAATCCTGCGGCCTGCGTGTTCTGCTCGTTCACGTCCACACGCCGCACCCCGCAATGGGTTGTGACGTGCTCCACGAGTTCGCGTCCCAGCCCTTTTCCGCGCGCGGTAGGCGCGACGAACAGCATTTCGAGCCGGTCGGCTTCGACGCCCGCGAAGGCCGCGAAGTGGTTTTCGGAATCCCGTACGACATGGAGTTCCGCCGCCGGAAGCGCCTCTTCACGCACCATGCGGCGGAAAAAGGGGATGTCCTCCGGGGCCAGAAAGTCGTGCGTGGCGCGTACCGATTTCTCCCACAGATCGGTAAGTGCGTCCAGCTCATGCGCTGTCGGAGATGCGAGGCGTTCGGCCATGATTATAAAAGCGTTACGGGTGGTTTGCGCCGGGTGAAACTGCGTGCGAGGGCTGCGGCGAAGGGGGTGTGGAAACTCCGTGCCCCGACCGGACATCCCTTGACGCAGGCGCAGCAGCGGATACAGCGTGCAGGGTCGGTGTGCACCTCGTCGCCCCGTGCGATGGCCTGTGTCGGGCAGACCGCGGTGCAGCGGCCGCAATGGGTGCAGCGGTCGGCATCGCACGCGGGCAGGTAGACGGCGGGGTTTCTTTTCTGCCGGCGGCGGTAGTCCGCGACGAAACGGATGAAGCGCAGCATCGGCACGAGCGGCGTGCGCACGTCCTTCAGTTGAGCGGCGTCGACCGGGGCCGTCGTTCCCGCCGCGAGCTTTTCGCGCACCGCGGCGCCGAACTCCGCGGCCCGGGCGAGATCCTGCGCGTCGGGACGTCCCGCGGCGACGGGGGTTTCGGGGGTGCTGTACGAGTGTTCGCCGACGAATGCCGCGGCGGCCACGGGGACGAATCCCTGCCGGGCGGCCAGCGCGGCCAGCTCCGCGGCGGCCTTTTCGAAGGCCCGGTTGCCGTAGACGGCGATCACCACGGCGGGCGTTCCCGAGCCGCGGAGCGTTTCCAGCCTCTTTGCGGCCGTCGGGGCCACATGTCCCCCGTAGACGGGAGCGGCGATGACCGCCACGGCGCCGGCGGGCAGCACGGCGGACTGTGCCGCAGCGTGTGTCAGGTCGATGGTTTTCAGGGCTTCGGCCCCGGCGCCGGAGGCGATGCCCCGGGCTACGGCCTCGGCGATTTTTCTCGAAGTGCCCGTCGGCGAGAAGACGACGGTGCAGACGGTTTCGGGTTTCATGGCGTTGGGCGTTGACGTTGGATAAAGGTTTCAAAAAGTCGGATGATGCAAAACCGAATTGCGTGCGGTCTGGCATAACCTCTCGACTGGTAAAAGGGTCGTTACGACCCCAAAGGTAATCAAAAATCCCGTGCCTCGGACCTTTTGTTGCAGATTACGGCTCTTTGGCCTATATTTGCTCCGCAACTTTAAATAACAGATTATGAGGATCAAAACTTTTGAAATCCGCGTCGACCCGGCTTTCCGGGAGCACGACGAGCGGACGGTGAACGAATTTCTTTCGGCCGTCCGTGTGCCGCGCCTGCACTGCGGATGCCTGCGCAGCCGCAGTGCATGGATGCTGCTTGTCATTTTCAACGAGGAGACCGCCGACGAATCCGCGATGCGTGCCGCACTGGTCGGCGAGCACCTTCCCGCGGGGTCGGAACTCACGTCCGGGGAGTGCGAACGTTTCGAGGCGCTCCGCGTGTGGCGCGACCGGCGTGCGGCCGAAATGGGCTGCAAACCCTTCGTCGTCGCCTCGAACCGCGACCTGCTCAACGTGGCCCGGAGCGGAGCCGCCTCGCCTGCCGACCTGCTCTCGGTCGCGGGGTTCGGTCCCCGCAGGGCCGAACGCTACGGCGAGGAGATCGTCGCCGTGCTCGGCTCGGCTGCCGACGCGGATTTCGACTGAATGTCCGGAAGCGGGTTCGTGCCGGAAAAACGGGTGCGGATCGGAATTTTTTCATATATTCGTGGCGATACAACTAAATTTTGGGAAAGATGAAAACGAAACTGATTGCCTGCGCGGCGCTGCTGATGACGGCGTGCTGCGGAAGTCCGTCGGCCCGAAAGGCCGCGGCGACGAAGACCGAAGTGAAACACGGCCCGGAAATCGCCCTCGTGGCGCCCGACACCGTGGGCGGGAAGAGTGTGAACGAGGCGCTGGCCAACCGCCGCTCGTGGCGCGAATATGCGGCCGCACCGCTGACGCTCGAAGAGCTTTCGGGCGTGGTGTGGGCCGCCGCCGGCATCAACCGCCCTGGTACGGACCGTCTGACGGCTCCTTCGGCGCTGGCGCTTTATCCGGTGCGCGTCTATGCGTTTTTCGCCGAGGGCGTCTATTCTTACGACGCCCGGGCGCATAAGCTGGTGCGCGTGCTGGAGGGCGACCGCCGCAAGCTGGCCGGGATGCAGGACTTTGTCTTCACCGCGCCGCTGAATCTGGTTTACCTGGCTGACCGGACGGTATACGAGGGCAGGAACATCCCGGCGGAGCACGTCCGCTACCTCTGCGGGCAGGATGCCGCGGGCTATGCCGAGAATGTCAACCTCTATACGGCGGGGCACGGCCTGCGCTCGATCACGCGCGGCAGCGCCCCCGAGGCGGAACTGCTGGCGGCCCTCGGGCTGGACCCGGCGCGCTATTTTGTGGCGCTGGCGCAGACCGTCGGTAAATAGGCCTCCCGGCCGGTGAGAAGGGCGACCCTGCGAAAGGGCCGCCTTTTTTCGTGCCGTCAGTCGGCCGAGGGGGTCTCGTCTCCGGATTCGGAATTCCGTCCGCGCTCCTCCATCGGAACGACGTAGAAGCCCCTGCCGGGCGTCCATTCGACGCAGAACAGTTTTTCCGCGTCGGGATAGCCCGCCTCCCGGAGGTGGCGTGTGAGCCAGCGTTCGGTCTTGCCGCTGCGCCGGAGCGAGTCGCAGAGGACTTTGCCGCCGTTGACCAGCAGGTAGGATTCGGGCGGCTCGTTGCGGCGGGAGACGGTGATGTGTCCGTTGGTCTCGAAACGCACGTCGTCCACGTCGAACATCGAGAAGATGCCGTTTTCCCGCAGCATCGTCCGGAACTGTTCCATCTCCAGCCCGTTGCGGCGGAATTCGCGCAGCACCAGCTTGCGGTCGCGGACGAGCATCACCGTGTCGCCCCGGATCGCCTTGCGGATGCGGCGGAAACGCATCAGGTAGCGCAGGGCCACGTTCACGGCAGTCCAGACGACGAACGTGAAGACCAGCTGCCAGACCGAGGTCTCGGGGTTGTAGATGACGCCGCCGACCAGGGCGCCCAGTACGAAGGCGTTGACCGAGTCGAGCGGCGTGAGCTGCGCCATCTGGGTTTTGCCCGAGACGCGCAGAAAGAAGATGACGCCCAGCATGCCGGCCAGCAGCTTGACGGCGATCGAAAGGTACATAGGCGAAGGCTTTTTCGGTCAAGACTGCAAATTCCGGGCAAGAATGACGGCCGCTGCCGGGACTTCCGCCGGATGTCCGAAATGTTATTTAGGTCTTTTTGGATAAGTAGTAAAACGGAAACGTTTTGTTTTTCTGTCTGTTTTTAAGTTATTTTGAATTATTGCGAATGATATAGTACATAAAAAAGTGCGGAATGCTGTTTCGGTTTTCCGAAAAAAGTGTAACTTTGTAACTATTATAAGCCTGTCGCGGTTGGGTGTGCGGCGGCGAAAGGCGAATTAAAGCGTATTGATGGATGAAGTGCTGTCCGGGTTCGATTACCTGACATATTATTTCTACCTGCTGTATTATAAATTTATCGGCTATCCGGTGGTGGTGCGCATCTGCATCGCCGTCGTGACGCTGTGTGTGGTTTTCTACCTGTTCCTCGCCCTCTACCTGGTCTACGGCATCTACCGCCGCCAGCGGGAAAAGAGACTTTTCGCACGTATTCACAAACGCTTCTACGAGCCCCTGAAGGAGGTGCTGGGCGACCGCGAAAACCGTTCCGTCGGAGAGATCGCCGGGCTGGTGGAACACGACATCAAGAAGAGCCTGAAACGGCAGGAGATGCGTTTCCTGGTCCAGGTGCTCATCCGGATCAAGAGCGAGCTGGGCGACGACAAGGTCAACAACTACAACATGCAGAACGTGCAGGGCGTGTTCAAGGTCGGCAGTTTTTTCGAACGTGAAATCCAGTTCGGGCGGCCGCGGCGCAAGATTCAGGCCCTGTTGTCGATCCAGTCGGTCAACGGATACGTCTCCGAGGCCGTGCTGGTGCGTTTCCTCTACCACCGCTGCATCGAGCTGCGCCATGCCGCGCGCTTCGCCTACATGTGGCTGAGCCAGAGCAACCCGTTCCGCTTCTTCGACGAGGACGTCACGATGAAGCTCAGCCGGTGGAACATGGCCGAGATCCACATGATCGTGCGCCACCGCGAGAAGATGGGCTTCGTGGTCCCGAGTTTCCTCAAATGGGTCAACAGTTCGGTCGAGGACAACGTGAAGGCCTTCTTCGTGAGCGAGATCAAGCTCTTCGACCAGACGGACAACTGTCCGCCGCTGCTGGAGATGCTCAACACGAAAACCTGGACGCTGCGTAACGAGATCGTGCGCACGCTGGGCGGCATGAAATACATCGAATCCGAGTCGAAGATGGTCGAAATCTACGACGTGCAGCCCGAGTATATCAAACGGAACATCCTCGCCTCGGTGGCCGGCATGCAGACCGGGCAGGCGCTCGGGTTCCTGCACGAGGCCTTCGAACGCGCCGACGACCTGGGTACGAAACTCTGTGCGCTGACCTACCTCTACGATTACGGAGAGCCGGGCCGCGCCCTTTTCGGGCAGCTCGAAACCCTGACGACGGGCTACGCCTCGCAACTCTTCGCCCACGTCAAGAATCCACTAACGAACCGGGCATGAAAGCGATTCTCTTCGATTTTTTCAATTATTTCGTATTTTTCTATACGAGTTTCCTGGCGGTCAGCTTTATCGTCATGATGTTCCTGTCGTTCATCTCGCTCAAACTCCGCAGGAGCTACTACGACGACAACTACGTGCGCAAGGTGTTGAGCGAATCGCCCTATACGCCCGGCGTGTCGGTGATCGCCCCGGCCTACAACGAGGAGAAGACCATCATCGACAACGTCGATTCGATGCTCGGACTGGACTACCCGCTGTTCGAGGTGGTCATCGTCAACGACGGCAGCAGGGACTCCACGCTCGACAAGCTGATCGAACACTACGAGCTGGTCGAGGTTCCGTTCGCCTACATCGAGCGCATCAAGACCCAGCCGTTCCGGCGCGTGCTCAAGTCGACGAATCCGGAGTACCACAGGCTGATCGTCGTCGACAAGGAGAACGGCGGCACGAAGGCCGACGCCTCGAATGCCGGCATCAACGCCGCGCAGTATCCCTACTTCATCTGCACCGACGTGGACTGCATCCTGCGCCGCGACGCCCTCTACCGCTGTATCTGGCCCGTGCTCTCGTCGTCGAAGCACGTGATCGCCGTGAGCGGCACGATGCGCATGGCCAACGGCTGCAAGATCGAGAACGGGCAGGTGGTCGAGGTGCGGCCGCCCCATACGCCGATCCCGCTGTTCCAGAATCTGGAGTACATGCGCTCCTACCTGGTGGGCAAGATGGGGTGGTCGGCGATCAACGCCATGCCCAACGTCTCGGGCGGATTCGGGCTTTTCGACCGTCAGATCGCCATCGCGGCAGGCGGTTACGACCCGATGTCGTTCGCCGAGGACATGGACCTGCTGGCCCGCATGGTGGGTTACATGTGCGACTTCTCGCGCCCCTACAAGGTCGTGCAGGTCCCCGAGACCTGCTGCTGGACCGAGGGGCCTCCGAACCTCGTGGTGCTCTACCGCCAGCGTACGCGCTGGGGTCGCGGGCTGTTCCAGGCGCTGATGATCCACCGCAAGATGATCTTCAACAAGACCTACCGCCAGACGGGGCTCGTCACGCTGCCCTACATGGTCATCTTCGAGTTTCTGGCCCCGATCATCGAGGCCACGGGATTCATCCTGTTCCTGTTTCTGGCCTTCACCGGAGCCGTCAACTGGCACACGATGTGGGTGATTTTCCTGGCCATCTACCTTTTCTGCCAGTTCCTCTCGCTGGTGGTCGTCGCCTACGACTATTATCTGGGCACGCTCTACCGGCGGGGTTACGAATATATCTGGATCATTGCCGCGTCCATTCTCGAACCGTTCATCTACCATCCGCTGATCACCTTCTTCTCGCTGAAAGGTTATCTCAACCACCTCATGTCCCGCGACTACAAGTGGGGTAAGATGACCCGCAAGGGATTCAGCCAGCGCGAGGAGCCGATTCCGATGGACGGGCCGAAAGTTCCCCCCCCCTCACCTGGAGGGATTTCCGGTAATGACCTCTAAACCCTGTGGACAGTATGAAGAATTCGATACGAACCTTGACAAGATTCCTGTTTGCGGGCTGTGTGTGTCTACTGGCCCTGGCGCCCCGGCACGCCGTAGCGCGGGACATGACGCCGGAAGAGTACGCCGAAAAGGTCCGGGACTATTTCTCCGAAGAGCAGTGGGAGGAGGGCAAGCAGTTGCTCGACGAGGGTCTGGCCAAGTACGACCTCGCCTCGAACCTGCAATACCTGATGGGCAGATACTGGTTCCACGGGCAGGATTACGACAAGTCGCGTTACTACCTGCTCAAGGCCGTCGACCTCAATTACGACAACGTCGAGGCCAAGCAGCTGCTGGTCGACGTCGAGGACATCACGCAGAACTACTCCAGCGCCATCTGCTTCGTCAACGAACTGCTGGAGGTGAATCCCTACTGGCGGGGGTTGTGGCGGCGTAAGATCGACCTTTACCGCAAGCAGGGCAACCACGTAGAGGCCGACCGGCTGCTCAAACGCATCAACCAGATCTATCCGCAGGACACCGTGCTGCACAGGGACCTGGTCTACTCGATGGAGCTGAATTATCAGCGTCAGAAGCGCGCCGGGGATCGGAAAACGGCCATCCTGACGCTTGAGGAACTGCTGAAAAGCGTTCCCGACAACGAACAGTATTACCTCGACATCATCAACCTGCACCTGCAGGAGGGCGAGCAGGAGCAGGCGCTGGCCTGGACTTCGCGCGGATTGGCGGCCCTGCCGGGCAGCGTGACGCTGGTCTACAAGAAGGTCGGCATTCTGAGCGAGATGAACCGCCATCCCGAGGCGCTGGCCTTCATGCGCGACCGCATGCGGAGGCGGAGCACGCCCGAGCTGCAACGGCTTTACAGTACGCTGGTGCTGGACGCCGCGCGCGCCGAGCGGCAGCGCGACCCCTACGTGCTCTACGGCACGGCCTTCGAGCGCGGCGACCACAGCCGCGAGGTGGTCGACTACCTGCTCAATACCTCGATGCTGCGCGGCTACAACGACGACGCGCTTTTCTACCTGCGCGAGATGCGCCGTTACTACGGCGACGACAAGCCGCTGTTATACAAGGAATACCTGATCTACCGCAACATGGGCGAGGAGCGGCAGGCCTTCAACCGGCTGACGCTGCTCTGCGAACGCTATCCCGGCGACGGGGAACTGACCGATGCGCTGTGCCGCATGCAGTTGCAGCGCGCCGACCGCCTGATGGAGCAGGAACTCTACACCGAGGCGCTGCCCGCCGCGATGTTTGTCACCCGCCAGCGGACCGACGCGGAGACGCTCCGCGCGGCGTGGGAGAAGGTACTCTCTTGCCGGATCCGGATGAAGCGTTACGACGACGCCATGGCGACTCTGGACACGCTTGCGACGCGCTTCCCGGATACCGAGAACCTCGTCGGCAAGCGGGCGTACGTGCTCGACCGCATGGGCCGCACCTCCGAGGCGATGTACCTCTACCTGGGGGCCATCGGGCGCGCCGATCCCCAGATGCGCGACTTCTACGTGGCGGGTTATGCCGACATCGCCATTCCCTACATCAGGCAATGCCTCGACGAGGGCGCCACGGCCCATGCCTTCGCGGAGGCCGACCAGCTGCTGGCGCTGGCCCCCTCGAACGACCTGGCTTTGCGCTACGCCATCAACGCCGCCGCGCAGATGGGCCGCGACGACGTGTTCCGCGAATATACCGACCGGGGGCTGGAACGCCATCCCCGCGAGCCGTTCTATTTGGCCAAGAAAGCCGCGTCGCTCGACGCCGAGGGGAGGTACGAGGCTTCGATCGAGCTGATCCGGCCCGTACTGTGGGACTATCCGGGCAACCCCCAGCTGACGGGGGCGCTCTCGCAGAGCAGCGAATACCGGGCGCTGGACCTGACCCGCAGGGGGCGTCCCGACGAGGCGCTGACGGTGCTCGACACGGCGCTGCACTACGACGCCCGGAACAAGTCGCTGCTCTATGCCAAGGGACTCGCCTACGAGAAGAAAAAGGAGTACGGGCTGGCCTATTTCTACCAGCAGAACTACGAGCCTTCGGCCGCCGAACACTATGCCTTCAACCGCCACCTCAAGGGGCTGCGCTACGGGATGCTCCGGAACGAGATCGGGCTGGAGTACCTCCAGTCGCGCTACGGCGACGAGGATGCCATCCAGTCCGTCGCCACGCTGCAATATTCGCGCAAACAGCCCGGGAACACCTATACGGGGCGCGTCAACTATGCGGGCCGCAACGGCGAGCGCGAGGAGGACATCAATGCCAACGCCACCTCGTTCGACGGCGGCGGCGTGGGCGTCCAGCTGCAGGGCGAGTGGATCCACAAGTTCCCGCGCGACTGGCAGACGATGGTCAACCTCGCGTGGTCCGACCGGTATTTCCCCGCGTGGATGGCCAACGCCTCGCTGACCAAGTTCTTCCGCCGCGACTGGGAGGCGGAGGCCCGCGTCGGCTACCGCCGGCTCGACGGACGCAACCTCTGGTCCGTGGGACCGGGCGTCGCGAAGTTCCTCGGTCCGGTGTGGCTGAACGGCAAGTGCGATTTCTTCGTCATCGACTCGAAATTCTACTACAACGCGATGGCCCAGGTGCGCTATTACCCGGTGGACGACGGCCGGTCGTATGTCGTGGGCATGGCGGGCATCGGTTCGGCTCCCGAACTGTCGGTGCTCGACCGGGCGCTGCCGGGAACCTTCGACCACGCCAATACGATGGTGGGCATGGGCGGTCAGTATATGTTTACGCCTAACCTCACGCTGGGGCTGCTCGGCACGTGGTACACCTATTATACCGAAAAACGCCTGGGTTACGATACGATTCAGACCCGTTATAAAAACATGTACAATATTTATGTGCAGTTGTATATCTCGTTCTGAAAGGTTGGCGGCCGTCTTTTGCGCGACGCTGTGTCTGCTCCTCGCCGGGGCGGGCTGCTCCGCGGCGGCGCTGTCGCCCGCGGAGTGCGGGGGCTATGCGGTCGCGCCTGCCGACGACGCCTCGAAGCAGGACGCACGCTGGGCCGGATACCTGCGCGATCACCTGCGGCGGCGCGCCGAAGGCGGCATCCGGACGGTTCCGGACGAAGGGACCGGCGACCGGGAGCTGTTCGGGCTGACGGTGCGGATCGACACGCTGCTGAAAGGCGATTTCCGCGTCGAGCGCAGCCGCCGGGGCGTGCTGATCGCAGCCCGCGACGAGCGGACGATGCTCTGGCTGCAATACCAGCTGATGAAATCGCTCGCCGGGGAGGACCGGCGCATCGACGCCGCGGACTTGCCGCCCGCGGCGGTCGGACTGCGCGATACGGCGGGGCGGTTCGCATTCGCATTCGCATACCGGGCGGTCTATACCCCTGCGGCGCAGGATGACGACCTGGCCGGAATCCTTTCGACGGACAATGTGGAGACCGGATGGGGACTTTGGGGCCACCAGCTGGACCGCGTGCTGACGGACGCTCCGAAGGAAGTCTTCGCCACGGTCGGCGGCGAAACCTGCGACGGGCAGTTCTGCTTCTCGTCCGACGAGACTTTCCGCCGCATCGAGGAGTACGTTGCGGACAATTTCGGCGAGGGCGGCACGCTCCCGGCGCGGTTCGTGATCGCGCCTGCCGACAACGACGCCATCTGCACCTGCGAGGCCTGCTCGGCTGCGGGCAATACCTCCCGGACCGCGACTCCGGCCGTGATGCGGATCCTCGGGCGGCTGGCCGCGCGTTTCCCGCACCATACGTTCTTCACGCTGGGTTACCTCTCGACCGGGGAGCCTCCCGCCGTGCGGATGCCCGCCAATACGGGGGTGATCGTCAGCGCGATGGAACTGCCGCTGTCGGCCGGCGCCCTGAAATCCGCTTCGGGGAAGAAGTTCGCCGTGCGGCTCGATGGCTGGAAGGACGTTACCGACAACGTTTACATCTGGGATTACATCCAGAATTTCGACGACTACCTCACGCCCTTTCCCGTGCTGGAACGGATGGGCGAACGGCTGCGGTTCTACCGCGACAAGGGTGTGGAGGGCATTTTTCTCAACGGCAGCGGTTACGACTACGTGCCTTTCGACGATGTGCGGACCTATGTGCTCGCGTCGTTGCTGCGCGATCCCGGCCAGCCGGTCGGGACGTTGATGCGGCGTTATTTCGCCGCGAATTACCCGAAGTCGGGCGACCTGCTGGCGGGGTTCTGCGTGCAGGCCGAACGGCGCGCCGCGGCTTCGGCGAGGGGGCTGAACCTCTACGGCGGTATCCGCGATGCGGAGGCTTCGTGGCTCGATGCCGCGAAGTTCGCCGCCTTCTACGACGAACTGGGGCGCGTCCTTCCCACGGCGAAGGGCGCCGAGCGGCGGCAGCTGCACGAACTGCTGACGGCCTTGAGCTATACGCGGCTCGAAGTGGCCCGCAACCACGCCGCCGGACCGTCCGGATGTATGGAGCGCAGGGGCGGGAGTCTCCGCGTGAGGCCGCAGGCCGGGCAATGGCTCGCGGCGTTGGAGGAGTGCGCCTCCTTCGCCGGCATGAAACACGTCGGCGAATCGGGACTCCCGGTCGGGGAGTATCTCGGCGCGTGGCGCAGCCGCATTTTCCAGGCTGAAACGGTGTCGAACCTGCTGCCGGACACCGGGTTGAAGGCCGTTTCGAGGCCCGACGAAGGCTATGAGGACCTCGGGGTGCTGACCGACGGGGTGCGCGGACTGCCGGTCGGGTATCACTACGGCTGGCACATCAGTTCGGCCGACCTGGAGGTCGAAATACCCACCGGGGCGGCTTCCCGGGCGCAGCGGTTCGAAATGTCGTTCCTCGACATGCCCCGCCACCGTCTCCGTGCGCCGCGGAGCGTGGAGGTTTACAAGGACGGCGCGTTGTACCGGGCCTTCGTGCCGAAGCCCGACGCCGCGGGGCGGATCTTCACGGTTTCCGGTCTCGTGGACCTCTCGGGCGCGGAGCGGATAACGATCCGGGCGCTGCGGCCCGAAGGCGGGCGCACGCAGCTTGCGGCCGATGAAATTTACTTGATTCCGTAGTTATGCGAAAAAGCGGTTTGACATACGCCGTGCTGCTCCTCGCAGCCATGTTCGTTTCCTCCTGCAGCAAGCGGGTGCAGCCGACCTCCGTCGAGGCCAAAGATCCTGTGCGGCACTATTTCCCGATTTTGCAGGGGCAGAAACTCGAACTGATGTTTCCGGTGACCAATACGGGCGAAAACCCGCTGGTGATCCATGAGATACAGACCTCGTGCGGATGCCTCGTCGCCGACCGCAAGTCGCGCATCATCGTGCCCCCGGGGCGTACGCAGCATATCCGCCTGACGTACGACAGCAACAAGAACGTCGGCGCGGTGGAGCATACCGTCTGGGTCTACGGCAACATCCTCCCGGCGGGAGTCCTGAAGCTCCGCTTCGACGTCAATGTCGTGCCCGATGCGGCCTACACGCGCGATTACGAGGAGCTGTTCCGCGAGCACAACCTCAAGAACGGTATCGTGAAGGAGCTGGTCGACGGCAAGGAGGCGGAAAAAGGTTATTATGTCGATGGAAGCTATGAAGATGTACGTCAATAGAATGTTCCGGATCGCGGCGGCCCTGCTGCCGCTCTTGGCTGCCGGCTGTTCGGACCCGGACGAAGGTCCCGGCAAGCCGCTCGAAATCACCCTCTCGTCGCAGACGCTCGAATTGGAACGCAGCGAGACGGGCTGCCTGCGCTTCGCGCTCACGCCCTGGAACGATGCGTGGAGTGTTTCCCGCGTCGAAATCACGGCCGCACCCGGCGGATCGTTCACCTCGGGATGCACGGTGACGGGGTGGAGCGGGCCGGTGGGCGGGCAGTTCTCGCTCTTCGTCACCGACCCGGCGACGGGGCAGGCCTACGACGAGCGGGTGTGTCTCACGGTGGAGGTCGGCGGACAGCGGATGACCTCCGAACCGTTCACGCTCCGAAGTTCCCCGGCGGCGGCCGCCGGGCTGCCCGTGATCTATGTCACGGCTTCAGCTCCGGTCGAGGACACCGACACGTGGATCGCCGGGGCGATCCGCATCGAGGGCAACGGCGGGTTCGACGATCTGCCCGAGATGGCGGCCGAGGTCAAGGGCCGCGGCAACTCGACGTGGAACTGGGAGAAGAAGCCCTATGCGCTGAAACTCTCGAAGAAGACCGAAATACTGGGCATGCCGAAGCACAAACGCTGGTGTCTGATCGCCAACTACATGGACCGGACGCTGATGCGCAACCGCGTGGCGCATTACGTGGCGTCGCACACCTCGCTGCAATGGACGCCCCGCACCCGTTTCGCGGAGGTGTGGTTCAACGGCGAATACCTGGGCAACTACTTGGTCGTCGAGCAGATCAAGATCGACGAAAACCGTCTCAATATCGACGAACTGACCACCGACGACAACGAGGGCGATGCCCTCACGGGCGGCTACCTGCTCGAAATGGACTCTTATTTCGACGAGATGAACAAATTCCGTTCGTCGTATTCCGACATGCCGGTCAACATCAAGTCGCCCGACGAGTCGATCACCGCGGCGCAGTTCCGGTATATCCGCACCTACTTCAACGAGGCCGACAACCTGCTTTTCGACAAGGATTACCGCGATCCGGCGGCGATGTTCGACATCGGGTCGTTCGTCGACTACTGGATCGTCAACGAGCTGATGGGCAATCAGGAGATCAAGCATCCCAAGAGTTTTTACATCCACAAGCCCCGCGGGGGCAAGCTGACGGCGGGGCCGGTCTGGGATTTCGACTACGGCACGCTGACGCTCGCCGACGCCGAACGGTGGATGGTCCGGGAGAGCAGCATGTGGTATTCGCGGCTGTTCCAGAGCCGTGCGATCCGCCGGCAGGCGCGCGAACGCTGGGAGGCGCTCTATCCGTTCCTCGCCACCGTGCCCGACTACATCGAGGCGCAGCGTGACTATATCTCCGACTCGGCTCACCGCAACCTGGCGCGCTGGCCCGAGATCAAGATTTCCGATGCGGAGGTACAGATGCCCAACGGCGACGAACTGCTCACGTTCGACGAGGCCGTCGACCGCCTGAAAGCCAGCTATTCGATGCGTCTGGCGTGGCTCGACGCCCGGATCCGGAGCTGGTGACGCCCGCTTCTACGCCTTGTTTTCACAGAAATAACGCCACAGCGGTGCGGCCATCAGGGCCTGCCGGATACGGTCGGTGCGGAGCAGTTCCAGCACCTCTTCGCGCGTCATGAGGTGCACGCGCAGGTCTTCCGTCGGATCGAGGTGCTGTTCGCCGAGCGGTTCGACGCCCGTGGCGAGGTAGCAGTGGGTGAGGTTGTTCTGCGTGGCGGGGTTGGCCGAAAGGGTCGTCAGCAGGCGCCACTGGCCGCCGCCGTAGCCCGTCTCTTCCATCAGTTCGCGCTGTGCCGCGGCGAGCGGCGAGGCGTCCGACGGCTCGGTCACGCCGGCCGGAATCTCGTACGACGTTTCGCCAAGCCCGTGGCGGTACTGGTCGATCAGCACGAACCGTCCGTCGCGGGTGACGGCCGTGACGTTGATCCAGTCGGGGTATTCGAACACATAGTAGTCCGGGATGCGGCGTCCGTCGGGCAGTTCGAGGCTTTCATGGCGCACGGTGAACCACGGTTTGCGGGCGAGATATTCGCTCGTGAGGACTTTCCAACTGCGATTTTTCGGATTTTCCATCATTGTAATGCTTTCAGATAGGGCAAAAATAGTGTTTTTTTGTTATATTTGCGATTCAAGAAATTTCCGATCATGATAGCTCAAGCCGAACGCAACCAAATCATAGACCTGATCAACCGGGAGGTGGTCCCCGCCATCGGGTGCACCGAACCGATTGCCGTGGCGCTCTGCACGGCGCGCGCCGCGGAGACGCTGGACGGGGAACCCGAAAAAATCACGGTGCGCCTGAGCGCCAACATCCTCAAGAACGCCATGGGCGTCGGAATCCCCGGCACGGGGATGATCGGACTGCCGATCGCCGTAGCCCTCGGGGCGCTGGTGGGGCGTTCGGAATACCAGCTGGAGGTGCTGCGCGACGTGACGCCCGAAGCCGTCGAACGCGGCCGCCGCATGATCGACGGGCGGCGCATCGCGATCTGCCTGAAAGAGGACGCCGACGAAAAACTCTATATCGAGGCGGAGGCCGAAGCCGCCGGCCACAGGGCCGTGGCGGTCATCGCCGGGGGACATACCTCCTTCGTCTTCGTCAGCCGTGACGGCGAGGTGCTGCTCGACAGGCGGACCCCGGCGGTGGACGGCGGAGAGGACGACGACGTGTCCCTGACCCTCGCGCGCGTATGGGATTTCGCCATGACCTCGCCACTGGACGAACTGCGCTTCATCCTCGAAACCAGCCGCCTGAACAAGGCTGCCGCCGAACGCTCCTTCGCGGGCGAGTTCGGCCACTGCGTGGGCCGCACGCTGTGCTGCGACCGTGAACGGAAGGTGATGGGCGACAGCATCTTCACGCGGATACTCTCCTACACCTCCGCCGCCTGCGACGCCCGCATGGCCGGGGCGATGATCCCCGTGATGAGCAATTCGGGGAGCGGTAACCAGGGTATCGCCGCGACGCTGCCCGTGGTGGTCTACGCCGAGGAGACGCACGCTTCGGAGGAGCAGACGATCCGGGCGCTGACGTTGAGCCACCTCACGGTCATCTACATCAAGCAGAGCCTGGGCCGTCTGTCGGCGCTGTGCGGCTGCGTGGTGGCGGCCACGGGGTCGAGCTGCGGCATCACCTACCTGATGGGCGGCGGCTACGACCAGGCGGCCGCGGCCGTGAAGAACATGATCGCCAACCTGACGGGCATGATCTGCGACGGGGCCAAACCCAGTTGTGCGATGAAGCTCACGAGCGGCGTCTCTACCGCCGTGCTGTCGGCCATGATGGCCATGGACGGCCATTGCGTCACCCCGGTCGAGGGCATCATCGAGGAAGATGTGGACAAATGTATCCGCAACCTCACCGCCATCGGCCGCGACGGCATGAACGAGACCGACTGCCTCGTACTCCGGATTATGACCAACAAATGCTGACTATGAGATACCTTACACTGAAAACCCGTCTGCTGGCCCTGCTGCTGCTGGCCGCGACCTGCGCTGCGGCGCAGCCCACCCCTGCCCAACTGGCCGCCCGTCCCGAACTCTCCGCGGGCATCTATCACTCCTACGAGTACCGGTCCGGTCCGGCCGCACCGGTTCCCGACGGCTACGAGCCGTTCTACATCAGCCACTACGGCCGTCACGGAAGCCGCTATCACTCGAAGGAGGAGGCTTATGCCGAGCCGCTCGCCGCGCTGCGCAAGGCCGACAAGGCCGGGGCGCTGACCCCCAAGGGCCGCGAGGTGCTGGCCAAGGTCGAGATGCTGGCCGCCGATGCCTGCAAACGCTACGGCGACCTCTCGCCCCGCGGCGTACAGGAACACCGCGACATCGCCGGGCGGATGTTCGCCGCCTATCCCGGGGTGTTTTCGACCGACGGGGGCCGCGTGTGCCGTATCGAGAGCCGCTCGACGCAGGTTCCGCGCTGCATTTTGAGCATGGCGGCTTTCAACGAACGCCTCAAGGAGCTGAATCCCGCGATCAGCGCCACGCGCGATGCGAGCGCCCGCGATCTCTGTTACCTGGCCAACGGACCCTCGCTCAAGGCGAGCCGCAAGGCCGCTTCGGCAGTCGCGGACAGCCTTACCCGCGTGCGTGTGAATCCCGACCGGTTCGTGAAGTCGCTCGTCACCGATCCCGGATGCATCGACGAGCCGCTGGACCTGATGGAGGACCTTTTCATGCTGGCGGCCATCACGCAGGATGTCAGCCATCTGGGCATCAAGCCGTTCTATGAAATCTTCACCGAGAAGGAACTCTACGCGCTCTGGGAGTGCGAGAACCTTCGCCGTTACCTGATCATGGGACCTTCGGCCCGCTTCGGCGATCCGCTCGTCGCCGACGCCAGGCCGTTGCTGCGCAATATCGTCGAGACGGCCGACCGCGTCGTTGCGGGTGAATCGGACCTTTCGGCCTCGCTGCGTTTCGGCCACGACACCTATGTGGTTCCGCTGCTGGCCCTGCTGCGCGCCGAGGGCGCCTGTGCCCGCGTGGAGTCGCTCGACGACGTCGCTGCGGCGTGGAACGCCCATACGGTGACACCGATGGGAACCAACGTCCAGTTCATCTTCTTCCGCAATCCCGAAACAGGGGACGTCCGCGTCCGCGTGCTGCACAACGAACGCGACGCCAACCTGCCCCTCGCCGGAGGCCCGTACTATCCGTGGAAGGAGCTGAAGAAATACTGCGAATCGCTGTACGGAGCGGAAAATTGATAAAACAGACGGATTGATTTGGTTTTTGGTCGGAAATGTGTATCTTTGAGCGATCAAACGTTTGAACCATGCACATTTCCAGACTGGCATTCGTGCTCGCGGCATTGTCGGCCGCGTCGTGTATCGACAAGGATGTCGACAACGCCGAATTTTATGAGGAGTATACCAGGGAGTTCGACAACCGGACGACCGTGTCGGTGAATATCGCTTCCGAGGTTGCCGGGGAGTACTTTGCGGTGTACTTCGGGAATCCCTACGACGAGGAGGCGCTCGTGAAACAGCCTGCATTGACGGGTTTCACGCCGGTTTCGACCACGCTCGACGTGCCGAAGGACGTTGAAAGACTGTACGTCGTGGCGCAGGGCGAGATGAAAAGTTACGAGGTGGGGAACCTGTCGGTCACGGCCGCTGCCCGGCTTCGTCCGCAGACCCGCGCCGCCGATGTGAATCCGGTCAGCGCCCGGGTCATGACGGCCGTCAACAGCATCTATTTCCCCGAAAAGACCAATAACGTCCGGGGCGACAACCTTTTCAAGTGCACCGACCTGGTGATCGACCAGACGCCGAGTTCGGGCGATTTCGACGAGGCGGAGATCTGGCTTACGTTCCTCGGCGACGGGGGCTGCCGCCAGAGCCAGCTTTTCGGCAAACTCTGGTTCTACACCTATCCGTCTTCGAAACGGGATGCGCTGACGCTCGGCGACTGCACCTTCTACGGGGTGAAGAACGGCGAAGTGGTCGGGATTCCCTATTCCGAGGTTCAGGCGCAGCGCAGCTGGGTATTCTACACCAAGGAAGAGTTCACCTCGAATATCGCCTCTTACAAACGCTACAAGCTGGGTGCATTCCCCAAGGGCGTGAACCTCGGGTTCGTCTACATCGGCAACAGCACGGTGAGCAACGGCGGATTCCGCTTCACCACGCCGCGGCTCAACGAGCGCGTGCGGGATTATACGCTGACCTACCAGGACGACAAGAAGACCTGCCGGATCGTCGACAAGCATCTGGCCAACGGCTATATCTGCCATGTCACGGAGGGTGATTTCCAGGGTAATATCCTCGGCATGGAGAACCGTGTGGTGACCGAAGGCGCGAAGTACGACGGCGACTACAACGACATTCTCTGTATGATCGAGAGCAACCCGAAGACCATCGCCCCCGACGAGGAGGTCGAGATCGGCAACAGCGGCAGCAAGGACCCCGAAGAGATCGCCTGCAAGACCTCCGTCGGACTTTACCTGTTCGAGGACAATTATCCGTACCGCGGCGATTTCGACTTCAACGATGCGGTGATTCAATACGAGATCAAGGATTACTACCAGTCGAAGAACCGGGCCAAGCAGATCACCGTGCAGTTGATGGCGACCGGATCGCATATGTCCAACAGTTTCGGATTCCGGGATTCGAAGGGTTTCCAGCCGTTCCTTTCCGGCCTGAAAGGGTATCAGAACGTCTATGCGGCGCAGGCCTTCGAACCCATCGGCGAGCCTGTCGTGCAAACGCTTTACGGCGACGTGGTTCCCTGCCTGAAAAACGAATCGGAGTATTATATCTATCCGTCGAGCTTCAATACGGCGGAGTATCCCAGCGTGCTGGACATTCCGCTCTCGGACCCCGACGACGCTTCGTGGAAGTTCGGGTGGCCGCAGGAGATGCAGAGCATCGACAACTGTTACTGGTTCCTCAAAAGCGCTTCGGGCGGTTCCCGTGAAAAGGACTGGTACAAGCATCCGAAGAATGACGCCCTGTTGTTCGAGCGCTGACGCTCCCGGTTTGCAGGCGGCTTTCCGTACAATCTTTTAAGCGGGGCGGATGGACGGGTACTTGACGTACGTTCCGTCCGTCCTGCTTTTTTCGATGCACGAGTCTTCTTTTGAATTTGGAAACAGCCGGAGGAAATCCCGCGAATTTGCCGCTTGCGGCAGAACGGCTTTCCGGAAGTCGGGATGGCCGGTTCACGGGGCTGCTGTCCGCCGTTTCAGCAGCTATCGTGTGCCGGGACTGTGGCTGCTGCCCGCCGTTCGCATGCGGTCATTCGCCTGCCCGCCGCTGTTGTAACGGCGGCGGCAGCGGCGGAAACGCCGCCGAGCCGGCTCCAAGCCGGAGGAGGGGCTGCCGGAGAGATTTAGTGGAAGATCGTTTTGACGATTATACCCGTGGCTCCCTGGTGACGGGTGGTGTAATCCTTGGCGATGCGGCTGGTTTTCAGCAGGAACTCCTCGTTGTCGCGCAAGGGCACGAACCACGTGCGCAGCTGCTCGTAGTTGGTCACCGAACGGGCGGCGCCGAGCGTCACCAGATCGCGGGCCTCCTTGAATTTCCGGTAATTGGGTCCGAAGGCCACCGGAAGTCCGAACGTCGCGGCTTCGAGCGTGTTGTGAATGCCGACGCCGAATCCGCCGCCGATATAGCTCCAGGTGGCATAGCCGTAGACCGAGGCGAGGATACCCACCGTGTCGAGGATCAGCAGCTGCCGCGAACCGTACGTCGTGCGGGGCGTGCATTGCGTGTAGCGCAGCGCGCCGCCCTTGGTTTCGGCCATCAGCCGTGCGATGCGGGACTCGTCCATTTCGTGGGGCGCGACGACGAATTTCACGTCGGGATTGTCGTTCATCAGCCTGATCAGCAGTTCTTCGTCCGGTTCCCACGTCGAGCCGGCGATGAACAGCCGGTTGTCGCCCTTGAAGCGGTCGATGACGTCGATGTGCCTGGCCGCGCGGGCGATCTCCGCCACACGGTCGAAACGCGTGTCTCCGGCCACCAGCACGTTGTCGAAACCCAGCGTCGCCAGCAGTTTCTTCGACTCCTCGTTCTGCACGAACATCACGTCGAACGACTCCAGCGCCTGCCGCCACATGCCGCCGTAAGGACGGAAAAAGACCGAATTGCGGCGGAAGATGGCCGACACGACGTAGGTGCGGATTTTCCGGCGGCGCAGTTCGCGGAGCAGGTTGAGCCAGTACTCGTATTTGACGAAAATGGCGATTTCGGGGTGTGCGGCGTCGAGGAAGCGGCGGGCATTGCGCGGCGTGTCGAGCGGGAGGTAGAAGATGTAGTCGACGCCCTTGTAGTTCTTGCGGATTTCGTAGCCCGAAGGTGAGAAGAAGGTCAGGAGAATCTTGTATTCGGGGTGCGTCTTGCGAAGCTGTTCGATGATGGGGCGGCCCTGTTCGAATTCCCCGAGCGACGCGACGTGTATCCAGACGATCCTGTCCGTGGGGGCGATGGCCTCCCGCATGCGTCGGAAGAGGTCTTTGCGGCCTTCGATCCAAAGGCGGGCCTTCGGATGGCGCGGAGCCACGAGACGGATGGCCCAAACGTAGAGAATCAGACCGAAATTATAGAACCACATCGGTATTTACGGTGTTGAGTTTTCAGTTTCTAACGCCCGCGCCCGGTGACCCGACGTCAGGCAGTTCTTTTTCAGTCCGGCAAAGATAGTACAATTTGTCGGAACTGCAAAATTACCAGTTGTATTCCAGCGCGTTTTCGATCAGTTCGACGCGGACGGAGCCGTCGGCGGCGGCTTCGGCGGCCGCCAGATCGAACTGCACTTCGCCCTCCCAGCCCACGGTGCGCAGGTAGCAGGATGCGGCGCGGGACAAGGCCCGTAACTTGCGCTGCGTGGCGGCCGCCTCGGGCGGCGTGAGCGATCCCTCGCGCCGGGTCTTGACCTCCACGAAATGCAGCACGCCGTCCCGGAGGGCCACGATGTCCAGCTCGTAACGGCCCTGCCGCCAGTTGAGCGCGCAGATCTCGTACCCCGCACGCCGGAGGTATTCCGTTGCGGCGCGCTCGCCGGCCCGGCCCGTTTCGGCTGCCGCGGTCATCAGCGGATGATGCGTTGGATGGTATTGGCGCGCTCCATGGCGTTTTTCAGCCCCTCGGCGTCGTCGCGTTCGAGCATCCGGCGCATGATCTGCAACTGGTGTATGTGTTCGCGCAGTACGTCCAGCACGTTGTATTTGTTGCGCAGCAGGATCGGGACCCACGTTGCCGCCGAACTCTTGGCCAGGCGCACCGTGCTCTCGAAACCGCCGCCCGCCAGGTCGAAGATGTGGCGCTCCTCGCGCTCCTTTTCGAGCACCGTGAGCGCCAGCGCGAACGAGGTGACGTGCGAGATGTGCGAGACGTAGGCCGCGTGCAGGTCGTGTTCCTCGGGGTCCATGTAGACGGCTGGGCTGCCCAGCGTGCGGAAGATCCCTTCGACCGTGGCCAGGGCGTCCTTGTCGCTCCGCACCGTGTCGCACAGCACGACGCTGCGGCCCGTGAACGCGCCCCGCTGGGCGGCCTTCGGACCGCTGTACTCCGTGCCCCACATCGGGTGCGCGGCGACGAAGCGCCCGCGGCGGGCGTGCATCGAGATCACCTCGCACAACTCGCCCTTGATCGAACCCATGTCCATCACCACCTGCTTGCCGCCCGCGCGGTTGAGCGCCTTGACGGCCATCAGCGGGATGGTGTCGACGGGGGTGGCCAGCACCACGAGGTCGGCTTCCGGGATACCCTCCTCGAAACTTACTATCCGGTCCGCAAGGCCCAGTTGCAGCGCTTCGGCGGCATGCTCTTCGGAGCCTTCGGCCCCGAGTATCTCCTCTGCGATGCCGTGGTCGCGAAGGGCCAGGGCTAACGAACCTCCGATAAGGCCCAGACCCGCAATCAGTACTTTCATAAACGATATACCTATTTATAATAAAAACGACAGGTCGCCGCCCGGTTCGACCTCGAAGGTTTCGACTCCCTTGCGGAACATCCGCATCGGACGTCGGCCGATCAGTTCCAGTTTCCCGTCCTCGCAGCGCAGCATGCAGCCTTCGCGCAGTCCGGCCACCCAGCGGCGCGGATTGGCCTCGATATACTCCAGGATGCGCTGTTCGCGGGTCTCCCCGGCGTGCCCTGCGGGGTTGGCGTCGAGGTAGTGGGGGTTGATCTGGAATTTGACCGCTCCGATGGCCTTGAACGACTCCGGTTCCACGATGGGCATGTCGTTTGTTGTCGAGATCGTCGGGCAGCAGACGTTGCTGCCTGCCGACCAGCCCACGTAGGGCGTTCCGGCCTTGATTTTGCGGAGGATGGCCGTCATAAGCCCCTGCTGCTGCATCTTTTTGGCCAGTGCGAACGTGTTGCCGCCGCCGACGCAGATCGCTTCGGCCCCGCGGACGAGGGCCGCGGGGTTCTTGGCCCGGTGGACCGAACGCACGCGGATGCCCAGTTCGGCGAAACGCGCCTGCACCTTTTTTTCGTAATCGGCGTAGGAGAACGTGACGGCCGCGTAGGGAACGAAGACGATTTCGTGCACCCCGTCGAGGAAACGCCCTATCTCCGGCAGCGGATAGCGCAGGTATTCCTCGCCGGCATTGGTCGAATTCGAGATCAGAAGCAATTTCATAAGGCTATGGTTTTGAATGTATTGATTAAATTTTTGTGCTAAATGTCGAAAAAGTTGTGAATAAAAAAACATGCCATTTTGTCAAAAGTAATAAAAAAAGTGTTACTTTTGCGCAAAATTGCTCTGGAAATGTAAAAGAACTATTTCCAAATAATTGTTTAACTAAAAAATTAAAATTATGTCAGAAGTTCAATCAAAAGTTGTCGAGATCATCGTCGACAAACTGGGTGTCAAGGAGTCGGAGGTAGTCCCCGAAGCAAGCTTCACCAACCACCTGGGCGCAGACTCGCTCGACACTGTAGAGCTGATCATGGAGTTCGAGAAGGCTTTCGATATCCAGATCCCGGATGAGGACGCTGAGAAGATCGCTACCGTCGGCGACGCGATCTCGTATATCGAGGAACACAAGAAATAATTTTCCTTAAACAACGTTTCACGGCTGATAAAGCCTTAAATTTATGACAGGAAGAAGAGTAGTTGTTACGGGCATCGGTACGATAAACCCGCTCGGTAATAATATAGAGGAGTATTTTTCGAATCTGGAGAAGGGAGTCAGCGGTGCCGCACCCATTACTCATTTCGATGCCGAAAAATTTAAGACCAAGTTCGCTTGTGAAGTAAAGAATTACGATCCGAACCAGTATTTCGACCGTAAGGAAGTCCGTAAATACGACCTTTTTACGCAGTACGCTCTGATCGCGGCCACGCAGGCCGTGGAGGATTCGGCCCTCGATCTCGAGAAGGTCGACAAGGAGCAGGTGGGCGTTATCTGGAGTTCGGGCATCGGAGGAATCAAATCTTTCTTCGATGAGTGTCTGGGCTGGGCCGCCGGGGATGGAACCCCGCGGTTTAGCCCGTTTTTTATTCCCCGCATGATTTCCGACATCGCAGCCGGTTTCATCTCCATGAAGTACGGCTTCATGGGACCGAACTACTGCACCGTGTCGGCGTGCGCTTCGTCGAACCACGGCATCACGGCCGCCTTCGACGCCATCCGTTACGGCAAGGCCGACATCATGGTGGCCGGCGGTTCGGAGGCTGCGGTCAACGAACCTTCGGTCGGCGGATTCAACTCCATGCAGGCGCTTTCGACGCGCAACGACGATCCGCAGCACGCTTCGCGCCCCTTCGATAAGGACCGCGACGGCTTCGTGATCGGCGAAGGCGCCGGTGCGCTGATCCTGGAGGAGTACGAGCATGCCAAGGCACGCGGCGCGAAGATCTATTGCGAGGTCGTAGGCGGAGGCGCTTCGGCCGACGCTTACCACTTCACGGCTCCCCACCCCGAGGGCAAGGGCGCCATGAAGGCGATGCGCGACGCCATCAAGGACGCGGGCATCACTCCCGAGGACATCGACTATGTGAACGTGCACGGAACTTCGACCCCCGCGGGCGACATTCCCGAACTGAAGGCCGTAGCAGGCGTTTTGGGCGACCACGTTTACAACGTCAACATCTCCTCGACCAAATCGATGACGGGACACCTGCTGGGTGCTGCCGGCGCTGTGGAGGCTCTGGCGTGCATCTTCGCGATGACGCACGGCGTGGTTCCCCCCACGATCAACTGCGAAAACCGCGATCCCGAGATCGACCCGAAACTGAACCTGACGCTCAACGTGGCGCAGAAGCGCGACGTGAAATGCACGTTGAGCAATACGTTCGGATTCGGCGGTCACAACTCGACGGTCATTTTCCGCAAACTCTGATCCCTGTAACGTCCGCGCCGTGATTGACTTTTTACTGCGTCCTTTCCGACGGAATTTCGGGCGTGACCGGGCATATTACAGAATTGTCGACGATCTGTTCGGATTCATTCCGCACAACGTCGAACTCTACAAGCTGGCTTTGATTCACAAGTCAGCTTCTTTGGTTTTGGAGGACGGCCGCGCGATCAACAACGAACGCCTGGAATATCTGGGCGACGCTGTGATCGAGGCCGTGACTTCGGACTACCTGTTCATCGAATATCCCGACCGCGACGAGGGCTTCATGACCCAGCTGCGGTCGAAGATCGTTTCGCGGCAGTCGCTCAACGCGCTGGCCGTGAACCTCGGGCTGGATGTCCATGTGATTTCGAACGGCGGTGCGGGTATCGCCCAGAAGCATATCTACGGCGACGCCTTCGAAGCGATGATGGGGGCGGTTTACCTCGATCAGGGGTACGAGTTCGTCAACCGGCTGCTGATCAATGATATTTATTTCCGTTACCTGAACCTGGAGGAGCTGACCGAGTCGGAGAACGATTTCAAGAGCCGCCTGATCGAGTGGAGCCAGAAGAACCGTCACCGGATCGAGTTCCGCACGGAGCACGACAAGGAATATGCTTCGAACCACCCGGTTTTCTATTGTACGGTGCTGGTCGACGGCATGGAGGTCGGCCACGGAGCCGGAGATTCGAAGAAGGAGGCCGAACAGCGTGCGGCGTTCTCCGTGTCGCAGTACATGAGCGACGAGCAGTGCGCCTCGTTGCTGGACAAGGTGGACAGTCTGGAAGGCGCCCGCCTAAAAGGCGGGATTTAGGGGGCCGTCCAAAAGATGGGTTTTGAGGGGTGATGCTTGCTTCTCGTGTATCCGAACGGGGTTTTGGCCTGCCTGGGTGATGGTGGCCCGTTGCATTTCCTGTCCGGGTTTGCGTCCGCTCGGCAGATGGGATTCGGGTCCGGCTTCAAACGCCGCCCGCAGATCGCTGCTGCGGGTGTGGCTGGTCCAGCTGGTCCGGCTTGCCGGGATGGGAACGGTGTAAATTCGTATATAGTCACTTCTGCTTTTATGAAGAATATCCTCGATAAAATGGCGTCGCGGGGCGTGGAAGCCTTGAGCGACCGCGAACTGCTGGCCCTGCTCACCGACGACGAACAGTTGGCCGAGGTGGTGCTGTCGGCCTACGACGGTTCGCTGGCGCGTATCGGCGACCAGCCCGAAGCCCGCCTGCGCATGGTCGGGGGACTGGGCCTGAAACGGGCGCGGATGCTGTTGGCCGCGGCGGAATTCGGACGGCGGGCAGTTGCTGCCGGGGTTTCCGGGGCCGATTTCATCAATACGGGCGACGATGTGGTGCGGCTGTTCCGGCCGCAGCTGGAACGCCTCTCCTACGAGGAGTGCTGGGCCGTCTTCCTCACCTCGTCGAACCGGGTCATCGAGCGTTATCGCATCAGCCAGGGCGGGGTGACCGGCACGGTCGTCGACCACCGGCTGATCGTCAAACGGGCGCTGGAACTGCTTGCCACGCAGCTGATTCTGGTGCACAACCACCCATCGGGGACACCCGAGGCAAGCGCGCAGGACAAGGCGCTGACCGAACGCGTGGCGCGCGCCGCGGCGCTGTTCGACATCCGGCTGCTGGACCACATCATCATCGCCCGCGACGGGGATTTCTCGTTCCTGCGCGAAGGGCTGATGGGGTAGCGGTCCCCCGATCTCCGGCCATGAAAAAACAAGCAGCGGTTCCCTTGCGGAACCGCTGCTTTCCGATGGAACAGCGACGAATCAGATTCCGTCGAAGGTAAGCACGAAACGCGCCTCCCGCGATATACTGCTTTTGACGGTGATCTCCATGCCTTCGATCTGGGTGCCGATTTTCCAGCCGGTGAGATCCTTGTATTTGTAGGTGAGGGTCTCGGTTTCCGAGTCGCTGCCCCAGTTCGTGACCACTTTTTCGGGCAGGCGGGTGCTTTGATGACCGAGGAAGCCCAGCATGCGCAGCATGTCGGGATCGCTGATGACGTAGAGTGCCGGGTCAATGGCAGGGTAACTGGCAAAGAGACGTTCGAATTCATAGGGCTTTTGCTCATTGCCATAGGTAAAGGTCTGGGTGCCGCCCGTTCCCGAAAGGGCGCCCCATGTTATCTTCGTGCAGTCGCGATCCTGGTAAATATAGCGGTCCTCGTCTTTATTTCCCGTAGGGCCGTCTTCATCGACCGGTTCGTAAGTCACAGCAGAGAGTTGTTCGTCTGATGATGAATAGTCGAAGTGATAAATGTAATTGTTTCCGCTTGCGATCTCATGGCACTCGGCTGTTCCGATGAACGAAGCGCGTGGAGTGAGAACCGGATCCGGACAATTCCATTCTTTGCCATAGATGGTCGGAAGTTTGTCGTAATGTTTCTCCTCGATGAGCAGGTTGTCGTCGTCATAGGTGAAGAGATACTCTTCATAGAGATCTGCCAGTGTTTCGTCCCAATACATTTTGAATGACTTGATGCGGCTTCGGCTCTCGTCGGAGTCATCGTAGGTGATGACAGCCACGCTTTCCACCTCCTGACCCACATACTCGGTGATTTTTACCAGCCGGCCGTTCGGGGCGCGTTCCACCGGTTCGTCGCCGCCGTCGTCTTTGGTGCCCTCCTGCGTGACGGTGATCTCGATCTTCGACGTGCCGCACGTGATGACGATTGTCGCCGTGCGCGACGCTCCCGACGTGTTGGGTTCGAGGGTGATTTTCAGCGTGTAGCTGCCTGCCGCATCGCCGCGGTCGGGCGAAATCGAAATCCAGGCGGGCGCTTCGGCGCGGGTCTCGGCGATCGTCGAGGTCCATGCCCCTTCGGTGGTGAAGGTCACGCCCCGTGCGCTCTGCGTGTCGTCGGCGGAGACCGTCTGTTCCAACTGACGCGTGTCCGGAACCTTGATCTGCCCGAAATCGCCCGAGTAATCCTTGTCGTCGCTGCATGACGCGAGCAGCGCGGCGGCGATGAACGCCATGAAGAATTTTGCTGTTTTCATTTCGTTTATTTTGTTTAAAGGGTTGTTCCCGTCCCGGTAAACAAAAGGCGCAGGCAAGATTTCGTATCCACAGGTGAGGTATTGGACGACCCGAACGGTAGAATAGGGAAATATGCCCGCGCTGAAAACAGCGAAGGCATCACCTTTGTTCCTTATCGTTCTGTGAAAGTGTCCAATTTTCACCCGTAAGAAAAAAGCCGATGCGCTTTTTATTGTCGTATGTCGGCGGTCCTCGCAGGCTGCCGATACAAATATAGAAATAAAATCCCGATCGAAGACCCTTGTTGTCATTTATTTTGTATTTTTGTCATTTGGAAAAACAGTAAACAACAGAGAATACGATGACTCAGGAAGAACTTTTCAAAAAGCTGGTAGCGCACTGCAAGGAGTACGGATTCGTGTTTCCTTCGAGCGAAATCTACGACGGTCTGGGAGCCGTGTACGACTACGGTCAGAACGGCGTGGAGTTGAAGAACAACATCAAGCGATATTGGTGGGATTCGATGGTCAAACTGCACGAGAACATCGTCGGCATCGACGCCGCGATCTTCATGCATCCCAAGACGTGGGAGGCCTCGGGCCATGTGTCGGCCTTCAACGACCCGCTGATCGACAACAAGGATTCGAAGAAGCGTTACCGCGCCGACGTGCTGATCGAGGACTGGCTGGCCAAACAGGATGAAAAGATCGAAAAAGAGGTCGAGAAGGCCCGCAAGCGCTTCGGCGAGTCGTTCGACGAGGCCAAATACCGCGAAACGTCGCCGCGCGTGGCGGAGACCGCGGCCAAACGCGACGAGGTGCACAAGCGTTTCGCCGATGCGCTGAACGCCAACGACCTTGCGGAGCTGCGCCAGATCATCGTCGACTGCGAGATCGCCTGCCCGATCTCCGGCACGCGCAACTGGACCGAGGTGCGGCAGTTCAACCTGATGTTTTCGACCCAGATGGGTTCTACGGCCGAAGGCGCCAATACCATCTACCTGCGTCCCGAGACGGCGCAGGGTATCTTCGTCAACTTCCTGAACGTCCAGAAAACCGGGCGCATGAAAATCCCGTTCGGCATTGCGCAGATCGGCAAGGCCTTCCGCAACGAGATCGTGGCCCGTCAGTTCATCTTCCGCATGCGCGAGTTCGAGCAGATGGAGATGCAGTTCTTCGTGCGCCCCGGAACCGAAATGAAGTGGTGGAACGAGTGGAAGAACACCCGCATGGCCTGGCACCGTGCGCTGGGCTTCGGCGACGATGACTACCGCTTCCACGACCACGACAAACTGGCCCACTACGCCAACGCCGCGACGGACATCGAATACAACTTCCCGTTCGGGTTCAAGGAGGTCGAGGGTATCCACTCGCGCACGGACTTCGACCTGGGCAGCCACCAGAAGTTGTCGGGCAAGAAGTTGCAGTACTTCGATCCGGAGACGGGCGAAAGCTATGTTCCCTATGTGGTCGAGACGTCGATCGGCGTGGACCGCATGTTCCTGCAGGTGATGTCGGCAGCCTATACCGAGCAGGCGCTCGAAGGCGGCGATTCGCGCGTCGTGCTGAAATTCCCGCCCGCATTGGCTCCGATCAAGGTGGCCGTGCTGCCGCTGGTGAAGAAGGACGGCATGCCCGAAGTGGCGCAGAAGATCGTCGACCTGCTGAAATACGATTACAATGTCGTTTACGACGAGAAGGACTCCGTCGGCAAGCGTTACCGCCGTCAGGATGCCGTCGGTACGCCGTTCTGCGTGACGGTCGACGGTCAGACGCTGGAGGACGGCACCGTGACGGTCCGCCACCGCGATACGATGGAGCAGGAGCGTGTGCTGATCGAGTCGCTGCCGTCGCTCGTCGACGAGGAGTGCTCCTACCGCAAGCTGTTCAGGACGCTGAACCTCTGATTTGGGACGCATTCTTGCCATAGACTACGGGACCCGGCGCACGGGAATCGCCGTGAGCGATCCCCTGCGCCTGATCGCCGGAGGGCTGGAAACGGTCGAGACGAAGGGGCTGGAGGCCTGGCTGGCAAAATATTTCGCCCGTGAGGACGTTAGTACGATAGTTGTGGGAAAACCCTCGCGGATGGACGGCACGCCGTCCGAGACGTGGCGGTTCATCGAGCCGCTGGCCGGCCGCCTGCGGCGGGCGTGGCCCGACAAGGAGGTGGTTTTTTACGACGAACGCTTTACTTCGGTGATGGCCCACCGCACGATGCTCGAGAGCGGTATCGGCAGGATGGCCCGCCGCGACAAGGCGTTGGTGGACAAGATTTCGGCAACCATTATCCTTCAGTCCTACATGGAAAGCGTTTTCCGTGACGACGGCTGACCCGTTTAAGAAGCGGGCGGAAGGGGGCACGCCTGCATTCCGGTGGTTGTCCGCATCCCGCGGCACGAAGCCCGGAATTCAGTTCGTTCGGACGGGAAACGGAAAAGAAAAAAAGGAATTTTTAGTTTATGATATACCCGATTGTAATTTATGGGGACGAGGTGCTGCGCCGCAAATGCGAGCCGATTGCGCCCGATTATCCCGAAGTGAAAAAACTCGCCGAGGACATGTTCCTCACGCTCGAAGAGGCCGAAGGCGTCGGACTGGCCGCGCCCCAGATCGGCAAGGACATCCGGCTGTTCATCGTCGACTGCACCCCGTGGGCCGAGGAGGACCCGTCGTGCGCCGACTACAAGCGTGCTTTCGTCAATCCCGAGATTTACGCCTTCTCCGAGGAGAAGAAGACCTACAACGAAGGCTGCCTCTCGTTTCCCGGAATTCATGCCGACGTGCCCCGCTCGCTGTCGATCCGCATGCGTTACATGGACACCGACTTCGTCGAGCACGACGAGGAGTTCACGGGGCTTAAGGCGTGGGTCATCCAGCATGAATACGACCACATCGAAGGCGTGGTCTTCACCGACCGCATCGCGCCCCTGCGCCGCCAGCTGCTCAAGAGCAAACTGCTGAACCTCGCGAAGGGAAAATACCGCTGTGCCTATAAAACCAGATAGCATGAAAAAACTTTTCGCTTTTGCATTCGCCGCAATGATGCTGGCGGGATGCGTCAAATCGCCCCTCGTAGGCGGAATCTATACCGATGTGAAGGACGGGCTGGCCGTGACGGGCAATGCCGGGTCGAGCAAGGTCGGCACGGCCGAGGCCAAGGGATATGTAGGCGTCGTCGCTCTGGGCGATGCGAGCATCCAGGCTGCTGCCCGCGAAGCCGGCATCACGCGCATCCACCACGTAGACTACCAGGCCAAGTCCTATGTCGGCGTCTACACGATCTACACGATCATCGTCTACGGTGACTAAACGCTTCCTGCTGGCGGCACTCTGCATCGCCGGAGCCTCGGCGCTCCCGGCGCAGAACATCCGCAGCCATTACGTGTCGAAGGCCGAGACCGACGGGGTGATCTATCATACCTTCCCCGTGACGCTTTTCGAGAGTCGCGAGGCGGGCGATCTGACTTTCGACATCACCTACAAGGAGCATCGCGGCGGGCGCGCCACGATCAATTTCACGTGCCGCATGGCGCAGGCCGTGCCGGCCGATTCGGTGCGTTTCGCGGCGGACGTGGCGGTGATGTCCGGCCCGGTGGACAAACTCTACCTCGAACCGGAAAGGAAGGTTTGGAAGCATCGTTACACCTTCGATGCCGACGGGTCGGAACTCTGCGGTTTCTTCGATGAGCGGGCTTCGCCCGAAGTGACGGTTTACGTCGGGGAAAAGTCGTATGTCTATCGTGCCAAGCGCTCTGCATGGCGCAGTTACGCGCCGATAGGGTATCGGATCTTCGATATGATTCGTGTAAACGAACAATAGTTTTAGATGATTGCGGCACACCTGCCGCACATCCCTCAAATTCCCGAATGGGACGTACTTCAGTACTACCCATCCGGGGATTTTTCTCGATGCACGGCATCTGCATCCCACTGATCGAAAACGGTTGAGGCCGATCCGCAAAAAAACAACCGGACCCGAAATGAATCGGGTCCGGTCGCTGTTTTCGGGCGTCTATGGTTAGAACTTGTATGCCGCGCCGATGCTGATGACTACGGGATTCTTGCGCCAGTCGTCGAACATGGGCTGCCATTTCAGGCCGGCCGAGAGGTCCCAGTTGCGGGCTACCTCGAAGTCGAAACCGCCGCCGATGTTCAGACCTGCGGCCCATTTGCCGATGTCGTTGGCCGTGAAGCCGACGGCGGGGTAAACGCTCCAGCCTTCGCTCAAGTGGAAGACGTACTGCGCGTCGACGCTGATGTCGATCGAACAGCCGCTGTGCAGCAGCGCCATGAGCGACGGTTCGATACGCCAGTTATCCGTGAAACTGTAACGTCCGAATGCACCCAAACCCACCACGGCGTCACCCGTGTTGGTGTAGATGTTCATACGCGGGCCGAGCGCCCAGTTGCCTTTGTCCTGCGCCGATGCTGCCGTTACTGCGAACAGCGCGACGATCGCCGTTAAAAGAATTTTTTTCATGTTTCCGTTTTTTTATATTGAATAAACGTTATTCAAACTGTTTGCCAAAACAAATATAGGAAATTTCCTGGCTGCGGCCAAATATATTCAATGAACCCGACTTTTTTATAAATAAAAAGGAGGTCCGCGACAATCGGGTGCGGACCTCCGGAGTGTGTCGCCCCGTCGGGGCGTGAAATGCTATTTCTCGTTGAGCGCAGCGTGAGCCGCAGCCAGGCGTGCGATGGGCACGCGGAAGGGCGAGCAACTCACGTAGTTCAGACCTGCGTAGTGGCAGAACTCCACCGACGAAGGTTCGCCGCCGTGCTCGCCGCAGATGCCGCACTTGAGCGTCGGGCGCGTGCCGCGGCCCTTGAAAACGGCCTCGCGGATCAGCTGGCCCACGCCGTTCTGGTCGAGGATCTGGAACGGGTCGTTCTTCAGGATACCCTTCTCCAGGTATACCGGCAGGAACTTGCCGATGTCGTCGCGCGAGAATCCGAGCGTCATCTGCGTCAGGTCGTTGGTTCCGAACGAGAAGAACTCGGCGACTTCGGCGATCTGGTTGGCCGTCACGGCGGCGCGCGGAACCTCGATCATCGTGCCGACCATGTAGTCGATCTTGTCGTTACGCTCCGAGAATACCTGCTCGGCCGTGGCGTCGATGATCTTTTTCTGGTAGCGCAGCTCCTTGTGGTTGCCCACCAGCGGAACCATGATCTCCACGTGCACGGGCATGCCCGAAGCCTTGACGTTCATCGCAGCCTCGATGATGGCACGGGCCTGCATCTCGGTGATTTCGGGGTAGGTGTTGCCCAGGCGGCAGCCGCGGTGTCCCAGCATGGGGTTGAACTCGGCCAGCGACTCGACCTTGGCGACGATCTTTGCGAGGGGCACGCCCATCTCGGCGGCCATCTCTTTCTGGCCCTTCTCGTCGTGGGGCACGAACTCGTGCAGAGGGGGATCCAGAAGGCGCACCGTCACGGGGAATCCGTTCATGGCCCTGAACAGTCCCTCGAAGTCGCCGCGCTGGATCGGCAGCAGCTTGGCCAGCGCCACGCGGCGTCCGGCTTCGTCGTCGGCGAGAATCATCTCGCGGAAAGCCTTGATGCGGTCGCCCTCGAAGAACATGTGTTCCGTGCGGCAGAGTCCGATGCCTTCGGCGCCGAACGAGAACGCCTGTGCGGCATCCTTCGGGGTGTCGGCGTTGGCGCGGACCTTCAGCACCGAGTATTTTCCGGCGAGGTTCATCAGCTGGCCGAAGTCACCGCTCAGGTCGGCGGCCATGGTGGCTACCTGGCCGAGGTACACTTCGCCCGTCGAGCCGTTGAGCGAAATCCAGTCGCCCTCCTTCACGGTGAATCCGTTCACCTGGATCGTGCGGGTTTTATAGTCGATCTGCAGTTCTCCTGCACCCGATACGCAGCATTTGCCCATGCCGCGGGCCACGACGGCCGCGTGCGAGGTCATGCCGCCGCGTGCGGTCAGGATACCTGCGGCGTCGAGCATGCCCTTGAGGTCCTCGGGCGAGGTCTCGATGCGCACCAGGATGGCGCGCTGGCCGGTTTTCTCCAGCGTTTTCTCGGCGTCCTCGGCGAAGAACACCACGGGTCCCGTGGCGGCTCCCGGCGATGCGGGCAGGCCCTTGGTGATGACCTGCGCACTGGCGATGGCCTTCTTGTCGAAAACGGGGTGGAGCAGTTCGTCGAGCTTCGCAGGCTCGCAGCGCAGTACGGCGGTCTTCTCGTCGATCAGACCCTCGCGCAGCATGTCCATGGCGATCTTGACCATCGCTGCGCCCGTGCGCTTGCCGTTGCGGCACTGGAGCATCCAGAGCTTGCCGTCCTGAATCGTGAACTCGATGTCCTGCATGTCCTTGAAGTACTGCTCCAGGTGGTGCTGGATTTCGTCCAGCTCCTTGTAAACCTCGGGCATCACCTCTTCGAGCGAGGGGAACTTCGCCTTGCGCTCCTCCTCCGAAACCTTCTGGGCCACGGCCCAGCGCTTCGAACCCTCGATGGTGATCTGCTGCGGGGTGCGGATGCCGGCTACGACGTCCTCGCCCTGGGCGTTGATCAGGTATTCGCCGTTGAAGAGGTTCTCACCCGTTGCGGCGTCGCGCGAGAAGGCTACGCCCGTCGCGGAATTCTCTCCCATGTTGCCGAACACCATGGCCTGCACCGATACGGCCGTGCCCCACTCGGCGGGGATGTTGTTGAGTTTGCGGTAGAGGATGGCGCGTTCGTTCATCCACGAGCCGAACACGGCGCAGATGGCGCCCCACAGCTGGTCCCACGGGCTGGTCGGGAAATCCTCGCCGGTCTGCTTCTTCACGGCGGCCTTGAAGTTCTTCACCAGCTCCTTGAGGTCGTCGGTCGTCAGGTCGGTGTCGTTCTTCACGCCCTTCTTGGCCTTCTGCTCCTCGATGATCACCTCGAACGGGTCGTGGTCTTCCTTCGAAACGGGTTTCATGCCCAGCACCACGTCGCCGTACATCTGTACGAAGCGGCGGTACGAGTCCCATGCGAAGCGCGGGTTGCCCGTGCGCTTGGCCACGGCCTCCACGGCCTGGTCGTTCATGCCCAGGTTGAGGATGGTGTCCATCATGCCGGGCATCGACGCGCGCGCGCCCGAACGTACGGATACGAGCAGCGGCATCTCCTTGTCGCCGAATTTCATGCCGGTCAGTTTCTCGATGTTCTTCATCGCCTTCTCGACTTCGGGGCGGAGCATCTCGATGACGGCCTCTTTGCCGTGCTTGTAGAATTCCGCACACACTTCCGTGGTGATGGTGAATCCCGGGGGCACGGGGATGCCGATGAGGTTCATCTCCGCAAGGTTCGCACCCTTGCCGCCGAGCAGTTCACGCATTTTGCCGTTTCCTTCGGCCTCTTTGTTACCGAAGGTATAGACCCGTTTTACGTCTGCCATAACTTTTTTGGTTTTGAATTATAGTATAAATATAAAAATTTTTTCTTATACCTCTCCTTTGAAGCCGAAAAATTGCGGTGACGTTTCCGTTACCGCATCCGTAAAATGCATTTCCGTCGAAGGGATTGCGAAAATACGAAAACTTTTCGAAATATCCAAAAAATTCTACCGGATGTAAATGAATACCGGCAGCGAATAACCGTAGCCGCCGTGATAAACCCCGCGTGAGTAGGTCGTGAAGGGGTTACCGCTCTTTTGGTCAACCAGATAGCGGCGCGCGAAAACGTCGCCCTCCGAGGTTGTCAGCGCCGTGTCCGCGAGGATGCGGTCGCGCATCTGCCACCGTCCGCCGCGCCGTATGGTGCCCCGTCCGGCCTGTTCGGCGCGCCGGGTCGCATCGCGCAGTCCCCAGCGTCCGGGGTCGGGGAGATCCGAGCGTCCCAGTACGATCAGTTTCGCGTGCGGGCGCTCTGCGCGCAGGTCCTTCACGACCCACCGGGCCATGCGCGCGTCGCCGCACAGCGCCAGCCCCACGGTGTCGTGTCCGAGTTCGCCCTCGACGTAGAGGTAGCGGCGTCCCGGTTCGTCGTAGGTCGGGTAGAAGAGGTCCCCGTAGTAGAGCAACGCAAAATCCATTCCGTCGAGTGAATTGAGCGTGCGGTGGAGGTAGGAGTATTCGCCCCGGCAGGCGGCGGCGATGTCGCGGACGACCTGTTCGTTTTCGACGCTCCACAGGGCGACCAGGGGCAGGGCCATCGAGTCGATCACGGCCGCCGTATTGCGGATTTTGCGTTCGTAACGCTCTGCGGTCCAATGCAGACGGCCTTCTGGCGTATAATCTGCGTCGTCGTAGAAAAGCGCCGGGAGGGTGTCGTAAATCCGGTCCACGTCGTAGAAGGCGATGCCGACGGGCCGTTGCCCGAGGGCGGCACAGCATCCGGCGCAGAGCAGGGCGGCCGTTATCAGTCGGCGGATCTTCACGTCCGACATTCAGAGCGGTTTTTCGGGCAGGAAATCGCGGGGCGAGCAGCCCAGGAATTTGGCGATTTCGTTGATGTGGTTGAGGTTGTATTTCGAAGGACTTTTGGGGCTTTCCACTTGGCTGATAAATCCGTCGCTCACCCCGATTCCGTAAGCTAAAGTCGCTTGTGAAACACGTTGAGCCATCCGCTCTTTGCGGACAGCTGCACTGACATATTTATCGAATGCGCTTTTCGGTTTCACAAACATCTGTTTAGATATTGTAAAACTAAAAAAGATGCCAGAGTAAAAATTTAGTTATAACTTAAATTCGCTTACGTATAGGTAGATGTTTTATCTCTTTTATCGGTTTTATGGACATTTTGTGTTTCGTTCGCCCCAGCCCCCCCCCTGGGGACGAACGACGGATCGCCGGGCGATCCGGGTGTGTTGCCGCTTTTTGGTCGGCAGTTAGCCGCGGTCTTCGCCCGCGGGTTGTAGCTACCTTTTGATGTCAAAAGGTAGCACCAAAACCATCCGCATGTCGCTTTCGCGGGACCGTCGCTCGGCTGCGCTAAAACGGGCGCCTTCGCGGGTTTGCGGCGCAAAGGAATGCGCCGCTTCGACTGTGGCGGCTCGGCAAAGCAAGCTTTGCTCTCGCCTGCTGGACGTCGTTGCGAGCAAACCGGCCCCGTTTTTTAACGCTCCGCCTTCGCGCCGTTCTTTTTCCGCTGCAAGCGATAATGCGGCGGTTTAAAACCGCTTCCAGAGGCGATGGCCGGATGCTGCGTTTCCGATCCGGTTGCTGTGCCTTCTCTCACGCCGCCGTTGGCGGCGCAGGATTCCGGCCCGATGCCGGAGCCGTCAAACGAAGGCCCGGCTAAAAGTGGCAGGAAACGGGGCAGGGGCGCGTGCGCCCCCGCGAATAGGCGCCCGTTTCGAACGTTAGACGGGACCGAAGTAGGCGAAGGCATCCGCCGGAGAGTTTTTGGTACTTTTTGCAGCCAAAAAGTACATAACCCTCCGCGGGGAAAAATCGCGGTTAACCACCGATCAAAAAACGGTAATATTCCTGGGGCAAAGACACATTCCGTTTTGGACACTTTTTACCTTTCAAAAAGGGTTCCGATGCCTGAAAAACAACCGGCCCTTCACGCCGAAGCGCAAAGAGCCGGAGAATATTGCTGGAATGTCCGGACGGCTATCTGATTCCGTATTTGCGGAGTATCTTCCGGATGCGGGGCAGCCGCTCCGAGATCATGCGGTCGTAGCCCAGGTCGGAACCGTGGTCGCAGTCGATGGTCCCTTCGGAGTCCTTGCCGTAGTACCACTCGCCGTCGAGGAAATAGACGTTGTCGTATTGTTTTGCCAGCCGCCGCATCATTCGGTCGGCGGTGTCGATCCGCTCGCGGTGGAACTGTGCGGCTTCTTTGTTGAAATTGCCTGCGGCGTGCCAGTGGGTCTGCATGAAAATCAGCGGTTTGTCGGGGTGGGCCTTGACGAGTGTCGCGACGAATGCGTCGAGACGGTCCCGGATCATGGCCGCAGAGGGGTTCGAGAAGGCGTCGAAGAGAAAGGCGTCGGCGTCGGTCTCGGCGAGCAGCCGGGCGAATTCGGGCTGGAGCATACTGTTGCCGCTGTATCCCAGGTTGACGAATTCGATGCCTGTCATACGGCTCATGCGCGCCGGGTAGGCCATTCCGGGGCGGCTGGCCGAAGCTCCGTGGGTAATGCTCGACCCGAAGACGATGACACGGTGTTTGTAGGGCGATGCGAGCGGTGTGACGGAGGCGTCTTCGTCCACGCCGATCTCCAGCGTCAGCAGTTCGCTCCATGTCGGCAGATAGAGCATGCACTCCCGGGTCTCGCGGTCCATGTGTTCGATGATGGCGCTGCTGTGCCGGCCGGTCGCTTCCGGGCCGGGCCGCGACGCACCGGCCATTGTCCAAATTCCGTCTTTGCGGATATAAAGGTCCATGCCGCGTTGCAGGACGGGACTCATGTTCCAGCCGTAGTTGCGTGGGGTTGTGGTCCAGCGGGCTTCGATCCGGCGGCTGTCGGTGGTGAAAAGTACCGCTACGCCGGCCGGATAGCCGCAATAGCGGCGGATGGTGGCGTTGTCGAAATGGTAGCGTGTCGTGTCGACCCGGTAGTAGGGGTGTCCCTCCATCGGGCAGGTGCGGCCGATGATGGTCAGCGTCGAGGCGTCGACGTACTTTTGGGCTGTCGCCGTGTGCAGGGACAGGACTCCGGCGGCGATAAGTGCAAAGTGTTTTATCATAGAGGTTTCAGTTTGGTCGGTTTTCAGTTCGGTCAGCCTTCGATCACGCCCGAGCCGATCAGTTCGTCGCCGTCGTACCACACCGCGAACTGTCCGGGGGTGATGCCCCGCTGGGGCCGGTCGAAAACGAGGTAAGCCCCTTCGTCGCGGACGAACAGCCGCGCGCCCTGCAACGGCTGGCGGTAACGGATGCGGACGGAGAAGCGGGCGCTCTGCCCGGCGGTCAGCTCCCGCGCGGGGTTCACCCAGTGGATTTCGCCGGGCGCGATGTGCAGCGCGGGGCGCCACAGTCCGGGGTGGGCGTCGCCTTCGCCGACCCAGATCACATTCTGTGTGGTGTCCGTGGCGAGGATGAACAGCGACTCCTTGCGGCCCCCGATGCCGAGTCCCTTGCGCTGTCCGATGGTGTAGTAATGGGCGCCGTTGTGCTCGCCGATCTTCTTGCCGTCGCGCACGGTGTAGCGCCACGGTTCGGCCAGCGCCGCGAGTTGTCCCGTCGTCGGCTCGCCCTCCGCCGGGGCGGCCTCACGCGCGTATTTCGGCCATGCGGGGAGTATTTCGTGGACGTTGCCCTTTTTCGGGGCGAGTTTCTGCTGGAGGAAGGTCGGCAGGTCGACCTTGCCCACGAAGCAGATGCCCTGCGAATCCTTGCGTTTGGCCGTGGCGAGGCCCTGCTCCTCGGCGATGCGCCGCACCTCGGGTTTCAGCAGTCCGCCGACGGGAAACAGCGCCCGGCGCAACTGCTCCTGCGAAAGCTGGCAGAGGAAATAGCTCTGGTCCTTGTTGGGGTCGCTTCCCGCGAGCAGTTTATGGATCGTCCTTCCGTCGGGCAGCGTCTCCTCGGCCTTGCGGCAGTAGTGGCCCGTGGCGACGTAGTCGGCGCCCAGCTTCAGCGCCTCGCGCAGGAAGACGTCGAATTTGATCTCGCGGTTGCACAGCACGTCGGGATTGGGCGTGCGGCCCCGTTCGTACTCCGCGAACATATAGTCCACGACGCGCGCGCGGTAGTCCTCCGAAAGGTCGACCACGTGCAGCGCGATGTCGAGTTTCCTGGCCACGAGTTCGGCGAAAACCCGGTCGTCGTGCCAGGGACAGTCACCTTCGAGCGTTCCCGTCGTGTCGTGCCAGTTGATCATGAAGAGTCCCACGACCTCGTGCCCCTGCTGTTTGAGGAGCCAGGCCGCGACGGACGAATCCACGCCGCCCGAAAGTCCGATTACCACCCGTGCCATATCAGATAATGAAAGCGATTGCGTTGTTCGATGCGTGTATGAGGAATACGAGCCAGAATGCCTGGGCGAAGCCCCGCCGTTCGAAACGGCTCAAATAGGCGAAAGCCCAAATCAGCCCTGTGACGAGCATGCAGGCCAGGTAGGCCGGACCCGCCTGGTGTCCGCTGCCGAAAACCCCGGCCGAGAAGATGACCGGCCACCAGAATGACCGGGGCAGCGCCTTGCGCACGAGCCAGATGACCAGCGCCTGCGCGACGAGTGTTTCCGCGAGCGGCGCGACGATGACGACGACGAACCAGCCGATGCGCCGGGCGCGTTCGGGATCTATGTCCGCATCCTCGATTCCCGTCGTGACGCCGAACAGCAGGAGGGCGGTTGCCTTGGCGGCGAACGAGACGATGAATACCAGTGCGGCGAATTTCCATCCCGGCATGCGTCCCAGTGCGATGCGCCACCTTTGCAGCAGGCGGCCTGCGGTGAATTTTCCCTTCATCGGTCCAGGTCGATCAGTCCTTCGGGAAGTACCAGGTGCATCGTGCGCCCCTCGAAGTCGATGCGGGCGATGAACTCCTCGACGGCGGGGACCAGCACCTGCCGTCCGCCGATCTCCAGTTCGAACAGCGGATTGGCGTCGCTGTCGTAGTAGTCGGTGAGCGTGCCTTCGAATTTCCCGGAGGCGCGGGGGCCGGCTTCGGCGGCGGTTTCCGCCCCTCCGGACGAGGCTCCGGCCTCTTCGGCCACGACCGCGAAGCCGATCAGGTCCTCGAGGTAAAACTCGTCGTCGTCCTCCTCGCCGTTCAGTTCGATGCGGAATTCCAGCCCCACGAGTTCCTGCGCCCTGCGCTCGGTGTCGAAATCGGCGAACGTGGCGGTGGCGCCCGACTGGCCGCGGCGTTCGAAACGCTCGCACCAGAGCGGGACCTCCAGTGCGTCGATGGTGACACGCAGCGGGGTGTCGGTCGTGAAATCCTCGGGGAAAGCGGGGTAGAGCGAGAGCATCACTCCGCCCTCCGTGCCGAAAAGTTTGTTGATTCTGCCTGCGGGAACGATCATGTCGGTTGAATTATGGCGTAAAAATACAAAAAAAACGGTAATCTCCCGGACGGAAGTTTACCGTTTTATGCGGATTGGGAAACGTCTTGCTGCGCTTCCTCCCCTGTGTCGCCTTATTCGGCGGCGGGAGCTTCCGGAGCGGCCTCTTCGGCAGCAGCCTCCGCAGTCTCGGCAGCGGCAGTTTCCGCGGCCTCACGGGCGGCAGCCTCGGCAGCGGCCTTCTTCTCGGCGATTGCGGCAGCGCGCTCCTCCTTGATCTTGGCCTCGGCAGCCAGACGTGCCTTCTCGGCCGACTTGGCGTCGGTCATCAGCTTGTTGGTCTTGGCCTCGATCTTGCCGGCTTTGGCTTCCATCCACTTGTTGAAGCGGGCTTCTGCCTCGGTCTCGGTGAACGCACCCTTGGCGACGCCGCCCAGCAGGTGTTTCTTGTACATTACGCCCTTGTACGAGAGGATAGCCCGACAAGTATCCGTAGGTTGTGCGCCTTTCTGTAACCAATCCAGGGCTTTCTCGAAGTCCAGATCAATCGTAGCAGGATTCGTGTTGGGGTTGTAGGTTCCCAACTTCTCGATGAATTTACCATCACGTGGCGCTCTGCTATCTGCGGCAACGATGTGATAGAAGGCATAACCCTTCTTACCGTGACGTGCCAGACGAATTTTAACAGCCATTTGCTATAAAATTTTGTTGTAATTAATAAAAAAACGCTCACCCCTTCGGGCTTTTAAGCCTGCAAATGTAGGGAAAATATTCCGCCCGGCAAAATAAATGCCGTAAAAAACTGCATTTCACGGCTGTGCCGGGATCATTCGGGCGAATGAAGCGGGCCGCTGCGGATTGCCGCGGGACGGGGCGGAAAGAAAAGACGGATGGAATTCAATTGCCTGAAAACCAATCCGTCCGTTGTGATCCCGGCGGGATTCGAACCCACGACCGACAGCTTAGAAGGCTGTTGCTCTATCCAACTGAGCTACGAGACCATCGTTGAAATGACGCTGCAAAAGTAAGAAATTTCGGGCCAACTGCAAACTTATCGTCCGATTTCTTGCGACCGGACCCTTGTCGGGAAACTCCCGGTTCCGCCGGAGCGGGGATGCCGGGACCGGGCGGATTGGCAAAAACAATCCGGAAAATGGGTTTTTCCGTCTGTAAATTGTTCAATTTGAGAAATTTTTCCTAACTTGACATAGCCCAACTCGCCCGTCATGCAAAAACAGACCCTTCTGTCGCTTTTGGCGATATTTTCGTGCGCATCAGTAGGTGCGCAGGAACCCGACTATCGGCTCGGAAAGGTCTCCCTCGACGAGCTCCGCATGGAGCGTTACGACAAGGACCCCGTCGCCGATGTAGTCATCCTCTGCGAGGACAATTCCTGAACTACCAGTTCACCTCGACGATCACCCTCGTCCAGGAGTACCGCGCCGTAGGCTGCGAGGACGTGACGACCGTGGAGATCCGTCTGCCGGCAAATGGCAAACGGGGTCTCGCGATGGGACCCCGTTGTTTTTCGGGCCGGTGCCGCCTATTTCCGCGGCAGGACGACCACGATGCGCGTGCCTTCGGTGTACTCCGGGTCGATGCGGATTTCGCCGCCCAGGTGGCGGACGATCAGGCGGCAGAGGTAAAGTCCCAGTCCGTTGCCCTGGCTGAACGGGTCGAGTTTGGTGAACCGCTCGAATGCCTGGTCGTATTTCTCGGGCGGGATTCCGCAGCCGGTGTCCGTCACGGCGATATACACGCGCTCGTCGCCTTCGCGGCCGCATTCGAGGCGGATATGGCCTTCCCGGGTGAATTTATATGCGTTGCCGAGCAGTGCCGAGAGCAGGACGCCGAGGTATTTCTCGCTCGATACTACGGCGATCGTTTCGGCGGGAATGCCGTCGGCGTAGGCCACGCCGGTCTTCGGGCAGCGGATCTTCATGGCGCGCAGCTGCGAGCGGCACAGCGCGCAGAGGTTGAGGTAACTGCGCGGCAGCGGCTCGGTCAGGTTTTCGAGATAGGAGACTTCGAGCATGTCCTCGAACAGGTAGCGCAGCTGGCGGCGGCTCTCGTGGATGATCTGGCAGTATTGGTCGTGCGCTTCGGGCGACACTTCGTCGGCGCACAGCAGTTCCGAGAATCCGGCGATGCTGTTGAGCGGCGTGCGGACTTCGTGGCAGATCGAGTTGATGAAGGCGTTTTTCCTCTCCTCGCTCTTGCGGCCCTGCTCCATCTGCCGCAGCAACTCCTGCTGGAGCTGTTTTGTGCGGCGGTTGCCGGCGTAGATGAACGCCACGGCCGCGCCGGCCGCCAGCAGCAGCAGGGACAGCGACACGAGGGCTATCTTGTGGTGGCGGGCGCTCAGCAGCGCCTTGTCGAGCGCCAGCCGGTCCAGTTCGTACGAGGCCTGCATCTCGCGTATCGTCTCGGTCTGTTCGAAGCGCATGGCCGAATTGCGGACCTTCACGGCGAGGTCGTAGGCCGCGCAGGCTTCTTTGTCGCGGTGCAGGGCGTGGAGCACCCAGGCGCGTTTCTGGTAGCAGGCCGTGGGGCGCACGCCCTGTATCGGGCGGTGTTCGGCGAGGTAGATCAGCGAATCGGTGCAGGCGAGCGCGCGGACGTATTCGCCGCGGTTGACGGCTTTGCGATAGGCGGCCTGGAAGTAGCGGGTGCGGGCCATGGTCAGCCGGCTTTCGCGGATCGATTCGAGGAATCCGCTGGGCAGGAAGAGGTGCATGCCGGGTTTGCCGCCGAAGGGGGTATCGCCGTCCTCGGGAAGCCACGGCTGCGCCGAAGCTCCGCGCGGAAGCGCCGTCAGAGCCAGTACGGCCAGCGTCGCCAGAGCGACGACGGATCGGATACGGTTCGTCGTCATGGCTTCAGGGGTATTGTGAAGATGAAACGTGCGCCTCCGGTGTAGTCCGCATCGAGGCGTATCGAGCCGGAAAGGTGCCCGGCGATGATGCGGCAGAGCGAGAGGCTCAGGCCGCGCGACCCCACGGGGCCGTCGGACAGCGGACGGAAAATCTCCGCCTGCCGTTCGGGGGCGATTCCGCAGCCGGTGTCGGTGACCGAAACGCGGAGGATGTTGGCCGCCGGGTCTGTCTCGTAGCGGAGCGTGATGCTGCCCTCGGAGGTGAATTTCGCGGCGTTGTCGAGCAGCGCGCGGACCACGAACGAGAAGTATTGGGCATGCGTCGGGACGATACAGCGCGTCCCCGGCGTCTCGATGCGGTATTCGACTCCGCCGCTGTGCGGCAGGCGCGAGGCGGTCAGCAGTTCCGCGTTGCACAGTTCGTCGATGTCGGCCTCTTCGAACTGCAACTGCTCGGTCAGGCTGTCGAGGTTGGCGGCTTCGAGCATGTTGTCGAGCGTCGAGAGCAGCAGGTCGGTGTTTTCGCGGATGTCGCCGAGCATCTCCAGCCGTTCCCCGATTCCCGTGTCGGCGAGCATCAGTTTCTGCGAAGTCTGGTCGATGGTTTCCAGCGGCTGTCCGATTCCCCGGCAGATCGTGCCGATGAAGATCGACTTCATGTGCTCGCTCTCCCTGGCCTTGCGGTTGTGCCGGGCGATGGCGGCCTGGAGGCGGCGGTTGCGGCGCAGGGCGACGTAGTAGTAGACGCCGGTTCCGAGCAGCAGGACGCCGATGGCGATGAACGAAAACAGCGCTGCCATGCGGTTGCGGATCAGGGCGTGTGTCTCGGCGAGTTTGAGCCGGTCCATGTCGTGACGGCGGCGGATGGTTTCGCTCCGCTCGCGGCGCTCGGCCGAGAAGATCGAGTCCTGCACCTCCGCCGTGCGTTCGTAACCGGCGTACGATTCGTCGTAGCGGCCTGCGCGGGCCAGCATCACGCTGCGGTCGCGGTTGACCCGGTAGATTTTCGAGGGCATCATGCGGAAATAGCCCTTGCCCTGGTCGATCATCCTCATCAGCGAGTCGCAGTAGAGAACGCTCTGGTCGTAGTGGCCCCGGATTCCGTTCCAGAGGTAGCCCAGTTCGTAGATGTAGGTCTTGTTGCGCACGAGGTTCTCGCCTTCGGCGTTGAGCATGCGTTGCCGGAATTCGGCGAAATTCCGTTCGATCAGATCGTCGCGTCCGACGTTGATCGCACAGCGGATCAGCTGCCGGTAGGGGTTTACGTAGCTGTTGTCGCGGTAGAGGTAGGGACGGCGCTGCAGGCGGTCTTCCAGGGCGTAGTAGGAGTCGATCAGGGCGATGAAATCCGAGGTCAGCCGCACCTGGCCGGCGTAATCGCAGGCCTGGTTGTAGGCGCCGCTGAGCAGGAAATAGACCAGATTGGCGAAATTCTTGCGCACGACCAGTTCGGGCATCTGCCGCGTCAGTTCGTAGGCCTCCTCCCAGGTTTTCGTCTGGGGGACGTAGGCCGATTTGACGCCCTTTTCGTAATAGTCGATCGTGATGCCCGCATGGCCTTTCAGCATGAGCCGCTTGACGCGGTGGAACACGTTGTCCGGGTGTGCGGAGTCGTCGTCGCACCATGCGACGATCTTATGGGCCAGTTCGAGAGCCTTTTTCCGGTCGTATTCGTTGTCCTGCCGGTAGTAGGTGACGGCCATTTCGGCGTAGGCGTCCATGCCCTCCTCGGGTGTTCCGGGCGTCAGTTCCCGCAGGTCGCGGATGTAGCGGTCGAGCGAATCCGCTTTTTCGGGATAGGGGGCGTACTGCGCCAGGATGGGCACGGTGGCCATGGTCATGGCGTAGGTGTCGCGGACGGCGGCGGCTTCGCGGAAAAGCTGGATCGAATAGGCCAGGTTGAGGTTCGAGTCTTCGTTGAGGTCTTTCAGGTTGAGCAGCAGCGCCACTCTCTGCCGGGGATCGGCCGTCTGCGCGAGCGCCTGCTGGAGGCTGTCCGACAACTGCTTGTGTGTCGATGCGTTCAGGCCTGTGCCCCACAGGACACAGAAGGCGAGGAGTATTTTCCGGAAGTGACGCATTTCCAAGGATGGCCGGATCGCAGCTTTTGGTGAGGAGAAAAAAAACGGACCGGAAGGGTCCGCTGTACACCGGTAAAACGGTTCCCGACCTTATTTCGTGAGGTATTTGTCGAGATACATTTTCAGTTCGCGCGGCATGACGGGTTTGGTGATGAACCCGTTGCATCCCGCTTCCTCGGCGATGCGCCGGTCGGTGTCGAAGGCGTAGGCCGTCTGCATGATGACGGGCAGCTTGTCCGTATGGAGACGAATCTCCTTCAGCGCCTCGATGCCGTCCATCACGGGCATTTTAATATCCATCAGTACGGCGTCGGGATTGTGCGATAGCGCATACTCCACAGCCTCCTTGCCGTTCTTCGCCCAGAGCAGGTTATACTCTTTTTTGAGGATTATTTCCAGCAGCTTGTAGTTGCTTTCCACGTCTTCCGCAATCAGGATCAACGGCTTGCGTTCGGATGTATTGTTGTCTGTCATTGTGTATTGCATTGCAGTTCCCGCAAATATAGGAAAATTTTTCCAAAACCATTGTCCGTCAGCGGTAAAATGTTCCTTCGAAGTGCGTTGTATTTCCGCATCCGTCCGTGACCGAAAGCCGCACGGCGTGGGTGCGCCGCTGCGGCGGGGCGTCGAAAAAGTGCACCAGCGTTCCCTTCATCGGGAAGCGGTCGCAGGGAACCCATTCGCCGTCGATGTGCAGCGTCCACGAGGCGATGCCCGAGAAGTTGTCCGAGGCGCGGAACCGCACCCCTTCGGCCCGGGTGAGGTCGTCGCCTTGGGCGAAGAGCGGACGGATAGCGGGCGGCAGCGTGTCGGCCACGATCACCAAATCGCCGGCCGTGCGCACCGAAGCCGTCACCGCGCCGTCGGCATAAGCGCCTCCGACGCAGGCCAGCGAGCCTCTGCGCGTGCGGACGGCCAGCTGGGCGTGCAGTTGCAGGGGACGCGGCACGCGGGCGCGGAGCGTGACCTCCACGGCGCGGAAAAGGGGCGTCGCGGGATCGAAGAAACGGTAGGCGGGCGAGAGTACGACGACGCCCGAATCCGCCTGCGGGGCCTCCCCGCGTCCGGGACGGACGAAAGTCGGCTCGTAAATCGTCCCTTCGGGGATGCGGACCTCCGCCTCGCGCCCGATGCGCAGGACCGAAGCCCGGTCGGGCCGCAATGCCACGGCCGTGGTGTCGGCTTCGGCGCGGAACTCCCCGGCGCGTCCGCGGACGGTGAATTCCAGCGTCGAGACATTGCCGCAGTCGTCCTCGGCCTCGATGCGGATGCGGCGCACCTGTCCTTCCGCCGTGCGTATCAGCCCGCGTTCCGCCATCGCCGGGTAGAAACTGTCGGGCGCGCCTTCCAGCTGCGCCAGGCGGATTGCCTCGTTGCGCGACGCGACCTGTATCGGGTAACAGCTCACGGCGTCGCTGCAACGCGATATGTCGTAGGTGAAGCTGTCCATACGGAATTCGAAGCAGGGGACACCGTCCGCGAAGACCGTGACGCGCCATACCCCGAAGGTGTTCCAGACGTCGTTGCGGCGGTCGGTGACTTCAGCCACGAAATAACCCCTGCGGCCCGCGCCGACGGGGCCGTCGTGCGTCAGGGCGTAGCGGCCTGCGGCCGTGCGGACCACGGCGTAGCTCTCCGGGACACTGCGCACGGGCACGCCCTGCACGGTGTCGACCTCGACGTAGTGCAGGCGCACGATGCGCGGCGGATATTCGTCCTTGGGGCGGATGATTCCCTCACGGACGGGGTTGTAGAGCCGCTGGGTCTCCGTGTCGCGGATTTCGTAATGGAGGTGCGGGCCGCCCGACGAACCGCTGTCGCCCGAGTAAGCCACCGTGTCGCCCTGCTTCACGGGCCACTTTTCGGGACCGAACCAGAGGTTCACGCCGTTCGAACGGCGGTCGTAACGTTCCCTGCGCACGTGCCGCTCGATGTCGTCGCGGAAACGCCGGAGGTGGCCGTAGACGACCGTCGTGCCGTTGCGGAGCGTGAGGTAGACGGCGCGTCCGTAGCCGCCCGCCTGCAATGCCACGCGCGAAACGTAGCCGTCGGCCACGGCCACGACCGGTTTGCCCTCCTCGGCGTCGGTCTTGATGTCCACGCCCGCATGGAAATGCCCGGGGCGTATCTCGCCGAAATTGGCCGAGTAGAGCCGTTGTTTCAGATCCCGCAGGGGGTAGATGTAATCCTTCGGGTCGAGTTGCTGTCCCCGTGCTCCCGAAGCGACTGCCGTAAGCAGAAGCAGTATTAGAATTCGTCGCATGCGTCCGTCTCCCTGACCATTGCCGAGGCGGCGTCCATGACGGCCTCGTAGTCGTATCCGAGCGAAAGCCCGTAGCGTATCAGTTTGGTTTTCAATTCGTATTGTGTGGTGTATTTCACCGTCCGTGCCTTGCGTTCGAGCTGCTGCGCGAGCCGCTCGCCCATCCCCGAACGGTCGGCCTGCGACAGCGCCGCGTCGATCCGTTCCTTCGAAACCCCCTTGCGTTGCAGGGCCGTGCGGATTTTGTACTCGCCCCAGCCGCTCAGCCGCAGTTTTTCCCGCACGAAGGCCTCGGCGTAGCGGCTGTCGTCGATAAAGCGGTCGCGCACCAGCCGGGCGAGCACCTGCTCGGCATCCTTTTCCGCCACTCCCCAGCCGCGCATCAGCCGCCGGGCGTCGCCCTCCGACTTTTCGGCGCGGGCGCAGAGGCGCATCAGCGCCGCGAGCGCCTCGTCGGGCGTCTTGCCGCGTTTTTTCCTTATTTCAGCCGGCTGCATACCATGCGTGGTTTTCCGAAGAGATCCTCGCGGACCTCGGTGTCGGTGTATCCTTCGGCGCCGAGCATGCGGACGATCTCCGCCGCGGCGCGTTCGTAAATCTCGAACCAAAGGCGTCCGCCGGGTGTCAGCATCCGCCGTCCCGCCTGCGCGATGGCGCGGTAGAAACGGATGGCGTCGTCGTCGGGGACGAACAGCGCCAGGCCGGGTTCGTGGTCGCGGACATTGGGGTGCATCGCCGCGCGGTCACTCTCGGGGACGTAGGGCGGATTCGATACGATCATGTCGAAGTGCTCCGGAAAAGCCTCCTCCAGTCCGCCGAGGGCATCGGCTTTGCGGAGCGTGACCGCCGCGCCGAGTTTCTGGAAATTCTCCGCCGCTACGGCCAGCGCGTCGTCCGAGATGTCGGCGGCGAAGACCTCCGCTTCGGGCATCCCCAGCGCCAGCGAAGCCGCGATGCAGCCGCTGCCCGTTCCTACGTCCAGCAGCCTCCGTGCCCGGTGTTTCCCGCGCAGGATCGCGTCGACCAGCTCTTCGGTCTCGGGCCGCGGGATCAGGACCCCTTCGCGCACGGCGAAGCGGCGACCGTAAAATTCCGAGTGTCCGACGACATATTGCAGGGGCCTTCCGGCGACGAGCTGCGCCTCCGCTTCCGGCAGGCCTTCCACGGTGAGTTCCGCCTCCGGGTCGGTCAGCAGGGCCGACGGCGACAGCCCCGAAAGTTCCGCTACGGCGGCCAGCGCGATGCTGCGGGCTTCGCGTGCGTCGTAAAGCCCCGTGAGCCGTGCGGCCAGCGCGTCGATGGTCCCGCGGCGCGTCATTGACGGAGGAAGTCGGCCAGGGCGATGGCCACGGCGGCTTCGACGACCACCGCACCGCGCAGGGCGACGCAGACGTCGTGGCGGCCGTGGATTTCCAGCGGTTCGACCTTATCGGTCGCCAGGTTGTAGGTGATCTGTTCGCGGCCGATGCTCGGCGTGGGTTTCAGCGCTGCGCGCACCACGATCTCGTTGCCGTTGGTCAGCCCGCCGTTGATGCCCCCGGCGTTGTTGGTCGCCGTCGTGCCGGCGCAGTCCGTGAAGCAGTCGTTGTTCTCTGAGCCGCGCAGGCGCGCCCCGGCGAATCCGCTGCCGAATTCGACCCCCTTGACCGCCGGAACGGCGAACAGCAGGTGGGCGATCATGCTTTCGGCCGAATCGAAGAAGGGCTGTCCCAGGCCGAGGGGTACGCTCTGCACGCGGCATTCGACGATGCCGCCCACCGAGTCGCGGTCGGCCGTCGCGGCGTGCAGCACCTCGTTGAAACGTTCGGGGTCGGTGCAGCCGCCGATCTCGGTCAGCCGCGTGGCGAACTGTACGCCCGCGGGCAATACCTTCTTGGCCACGACGCCCGCGGCGACCAGCGCCACCGTAAGGCGCGCCGAGAAGTGCCCGCCGCCGCGCGGGTCGTTGAATCCGGCGAATTTGTGGTAGGCCACCAGGTCGGCATGCGAGGGCCGGTAGTGGCGCATGACGGTCGAGTAGTCTTGCGAGTGGGTGTTGGTGTTGGCGAATTCGATGGTCAGCGGCGCACCCGTCGTGTGGCCGTCGTAGACTCCCGACACGATCTGCGGTATGTCGGGTTCGCGCCTCGGCGTCGTGCCGGGCGCTCCGCTGCGGCGCCGTGCGAGGTCTTCGGCGAAGTCCTCCTCCGAGAGCGGGATGCCCGCCGGGACGCCGTCCAGCGAGATGCCTATCTGGTGTCCGTGCGACTCGCCCCAGATGGCGAGCCGGAAATTGTGTCCGAATTGGTTCATGGTCGGTTTGGTTTTAGACCCGAATATGTTCCAGGTCCTCGAAGAACCCGGGATAGCTTTTTGCGACGCTTTCGGCCCCCTCGATCTCCACGGCTTCGTCCGAGCGCAGGGCGGCGACGGCCAGCGACATGGCCATGCGGTGGTCGCCGTGGCTCTGCGTGCGTGCCGCGCGGACCTTTCCGCCGCGTATCTTCATCAGATCCTCTTCCGAGGTGTCGACCTCGATGCCCAGCTTGGCGTACTCTTCGCGGATGGCCTCCGAGCGGTTGCATTCCTTGTATTCGAGGCGCGAGGTTCCCCGGATGACGCTCACGCCGTCGGCCGCCGCGGCCAGCGCGGCCAGCGCCGGGAACAGGTCGGGACAGTTCGTGGCGTCGAATTCGAAGGCCCGGAGCGGCCGGTGCAGGGCCGTCACCGAGTCCTCCTCGTTGATCACGGCGGCTCCCGCACGCACCAGCGCGGTGCAGATGGCCGTGTCGGCCTGCTTCGAGAGCATCGAGACGTTGCGCACGGTGACCTCCCCGGCCGTGGCACCTGCCACCAGCAGCATCGCTGCGGCGCTCCAGTCGCCCTCGATGCTGAAATAGGTCGAACGGTAGTGCTGCCGTCCGGGGATGTAGAACTCCTCGTAGTCGCGCTGGCTGATTTCGATGCCGAAGCGCGCGGCCGTGTCGAGAGTCATATCTAAATAAGGTGTCGAGACCGCCCCGTGCACGTGCAGCGAGGTGTCGCGTTTGGCCAGCGGCAGCGCCAGCAGCAGTCCCGTGATGAACTGCGACGAGACCGACCCGTCGACTTCGACCTCCCCGCCCTGGATCGGGCCGCAGACCTCGATGGGGAGGAATCCCCCGTTGTCGCGGACCCGCACGCCCAGCCGGCGGAGCGGTTCGAACATCATCTGCATCGGGCGGCGCAGCAGCGAACCGCGTCCCTCGATGGTGACGGGAGTGGGGCAGAGCGACGCCACGGGCGTGAAAAGACGCGTCGAGAGACCCGATTCGCCGACGTTGAGCACGCGGCCCTTCGGGGCCAGCCCGCCTTCGATCGAGAGCGACGTGGGGTCGACCCGGTGCACCCGTGCGCCGAGCGTCTCGATACATTGCAGGGCGGAACGGGTGTCGTCGCAGAATTCGATGTTGCGCAGCACCGAGACCTCCTCCGAGAGCAGTGCCGCTGCGAGGGCACGCTGTGCATAGCTTTTCGAGCAGGGCGGCGTCAGCGTGCCTTTGACGCGGCCCGGCGGAACCGTTTTATCCATATTCACTCATTAACCTCCTGTCCCTTGCGGTTTTTCATCTCCTGCGTCAGCTGATGGCTCTTCTTGAGCTCGAAATGCTGTCCGAGGTAGACCTTGCGGACCATCGGGTCGGCGGCCAGCTCTTCGGCCGTACCCGTTTTCAGGATCTTGCCCTCGTAGAGCAGGTAGGTGCGGTCGGTGATGGCCAGCGTCTCGTCGACGTTGTGGTCGGTGATGATCACGCCGATGTTCTTGTGCTTGAGCGTCGCCACGATCGACTGGATGTCCTCCACGGCGATCGGGTCCACCCCGGCGAACGGTTCGTCGAGCAGGATGAACGCCGGGTTGATGGCCACGGCGCGCGCGATCTCCGTACGGCGGCGCTCGCCACCCGAGAGCTGGATGCCGAGGCTTTTGCGCACCTTCTGCAGGCGGAACTCCTCGATCAGCGCCTCGACGCGTTCGGTCTGGTACTCCTTCGTGAAGGAGGTCATTTCCAGCACGGCCCGTATGTTGTCCTCCACCGAAAGGCGGCGGAATACCGACGCCTCCTGCGCCAGGTAACCCACGCCGAGCTGGGCGCGGCGGTATACGGGCAGGTCCGTCAGTTCGGTGGTCTGGCCTTCGTCGCTCTCGAGGAAGATGCGGCCTTCGTTGGGCTTGATCAGTCCCACGATCATGTAGAAAGTCGTGGTCTTGCCGGCTCCGTTGGGACCCAGCAGGCCTACGATCTCTCCCTGATTGACGTCGATCGACACGTGGTCGACGACGGTCCGGGCCTTGTATTTCTTGACGAGTTCGCTGGTGTAAAGGCGCATTGTGTTTTTCGATAAATTTTTTACAAAGTTATGCTTTTTTCCGAAAAGTTTTTTATCTTTACATTGAATTTTCTGATTTTAAAGCATACTATCGGCGAAATGAAACAATTTGATTCTTCCCTGCTGCATGACAAGCTGAAGGAGTACTTCGGCTTTTCGTCGTTCAAGGGGAACCAGGAAGCGGTGATCCGCAATGTGCTGGAAGGCAAGGATACCTTCGTGCTGATGCCCACGGGCGGCGGCAAGTCTTTGTGCTACCAGTTGCCGGCCATGCTGATGGACGGCGTTGCGATCATCATATCGCCGCTGATCGCCCTGATGAAGAACCAGGTCGACGCCATGCGCACCTTCTCGGCCGAGTCGGGGATCGCGCATTTCCTGAATTCGTCGCTCAACAAGACTGCCGTGGCGCAGGTCCGCCAGGACGTGCTCGACGGCAAGACCAAACTGCTCTATTTCGCCCCCGAGTCGCTCACCAAGGAGGACAACGTGGCGTTCCTGCGCAAGATAAAGGTTTCGTTCTACGCCATCGACGAGGCGCACTGCATTTCGGAGTGGGGCCATGACTTCCGTCCGGAGTACCGCCGCATCCGGCCGATCATCAACGAGATCGGCTCGGCGCCGCTGATCGCCCTGACGGCCACGGCCACGCCCAAGGTGCAGCTCGACATCCAGAAGAACCTGGGCATGTCCGACGCTTCGGTTTTCAAGTCGTCGTTCAACCGCCCGAACCTCTACTACGAAATCCGGCCCAAGCACAACGTCGACCACGACATCATCCGCTTCATCAAGCAGAACGAGGGCAAGAGCGGCATCATCTACTGCCTGAGCCGCAAGAAGGTCGAGGAGCTGACCGAGCTGCTCGTGGCCAACGGCATCCGGGCGCTGGCCTACCACGCCGGGATGGACGCGTCGACGCGCGCCGCCAACCAGGACGACTTCCTGATGGAGCGCGTGGAGGTCATCGTGGCCACGATCGCCTTCGGCATGGGTATCGACAAACCCGACGTGCGCTACGTCATCCACTACGACATTCCCAAGTCGCTCGAAGGCTATTACCAGGAGACGGGCCGCGCCGGCCGTGACGGCGGCGAGGGCTACTGCCTGACCTTTTACAGTTACAAGGACATCCAGAAACTCGAAAAGTTCATGCAGGGCAAGCCCATCGCCGAGCAGGAGATCGGCAAGCTGCTGCTGCTGGAGACGGTTTCCTACGCCGAGAGTTCGATGTGCCGCCGCAAGACGCTGCTGCACTATTTCGGCGAGGACTATACCGAGGACAACTGCGGCAACTGCGACAATTGCCGCAATCCCAAACCGAAGGTCGACGCCCGGGCGGCGCTCAAGATGGCGCTCGAAGCCCTGCGCGACATCGGCGACAAGTTTAAGGCCGACTATCTGGTCAACGTCCTGGTGGGCAAGACCACGGCCCTGATCAAGAGCTACGGGCACAACAAGTCGAAATGGTTCGGTGCGGGCGCCGAGCACGACGCCCGTTTCTGGGGCGCGGTGCTGCGTCAGGCCTTGATACTGGGCCTCATCGACAAGAATATCGAAAACTACGGGCTGATTTCGGTCAACAAGAAGGGCGAGGGCTATATCGCCCTGCCGTTCCCGGTGACCGTGACCCTCGACCACGACTACGACGAGGAGGAGAAGGAGTCCGAGTCCGTGGCTCCGATGGGCAAGGGCGGTGCGGCCGACGAGGAGCTGTTCTCGATGCTGAAGGACCTGCGCAAGAAGGTCGCCAAGCAGCACGGGCTGCCGCCGTTCGTCATTTTCCAGGACCCGTCGCTCGAAGACATGGCCGTGCAGTATCCGATCACCGTCGAGGAGATGCAGAACATCACGGGTGTCGGCGTGGGCAAGGCGCGCAAGTTCGGCGAGGAGTTCGTCCGTCTGATCAAGGCCTACGTCGAGGAGAAGGAGATCATCCGTCCGCAGGACATGATCGTCAAGGGCGTGGCCAGCAAGTCGGGCAACAAGATCTTCATCATCCAGTCGATCGACCGCAAGATGGATTTCGAGGACATCGCCCGCGCCAAGGACCTCGACTTCGACGAACTGCTGACCGAGATCGAAGGCATCGTCAACGCCGGAACGAGACTCGATATTTCGTACTACCTGAAGGAGTTCATGGACGAGGACAAGATCGAGGACATTTACCTCTACTTCAAGGAGGACGCCGAGAGCGACTCGCTCGACGCTGCCATCGAGGAGCTGGGGGCCGATTATACCGAGGAGGAGATACGCCTGGTGCGCATTAAGTTTATGTGCGAACAGGGCAACTGATCTTTGATTCTACAGGGCCATTTTCCGCACTTCGTTTGCGGCCCGAAACAGTCCGTGCTTTTGTATGGCTCCTGCTTCGGCCCACATCCCGAAGCCCGGAAACTGCTCCTCTGAAATCAAAAACGAACGGAACGGGGCTGGCGCTTTTGACGCCGATAGCAAGGAGGTAACTAACCGATATAACCTAAATTATGACGCCTATGAACAAGAAGACTTTTACTTTAGCCGTGATTTTTCTGATTTGCGCGTTGGGGTGGCTCGGGGCCAATGTCTATTGGCGCGTGACGCGTTCCAACTGCGTGAACGCATTCGATCTGGTCGTGGGCGTGCTGTTCGTCGCGGCCGGGATCGGAATGGTGTATAACGAATTCAACAAAAAGAAATGCAGACACCTCGACGAGGTGAACAAACACAAAATTCCTTGACCGATGCGTGCGATCGACCGTTTTCAGGCCATCATGGCCGTCGTATTTTTCATTGGGACCCTGGTTTCGGCCTGGCGGGTCTCCGTCGCCGACGGAGGGGATATCTGGTACGTTCCCGTGATCATGGCCCTGGCATCCGCCGCGATGACCGTCGGCGCTTTGCAGCACCGGAAAAGGAAAGTTACCCAAAATGAGGATTGACATGAAAACCAATCTTATGCAGCTTCTGCGCCTCGTATTGATGGTGCTGGCTGTCGCGGGCGTCATCTATGCCATCGAATTCATGGAACGCGGCATCGCCGTGTGGTTCTGGGTTGCGCTGCTCGGCATCGGATTCGCGGGCCTGCTCTACACGTTCCGCCTGACGCAGCGCCGCGTCGCCCGGGAACAGCGCGAGCGCCAGCGGCTTGAAAAGAAGCGCAGCCGCCGTTCGAAACGCTGACCGGGAACCGTAAGCGGGGCTTGCTTGCAGGCCCAGCTTACGGAGGATTGGGTTCCGCACCGCCCGGTCTTTCCTGGCCGGATTGTTTTGCCGGCTGCGGGTTCCTGGGGGCGGGTTGCAGGTTTTGTGCGAGGTATTAGCCGCCGCCTCTACCGGCCTTGCCGATAGGCCATGCCGCTTTTGACGGCCGTATGCGAAAGCCGCCGGATGATCGGATCGTCCGGCGGCTTTCGCATGTCAGTTCTGAATCGAGGCGAGCGTTCCGTTTTCGAAATAGAGGTAGCTGTTCATTCCGTAGACCCATTGTTCGTGTACGCCCCAACTTCCCGACGAGCGGTTGATGTCTTCGGGCGAACCCCACGCCTCACGGCACATTTCCCGGGTCATGCCGATCCGGACTTTGCCTTCCAGAATCAGTTCGGCAGTGGCTTTCCCGTATTTCCGGCAGAGTGTCGCCCTGCGCTCCTTCTGCTCCTTCTCCTGCTGCAGGCGCGCCTCTTCGCGCAGACGCGCTTCTTCTGCCCGCTGGGCGTATACCGCTTCGGAAGGGGTGAGGACCACTTCGTCCAGGAAGGCGCGGTCCCGGCCGATGGTGTATCCTTCGATTCCGAAGGGCGTCGGGTAGCGGCAAAGCGGAATGTAGAGCTGCGCGCTGTCCTCTTTCCGTTCGAATACGAACGACGGCACGGCGTAACCCTTTCCGTCGCCGATCAGCCGGATGTCCGTGCACCGCAGTTCGGTGCCGAAATTCAGCCGGGTCTCTTCGCCCTGCATGGTGTTGGCCCGTAATCCGAAATATTCGGAAACATATCCCTTTGCCCCGGGTTTGCGTTTGGTCAGGAAGAGATCTTTGCCGACGTATGCCGCGCGGCATTTTCCGATCAGCCCTTCGACGACGGCCGGATAATACTCGTCCCGCAGGTTCGTTTCGTCTTCGCCCATGTGTGCGAACCAGTAGAGCACTTTGCCTGCGTTGTCGCGAAGCCGGAACAGCAACAGTTCGGAATCTTCGAGCTTGCTTTGTTCGATTCCGAGAATTTCGAAACTCTGCCCTTCGACCGCCTCCGCCGGAGTGAACCATCCGGAACGGGTTAGCCCCGAATAGTCCAGCGTGCCGATCCCCCTGGCCTCGTGCAGCGAGCACCCGAGAGGCGTTATGTCGCCGTATCCGAAATGCTCGAAAAATCGGGGATTGTACACATCGCTGTAAAGGGTGTCCACGCGGAAATCCTCGGGGCGGACCTTCTTGCGGGGTTTGCGCAGCCACGTCGTGTCGATGCCTACGATGGCGGGCTGTTCGGCGAGGAAATTGAAGTAGGCGATCGGGCGGAGATTGGCATGAATGTCCCGGGGATAGAAGAGGATACGCTGTCCGACGAGGCTTTCGTAATAGGCAGCGTCGCCGCCCACGCGGATGTTCGCCGTTGAATCGTATACCGCCGCCGCGGTTTTCTCCGGTGCGGCGCCGTGCGGCAGGACGGATTGGACTTTGAACTGTGCCGGGGCGTTTGCGATGCAGCAGAGGCCGAGCAGGGTAGGGAGGAGGCGTTTCATTTCTTAAATCGTATGGACGCAAAGGTAGCAATAATCCGTACCGTTGGTGTCGCGGCGGCGCTTTTATTTGCCGGAGGGCTTTACAAACCTCCGGCGATTCGGTTTTGAACCGGCTTTTTCGTATCTTTGCTGCCTACAATGTAAAGCTATGGGTGAAGTAAGGGCAAAAAAGGCGCTGGGACAGCATTTCCTGGTCGATCTGAATATCGCGCGCAAAATCTGCGATTCGCTTTCGGGCGGCGATGCGGCCGGCGGGCCGTGCACGGTGCTCGAAGTGGGGTGCGGCATGGGCGTGCTGACGCAGTTCCTGCTGCGACGCAGCGACATCGTGACCTGGGGCGCCGAGATCGACCCGGAGAGCGTCGAGTACCTCCACGCGCACTACCCGGAGTTCGCGCCGCGGCTCGTCGCGGGCGATTTCCTCGGGATGAACCTGCGCGAACGCTTTCCCGAAGGGCTGAAGATCATCGGCAACTTTCCCTATAACATCTCGTCCCAGATTTTTTTCAAGGTGCTGGAAAACCGCGACCTCGTGCCCGAGTGCGTGGGCATGATCCAGAAGGAGGTCGCCGTGCGGCTGGCCGAGCCTCCCGGTTCGAAGGAGTACGGCATTCTGTCGGTCCTGTTGCAGGCGTGGTACGACATCGAATACCTCTTCACGGTGGGCGAGACGGTTTTCAATCCGCCCCCGAAGGTCAAGAGCGCCGTCATCCGCCTGCGCCGCAACGCCACGGAGCGCCTCGGCTGCGACGAGACCTTGTTCGTGAAGGTGGTGAAAGCCTCTTTCGGCCAGCGGCGCAAGATGATCCGCAACTCGCTGAAGTCCGTTTTCGGCGATTTCGGCGGGGCCGAGCATCCGTTCTTCACCCGGCGTGCCGAGCAGCTGGGCGTCGCCGAGTTCGTGGAGCTGACGAATTGGGTTTCCGAAAATCGCCGGTAGCGGCCGTTATTCCTCTTTTTTTAAATACGGTTCCATACGCTTTGTTTCCACGACGACGCCCGATTTTTCCAGCCGGGCGATGATCTCGCTGTAATCCCTGCTGCGGATTCCTTCCAGATAGTGCCACCGGACTTTTCCGCTGTCGTCCGTCAGACGGATGCGCGGGTTGGCCCGCAGGTCCCGGATGAACTCTACCCGCCGCAGGGTGTCGTAGGGGTAATCGAGCGTGCGCCGTGTGAACGGATTGCGGATCGAAATCTCGTGGTCGGAGAGTGCGATGCAGTTGCGGGTTGCGAGGTAGAGCAGGTACATTCCGGTATAGAAGCCTCCGAGGATGAAAAATCCCTGGGTTCGCAAAGTGTCCCACAGCAGCAGGCACATCGCGAGCGACCCGGCATAGATCCAGGTTTCCTGACTTCTGAAGAGGGGATTCCGGTATGTTTTCATAACCGGGGCTTTTCCGCCCCGGCGACCACCGTCACCAGGTCTTCGCGGCAGAGGTATTTCCGGGCCAGCTGCTGCACCTCGGCGGGCGTCATCTGCCGGATGCGGCGGATGTTCTCGCCGATCACCGTGTTGTCCCGGCCGCAGAGGATGTTCTCGATCGTCACGTCGGCGATACCGAACGGACCGTCGAGAATGCGCATCATCTCCCCCGCCATCATGTTCTTCACCAGTTCCAGTTCCGCTTCCGGCATCGGCTCCGCGCCGAGGCGTTCGATCTCGGCGTAAATCTCCCGCAGGGCCTCCTGTGTCACGTCGGCGCCGACCTGCGCCGCCACGGCGAAGTAACCTTCGCGCTCGAAGTTGACCATCGCCGAGACCACGCCGTAGGTGTAGCCGTGCTCTTCGCGCAGGTTCTGCATCAGGCGCGAGCCGAAGTATCCGCCCAGGGCCGTCGCCACGACCTGCATACCCAGAAAATCGGGATGTGTGCGCGGGAACAGCAGGCGGCCGATGCGCAGCGACGACTGCACGGCCCCCGGGTATTCGACGAACGCCGCATGCGTGGTCTCGGGCGCGGGGAAGACGGGCGGCGCTTCGGCGGCGCCGCGGGGAATCCGTCCGGCGAGTTCCGCCACGGCCTTCAGCTCGTGGTCGCCGATGCGCCCGCTGCACACGACGAAGCAGTTTTCGGCGGTGTAGAACCGTTTGTAGAAACCGGCCACGTCCTCGCGCGTGAGGCTGTCGTAGGCCTCTTCGTGCGACGAGACGCCGTAGGGATGCCGCTCCCCGAACAACGCCCGGGCGAACGCTTCGCGGGCCTTCACCTCGATCTTCGCCCGTTCGACCGCCAGCCGCTGTTTGCGTTTGGCGGCGTAGGTGCGCAGCTCCTCCTCGGGGAACGTGGGGCAGAGCAGGATCTGCTCCGCCACGGCGAGCGTCGGGTCGAAGAATTTCGAGAGGGTGGCGAAATTGATGTAGGCGTAGTCGCGGTCGACGTTCACGTCGTACCACGAGCCGTAATAGTCGAGTCGTTCGGCGATCTGCTGTGCCGTCATGCCGTGCGTGCCTTCGGAGAGGAGGTTGGCGGCGGCCGACGCCGAGAAGGGCGCCTGCTGAAGGGCCGACCCGGCGCGGAAGACGAACGAGATGCGCAGCACCTCGAAGTCCTCCGAGGCGAGTGTGTAAAGCCCGATGCCGTTGGGCAGCGTCGTGCGGCGGGCTTCGGCGACCTCGACCTGCGAGGGCGTTATGCGGGGTTGTGTCATTTTTTGGCGTTGTAAATGAGTGTGGAACTGTTTTCGGGCCGCAGCGTGCGGCGGCTGAACGAGCGGATGTCCTCGCCGGTGACGGCGCGGTAGCGGTCTACTTCGCGGTTGATCAGCGCGAGGTCGCCCAGCATCTCGTAGAACCCGAGGTTCATCGCCTTGTTCATCACGTTCAGTTCGCCGAAGAGCGTGTTGGCTTCGAACTTGTTCTTGACCTTTTCGATTTCGTATGCGGTCGCAGCGGTCGTTTGCAGGGCTTCGATCTCTTCGCGGAAAGCCGCCTCGGCCGCTTCGGGCGTCACGCCCGGGAGCAGCTGGCCCGTGAAGACGAACAATCCCGGGTCGACATCGCCCGTGATGTAGGCGTTGACGCTCGACAACAGGCCGCGTTCTTTGACGAGATGCGTGTAGAGGCGTCCCGAATCGCCGCCCGACAGCAGGTCCGAAACCAGGTCGGCGGTGTAGAAATCGGCCTCCGTGCGCGCGCACATGTGATAAGCTACGGTGACGGTCGAGGCCGGCACGTCGCGCTCGACCTCCTGGCGGCGGGCCTGGGTCTGCACGGGTTCCTGCGGGATGGCCGCCGCCGCGGACGGATGGTCGGCGAGCGGTGCGAACCACTTTTCGGCCAGCTCCAGCATCCGCTCCTCCTCCATGTCGGCCGAGATCGACAGAATGGCGTTCGACGGGCGGTAGTGGGCGCGGTAGAAGGCCTCCACGTCCGCGAGCGTGGCTCCGGCGATATGGTCGGTCGTGAGGCCGATAGCCGCCCAGCGGTAGGGGTGGACCTTGTAGGAGAGCGCCCGCAGCAGCATCGTCTGGTCTCCGTAGGGCTGGTTGAGGTAACGCTGGCGGAACTCCTCGATCACCACCTTCTTCTCGGCTTCGAGTTTCGCGGGGGTGATGTCGAGTCCCTCCATGCGGTCGCTTTCGAGCCAGAGGGCCGTTTCGAGGTTGTCCTTCGGGAGCGTGATGTAGAAATCCGTGTAGTCGTTGTTGGTGAAGGCGTTGTTGTCCCCCGAAGCCATCTGTACCGGGAGGTCGAAATTCTCCACGGCGCGCGTTCCGCGGAACATCAGGTGTTCGAACAGGTGGGCGAATCCCGTGCGCGCGGGGTTTTCGTTGCGCGCGCCGACCTTGTAGAGGATATTCACGGCGGCGAGTTTCGACGCCCGGTCGCGGTTGACCACGACGGTCAGCCCGTTGGCGAGTATTTTTCTGGTGTATGGAATCATAATTGTGCAAAGGTACGAAAAAGTCCGGTGGCAGCAAACCCGGATCGCGAGCGGTTCCGTAAAACCTTCCGGTTGGTAAAGGGGGCGTTGCGACCCCGAAGGTAACGCGGGATAGATTCCGGCGCGCGTGGTTTTGCAAAACGTTCGGATTGATTTGATATTTGATGGAAGTGTCGTTGCGACACCGGGGGCAGTGAAAAAAGCAGCGGCGGGAAATACAAGTGACGCCTCATTGTTCGGAAAATGGATTCGGTGACTATGAAGAAGTTTGGGATAGGAATCCATCGCTCCCGCCGCTGCATGACCGGTACATCGGCAGAAACGAGAAGAGTGCTGCCGAGATCCTGGCTCCTGTGGCTCTGGTAAAGCCTGTAAACCCCTCACATCAGCGCGCACCCTTCGGGTACGATCCATTGTGGGTTTACAAAAAATTTACCAGATTTCAGGAGCCCCAATATAACCGTTTCAATAACGATATTTAAAGAACGAATGTAAACGTGTTTCCGAGGACAAAGTTAATAAAAAATCCCAGTTTGCGGCCAAAGTGTCCGAAAGTCCTATTCATAAACCTTATTTTAGGGGTTCCGGCCGGGCCGCGGGCCGCCCGGCCGCCGCGTGCTGTGTCCGGACGCTGGGCTTCCGCCTTCCCGCCGATGTGCCTGCCGGGTAATTCGCTATTGGTTAGCCAGTTCTGCAACTCGGTGATTTCCCGGCAGTTTGTTGTTAATCGAATAACAACCGGACTGTTAATGGATTCACATTTGAAATGTCAAAAAATAACACTTTTTTGAACAAAAGTAAGTGCGGATTCTCGGCTGAAATTGCTATATTTGCATCGCCCGTTTGTCGGGGCTATGCCTGAAATATCGGAAAAACACACAAATATCATCTAAATTTCAACTAAAATGGCAGAAAAGAAATTTATCACCTGTGATGGTAACTACGCTGCGGCCCATGTGGCTTACATGTTCTCGGAAGTCGCGGCCATCTATCCCATCACGCCGTCGTCGACGATGGCCGAACTCGTGGACGAGTGGGCCGCCCAGGGCCGTAAAAATATCTTCGGAGAGACCGTTAAAGTCGTTGAAATGCAGTCCGAGGCCGGAGCCGCAGGCGCCGTCCACGGATCGTTGCAGAGCGGCGCCCTGACCTCGACGTTCACCGCTTCGCAGGGCCTGCTGCTGATGATTCCCAACATGTACAAGATCTCCGGCGAACTGCTCCCGGGCGTGTTCCACGTTTCGGCGCGTGCGCTGGCCGCGCAGTCGCTGTCGATTTTCGGCGACCATCAGGACGTGATGGCGGCCCGTCAGACGGGTTTTGCCATGCTGGCCACCTCGTCGGTCCAGGAGGTCATGGACCTCGCCGGCGTCGCGCACCTCGTGTCGCTGAAGGCCCGCGTGCCTTTCCTGCACTTCTTCGACGGTTTCCGCACCTCGCACGAGATCCAGAAGATCGAACTGATCGACGAAGCCGCGCTGACGGCGATGCTCGACCGCGACGCCCTGAAGGAGTTCCGTGCCCGTGCTTTGAACCCCGAACATCCCGTGACCCGCGGTACGGCCCAGAACCCCGACATCTATTTCCAGACGCGCGAGGCTTCGAACAAGTTCTACGACGCCATTCCCGACATGGTGGCCGACACCATGAAGGAGATTTCGAAGATCACGGGACGCGACTACAAGCCGTTCGTCTACTACGGCGCGAAGGATGCCGAGAACGTGATCGTCGCGATGGGTTCGGTGACCGAGACCATCAAGGAGACGGTCGACTATCTGATGGCCAAGGGCGAGAAGGTGGGCGTCGTCACCGTGCACCTCTACCGTCCCTTCTCGGTGAAATACCTGATGGCGGTGCTTCCCGAGAGCGTGAAGCGTGTCTGCGTGCTCGACCGCACGAAGGAGCCTGGAGCCAACGGCGACCCGCTGTATATGGACGTCGTCGAGGCGTTCTCCGCCTGCCCGTGCGACCGCAAGCCGCTCGTCATCGGCGGCCGCTACGGCCTTTCGTCGAAGGACACCACTCCGGCGCAGATGCTGGCCGTGTTCGAGAACCTGAAGATGAACGAGCCGAAGAACCAGTTCACGGTGGGTATCGTCGACGACGTGACGTTCCGTTCGCTGCCCGTCGGCGAGGAGATTTCGCTCGCGAAGCCCGGCACGTTCGAGGGCCTCTTCTTCGGACTGGGCGCCGACGGCACGGTGGGCGCCAACAAGAACTCGATCAAGATCATCGGCGGCACGACCGACAAGTACTGCCAGGCCTATTTCTCCTACGACTCGAAGAAATCGGGCGGCTACACCTCGTCGCACCTGCGTTTCGGCGACCTGCCCATCACGTCGCCCTACCTGGTGACCACTCCCGACTTCGTGGCCTGCCACGTGCCTTCGTACGTCGACAAGTACGACGTGCTGAAGGGTCTGAAGACCGGCGGTTCGTTCCTCCTGAACTCGGTGCACGACGCCGAGACGACCTGCGCGACGCTGCCCGATCCCATGAAGGTCTACCTGGCCAAGAACAAGATCAACTTCTATATCATCAACGCCACGAAGATCGCCGCCGAACTGGGTCTGGGTTCGCGTACGAACACCATCATGCAGTCGGCCTTCTTCAAGATCGCCAATGTCATCCCGTTCGACAAGGCCGTCGAGGAGATGAAGAAAGCCATTCTGAAATCCTACGGCAAGAAGGGCGAGGACATCGTCAACATGAACTACGCGGCCGTCGACGCCGGCGGCAGCGCCGTCGTGAAGGTCGAGGTTCCGGCCGAGTGGGCGAATATCGTCGTGAAGGAGGAGGAGCACACGGTCGATGCCGCGCGTCCCGACTTCGTGAAGAAGATCGTCGATCCGATCAATGCCCTGAAAGGCGACCTGTTGCCCGTTTCGGCCTTTAACGGCCGCGAAGACGGCACGTGGGACAACGGCACGGCCGCTTATGAGAAGCGCGGCATCGCCGTCAGCGTTCCCGAGTGGAAGATCGAGAACTGTATCCAGTGCAACCAGTGCGCCTATGTCTGCCCCCACGCCGTGATCCGTCCGTTCCTCGCCACCGAGGAGGAGGCCGCCGCTTCGGGCGTGGAGTGGAAGCAGGGCCTCGGCGAGACCAAGGAGTACAAGTTCCGCATTCAGATTTCGCCGATGGACTGTACGGGCTGTTCGAACTGCGTCGACGTCTGCCCCGCCAAGGAGAAGGCGCTCGTGATGCGCCCGCTCGAGGAGCAGATGCCCCAGCAGAAAAATTGGGATTACATCACCAAGCATATCGGTTACAAGCAGGTCGTCGACAAGACCAAGTCGGTCAAGAACCTGCAGTTCGCACAGCCGCTGTTCGAGTTCTCGGGCGCCTGCGCTGGTTGCGGCGAGACCCCTTATATCAAGGCCATTTCACAGCTGTTCGGCGACAAGATGATGGTTGCCAACGCCACGGGCTGCACCTCGATCTACTCGGGTTCGGCTCCCTCGACGCCTTACTGCACCAACGCCGCCGGCCAGGGTCCCGCATGGGCCAACTCGCTCTTCGAGGACAACGCCGAGTTCGGTCTGGGTATGCATATCGGCGTGGAGAAGCTCCGCGACCGCATCCAGGAGACGATGGAGAAGGCCATCGCCAACTGCGAAAAGTGCTCCGACGAGCTGAAGGCCGTGATGAAGGAGTGGATCGAAAACCGCGCCTCGTCGGCCAAATCGGCCGAGGTTACGGCGCGCCTGCTCCCGTTGATGGAGGCCTGCGGCTGCGACTACTGCAAGGAGATTCTCGAACACAAGGACTGGCTCGTGAAGAAGTCGCAGTGGATCATCGGCGGCGACGGCTGGGGCTACGACATCGGTTACGGCGGCGTGGACCACGTGCTGGCTACGGGCCAGGACGTGAACATCCTGGTCGTGGACACCGAGGTTTACTCGAACACCGGCGGTCAGTCGTCGAAATCGACCCCCGTGGGCGCCGTTGCCAAGTTCGCATCGAGCGGCAAGCGCATCCGCAAGAAAGACCTCGGCGCGATGGCCATGACCTACGGTTATGTCTATGTGGCGCAGGTTTCGATCGGCGCTTCGCAGCAGCAGCTGTTCAACGTGCTGAAAGAGGCCGAGGCTTATCCCGGACCTTCGCTCGTGATCGCCTACGCTCCGTGTATCAACCACGGCATCAAGGGCGGCATGACTCGCACGCAGACCGTCGGCAAGGAGGCCGTAGCCTGCGGCTACTGGCACCTGTGGCACTACAATCCGCTGCTTGAGGAGCAGGGCAAGAACCCGTTCGTGCTCGATTCGAAAGAGCCGGATTGGTCGAAGTTCCGCGAATTCCTGCTGAAGGAGGTGCGCTACACCTCGCTCCAGAAGTCGTTCCCTGCCGAGGCCGACGAACTGTTCGCCGCTGCGGAGGAGAACGCCAAGTGGCGCTACAACGGCTACAAGCGCCTCGCGCAGATGGAGTACTAATCCCGTCTGTTCCTGCTGTAAAGGCCGCACCCCGATTCGGGGTGCGGCCTTTTTTGTTGAAACTCTGCGGCTTTCTCGTATAACGTCTGGATCGGCTCGTGATGAAATTCTGCTGTTTGGTGATGAATTTCCCCCCCCCGGTTGAATTTATTTGACCGCGATAGGGCGGGGTAGTAATTTTGCGGCACAAATTGAATTCCAAATACCTCACTGATTATGAAAAAGATTTTTACGCGTGCAGCGATGCTGTTGGCAGTTGTTGCGATGGCATCCGCTTTTACCGCATGTGACGACGGCGACGACGGCGGAAAGAAAAAGTTCGAGTCCGAGTTGATCGGCAGCTATCAGCCGACCCCTGTGACGCTGACCATTCCCGATGTGGTCGAGGAACCCTCGCCGTTTTATTTCCTGTTGTTGCCGACGTGGACCGATCCCGATAATATCCCGGGCATCGACTTGTCGGAGTCGATGGGTATGCCTGCCGGAAGCTGGATTATGCCGATGAATACGATTTGCGGCTTGATTCAGGCCATGGCCTCGAATATCGTTAAAGGCGGTTTGGTGCAGGTGGATCTTAAAGACGACGGATCGTTCGGTGCCCGGTATCACGGTCTGATCATCGGCGACGACGTCATTTCGTCGATTATGGATCCGAAATTCACCCCGGAGATCAGTTCGTTCCCGAGTGCCGAGACCGCGGAACTGCTGCCCGAAGGCGCTCTGGGATATTATACGAAGGATTCGCACTTCTATTTCACCATCAGCAAGGCGTTCCTCAAACAGGTTGGCGAGACTTCGGAAATGGGCGACCTGACGTCGGTTATCGACGGACTTCTTGCGGCTTACAAACTCGACATCGTCTCGACGGACGAATACTATGCTATTCCCTTGAAATACAGTGTTAAGGACGGTGTGACCAAGCTCTACGTCGACCGTGCGATGATTATGCCTTTCCTGCCCCTGCTCGAAGAGTTGTTCAAACTGTTGGGTGACGAGGCCTCGTTTATGGGTATCAGCCTCGGCGATATCGTCACGACGGTTCTCAATAACACGACGGAACTGGAGATTGCGCTTCCCTTGCAGCGACTCTGATCGGTAACAACCGGCTTATGGGCGGTCCGGATTTTCCGGACCGCTTTTTTCTGCCGCCGTATTGGAGGTCCGGATTATATTGCCTATATTTGTCTGACAAAAACCGACCCGAGATGAAGAAAAACTTTTTCCTGCTCGCCGCCGTGCTCCTCTGCGTTTGCGGCACGGCTTTCGGCTGGGGCAAGACCGGACACGATGCCATCGCCTACATTGCGGAATGCAACCTGACGCCCAGGGCGAAGAAAAACATCGGGAAGTACCTCGACGGCCGTTCGATCGTCTACTATGCCTCGTGGATGGACGCCGTGCGCGCTACGGAGCCTTACCGTGCCACTTCGAAATGGCACGGATTCGATGCCGACGCCGAATGCCGTTACGTGCCCCGTCCTGCCGAGGGCGACGCCGTGCTGGGCATCGAGGATGCGATGGAGAAACTCCGCGGCTACCGCCGTCAGGACGATTCGACGGTCCGTGTGGCGATCTGCTGCCTGGTGCACCTGGTGGGGGACATGCACTGCCCGACGCACGTCAAATATCCGTGGTACAGCAGTTTCAAGTTCGAACTCAACGGCCGGAAATGCGCTTTCCACGGCTTCTGGGACACCGAGGCGTTGGAACTCAACCACCGCTGGGGTTATGAGGACTACCGCTATCAGCTCGACCGCTGCCCGAAGTCCGAGCGCCGCGCCCTTGCCGCCGGCACGCCCCGCGAATGGGCCGCCGAGAACGCCCGCAACTGCCGCGTGATCTACGACTGGATCAAACCCGGCGACACGCTCGACAAAGCCCGGACGAGCGCCTACCTGATGACCGTACAGCCTCTTGCCGAGGCGCAGGTGCTGAAAGCCGGCTACCGTCTGGCGCGTATTTTGAATGAAATATTCGGTTAACAAACGTATTTTGAAATTATGAAAAAGATTTTTGCAGCCGCAGCGCTGCTTTTAGCCATGACCGCCTGCGGCGGATCGCAGAAAAAGGCTCTTCCGCTGGAGGGCACGACGTGGAAACTTGCCAAAATGGAGGCGATTCCCGCCAAGGCCATCGACGCCGAGGCCGATTTCTTCACCATGCAGTTCAGCGCCGCCGATACGCTCGTGTCGGGCCGCACCAACTGCAACCGTTTCTTCGGCAGGTACGAGCTGAAAGGTCAGAAGCTGGAGTTCGAAAACCTCGGCATGACCCGGATGGCCTGCCCCGAGATGCAGTATGAGGATGCCTTCGTGAAGATGCTCGACGAGGTGGACCGCTACGAGATCAAGGGTTCGGAGCTGAAATTCTACGACGACAAGAAGGTCGTTGCCGAATTCCGCGCCGTGCAGGACGCTGCGGCCAAGAAGAAATAAGTCGTATCCGGTCAGAATGACAAGCCCGCTTCCGACACACGGAAACGGGCTTGTCGTGTCTTGGCCGCGGGCTGCAGACGGCCCGTATGGGGTGTTATTCTCGGGAAGCGGATCCGGCCTCGAGCCGTTCGAAAAATTCCCGGAGCGGGATTCCGTAGTAGGCGCACAGATCGGCAAGCGTCGAGACCGAGATGTTTCCGCGTCCGGATTCGATCCGGCCGATGTTGATGTCGGTGTCGGTGAAGACCTGCTTCTGGGAGAGGTTGCGCGCATGACGCAGTTCGCGCAGTTGCGCGATCACGCCCCGGACCACCGGTTCGTTATATCGTTCGTTTTTCCGCCGCATGACGCAAAGGTACGTTAAATTCGGCAATTTCCGAAAGTCCGTCCGCTGCATCCTTCGCGGCTCTGTAAAAAAACACTCTTGCCGCCCGCTGCCCCGTATCCCCGCCTTTTGTTCTGCCGCTGCACCGGGCGTATTCCTCTCCGGCAAGTCCGCTTTTTGTCCGAATGAGTGCCGGATCGGTTTTATATGTATTCTGAAAAGAGTTCGATATTGTTCTGTTTGGTTCAAGGCGTTGCCGGAACGGAAATTTTGCCTATCTTTGTACAAATAAACAAGGGTAAACAACTCTTTATACCTCTAGCAAACTTAGGGAACCTCACCAGGAGGCTGTTTGAACCGGGTATGATTGTTGTCAGTCCTGTGTTATGCCTCGACCTTAGGGTTGGGGCAGGCACGGGCGCGGGACGACTTTCCGGTTCATGGCTCCCTAAGGCCAGCATTGAGAGGGTCCGACTCGCGCTTTTTTGTTGGGAACAAAGCCGCGCGGTCATTATTCCGGGGCGGCGTCCGGCCGTTGCACTACGGTCGGGATTTCAGAAGAAATCCCCGTGTCGTCGCCCCAGTTGGATTTTTGGGGCGGTGGCTGTGATTTAGGCGTCACAGACAACATTCTTCCTATGGGATTCCTGTTTTGCCGTTCGTTTCCGAACGACGGGTGTACAGAGGCGTCACAGGAGAGTTCTCCGACAGGATCCCATCCGCCGCCCCTTTCTTTTTCGGGGACGGGCCGACGGCCAATACGTCACTACATACTAAAGTTTCACCCGGCGGAAGGTTCCGTCCCCGATTGTTCTTGAGACAGGCACACGAAAAAAGCGGCTTCCCGGAGGAGACCGCTTTTTATCGTTTTCGTTGTTTTGTTTACTCGCTGAGCGGGGAAACGCTTACGTAAGATTTTCCTTCGCTCTTCTTGCAGAATTCTACCGTTCCGTCTACGAGTGCGAAGAGCGTGTGGTCCTTGCCCATGCCTACGTTTTCACCGGCGTTGTGCACCGTGCCGCGCTGGCGAACGATGATGTTGCCCGCCTTTGCGAACTGACCGCCGAACAGTTTGATGCCGAGCCGCTTGCTTTCCGACTCGCGGCCGTTCTTCGAACTACCTACACCTTTCTTGTGTGCCATGTTGATTCAGTTTTTAAAGGTTATGCAACGATTTCCTCGACGAGAATCTGCGTCAGGTACTGGCGGTGTCCGTTGCACTTCTGGTAGCCCGTGCGACGTTTCTTTTTGAACACCAGAACCTTGTCATCCTTCAGATGCTTCAGGATCTTGCACTTCACTGCGGCGCCTTTCACTACAGGTGCGCCGACTTTAACCTGACCGTCGTTGTCTGTGAGCAGGACTTTGTCGAAACTTACGGACGAATTTTCTTCGCCCTGAAGACGGTGGACATAAAGTTTCCGACCTTTTTCAGCTTTAAATTGCTGACCTGCAATCTCTACTATAACGTACATTTAAGTCGATTATGTATTTGAACATAAATTCGGAGTGCAAATATACGCATATTTATCTTATAAACAACACAACCTGCAATTTTTTTTTGTCCCGGCGCGCCTCTGGCACGGTTTTGGGCGCGGCAGACGCTGCCGGCAAAGCCGGCGGAAGGACATGCACCGAATATTGATTGTTTCCGACGAGGAGTTCCTGCGCGACGTGATCCGGCTTTCGCTCGCCGACATGCAGGCCGACGTGCGTTGCGCATCGGACGTATCCGACATGCAGCGCATGGCCCGGCGCATGCTGTTCGATCTGGTGATTGTCGTGGGGACTTCGGCCTTCTTCTCGGGCTGCGACGTGGTGCGCACGCTGCGCCCCGCCGGCCTCAAACGGCCGCTGGTCTATGTCGTGGCGTGGCAGCACGCCGAACAGACCGTGCTGAGCCTGCTGGAGTGCGGCGTCGACCAGTACATGACCTTTCCCGTAAGCCTCCAGCGATTGCGGACGAAGATCGCCAACGCCTTGAACCGACAGTTATGACCGAAACGCTTCTGATTCTCTATACGGCGCTTGCGGCGGCCGGGACATTCGTCCTGCTGTCGCTGCTCGGCGCGGCCGGACTCCGCGCCCGGAGGCGGCGCAGCCGCGACGCCGTTCTGCGCACGAAATACCTGCGTATCGTGATGCTTTACCTGCTCGCAGGCGAGGGGCCTGCGCCGCGTTTTCCCATGATCCGCCGCGTCGGCGCCCGGCTGCTTCTCGCCGAGACCATCGCCGGACTGGCCGACGTCACCTACGGACTGGACGCCGCGCCCCTGCGGCGCATCGTCGCGGAGTACGGACTCGATGACTGGCTGCTCCGCCGCACGGCCCGCTCCCGGGCCTACCGCCGGGCGCGCTGCCTGCTGCTGCTCTCGCGCCTGCCCGCCGGCGCTGCGGCGGGGGAGCGCGCCGCGCGTTATGCCGCGAGCCGCAACCGTTACGTGCGTTTCCAGTCGCTGATGGTGCGGCTTGCCGCCGACCCTTCGACGGCCCTGCGGCTGATGGCCGAATACCCCGATCCCTTTTCGGCCTGCGAAGTGGGGGAGATCATGGCCGTCCTGCGGCGCGGAATGCTGCCGATCGCCTACGAACCCCTCATCGGGTCGCCGAGCCGCAACCTGCGGATCGTGGGGCTGAACATCGTGCGGCAGTTCGGTATCGAGGAGGCCGAGCGGCTCCTGCTGCGCATCGTGTCCGGGGACGAAAACCCGGAGCTGGTGCGCGAGGCGCTCTATACGCTCTGCGCCCTGCGCCGTCCGCTGACGCGGCGGGCCGTTTCCGGGCGGCTGTCGGCCATGTCCCCCGCCGAACGCAAGGCCCTGCTGCGCTACGTCGTCGCCGAGGGTTATTCCCCGGGACCGCTCCGGCGGCTGCTCGACGAGCGCGAGCGGCCCTATTGCGAATCGCTCGTGCAAACCTATAAACGCAGCCTGGCATGAAGCTGATCCTTCTCCTGCTGTTCGCTGCGACGGCGGCATGCGTGGGCGCGCTGCTGCTGCTCATCTCCCGTGCCCGTGACAAACGGCTGTTGCTGAACGCCGTGCGCAGGGCTTCCAGCGACGCTCCCGACGGTATCGGCATCTCGGTCCTGTGCAGCGGCGTGACGAATGCGGCGCAGATCGAAAATCTCCTCTCCCCCGAATACTCGCGGTACGAGGTGATCGTGGTGCTCGACGCCCGTCGTCACGCCGCGGAATTTGCCGCACTGGTGGCGCGCTACCGCATGATCCGTGTCGAGTGGGCCTGTTCGGGCGAACTCGAAGTCTCGGGCGTCCGTGCGCTGGGGCGTTCGCGCAGGCGGTGTTTCCGGCGGCTGGTGCTCGTCGACCGGGCCTGGGATTCGGAGGCGGGCGATTTCGATGCCGCGGCGTCGGTGGCCGCCTACGACTACCTGCTGCCCGTCCGCACAGGATGCTTCCTGCTGCCCGGGACCGTCGAGCGGCTCGTCGCCGAACTGGGCGAAGGCCGGCCGGGGAGCCTCGACCTCATACGCTCGCCCCTGGGCGAACCTGCCGCCTTGTTGAGCCGCGAGGCGGTGGTCGCGGCCGGCGGTTTCGGGATGCGCCCGCTGCGCGGGATTCCCCGCGGCCGGAGGAGGAGGTTGTGGGAACCCCTGCTGGCCGCGCCGCGCTCCGGGACCCGGATGCCGGGGTGGCTGCGCGGACTGGCTGCGGCGGCGCTTGCCGCGGCCTTCGTCGCCGCTGCGGCAGCGGGGTGGTGGACAGCCGCCGCCGCACTCGCGACCCTTGCGCTGGTCTGGGCCGGCGGGGAGTATGCCGCGCGGCTTGCGGGCGGCGCGGTCCCTTGGGTCCCGGGCAACCTCACGGCATGGAGCCGCCTTTTCAGACATTATTAAGGCACTGAAAATTTTTCGATATCATAAATTCTTGTTACCTTTACCATGGCAATAAAAATTACCGATCCCAAAATACGAGTTACGATGATTAACGACAAGGTGAGAATGTATCTGCTGCCGCCGCTGTTCAATGCGGCAGTCAGAGCCGGAGCCTCGATCATGCACGTTTACAAGAATCTCGACGATTACGACATAAGCCTCAAAGACGATAAAACCCCGATCACGCTGGCCGACCGCGTCGCGCACAAGACCATCCGCGAATACCTCGGTCCCACACGCATCCCGATCCTTTCGGAGGAGGGTCGGGAGATGGGCTACGACGAACGCCGCAACTGGGAGCTGTACTGGCTGGTCGATCCGCTGGACGGCACGGTCGAATTTATCAAAGGCAACAACGAATTTACGGTCAACATCGCCCTGATGGAGAACAACGTCTGCATGGGGGCGGTTATTTATGTTCCCTATTTCGAAAAGATGTACATTGCGGGCCGCGATTCGGGTTCGTACCTCAAGGAGCATATCGCGCCGGACGCCGCTGCGGAGTATACCTACGACGAGATCGTCCGCAATTGGACGCCGCTGCCGCTGGCCGGGGAGGCGCACCACGCTCATCCGCGCGTGGCCCTTTCGCGTTCGCACCAGACGCCCGAGACCCGGGAGCATGTCGCCCGCCTTCGCGAGCGGCATCCCGACCTGGAGATCGTCGAGCAGGGCAGTTCCTATAAGTTCTGCCTGCTGGCCGAAGGCCGCGTCGACTACTACGTCCGCACGACGCACACCTACGAGTGGGACACGGCGGCGGGGGAGCTGATTCTCGCCGAGGCCGGCGGCAGCACCCGCACGCTTCCCGACAGCCGGGAACTGCTCTACAACGAGGAGGACCTCCGCAACCCGTGGTTCGTCTGCCGGTCGAAGTTCTGCAAGCTGTAAAAAAGTAGAGAGGAGCGCCGCTCCTCTCTATTTTCGCTTTTCCGTCCGGGGTTCCTCGATGTCGCAGGCTCCGCAGTTGCCCGAGCAGCCTGCGGGCTGGCTGCCGGAGCAGTCGGCCCCGCCGTCCGCCTCGCGCGTCTCGTGCACGGCGCATTTGATGCCGAGTTTCTGCATATTCTTATTGGTCGAGATCTCCGAGTCGATGTTGTGACCCTTGATCATCAGCGTGAGGGACATGCCCAGTACGAACAGCCCGACGGCGAGGATGGCGCAAAGCAGGACGATTAACCACGTTGGCATAGGATTCCGTTTTTTTACTACCCGAAATTTGGGGTTTCGGGGACAAATGTATACATTTGTAAGATAAATTGCAAAAATGTTGCCCGAATGTTCCGGGCCGACATATTGTGCTGACTAAACAGACGCAACTATGAAAATCGTGATAGCGGGTGCCGGCGAGATGGGCAGTCACCTGGCCCGGATGCTCAGCGGCAACGGCCACGACATCACCATCATCGACAGCGACCAGAAACTGCTCTCCGAGGTGGGCAGCCTGGCCGACGTGATCACCGTCGAGGGCGACTCGACGACCTTCGCCGTGCTGCGCAAGGCTTCGGTGCGCAAGTGCGACCTGTTCATCGCCGTCAACCACGAGGAGAACGACAACGTCGTGGCGGCGATGCTGGCCAAGAAGCTCGGCGCGCGGAAATCCATCGCCCGCATCGACAACAACGAATACCTCGAACCCAACAACAAGGAGATGTTCATCGACATGGGCATCGACTACCTGTTCTACCCCGAGAAGGTGGCGGCCCGCGAGGTGATCAACCTGCTGGGACACACCTCGACCACGGAGTACGTCGATTTTTCGAGCGGCAAGCTTTCGCTCGTGGTTTTCCGCCTCGAACCGGCCTCGCCGCTGGTGGGGGAGGTGCTCACGGGTTTCGACGACGACCAGGCTCCGTTGAGCTACCGCACGGTGGCCATCACGCGCGGCGGGCAGACGATCATTCCGCGCGAGGGCGAACAGTTCATGGAGGGCGACGTGATCTACGTCATCGCCCGCCAGGACGCCGTGCGTGAGGTGATGGAGTTTTCGGGCCAGTCGAACATCGAGATCAAGAACATGATGATCCTCGGCGGTTCGCGCATCGGCATCCGCATCGCCACCGAGCTGCAGGACGAGGTGAACATCAAACTGATCGACTATAACGCCGAGAAGGCCTACCGGCTGGCCGAGACGCTCGACAAGACGCTGATCATCAACGAGGACGGCCGCAACACCGAGGCGATGATGGAGGAGGGGCTTTCGAACATGGACGCCTTCGTGGCCGTGACGGGGCGCAGCGAGACCAACATCCTGGCGGCGATGCTGGCCAAGCGCATGGGGGTCAAGAAGGTGATCGCCGAGGTCGAGAATCTCAATTACATTAACCTCGCCGAGTCGATCGGCATCGACACGATCATCAACAAGAAGCTGGTGACCGCGTCGAACATTTTCCGCTTCACGATGTCGACCGACGTGCAGGCCATCAAGTGCCTGACGGGGAGCGACGCCGAGGTGCTGGAATTCATCGTCAAGCCCAACTCCCCGGCCACGAAGGCGCGGATCAAGGACCTCGGGCTGCCGGAGGATACGATCATCGGCGGCATCGTCCGCGGCGACAAGGTTTTCATCGCCGTCGACAACATGGAAATAATCCCCTACGACCGTGTGGTGGTCTTCGCCATGCCGGGTTCGGTGGGGAAGGTGGGGTATTATTTTAATTAGCGTAATGTCCTTTCGAAACATACTTCTCAAAGCCTGGTTCTCGCAGCGCGAGCGGGCCATCGACCGTTTTCGCCGCCGTCCTGCCGAGACGCAGGCGCGGATGTTCCGGCAGCTGCTGCGCCGGGGGCGCTTCACGGAGTTCGGCGACCGCTACGATTTGCGGCACATCCGTTCGGTGGAGCGGTTCCAGTCGCAGGTGGAGACGTTCGACTACGAGACCTTCAAGCCCTATATCGAACGGATGATGGAGGGCGTGCGGAGCGTCACGGCCCCGGGGCGTGTGTCGCTGTTCGCCCGTTCGTCGGGCACGACTTCCGACAGGAGCAAATACATCCCCGTGACGATGGAGTCGCTGTGGTGGAACCATACGCTGGGCATGCGCGACGTGGCGACGGTCTTTTCGGCCAACAACCCCAGGACCCGTGTCTTCGAGGGCAAGACCCTGACGCTCGGCGGCTCGTGCAGCCGCGAGGGTCGCAACCTGGTCGGGGACCTTTCGGCGCTGCTGATCCACGAGACGACCTTCTGGAGCGGGTGGTTCCGGGCGCCGAAGGTCGAGACGGCGATCATCCCCGATTTCGATGAGAAATGCGCCGCCATCTGCCGCGAATGCGTCGGCGAACCGATCACGGCCTTTGCGGGCGTTCCGTCGTGGAACCTCGCGCTGATGCGCCGGGTGCTGGAGTATACGGGTAAGAAAAATCTGCTGGAGGTGTGGCCCGGGCTGGAGATGTTCGCCCACGGGGGCGTGGAGTTTGCGCCCTACCGGACGACGTTCGAGGAGCTGATTCCTTCGGAGAGGATGAAATACATGGAGACCTATAACGCGTCGGAGGGATTTTTCGCCATGGCCGACGATCCGTCGCGCAGCGACATGCTGCTGATGCTGGATTACGGGACCTTCTTCGAGTTCCGCAGCGGGACGCAGATCGTGCCGCTCGAAGGCGTGGAGTGCGGAAAGGTCTACGCCGTGCTGATCACGTCGAACAACGGCCTGTGGCGTTACGAGATCGGCGACACGGTGGAATTTACCTCGACGAACCCCTACCGCATCCGCTTTGCGGGGCGCACACGGCAGTATATCAACGTTTTCGGCGAGGAACTGATCGTCGACAACGCCGAACGCGCGCTGCTGGCCGCCTGCCGGAAGACGGGGGCCGTCGTGAGCGAATACAGCGTCGCGCCGTGCTACATGTCGCTCCGCGAACGGGGCGCACACGAATGGATCGTGGAGTTCGAACGCGAGCCGGACAGCCTCGAACGCTTCGCCGGGACGCTCGACGGGGAGCTGCGGGCCGTCAATTCGGACTACGACGCCAAGCGGCGGACCACGCTCGAACGCCAGCGCCTGACGGTCGTGGAGCGCGGGCGGTTCCTCGCGTGGATGCGCGCGCGCGGTAAGAACAAGGTTCCGCGGCTGGTCAACGACCGCCGTGTGGCCGACGACATTTTGAAAGTTGAAAGTTGAAAATTTCGGCAGACTTTTCCGCCCGCATTTCGGTCGAAATCCCGGCCGCGCTGCGACAAGTCCTCTCCGAGGGCCGTTTAAGAAACGGCTTTTGGGAATGGAAGCGTGGAATTGAGTCCGAGTGCAGTAGCCTTACATCGCCCCTGAATCCCGGCTTTTAGCCGGGGAGGGTCAGACCTGTAGACGACGCCGGAGGCGGCGGGCATACAAGGGTCGGAGGCGAGAAAACGATTGAAAATATAAAACCCTATACCACTATGTACATAGCCATAGCCGGAAATATCGGGAGCGGCAAGACGACGCTTACCCAGATCCTTACGAAGCGTTACGACGCCAAGTGCTACCTCGAGGAGTGCGACAACCCCTATATCGGCGACTTCTACGAGGACATGAACCGCTGGGCGTTCAACCTTCAGATTTCGTTCCTTGGGAGCCGCATCCAGCAGACGATGGACATGATCTCCGGCTGCAAGTCGGGGGTGATTTTCCAGGACCGCACGATCTACGAGGATGCGCACATCTTCGCCGACAACCTGCATGAAATGGGGCTGATGGCCACGCGCGACATCGAGACCTACATGAAGATTTTCCGGCTGGTGACGACGCTCATCCCCAAACCCGACCTGCTGATCTACCTCAAGGCGAGCGTTCCGACGCTCATTTCGCAGATCCGCAAGCGCGGCCGCGAGTACGAGATGAACATCGACGAACTGTACCTCAAGCGGCTGAACAACAAATACAACCACTGGATCGACAACATCTACGAGGGCGAGGTGCTCGTCGTGGACAAGGACCACGAGGATTTCGTCTCGAACCCCGCGGTGCTGGAACGGATCTGCGCGCGTCTCGACGCGCTCAAAGCCAGGGAATAGCGCATGACGCTGCCTGCGAAATTCGTGGAACGGGTCCTGCGCGACCTCGGTGAGACGGAGGGCGCGGCCCTCTGCGCGGCGCTCGACGCGGAGCCGCCGGTGTCGGTGCGGCTGAACCCGGCGAAGACCGGAACGGATACGGCTTCCGCCGGACCTGATACCGGGTTTTCTGCTCTGGAGGCCATTGGACTTCCCGCTTCGGAGACCGCCGGGCTTTCCGCTTTGGAGATCGCCGGGCGCGTGCCGTGGAACCGCGACGGGCGTTACCTCGCCGTGCGCCCGCCCTTCACGCTCGATCCCGATTTCCATGCCGGAGCCTACTACGTCCAGGAGGCTTCGTCGCAGTTCGTGGGGCACCTGCTCGCTGCGGTCCGTACCGAAGGGGCGCGTATCCTCGACCTGTGTGCGGCTCCGGGCGGCAAGACGACGCTCTATGCGTCGCTGGCCGGACCCGACGGGCTGGTCGTCGCCAACGAGATCGACCGCCGCCGCGCCTCGGTGCTGGCGGACAACGTGCGCAAGTGGGGCACGGGCAACGTGGCCGTCACGACCTGCGAGCCGCGTGCGCTGGGCGATTTCGAGGCGTGGTTCGACGTGGTGGCCGTCGATGCCCCCTGCTCGGGCGAGGGGATGTTCCGCAAGGACCCCGACGCCCGCGGCGAGTGGAGCGAAGGCAACGTGAGACAATGCGCCGTGCGGCAGGACGAAATCCTGCGCGAGGCGTGGCGGGCGCTGCGGCCGGGCGGCACGCTCGTGTACAGCACCTGCACGTTCAACCGCGACGAGGACGAAGGTGCGCTGGAGCGGATGGCGGCGTGGGCCGGCGACGAGATCGCCGAGTCGGAAGAAACGGCTGTGGAAGATGCGTGGGGCATCGTCTGCGGTCGTGTCGGAGCGTTCCGTACGTTCCGGTTCTATCCCCACCGGACCTGCGGCGAAGGGTTCTTCGCCGCCGTGGCCCGCAAGTCGTTCGACACCGGGGGCCGCGTGCGTACGCCGAAGGCGCGTCGCACGGTATTTGCGGCCGTGGACCGGAAGACCGCCGGCGAACTGGCCCGCTGGGTGCGGGACCCCGACGGGATGCGCTTCGCCGCGGTGGCCGACACCTGCTATGCGTGGTACGCCGCGCAGACGGATGCGGTCCGCCTGCTCTCCGGGGCGCTGCCCGTGATCTATTCGGGCGTGGCGCTGGGGCAGGTCTTCAAGGGCGTGTTGAAACCCGATCCCGCGCTGGCCTTTTTCGACGGACTCTGCCGCGGGGCGTTGCCCGTTGCAGAGCTGGACGAAGCGGAGGCGCTGCGCTTCCTGCGCCGGCAGGACGTCGCCGCCGGGGGACTGGCCGAGGGGATGAACCTCGTGTGCTCGCGGGGACATGCGCTGGGATTCGCCAAGCGGATCGGCGCACGGGTGAATAACCTCTATCCCAACTCATTGCGAATTATAAAACGATAGATATGGCCGATAAACTTTTTTATTCGATGGGCGAGGTGGCCGAGATGTTCGACGTCAATACGTCGCTGATCCGCCATTGGGAGTCGCAGTTCAGCATTCTCCGCCCCAAGCGCAACAAGAAAGGCAACCGCCTCTTCTCGCCGGAGGACGTCGAGAATCTCAAGATGATCTACCACTTGGTCAAGGAGCGCGGCATGACGCTCGAAGGGGCCAAGAAGGCGCTCCGGAAAGCGCCCTCCGAGAGCGGTGTGGACCGTGACGCCGAGCTGATGGAGCGGTTGCAGCGTATCCGCGCCCTGCTGGTCGAGGTCCGTGAGGACCTGAAAGCCGGGGAGGGTGAGATCGTGGCGGCTTCGGATGCCGATATGGCCGATGCCGATGCTTCCGCCGCTGCCGCCGCTGAAACGCCCGTGCGCCGCCGCCGGGCCAAGGCCGTGGTGAAGATCGCCGAGCCGTCGGACGCCGCCGGGGACGCTGCCGGGGATGCCGCCGCGCAGCCTGCCGTCAAACGCACCGTCCGCAAGCCCCGCCGCAAGAAGGAGGAGGTCGAAAACAAGGAGCTGTTCGCCTTCTACGAGCAGTCGTTGTTTTAGGGATTGTTCGTAAAGACGCTCCCGATCCGTGGGGGTATTATGTCGCGAAGCGGCGTTTAAGATTCCGCATTATCGTTCGGAGCGGAAACGGACCGGCTTGAGCCCCGAGTGCCCGGAGCGGAAGGCTGTAAAGGCCTGATCTTACTGCGCCCGCTCAACGAGGGGCGTGGGCCGGTCCCGCGGAGAACGACATGCGGATGGTTTTGGACACCTTTTGCCCCCAAAAGGTGTGAAAAGAGGACCGCGGTGTACCGCGATGAAAAACGATATAAATTATACGTTATGACTATCAAACAGATAACCGATGTCATCGAACGCTTTGCCCCGCTTGAATGGCAGGAATCGTATGACAATGCGGGACTTATCGTCGGCCGCCCCGACGACGAGGTGCACAAGGCCCTGCTGGCCGTGGACGTTACGGAGGAGGTGCTGGACGAGGCCGAAGCCGAAGGGTGCGATCTGGTGATCACGCACCATCCGATCGTCTTCCGCGCGCTCAAGCGGTTCAATTCGGCCGATCCCGTCGAGCGGTGCGTCGAGCGGGCCATCCGCAGCCGGATCGCGCTCTACGCCTGCCACACCAACCTCGACAGCGCCCCCGGGGGCATGAGCTGGCGGCTGGCCGAAATGCTGGGCGTGGGGAACCTCCGGGTCCTCCAGCCTTCGGAGGCCGGGGACGGCGCGGGGTTCGGCGCCGTGGGCGAATTGCCGGAAATGGTTGATACCTTGGAATTTATGCGGATCATTCAACGGCGGCTTGAGGTAAGCGTCGTACGGTACAGTGACATAGCCACATCCGAGGTGCGCCGCGTGGCGGTCTGCACCGGGGCCGGGGCCTCGCTGATCGGCGAAGCACGCCGCGCCGGGGCCGACATCTACATCACCGCCGACATGAAGTACAACGACTTCATGACGCCCGATAAGGCCCTCACAGTAGCGGATATAGGCCATTTCGAAAGCGAATATTGCGCAATTCAATTAATATTTGATATTTTATCGAAAAATTTATGTACCTTTGCGGTTCGCAAGAGTGAACGCTCGCGCAATCCGGTAAACTATCTGGTTTAAGTCTAAACTATAAAGACAATATATGGCAACGCAAAAGAAGACGGCCGACGTCGATTATTCGATGCAGGAGAAGATCATGGCGCTCTATGAGCTGCAGAAGATCGACAGCAAAATCGACGAAATCAACAAGGTGAAAGGTGAACTGCCTCTCGAGGTTCAGGATCTCGAGGATGAGATGGCCGGGATGAAAACCCGCATCGAACACATCAACGCCGAGATCGAGGAGCTGAATACGCTGACCAAGCAGCGCAAGCGCGAGGTGGACCAGGCTAAAATCATGATCGGCAACTACAAGGAGCAGCAGAACAACGTGCGCAACAACCGCGAGTTCGACGCCATCACCAAGGAGATCGAGTATCAGGAACTCGAAATCGAGCTGGCCGAGAAGCGCCTGAAGGAGTATTCCGCCGGCGTGAAGGCCAAGAAACTCCAGCTGGAGGAGGCCGAGAACCTCTCCACGGAGCGCGCTGCCGATCTCGCGGCCAAAAAGGCCGAACTGGAGGGCATCGAGGCCGAGACGGCTCCGCTGGTGGCGGAATACGCCGTGCAGGGCGAGCGCGTCAAGGAGAAGATCGACGAACGCCTGCTGTCGGCTTACGACCGCATCCGCCGCAACGTCCGCAACGGACTGGCGGTGGTGACCGTCAAGCGCGACGCCTGCGGGGGCTGCTTCAACCGCATCCCGCCCCAGCGTCAGGTGGACATCCGCCAGGGCAAGAAGATCATTATCTGCGAATACTGCGGACGCATTCTCGTCGCCGATCCCGACGAAGCGCAGGAATAGAGACGATACGAACAGCGAAAAGGCTCCCGGATTTTCCGGGAGCCTTTTCGCTGTTTTTAAATATTTTCGTAAATGCGGAAATGTTAATTTATTAACATTGAAAATCTTTCCGACTTTTGCAAATAATCCTTAACTTTGCAAAGTCGTAATTTCCGGACTTAAATTACTCGCATGAAAATAGCCATAGCTCAGCTGAATTACACGATCGGAGACGTGGACGGCAATGCCTCGAAGATCATCGACTCCATTCACAAAGCGAAATCGCAGTGCGCCGATCTGGTGATTTTTGCCGAGCAGGCCGTGAGCGGAACCCCTGCCTTCGACCTGCTGCGTAAGACGACCTTCCTCGAACTCTGCGAGGACGCCCTGGTCGAAATCGCCTCCTGCTGCGACGGCATCGCCGCCATCGTCGGTCTTCCGATCCTCACGGCGGACGGCACGATCAGCGCCGCGGCGCTGATCCAGGACCGCAAGGTGCTGCGTTACATCGGCAAGAAATACATCACGGCGCGTCGTGAAATGGGTTTCCTGGTTCCGTCGAAAGGCTATGAATACGCCACGATCAAGGGCCACAAATGCGCGATCATCGTGGGCGACGATTTGAGCCGCGAGCGTGACTTCGACCAGTCGGTCGAGACGGTCATTTCGATTAACGCCCGCAAATACGGCAAGGGAACCATGACCTACCGCTACGAGATGATGCGCAACCTGGCTTTCGTCGAGAGCAAGAACCTCGTGCTGGTCAATCAGGTGGGCGGTTCGACCGATATCGTTTACGACGGTACGTCGGGCGCGCTGAACAGCCGCGGAGAACTGGTGCTGATGATGAAGAATTTCGAGGAGGATTTCCGGATTTTCGACACCGACGCCGAAGCGGTGCCGATCACGATCCCCTCGACCTACAACGACCGCACGCGCCTGGTCTACGAGGCGGCCCGCTGCGGACTGCGGGATTTCTTCCGCAAGAACGGCTACCGGAAGGCCTCGATCGGCCTTTCGGGCGGCATCGACTCGGCCGTGGTGGCCTCGATCGCCGCCGATGCGCTGGGGGCGGAGAATGTCCGCGCGCTGCTGATGCCCTCGCCCTTCTCGTCCCACGAGTCGGTGGAGGACGCCAAGGAGCTGGCGCGCAACCTCGGCATCGAATACAACGTCATTCCGATCTCGGAAATCTATACCAGCGTGGTGAACACCCTCAAGCCGGTCATCGGCGGCACGGAGTTCGACGCCACGGAGGAGAATATCCAGACGCGCATCCGCACGGTGCTGCTGATGGCCCTCCAGAACAAGACGGACTACATCCTGCTGAACTCCTCGAACAAGAGCGAGAACGCGCTGGGTCTCTGCACCCTGTACGGCGACACGGCGGGCGCTTTCAGCCCCACGGGCGACCTCTACAAGAGCGAAATGTACGACGTGGCACGCTATATCAACCGGACGCAGGGCAACCCGATTCCCGAAAGCATCCTGACCAAGGAACCTTCGTCGGAACTGCATCCCGGGCAGAAGGACAGCGACATTCTGCCGCCCTACGAGGTGGTGGACGCCATCCTGTTCCGCATGATCGAGGAGGGGCAGCACCGCGAGGAGATCGTCAATGCGGGCTTCGACTCGGAGGTGGTGGAGAAGATCCACGCCATGATCATGCGCAACGAGAAGAAACGTTACCAGTTCCCGCCCGTGCTGCGGCTCTCGTCGTGCACGTTCGGACACGAGCGGCTGATGCCCCTCACCAATAAATACGGAGATTAGGGCGTGGCGGATTTGATCGAACACAGCGGCGTGGTGGAACGTACGGAGCGCGACACGGTCTATGTGCGGATCACCTCCCGGAGCGCCTGCGGAACCTGCAAGGCCCGCCAGGCGTGCGGCCTGGCCGAGGCGCAGGACAAGATCGTCGCCGTGGCGACCCCCGAGGCCGGGCAGTATGCCGTCGGCGGGGAGGTGATGGTCGGCGTGCGGCGGAGTGCCGGCGTACGCGCCGTCGTGCTGGCGTATGTCGGTGCGCTGGCCGTCCTGCTGGCCGTTCTGGCCGGGACGATCGCCGTCGCCGGGTGGAGCGAAGGTGCGGGCGCCCTCGCCGCTATTGCGGGCGTGGGCGTTTATTATTTCGTGCTGTGGCTCTTCCGGCGGAAAATCGAACACACAATTCAATTTACAATAACAAAAATCTGATGGAAGTATTACTTTACACGATCCTGACGCTGTGTGCGCTGGGAGTGCTCTCGGCGGTAATCCTCTATTTCGTGGCGCAGAAGTTCCGCGTCGAGGAGGACCCGCGGATCGACGAGGTGGAGAAGATGCTCCCCGGGGCCAACTGCGGCGGCTGCGGATTCGCCGGATGCCGGGGACTGGCCGATGCGCTCGTGAAGCGTGACGACATCTCGGCGCTCTTCTGCCCCGTGGGCGGCGGCGAGACGATGAAGTCCGTGGCCGCGTACCTCGGAAAAGCCGCTGCCGAAAAGCAGCCCGAGGTGGCGACCGTCCGCTGCGGCGGCACGTGCGAGAAGCGTCCCCGCACCAACGAGTACAACGGGGCCAAGTCGTGTGCCGTGGCTGCGTCGCTCTACGTGGGCGAGACGGGCTGCGCGTTCGGCTGTCTCGGCTTCGGCGACTGCGTTGCGGTCTGCACCTTCGACGCTATTCACATCAACCCGGAAACGGGGCTTCCGGAGGTCGACGCCGACAAGTGCACGGCCTGCGGCGCCTGCGTGAAGGCGTGTCCGAAAATGATCATCGAATTGCGGAAGAAATGGCCCAAGAACCGCGCGGTCTACGTGTCGTGCGTGTCGAAGGATAAGGGAGCCGTGGTGATGAAGGCCTGCAAGGCAGGGTGTATCGGCTGCGGCAAGTGTGTGAAAGTATGCGCTTTCGACGCCATCACCGTGGAGAACAACCTCGCCTACATCGACCCGCAGAAGTGCAAACTCTGCCGCAAGTGTGTGAACGAATGTCCCACGGGAGCCATCCGGCTCGTCGGCATGGACCCGCTGCCCAAAGCCCCGAAGGCCGCTCCGGCAGCCCCCGCCGCTCCGAAGGCCGAAGCGGCTCCGAAAACTGAATCCGCACCCGCCGCTCCGAAGGCCGAATCCGTTCCGGCTCCCGCTGCGCCGAAGGCCGAAACGGCTCCCAAGGCCGAAGCCACGCCTGCTGCTAACAAAGAATCGTAAAAAAGGAATTCCAACTATGAAGACATTTCCAATGGGCGGAGTCCATCCGTCGGAAAATAAGCTGAGCTGCGCCAAGCCGATCGAGGTACTGCCGCTGCCCGACGTGGTGACGATTCCCCTCGCACAGCACATCGGTGCCCCGGCAGTAGCCAAGGTCGCCAAAGGCGACAAGGTGCTCACGGGCCAGCTCATCGCCGAAGCCGGCAGTTTCATGTCGGCCAACATTCACTCCCCGGTGTCGGGTACGGTGACGGCTGTCGATATGGCCGTCAACGGCCAGGGTCTGCGCCAGATGATGATCACCATCAAGCGCGAGGGCGACGACTGGGTCGAGGGCATCGACCGTTCGGACGCGCTGGTGAAGGTCTGCCCCTTCTCGGCGCAGGAGATCATCGCCAAGATCAAGGACGCCGGCATCGTCGGCATGGGCGGCGCGACGTTCCCCACGCACGTGAAACTTTCGGTGCCTCCCGGAAAGAAGGCCGAAGTCGTCATCATCAACGGTGTGGAGTGCGAGCCGTACCTCACTTCCGACCACCGCACGATGCTGGAGCACGGCGAGGAGCTGGTGATGGGCGTCACGATCCTGATGAAGGCTGTGGGCGTCGGGAAGGCGTGCATCGGTATCGAGAACAACAAGCCCGACGCCATTGCGCACCTTCGGCGGATCGTGGCCGGGTATTCGGGCATCGAGGTCGTGCCTCTGAAGGTGATGTATCCGCAGGGCGGTGAGAAACAGCTGATCGCGGCCGTCACGGGACGTCAGGTCCCGCCTCCGCCCGCACTGCCGATCGACGTGGGAGCCGTGGTGTGCAACGCCTCGACGGCATTGGCGGTCTACCAGGCCGTGCTGAAGAACAAACCGCTGATCGAGCGCGTGGTGACCGTCACCGGCAAGAGCGTGAAGGAGCCGAAGAACCTGCTGACCCGTATGGGGACGCCGGTCTCGGCGCTGCTGGAGGCCGCGGGAGGCCTTCCCGAGGATGCCGGCAAGGTGATCAACGGCGGTCCGATGATGGGCCGGGCGATGGTCAACCTCGACTCGCCCGTGACGAAGGGCTGCTCGGGAATCACCGTCATGTCGGGCCGCGACGCACAGCGCCGCGAGGCGACGCAGTGCATCAAGTGCGCCAAGTGCGTCTCCGCCTGCCCGATGGGACTGGAACCCTATTACCTCTCGAAGATGACCCAGAAGAAGGGCTGGGACGAACTGGAAACGCTGATGATCACCTCGTGCATCGAGTGCGGCTGCTGCCAGTCGACGTGTCCGGCCTATCTGCCGCTGCTGGACTGGGTGCGCCTCGGCAAGCAGACCGTGATGGGCCTGATCCGCGCACGAGCCGCCGCAGCACCTAAAAAGTAAATGAAAAAACAGTATAGATATGGCTAATAAACTCATTGTGGCTCCCGCACCCCATGTGCAGACGGCCCAGTCGACGACCCGGATCATGCGCGATGTCGTGATCGCGCTGATGCCCGCGCTGGTCGTGTCGACGGTGGTCTTCGGACTGGACGTGCTGCGCGTTACGGCCCTTTCCGTGGTGTCGTGCGTGGTGATCGAGTACCTGATTCAGAAATTCATGGTCCGCGGCGCGACCACCGTCGGCAACTGGTCGGCCGTGGTGACCGGCGTGCTGCTCGCCTTCAACCTCCCGGCGTCGATTCCCTGGTGGATCGTCGTGATGGGCGCTTTCGTGGCCATCGCCGTCGCCAAGATGACCTTCGGCGGCCTGGGCAAGAACCCCTTCAACCCCGCGCTGGTGGGACGCGTGTTCCTGCTGATCGCCTATCCGGTGCAGATGACTACCTGGCCTCTGCCCGTGAACGGCTCGTTCGACGCCCTTTCGGGCGCCACGCCGCTGGCGGCCGTGAAAAACGGCGCGTGTCCCAATGTGCTCGACGTGCAGGATTTGGTGCTGGGCAACATTCCCGGTTCGCTGGGCGAGGTGGCCGCTGCGGCCTTGCTGTGCGGATTCGTCTACCTGCTGTGGCGGCGCGTCATTACGTGGCACATTCCCGTGACGGTGCTCGTGACGATGGCCGTGTTCGCCTTGGTCGTCGCGCTGGCGGGCGGCAAGACCGGAGCCTGGCTGTGGTCGGCTCCGCTGTTCCACGTGCTGGCGGGCGGTGCAATGCTCGGCGCGATCTTCATGGCCACGGACTATTCGACCTCGCCGATGACCGTCCGGGGCGGCGTGATCTTCGCCGTGGGAATCGGCCTGATCACCATGTGCATCCGTCTGTGGGGCGCCTATCCCGAGGGCATGTCGTTCGCGATACTCATCATGAACGCCTGCGTGCCCCTGATTAACAAGTATGTCAAACCCAAGCGCTTCGGCGTGAAATAGAGGAGGTGACAGCATGAAAAGTACACTTTTGAACATGACGGCCGTCCTCTTCGGCATCACACTCGTGGCTTCGGCCGGAGTGGGCTTCGTCAATATGATTACCGTGGAGCCGATCGCGGCGGCCAAGGAGGCCGCGACGCTGGCAGCCCTGAACGAGGTGCTTCCCGCGTTCGACGCCACGACGACCGAGGAACTGACCATCGACGACATGCCGATCACGGTCTACACGGCGACGGCCGGGGGCAGCGTGAGCGGCTATGCCGTGCAGTCGATGACCAAGCAGGGCTTCGGCGGCGTGGTGCGCCTGATGGTGGGCTTCACGCCCGAGGGCGAAGTCGTGAACGTCAACGTGTTGGAGCAGACCGAGACCCCGGGTCTCGGCACCAAGATGGCCGACGAAGGCAACGTCCTGCTCGGCAGCGTCAAGGGGCAGAAGCTCGAAGAGAAGAAACTTGTGGACGGCCGACTGGCCGTGAAGAAGGACGGCGGCGACGTCGACGCGCTGACCGCCGCGACGATTTCGTCGCGCGCCTATGTCGACGCGATCAACCGTGCATGGATGGCTTACAAGAGCGTGGCGACAGGCGAAGCCCCGACGGACGTGGCATCCGGAGCGACGACGGCCGCCGCCGAACAAACCAACGAGCCTGCGGCTCAGGAAGGAGGTCAAAATGAATAAACTGCAAATTATATCGAGCGGTATCGTCAGGAACAACCCGACGTTCGTGCTGGTGCTGGGCATGTGCCCCACGCTGGGTACGACGACTTCGGCCGAAAACGGCATGGGCATGGGGCTGGCGACGATGGCCGTGCTGATCATGTCGAACCTCGTGATTTCGCTGATCAAGAACATCATTCCCGACAAGGTCCGCATCCCGGCGTTCATCGTCGTGATCGCCTCGTTCGTGACCATTATCCAGATGCTGATGCAGGCCTATGTGCCGGCGCTGTACGGCGCGCTGGGCGTCTTCATCCCGCTGATCGTGGTGAACTGCATCATCCTCGGCCGTGCCGAGGCCTTCGCGTCGAAGAACTCCCCGCTGGATTCGATCCTCGACGGCGTGGGCATCGGCCTGGGCTTCACGCTGGCGCTGACTGTGATCGGTGCCGTGCGCGAGATCCTGGGCAGCGGCGCCATCTTCGGCGTCAGCCTCGGCTTTGCGGACGTCGCGCCGCTGATCTTCGTGCTGGCCCCGGGAGCGTTCCTGGTGCTGGGCTATCTGATGGTATTGTTTAACAAATTAGCCAAGAAATAGTTATGGAGCTTTCCTATTTTGCAATCATCATTGGCGCCATCTTCGTCAACAACGTCGTGCTGGCGCAGTTCCTCGGCATCTGCCCCTTTCTGGGCGTGTCGTCGAAAGTCGAGACTTCGCTGGGCATGGGAGCTGCCGTAACCTTCGTGATGGCTATTGCGGCCGTCGTGGCGTGGCTGATTCAGACCTATGTGCTCGTGCCGCTGGACATCGTCTACATGCAGACGATCGTCTTCATCCTCGTGATCGCGGCCCTCGTGCAGATGGTCGAGATCATGCTCAAGAAGCTCTCGCCGTCGCTCTATCAGGCGTTGGGCATCTTCCTGCCCCTGATCACCACCAACTGCGCCGTGCTGGGCGTCGCGATCCTGATGATCCAGAAGGAGTTCAACCTGTTGCAGAGCGTCACTTATTCGGTGGCCACGGCCCTCGGTTTCGCCCTCGCGCTGGTGCTCTTCGCAGGTATCCGCGAGCGTCTCGATTTCGAGGACGTGCCCAAGGCGTTCAAGGGCATTCCCATCGCGCTGATCACGGCCGGGATTCTGGCCATGGCGTTTATGGGATTCTCCGGTCTGGTTTGATTTCCGATTTGTAAGCGGCTATTTCCGCACATCCCTCGAACGGGGCGAATGGAATGTACTTGAGGTACTATCCATCCGCCCCGTTCTTCACGATATACGGAACTCTCCGGCTTAAAATCAAAAATCTGTTTCACGATGCACGGCATCTGCACCGCACTGATTGGAAAACGGGTTCGGGGCCGGGGCCGGTGCGCATGCTGTCCCCGGTTGCGGCCGGATTCAGTTGAATTCGATGAGGAGATGCGTCGCCCAGAAAGGATCGGGGGCTTCGCCCGGCAGGGGAAGGGGAGGGGCGAGTTCCCCGGGAAAGAGCGTGCGCAGGGCATACCCGGCCTCCCCGGTGCGTTCGAGGATCAGTTGGCAGGCTCCGGTGGAGATCGTGCGGGAGGTGCGGACCGTGCGGACAGGGCATCCGTTGCGCAGGATGTTGCGAACAGCAGCCCGCTCGGCGGGCGTCAGCTCCGCGTCTGCTGCCAGTCCGCTCGTTCCGACGGGTGCGTCGTAGCGGAACGACAGGCGCACCCGGCCGTCGGTTCCGGGGTGCAGGGCGGTGAAAGATTCGGGGAAATCCCGTTGCAGCCGTGCGACGGCTTCCTGCGGAGAAAGGGCGAAAGTGCGGAGGAATTTGGACCCGGGCATGCGTAGCTGGCCGTCGATCGCCTCGTCGGTAAATCCCGCCCGGCGCAGGCTGTCGCGCAGGGCTTCGTCCGCCGTTTCGAAATGGGTCAGGACGTGAAAAAGCGTTTCGGGCGAATAGGATATTCGTTCCATCTCCGATCAGGATTTGTTGCGCCGGTAATGCCAGACGGAGATGCTTGTGATCACGATTGCGGAGAGCAGGAGCGCGGCGAAAATCCGGAACGGGGTCGTGCCGCTTTCCCAGCCGAAATAATCCTTGACCAGCGACGCGCCGTCGTAGGTCGCCGAGCAGACGGTCAGCATCGTCAGAAAGAGGATAAGGCCCGCCAGCCGCCGCTCCGAGTTCTTTTCGAGGCGTTCGGCCTCCTGTTCGAGGTGGCGGTGCAGTTGTTCGCGCTCGGTGGCGATGTCCAGCCCGGTGTCGATGGCCCGGTAGATGAGCTGCGGCAGGAAGTTGTAGGAGATGTTCGAGAAGGCGTACCAATGCTCCTGCTCCTTCATTTTGTGGAGCAGCCGGATGGACTTCCGGTCGTTGGCGGCCGAGCGGAATTGCCGGTTGACGACGAAGAGCAGCGTCTTCTGGTAAAGCGCATGGATGTAGATCAGCCGGAAATAGCTGTTGGGCCATACCCACATCTGTGCGGCCGTGCGGCCTTTTGCAACCACGGTGAAACTGTCGACCAGCGCCAGCGCTTTCCAGTTGCGGAATGCCGAAATCGTGTGGGTGCGGATGATCCGGTCGTAATATTCCTGGGAGGGGGAATATTCGTGTTTGTGGTCGGCGACGCAGCCGACGGGGCTCAAGGTTCCCAGTTCAAAGAGCAGTTCGTCCGAGAAGTCGTCCAAAATGAAGATCTGGAAACATTTCAGCTTGTTGCCGGTGAGGGTCAGGCCGGAGAAATGTCCCTGACGCGGGGATTCGGCCGACGGCCGGGGAGGGCACAGCCGCAGGATCTCTTCCAGCAGGGCGAGGTACTCCGGGGCGTCGATCTGCGATTTCATAATCCCCTGCTCTGCGATCTCATAGCAGGAGGTCTCGCGCAGGATGCCGTGTGCGGCGATCAGCGTGTCGAGCGTCGTTTCAGGCTCTTCGGCGATCTCCATGGCGAAAAGGCAGATGTCGTAGGGGAAGAAGAAGAGGTGGAACCGGCACAGTCTGAAGGCGTATTCCGCGGCGGGGAGCTTTGGGTGGCGCAGCGTGCAGAGCCGGTCGGTTTCCAGGGTCAGGTGCGCCGTGTCGGCATAGACCGCCCCCGAGGTCTGTCCGTCGACCTGCATGAGCGAATCAATGAAACTCTCGTAATAGATGCTGCTGAGCCGTTCGTAGGCCTCGCGGGTCAGGGGTTTTTCCGCCTGCCACCGCTGGTCGGCGGCCTGCACTTCGGAGGCCCGTCCGACGGCGGCGAGGTGGCCGCAGAAAAAGGTATGCGCGTAATGCAGTTTGTTATCCATGGAGCGTTGTGGGTTAAAGCAGGGTTACTCGGACGAAGGGATGGCGCCGCTTCGGGTCCCCGGGGTTTTCGATGCGGACGACCGTCACCTCGGATATGGTTGCGCCGGGCTGCGGGATAAACTGGCCGACGCCCGTGAAGAAAAGTTTCATGTCGGCCTTGGAGATCGTGGCTTCGATCCCGGTGTCCCCGAGCAGGACGACGACGCTCTCGTCCGAGGAGCGCCGCACCGTGGCCGGATAACCGCTCCCGACGCCGGGCGTGTGTTTGAGGAAGGGATCGCCGACGGTCTGTCTGTGGCCCAGCAGCAGGCCGCCTTCCGCGGGCGAGAGGTGCAGTATCCGGCATGAAACCTTCTCGCCGCGCTTCCAGACACCGTGCCACTGGTCGCAGTACTGCCACATGATCTCGGAGCAGTGGAGGAAGCCGACGGCTCCGCCGCAGCGCATCAGGTAGCCGCCTGCGGTCGTCCCCAGCACCGTGCAGGAGAGCGTGTCGCCGGTCTCGCAGGTCAGCAGCGGGTTGGGGGTCAGCACGCAGGCGTTGAGCGTCGTGTACTTTGTCTTGCCGATGATCTCTTCGCCCGTGATGACGGCGTTGATCCGGTCGCCCGGCTGGCACGGCACGTCGGTCGGACGGTTCCAGTAGAATTCCGAGGACCGGATCGCCGCGTCGTAGAGCCTGCCCCGTTTGGGGAACGTGCAGAACACGTGATGCGCCGTGGCCTTGACCACGGTGCACTGCACGCGGGAGCCGACGGCCAGGTCGTTGTTGGCCGTGGGCGTGAGCGAGAATGCGATCTGCCGCTTCGTGAAACGGATGGAGGAGACGTACACCGTTAGTTTCGCATCGGCCCGGATGTTCATGGCCCTGATCTGCGCTTCGCTGACCGGGAGCATGCCGACGAGTCCGTTGACCCGGACGAGGCACATCGTCCCGGACTGGCTCTGCACCGTGCCTTCCGCCTTCTGCCCCACGCTGAACGTGAGCAGCGGATCGTGCGTTACGGCGCGCTGCGAAACGCAGAAGGCGCGTTTGACCTTGTCCACCGACAGTACGCGGACTTTGACCTCGTCGCCGCATTCGGGCGCGTGTCCCGGTAAAACCTCCTCCCGGGGCATCGAGAGGTAGAGTTCCCCGCAGCGGAGCACACAGACCGTCCTATCGCCCCCGGCCATCGTGGCTTTCACGATGTCGCCGTTGCGGAGCCTGGCCTGCTCGAACGGGTCGGTTGCGGCACGGGTTCCGATCGAGACGCAGATCATGCGCGCCTCGGGGTCGATGCGTTCCACGACGGCCTCCTCGCAGCGCGAGCCGATCGGGTAGAGCGCGAGTTCGGTCGCCGGCTGCCAGAAAAGGCTCTCGGCGCACACCCGGTAGAAAAGATCCCCGTCGCGCAGCAACAGTCCGAAACGCGGCGACCGGAAGCAGATTTCGCCCGAAACCCGGTCGCCCGGCCGCACCGGGATCTCCGACCAGTCGTTGTAGCGCTGCTGCACGCGGAGTGTCAGCGTCCGCGTTTCGGGGTCGGCGGCTTCGACGACCATCGTCAGCTGCTCGCGCACCGCGTAGAGCATCTTGGCGTTGGCAATCGGGAAGAGGCTGGCCCGTTCGAGCGGAACCCGGCAGTAGATGCCCCGGAAGCAGACCGTGATCGCCTTGACGGCCACGTGGACCACTTCGGCGACGTCGACCGTGCCTGCGGTACAGCTGTCGAACTGCGAATAGTCGCTGACCAGCTCGGCCGATACCGTGAGCGCATTGGCCTTTTCGTCGATGCCCGTCACGCGCATCCGGATCAGCTGGCCCGGTACGTAACGCTGGCTGGGGTTCTCGTTCTCCCGGAATCCGGCATCGGCGTCGGACAGGAAGGCGCGGTAGCCTTCGTATTCGGCCCACAGGCCCGCGTCGGCCCGTTCCGTCACGGTGAACCAGAGCCATTCGCCGGGGCGGAACCGGATCTCTTCCCCGGACAGCTCTTCGCAGCGGCGGGTGAGCCGGATTTTCCGTTGCCCGGGGTCGATGGAGAGAATCCGGGCGCGGAGCGCGTCGCCTGCCTTGTAGCTGCGGTGGATGTCGCCTGCGAACTCCGTATGGGCGATGTAGCACGGATACCCGCTGCAATTCACGTAGATGCCCTGCGGTACGGTCTGCATGACGGTTCCCCGGACCAGATCGCCCTCCGCAAAGGGCATCTCCTGCAGGAACGGGTTGGGCAGAAGTTCCCGGACGCTGAATTTCAGGATGCGGTTCTCCCGGTCGAACCGTTTGACTTTCACCCGGAGGGTGTCGCCGTCGCGGTAGTTTTCCCTGATGCGGAAAACCGGCAGCCAGCTCAACTCCTCGCGGCGCAGGGTCACGACGATTCCGTGGTAGTTGACGAAGAGGGCCGAATCCATCACATAATCCGCCTCCACTTCGATCGTGTCGCCCTCCGCAATCCGGATGCCTTCCCAGTCGGGCGTATATTCGTCTTCGGGCAGCCGGAACGCCAGGCTTCGTTTGTCGGGATCGACCGCCGTTACCTCCGCTTCGATCTCGCGGCCGGGACGGAAGAAGTTGGCGAGGTTTTCGACGCCGCTCCAGACGGCGGCGTCGAGTGTGAGCCGTCCGGCATAATCGTAATAGGATACTTCGGCGGCGAACTCCTGCGGGATGAATTTGCGCAGCGTCACGTCGAGTTTCTCGCCCGGCCGGATGTCGTCGAGTGACCGCGTGTCGTCGACCATGTCGCGCAGGCTCGCCTTGAAAGTCAGTTTGCGCGGCATCAGGTCGGTGACCACCGCTTCGATCTCTTCGCCCGGACGGTAGGCCGCCGCCGAACGCCCGGCGCGCTCCCAGGCCAGGTCGCGGGCGAAGATCACGCCGCGCAGCGCCGGCATTTCGACGCTCTCGACGGCGAGTTGTTCGGGCATTTTCCGCGCCGCGGTCCGCACGTCGGTGATCCGGAAGCGGTGCGCCTCGCCGATGCGCAGCGGCATGTTCGCCGGGGGAATGCCTTCGGCATAGCGGAGGCTCAGCGTGAGGGCGAGGTTTTCGTAGTCGATCCGCAGGATCACCGCCGAGAGCCGCTGACCCGGAACGAACGTCGCGGAAGGTTCGCCCCATGCCAGTTCCCCGCGCGGTACGATGCCGGTATAACCGGCCGCCTCGACTGTGAGCGTTCGGTCGTCCCCGACCGAAACGACCGAGCATTCCACCGTGCCGTACTGCCGGAATCCGGCTTCCACCCACGGGCGGGGCAGGATTTTCACGAGCGAGAAGCGAAGGCGTCCCTGCTCCCGGTCGATGACTTTGCAACAGACGGCCACCCGGTCGCCCGGAACGAGTGTCGAACCCAGTCCCGGGGCGAGGTCTTCGATCAGGCCGGCATAGCCGGCATATTCGGCCGCAGTCCTCTCCCCGCAGTGCCCGACGACCTCGGCGACGACCGTACCGTTGTGCGGTACCGGGCAGTAGAGCCACGGATTGGGTTGCAGCCGGCGGATGCTGAGCCGCGGAACTCCGGCTGTTTCCAGCCGTTCGACCACCGCTTCGATCTCCCCGCCCGCCGCATAGCGGGTCGGCAGGTAACGCTCGCCCAGCCGGAAGGGCGGGGTCCAGGTCGTATCGCCGAGAAGTACCGATGCCTCCGTGTCGTTGCACTTCACCACCATGAGCTTCTCGGTGATGCGCGTGATCCGGGCGGAGAGACGCGCTCCCGCGACGAACGGAACGGAGGCCCCGGCCAGCAGTCGCCGCCGGCTGAAGCGGCAGAGGCCGCGGGCGGCGTCGTAATCCAGATTGCAGACCCACAGTTTTTCGCCTTCGTCGTAGAGCGAGCAGGCCGAGTCGACGATTCCCCAGATGATCTCCTCCCTGGGGATGAATCCGAAGCACCCTTCGCCCGGACAGAAGACATGGATGCCCTCTTCGGTGCAGCGCTTCACCTCGACTTCGGCCCCGGCTCCGTTGCGGAATGCGTCGGAGAGTTGCGGGCGCGGTTCCGTCAGCAGCCGGCGTTTTCCGGCGTCGAACCCGGCGACATAAAGCCGGAAATGGCCGTCTGCCGGCAGCTCGTCGGCTGCGACGGAATCCAGCCACGGCTTTCCGGCGAGGATCGCCGTGTCGCGGGGCGAAAGCCGCAGGTCGATTCCTTCGTAACGCACGATGGCCGATCCTGCGTCGAAGGCGACGAACTGCGTTTCGATGAAGGATTCGGGGACGATACGGAGCGATTTCCACGGATCGGGGATCAGGGTGCGACGGTCGAACAGCAGACAGCCGCGTTTGAAGTCGTAGGCCGCGGCCCGCGCCTCCAGACGGTCGCCGGGTGCGAGGCGGGAAGTTTCCGGCGCACTCCATGTGGCGCGTTCGAAGGGAAGCATGCCGCGGATGCCGTCGGCGGTTTCGACCCGGTATTCGGCCTTTTCCCGGCCGAGGACGGTGATGTCGAATCGGCGGCCGACCATCGGACGGCAGTCCTCGTGGTCGGGCGAACCGACGTAGAGGCGCTGGCTGCGGCGGTCGATGCCCTCGATGCGCACGCGGCGGAGTTCTCCCGGGTGGAAGAGCGCGTCGGGCTGCACGTCGCCGCAGGCTCCGGCGACGAACGCGCGGGCCATTTCGCGGGAGCAGACGCCCAGCCGTCCCCCGACATCGAAACGCACCTCTGCCGCCGAGGTTTCCACGACTTTCGCATCCACCACATCGCCTTCGGCGATCGGGACGGTCCAAGGATCGGGCAGCACGGCCTTGCGGCTGAACTGGGCCACCCGCTTCGTGCGGTTGATGAAGATGAGCTGCGCCTCGATCCGTTCGCCTTCGGCGAATGCGCCCTCGGCGCTCGGCGGGGTGATCCATCCGATGCGTTCGCGGGTAATTTCGCCGATGATTCCGTCCAGGGCGACCATGACGGCCATGCGGTCGCTCCGCAGCACCGTTACCTCATACTTCGCGCCGACCCGGTAGTTTATCCCGTTCCACGGCGATTCGGTGCCGCCGGTTCCGCTCAGGAACAGCACCCGGGCCTCGGGGTCGAACTTCATGATCTGGACCCGGAGCCGGTCGCCCGTTCTGTAACGGTTCATTCCGCTCTGGAAGTTGAACCACGAGACATTGTATTTCAGCACCTCGCCCACGATGCCGTCGGCATTTACGAGCAGGTTGCCGTTCGGCAGCACCGCCGCGACGGTTCCCTCCGTCGTGTCGCCCTCCCGGTGGGGGTAGGCCGGCCAGGGGTCTTCGAGCAGCGCCTTCCGGCTGAAGACCAGCTCTCCGCTCTCCGCGTCGGCCCGCAGGACGAGCGCTTCGACCTGCATGCCCGGGCGGTAGGCCGAGCGGTCGACGATCCGGGACGAATTCCAGTCGAGCTCGTCGTTCGGAATATAGCCGATCACGTCGCGGTGCGTCACGATCATCCGGTCGGGGCGTATTTCGGCGATGACCGGGTAGCAGCGGTCGCCTTCGCGCAGTCCGGCCTGCGCCCAGAGGGTCTCCCTGTCGTAGAGCAGGCGGACCCGGCGCACGCCGTCGCGCTCTTCGGCGCGCACGCGGATCCGGCTGCCGTGGCGGAGCAGGCACTCGGTGACGTAATCGGGCATTTCGGGCCGCTCCAGTTCGATTTCGAGCAGCCGTTCCTGCTGCAAGGCCCACAGTTTGCCCGCCCCGGCGGCGTGGGCCACCACCTGAAGGTCGTATTCGGTTCCCGATTCGAGGCAGTCCGGAACGGCGTCGTAATCCGTGCTGAAACACTCCAGCACCGCCTCCGACGGAGAGAAATGCGAGACGAACGCCTCGACCGTTTCGCCAGCCTCGGGCCGGCGGGCGGTATGGGGTTTCAGGATGCCGAAAACCCGGTCGTAGCCGATCCGGATTCCGTCCTCCCGAACGTCGCACACCTCCACCCGGATCCGCTTCCCCTCGGCGATGCCGGAGAGTGAGTCCCAGGGGTTGACCGGCGGCTGTGCCAGCCGGAAAAAGGTCTTTCCGTCCGACTGGCTGACCCGGATGGCGATCCGCTCGCCGGGCGAGAAGGCGATGTTGCGGGCCATCGGGAAGGAGTAGCTGCCGACGGGAAGGAAGCCGAACACCTCGCCGGCCCGCCAGAGGATGCGTCCGGCCTGCTCGTCCTCGAAGAGCACTTCGGCGTCGAGCGTCAGACCGTCGTCGAGGGTCCGGATACGTTCGACGATCAGGCTTTTGAACTGGAACTTCGGGTCGCCGTGTTCGAAAAAACCGCAGACGCGCACTTCGGTTTCGAGCGTGTGTTCCCGGAGATAACCGGTCAGCGAGAAGGGCAGCTCCTGCGGGTGGAGGTGGAACGAGCACGCGCGTCCGTCGATCGTGGTTCGAATCTCCGTCGTGTCGGGGATTTCCGTCGGGGTGATTTCGCAGCGGAGGATGTCGCCTTCCGTCAGCCCGTAATCGACCGTTTTGTCGAGCAGCTCGAACAGGAAATGGCGCAGCTTGTCGTTGCGCCTGATCATCTTCACCCGCAGCGGCTGGTTCGGGTGGTAGACCCCGTTGCGGAAGCGTTCCGTGCAGTTGGGGACCGAGTTCCTGTCGACCGTGTGGACCTCGCCGCGATAGCGTACGGAGAGTCCGTTGCGGGTTATGCTGTTGACCTGGACCGTCACCGTGTCCCCGACGTCGAGCGTCAGCGCGTCGAAGGCCACCGGGGTGTCGTCCGCTACGGGGTCGAACGTATAGCGGACCCGGCCCGATTTCTCGTCGAGGGTTTTCGAAAGGAGCTTCGCCGGGATTTTCATGCCGCGGCGGTAGGTGGCGGCGATCTCGCCGCTGCGGAAACGCTCGTCGTAGTTCGGGAACGACTTCTTGTGGATCAGGCCGTCGTTTCCGCCGAAGGTGACGAACAGTCCGAAATCGACCGCCCGGTTGACATAGACATCGAAGCATTCGCCTTCCGCGGCCTCGACGGGCGCAGGACGCACCGGATTCAGGCAGACCGGTTCGTCGACATTGGTTTTCAGCCGGTTGAAGTCCGTATAGTCCCAGCATTGCGCTTCGATCCGCTCGCCCGCCAGCAGATGGAAAAGGTGCTCGCCCGTGCAGTTCTTCGGGTTGAGCGTGAAGTGGCAGCTGTTGCCCGGGGCGTAGACCCGGAAGCGTCTGCCCGAAGGGGCCGGGGAGGTCAGCTCGCTTCGCAGCCGCTCCACGTCCGCCGCGGCCAGTCCGACTTCGAGTGTCGTACGTTCGCGGATCGAGGCGATGAGCTGGTCGAACGACTGCTGCACGGCCTGCTGCTGCGAAACCGCGTCGTGCCAGGGGGTCGCCCCGGCGGCGATCTCCACCTCGACGAAGGCTCCGTCGGCATAGCGCGCCGCGTCCGCGTCGGAGACGGCGATCAGCTGGTCGAATCCGCAGTCGAGGTAGCGGCGGCCGCCGACGCTGCACACGCGCCCCAGCAATCGGTCGGCAGGGGCGGCGGTACGGATGGGTTGCAGGGAATTCCTATTCTCCATGTGCGTTTTCGGTTGAAGGGGTTTGTGCCGGGTCGGGGGTCAGGTGGAGATACCACTTGCCCTTGACGATGAAGAAGGAACACGGGGTTCCCTTTTCCCAGGCGGAAATGACCGACCACCGCTGGTTCGACGTGTCGTAGAGCGTGATGGTCACCTGCGACCGGGGAAGGCGCTTGTCGTCGGATGCCACGGTGAGTTCGAACAGCGTCATGCCGCTCGCGGCGTCCTGTCGGGTGACTTTGTCCGCGATGCGGCCCCGGTAAGAGGGCGCTGTGCCCGCATACTGCACCTTGTCGGCCATCATCGTTTTGTCGGCGTTGCGCCGCCGCTTGTAGAGCAGGTTCTCCGTGGCGAAGAAGGTAACCCGGTCGCCGGGCTGGAGCGCCTCGTCGTCCCGCATCGGGTAGTAGTAGTCCTCCGTTTCGTTCTCCACGGAGATAAAGGCGTCGCGGCGTTCGTTGTAATAGACCACCACTCCCGTCTTGCACCCCATGCAGGGCTGCCGCGGAATGTCCCGCAGCAGGCGGATGCGGTGGTTTTTCTCGAAGAGGACATGGCTGTCGGCCTCGTAGCCGGGAGCCGAAAAACCCGCCTCCGTGTCGCAGGTGCAGGCCGTGGTCTTGTGCAGCGGCGAATAGACGGTCAGCCCCTGAGCGTTGTCCTGGGAGACGATGCGGCAAACGTCGAAAACCTGACCGCAGGTCTTCATCCGGCAGATTTGTTCGAAGAACTTTTCGTTGTCGAGCAGCAGGTAGGAACGGCTCTTGGCCACGAAAAAGTCGATGATCTGTTCGTTTATGATCGTGACCGTATGGGCCATTTCGCTGCTGACGACGTCGCAGATGTCCGCGTGGTAGCGTTCGGGACGGCCGTATGCGATCAGCGGGAAGATCACCCCGAATCCCACCTGCTCGGGTTCCGTGCCGGACTCCCCGCGGCGGAAGAAATGGACGCTTCCCGTATTGAGGATGCGCGGAACCACGCCCGTTTCGGTTTCCACGCCCAGGCACAGGTACTCCACGCCGTCCAGTATTTCGGTGACCGGGTTGCGGGGGCGGCACATGATTTTGGTGTCGTCGAGCGAAAGCCATAGTTTGTCGATTCCGGTCAGCGGCCGGACGATCCGGATCCGGTTGCTGCCCGCCTTGTTATAGCCCAGCGAATGGATTTTGTACAGCGTCTTGTCGACCTTGGGAATGTCGATCGTGTTGACGACCGGCATCAGGATTTCCACCCGGAGCCGGTTTGCGGCGTAGTATGCCGCGGCGTCCGCCTTCGCGCCGCCCGGGAAATCGACGACCGCCAGCCGCCCGTAACCCGTTCGCCGAACGGCGTTGCCCGCCTGGTAAAGTTCCATCTGTGTCCGTCGTCCGCCGCACGACAAGGTGATCCGGGCCGCCTGCGACACCGCCCGGATGAAGTTGTCGCAATCGACCGCCTCTTCTCCGGCACACCACACGAGAAGCGTGCCCGTCCGTTCCCCGGCGGTGAGGTTCCGGAAGCCGAACAGGATGCCGGGGAACTCTTCGAATCCGATTTCACCCGATTCCGGAAAGCGCAGTTCGGCGCGCAGTTCGAGTTCGACGCACCACTGCACCGGCTGCGGCGCCTGCCGGATGCACAGGTGAGCCGTCGAACCGGGGGCGCGCAGGTAAAGCCCTTTGGCAAGCGGCACACCCGAGTCGGGCACGAGGAAGCGGGCTTCGCGGCCCTCCAGGTCGATTCCCGCACAGCAGACGTTGACCAGCATGGTGGAGGGGCCCCGTGATTCGCCGGTGAACGAGAGCTGCGCGGGCTGCATTTCGTGCTTCAGCGTGATGGCGAGCGAACCTTTGGCCGGAACGGCGGATTGCCCGTCGGCAAGCTCCAGCTCCAGAAGCGACAGTTTGGAATTGGGCTCGTAATACTCCGCCGATTCGAGGCGCAGGCTGAGTTTCCCGACCCGGAAATCGTCCCTCCCGGCGATGTAGCGGTCGCAGACCGCCCGGTCGCGGATCCGGGCCACGAAATCCTCGTGGAATATGCGCAGGATGAACGTGGTGCGGTTCGAGAGGCAGAAGATATAGGGGATATGCTCGGTCGAACCGTCGGGGAGCGTATGGCGGAGCGTTCCCGACGGTTTCAGGTCCCATTTGACGGACGAGCGCAGGGTGAGTTCCGCGAAGCCCTGCTGCATCTTGCATCCCGCCACGAACCGGCAGGCGGCCGACTGGTTCTTCGTCCACAGACGGACGCCTGCGCCGGCGTAGCGGTCGGCGTTCATCAGTTTGTCGGTGATCACCATGGCCTTGCGGCCGGCGTATCCGAAGAGGATGTAGGGGGTCTCCGGGGCTTTGAGGGGAGCCTGGGTGATCGGCTGGAACAGACGGTGGCTGCGGTAACGGTTCTCCGGGCGCGTGCGCCGGTCGATGACGACCGGCTCGGACCGGTCGCCGTCGCGGAAAAAGGTGATTTCGCCCGTGAAGCGGGGAAGGCCGCAGGCCGCATCGCGGCGGAGCGTAAGGACGCGGTGGCAGATGAGCGGGGCGCTCACGGCGAAACGCAGGCTGCACTCCGCCGATCCGATCCGCACGCCGGTTCCGGCTTCGGCCAATGCGTGCAGCCAGGCGATCTCCGCCGTATCGTAGCGGGTCACCGAAATCTCCTTGTTGCTGGCCGAGGCCGCATAGGCGAGCTCCGTCCCGTCCGGCGCGACGATCTTCCCCGAGACGGGTAGCAGCGAGCCGTCGCGGCTGCTCAAACTGAAGGTCTCGCCCCGGGCGTCGACGTATCCGTCGGCCTCCACGCGGTAGAACCTTCGCGTGTCGTCGGTCCGGATACACGCCGTCAGCCCTTCGAACGGGGTGTCCGCATCCTTGATCGCGAGCCGTATACGCTCTGCGTTCACGTCGAAAATGCGGTAGATCAGCCCGTCGTCCGACTCCTCGCTGCGCGTCTCCTGTGTCAGGTAGTCGTAGATTTCGTTGTCGTAGCGCCTGCGGGCCTCCTCGACCGGAATCTTTTCCAGCGGGAAAGCGTCCAGCAGTTCCGAGAGGTTGCCGGGGGAGATCCCCTTGCGGCCCGTACCTTCGAAAAGGAACTGCATCATATTGCGCGAGAAACGGTTGCGGAAGATGTAGTAGCGGAAGAGGTAAAGCGCCATCTGTTCCCGGTAGAGCAGCAGTCCGAAGAAGCGCTCGGTGAACATGAACGCGGCCAGCCGCTCGTCGTCGTAGTTGCGCACCAGTTTGCGCAGCTGCGACCATCCGATCTTCGTCCGGGAGCGTTCCGCCGCGGGGAGGTCGTATCTCGAAATCAGGTAGTCGACGTCGTCGATACAGAGCAGCAGGGTGTTGGCATCCTGCGCCAGGTAGTGGTCTCCGCCCTGCCGCTGCGCGTCGGCTTCCCGCCACTCCGCGATATAGCCGTAAAGCAGTTTCTGGGTGTATTTTTTCAGGTTCCCGAAAAGCAGCGAAAGGAACTTCCTTATCCGCTGCGCCGAGCGGGGGCGGAACAGCACCAGGTCGAGGTAGCGCGAATGCAGGAACCGGTAGAACAGCCTGACGTCGGTGCAGTTGTCGATCAGCACCCGGTGGAGCGCCATCGCCTTTACGGAATTCTCGGGCAGCTGCATGCCGAAATCGTCGGCGACGGTCAGCCGCAGGGCCGTCAGCCAGTAGTCCGAAAAAAGTTCCCTGAAAATCCGCTCGCTCGACAGGACAACGGCGCATTCGGCCAGCTGCCGGATATAGTCGTAATCTCCTTCCGTGTCGGGAACCGGATGGCCGATCCGGTAGACGACCATCGTATTGAGCAGCCACGATTCGATCAGCAGCCGCGCGTTGGGATTCGTTTTGTCGGTATAGGGTTTCAGGCCGGAAGCCATGCGCGCCACGAGGGCCAGGTTTCCGTTGACGGCCGGTTTGGCGGGCAACCCGTCGGTTTGCAGCACGCCGTCGGCGGTGGTCGTCGACGCCGGCTGCGCGGGACTGCGCCCCAGGTCGTAGAGGGTCTTGACGAAGTCGCGGCCGTCGGCGATGCGCCCCTTCTTGCGGTCCCATCCGTTGCAGATCAGCTCCAGCGTGAGTTTCAGGATTTCGAAATTGCGCTCGTTGCTTACGTCCAGCTGCCCGGGCAGCGGCTCGTGCCGCTCGCAGAAGTCGAACGCCAGGCGCCGGGCGAAGAAATATTCGAGGTAGGTGTCTACGAAAAACGTGAGCCAGCTTCCCTGGTGGTCGACGTTTTGTTCGACGATGTGCAGTCCGATCAGGCTGTCGACGAGTTTCTCTACCCGGTCGGCCCCCTTGTATTGCGGGTCGCGGGCGATCTCGATGACGAAATCCTCGCGCAGGACCCGTTGCCCTTCGGCCGCAATCCGCCAGGCCATCCGTTGCAGCAGGTCGAAGGCGTTGAAATTGACCGCTTCGTCCACCAGCTTCTCCCGGCTCCGGAGGCTCAGCGACGAACGCATGAACATCTCCAGCAGTTCGCCCCGGTTGCCGACCGCCGGAATCTTGTATTCCGTACTGCCGAGCAGCAGGGCGGCGATCATCATGAAGTTGAGCGGCGTGCCCAGCAGCTCCTCGATTCCGGCCCGGATTATTTGCAGCCGGAATTCGTCGATCCGCTCCTCCGGGAGTCCCAGCTGGCGGAGGTAGAGCAGAATCTGGTCGAGCGAAATCTCGCAGAGGTGGTAAACCCCGCACCCCTCGATCCGCCGGAAAGCCTCGCGGCAGGCCGCGAATTCGTGGATGCGTCCCGTGATGTGGAAACGGCACTTGTCGTATTTGGCGATGAACGATCCGAGCGAGGCGATGAAGAGTTCGGGGCGGGAGACCTTCAGTTCGTTCAGTCCGTCGATGAAGAGCGCGATGCGGCCCTCTGCGAGCAGCTGCTCGGCGTGGGCGAACACCATGCGCTTCCGGTCCTCGGTCGTCGTGATTCCGAAGCCCGCGTTGAAGGCCGTCCGCAGGGCGTCGTCCATCGTTTGGCCTTCGGTGACCGCGTTGAGGTTGATCCGCAGGGGCAGGATCGAACGGTCGCCGTTGTGCCACAGGTCCGCATACTGGCGGATCAGGCGGATCAGCACCGTGGTCTTGCCTGCGCCCGGGTTGCCCAGAATCAGGCTGATGCGGTCTCCGGCGTCCATCAGGTCGTCCATCGCCATGCCGCCCTGCTCGCCGTCCGTAAAGTCGCCGCCTTCGTGCGGACGGTCGCCGTAGTCCGGGTCGGACGGCTCCTCCCCGGCGTCCTGCCGGCGCTGGAGCTTCAACGGCAGCAGGTTCAGCGTCTGCTGGTTGTCGATCCGGCCGATGAAGCCCACCTTCTGTTTCAGTTCGCGGTTCTGTTCGCCGAGCAGTTCTTCGAGGTAGTGGTCCTTGAACCGTTCGAGGTCGAAATCGTCGGCCGGCGATTCCGCTGCGGCTTTCTTCGGGGGAAGCTCGGGCAGGTGTTCGTCGAGATACCGTCTGTAATAGTCGGCATGGTGGTGGAGCAGCAGCAGCAGTCCGGTCAGCGTCAGCAGGAACAGTTCGTCGTACGCGTCGTTCGGGTTTTTCCGGACTACCAGGATGTCGCTTTCATAAACGTTGGTGTCGCTCGGGGCGTGCGTGATTCCGTTCCGGTAGCGGCGCAGTGTGTCGAACAGACCCGCGTACCGGGCGTCGAACAGGCCGGATTTCCCGTCCGGGGACGGGACGGCGAGATTGTTGAGGATGTGGCCGAGGCCCCGTTTCTCCGCGTCGATCTGCCGCAGCAGGTCGCCGTTGCCGCACAGCAGGTAGATAAAGACCTTGATGTAGGATTCGAACGAGATAAGTCCCATGCGCGTGCACTCGATCCGGTCCTTGTCGTCCTTGTCCGGGAGATCGAGCCGGTTCCACAGCCCCTGTAATTTGTTCGCCAGCTCCGGCGTCGCCGCGCTGAACAGCACGATGTCGTCGAGCAGCTTCATCAGCCTCTCGAACTGATCCAGGGGGATGATCGACCGGGTAGGGATCTCCTCCACCGGGCAGTCGGTTCCGTTCTTCCGGTCGAAATAGTCGATATAGCCGCGTCTGAACCGTTTTGTCAGGTCCGGAATGATTGTCTCGCCGATGCGGTCGCTGCTGAATGTGGACATGGGCTGTGGATAACGTTTATGGCCGCATGCCGACCTCCCGGACATCCGGTGAACCTGGGATGGCCGCTCTGTCGGAACGCGTAATGTAACAGGTAGACAAATATACGAAAATTAGCCCGAATATGCAAACGATACGTCGCGGCGGTCCGCCGTTTGCGATACGTGACCGCCGCGGCTGCGGTCCTGCTGCGGACCGGGCGCAATCCGGGTCCGGCCGGAGGAAAGGGCCGTGCGGAGTTTTCCGCCGGGGAGGAGAAGGTTCCGGCGGAAAATGGCCGCAAAATGAGAAAAGTGGTGCTTTTCTATTGTCTTTTTGGTTGGAATGACTATTTTTGCAAAACAGGGTTAGGTTAATTACATGGCATACACTTTCGACATATCCGATAACCGTCGGATCGTAGAGGCTTTGAAAGTCGGCGACGAGGAGACTTTCAAGGAGGTCTATACGGCTTTCTGCGCGCCTTTGCGAAACTATGCCGCGACCATTCTCCAGAACGAACAGGCCGCTTACGAGGTCGTGCAGGACGTTTTTACCGCCGTATGGCTCAACCGGAAGCGGCTCGACGCCGCAAAGCCGCTGCGCAACTACCTGCTGCGCGCCGTGCACAACAACTCCCTGCGTCTGCTCAAGTACGACGAGGCCCGCCGGCGCCGCGAAATCAGCGCCGCCGCCGAACTGCACGGCGGATGGGAACAGGAGAAAGAGGTTCCCCCCCCCGAATTGGCCCCTGCTATCTCACGGCTTCCTGAACAGAGCCGCAAAGTGCTGATGATGAGCTATTGGGAAAACAAGAAGAACGCAGCGATAGCCACCGAACTCTCCATCTCCGTGCGAACGGTGGAGACTATTTTGTACAAAGTAGTGAAGAAATTGCGCGGAGAAATCAAAAAAAAGTAAAAATCCAGTACGTAGTTTTCGGGTTCACTGTATTTATAGGGTAAAGAATAGTTACCCTATATTATGGAAAAATCCAATTTTCCGCATCGGAACATCGATGAGGACGAAGAAGAATTGCTGGACGGCATCTGGGCCGGGCTGGAGACGCCGAACGGTCGTCCCGATGCGGACAGCAGGGATTTCGACGATGTGAGAAAACGCATTCGACGTCGTGTGCGGCGGCGCTGGATGTCACGTGCGGCCCTGGCCGGAAGCGCGGCGGCGATCGTTGCCGCCGTGTTCCTGGTCGTCCGTCAGCCCGGGGTGCTGCCCGAGCCGGACGCCTTTGCGCAGTTGCAGCAGATGGGTGTGACGGTGGAGCGGCCCCAGGTGGTGATGACGGCCGATGACGGAATGCGGCTGGTGCTGGAGAACGCGGCCCGCCTCGAACGGCGTTCCGAGGGCGAAGTGGCCCTGCGCACCGAGACCGGCGAGCAGCGGCCCCTGGCCTCCGAGCGCAAACTGAAAGTCGAAGTGCCCAACGGACGCCAGTTCCGCCTGGTGCTGGACGACGGCTCGGAGGTGTGGCTCAACGCCGGGTCGAGGCTCGAATATCCGGCGACCTTCGAAAATGCCTCCGAACGCCGCGTGCGGATCGAGGGAGAGGCCTTTTTCGAGATCAAGCGCGACACGTGCCGGCCGTTCTGCGTGGAGCTGGGCGACGGCGAGTGCATCCGCGTGCTGGGGACGAGTTTCAACGTCAATGCCTATGCCGGGGCAGGCCGGCACGTGACGACGCTCGTAACGGGCAGGATCGGTTATGCCGCGGAGGCCGGTGCGGAAGAGGTGGTGCTGAAGCCCAACCAGCAGGTGAGCCGCGACCTGGCGGCAGGGACCGTCGCGGTCAACGCCGTGGACGCGTCGGTATACGGCGCCTGGAAAGAGGGATGGCTGTGGTTCGAGAACGAAAGCCTGCCCGCCCTGGCAGAGCGTCTGGGGCGCATATACGGCATCCGGGTGGAGGTGGCGGCCCGGCTCGGGGAGTATACCTTCTCCGGGAAAATCCGCCAGGACAGGGGCGTCGAATACATCCTCAACCTGCTGTCGGAAACGTCGGACGTAGTCTGCGAGGTGGAGGACGGCGTGATGCGGCTCGGCTGACGCGGCCGTTTCGCTGAACGGAAACTTAAATAATGAAAGGATCGTTGTCTATGAAATTTTGCCAATCAATTCCGCGGAACCGGTGGCGGGGGAGGACCCTGATGCTGCTGGCGCTGCTGCTGTGCATCGCGCTGCCGAAGACTTCGTCGGCCCAGCGGGTGTCGGTCGTGCTGGAAAACGTGTCGCTGGCCGAGGCGCTGAAAAAGGTGAGCGCGGCCTCCGGGTACGAATTCTTCTATAACTCCAACGTGGTGCTGAAAAGCGACAAGCGGATCACCGCCTCTTTCGACGGCACGGAGCTGAAAACCGTGCTGGACCACGTCTTTTCGGGAACGGAGTTTTCCTACCGGATCAAGGACCGCACGATCGTGGTCCTGCCGCGTGCCGCGCAGCCCGTTCCCGAGGAGCCGAAGTTCGTGGAGATCGCAGGTCGGATCACCGACGGGTCGAACAGGAGCCCGATGGCGGGCGTGACGGTCGTCGTCGAGGGATCGACCATCGGAACCTCCTCGGATGCCGACGGACGCTACGTGCTGAAAATTCCCGTCGGCGTTTACAACATCATGTTCTCGTTCATCGGTTATGAAATCCATGTGAAGCACTACAACGGGCGGAACCTCGCGGAATTTCAGAAGGTTTCGCTGACGCCGACCTCCGTGGAGGTGGCCGACGTGGTGGTGACGGGCGTCTACCAGCGCAAGAAGGAGAGTTTCACGGGTTCGGCGACCACGTTCAAATCCAAGGAACTCAAGGCCGTGGGTACGCAGAGCGTCCTGCAGAGCCTCCGCACGCTGGACCCTTCGTTCAAGATCTCCGAGAGCGTCCAGTTCGGTTCCGACCCCAACCGCATGCCCGATTTCGAAATCCGCGGCAAGAGCAGCGTGATCGGCCTGAAGGAGGAGTACGGCACGGACCCCAACCAGCCGCTGTTCATCCTCGACGGATTCGAAACGACGCTGGAGACGGTGATGAACCTGAATATGAACCGCGTGGCGTCGGTGACGCTGCTCAAGGACGCCGCTTCGACGGCCATCTACGGTTCGAAGGCCTCGAACGGCGTGGTCGTGATCGAGACCAAGGCGCCCGAGCGGGGGCGTCTGCAACTCTCCTACAAGGGCGATTTCAGCGTCACGATGGCCGATCTGACGGACTATAATCTGATGAATTCCAGCGAGAAGCTCCAGTTCGAGACCCTTGCCGGGGTGTATAAGGACGCCACTCACAGCATGGCCAACCAGCTGCGGCTGGACGACCTGCGCAACGAGCGGCTGAAAGGCATCGCCCGGGGTATCGACACCTACTGGCTGAACGAGCCGCTGCGCACGGGATTCACCCACAAGCACAATATCTACGCCGAGGGCGGCGAGGAGAAGATCCGCTACGGCATCGGTTTGAGCTACGGTGAGGTGCAGGGCGTGATGAAGGGTTCCGACCGTCAGACCATCGGCGGCAACATCGACCTGATCTACCGGACCGGGAAATTCCAGTTCAGCAACAAACTCACGCTCGACTACCAGAAAACCAACGATCCCGCGGTCCCCTTCTCGGAGTATGCGCAGGCCAATCCCTATTTTAAGAAGTACAACGACGAGGGGAAGATCGACCGCTACCTCTATTATTACCAGGATCCCGAGACGCTCGAAACCGAGGCTATCAGCAATCCCCTGTGGAACGCCCACCTGAACAACTACGACAAGGGCGACCAGTTCGGGTTTACGAACAACTTCATCATCGAGTGGTTCGTGATGAAGGATTTCCGCGTGCGCGGCAAGTTCGGAATCACGCACGCCACGGGGACGACCGACACGCGCCTGTCGCCCCTGCACACCAGTTTCGACGACCTGGAGGAAACCGAAAAGGGCCTCTACACCCACTCGACGACCAAGCGCACCAACTACGAGGGCGACCTCACGGCGACCTACGGCCGCGTGCTGGCCGAGAAGCACATGCTCAACGCCGTGGCAGGATTCAACTTCAACGCCACGAAACGGACCGCCAACGGATACAAGGCCAACGGCTTCACCGACGACCAGTTCGGCGCTCCGTCGTTCGCGAACGGCTACCCCGAGGGCGGCAAGTCGACCTACTCCGAGAGCCAGACGCGCGCCGCGAGCTTCTACCTGAACGGCGGCTACTCCTACGACAACCGCTACCTGCTGGACTTCAACTACCGCAGCGACGGCGCGTCGATGTTCGGCACGAACAACCGTTTCCGCAACACGTGGTCGGTGGGCGTGGGCTGGAACATTCAGAACGAGCGATTCCTTCGCGACAGCAAGTTCTTCCAGCTGCTCAAACTGCGCGCCTCGGTGGGTAATCCCGGCAACCAGAATTTCGCCGCCTACCAGGCCTTCTCGACCTACGCCTTCAACGGCTGGATGACCAATATCTTCGGCACGGGCGTGATCCTGAACCAGCTGGGAAATCCCGATCTCGCCTGGCAGGAGACGATCAACTACAACGTGGGAACCGACGTGACCATGTGGGGCAACCGGGTCAACTTCACGTTCGACTACTACGTCAAGATCACCGACCCCCTGCTGGCGATCATCACCACGCCCGGTTCGATGGGCATTACGTCGGTGACGATGAACGCCGGGCAGCAGAAGACCAACGGTGTCGAACTGACGCTCAAGGTGTCGCCGGTCTACCGCCCGCACGACCGCATCAACTGGAACATCAGCCTGAACGGCACGCACGCCAAGGCGAAGTACGCCAAGATCGGCAATGCGTTCAGCTCGCTCAACAACGAGGGCCGGGCCTCGCTCTCGGGGACGACGCGCTACTACGACGGCGGCAGCCCCACGGCGATCTGGGGCGTGCGCTCGGCGGGAATCGACCCCGCGACGGGCAAGGAACTTTTCATCAGGAAGGACGGTACGTACTCGTTCGGCTACGACGTGAACGACGAAGTGGTGCTGGGCGACACGGAACCCAAACTGGAAGGCGTGATCGGCACGACGTTCTACTACAAGGGCCTGTCGGTGGGGTGTTATTTCCGCTATTCGCTGGGTGCGCAGATCTTCAACAGCGCGCTGTTCCAGAAGGTCGAGAACATCGGCACGGCCGACGTGTTCAACAACCAGGACAAGCGGGCGCTCTACGACCGCTGGTCGCCGAACAACACCGAGGCCTATTTCAAGGGCATCTCGCTGACGCAGAAAACCGACAAGTCCTCGCGCTTCGTGATGGACGAGAACTACATCTCGGGCGAATCGTTCAGCATCGGGTATGAATTCACGCAGTCGTTCGTCCGCAAGCTGGGACTCTCGGCGCTGAGCGTGCAGGCCAATATGAACGATGCGTTCCGCATCTCCTCGGTCAAGAACGAGCGGGGCATCGACTATCCGTTCGCACGGACCATCTCGTTCTCCGTGGCGGCGACCTTCTGATCGTGACAACCTCAATACAAAGCGCATTATGAAAAACAGAATACTTACATTGATCCTGCTCGCCTCGGCCCTGTTTCCGGGGTGCAGCGGTTGGTTGGACGTAAAACCCTACGACCAGATTTCGGAAGACGAACTGCTCGGGTCGGAAGAGGGTTTCCAGAAACTGCTGAACGGCATCTATATCGAACTCAACAGCGACGAACTGTACGGCAGCACGCTCACCGTCGAGATGATCGAGATTCTCGGCGGAGCCTACGAGATCGGCGACAACTCCTCGGTGTGGGGCGATTATCGGGACCTGCGGGACTACGACTACAACACCGACTACTGGCGCGGCCGTTTGAGCGGGACGTGGAACAAGGCGTACGCCCTGATTCTGAACTGCAACAAGCTGCTGAAAAACATCCAGGGCAAGCAGTCGCTCTTCACGGGGTACAACTACGACATCATCCGGGGCGAGGCGCTGGCCTTGCGCGCGATGCTGCATTTCGACATGCTGCGGCTCTTCGGACCGGTCTATTCGCTCAACCCCGACGGGACAGCCATTCCCTATTATACGGACGAGGCGCTGACGCCCGAAGCCCTGCTGCCGGCCAGCCAGGTCGTCTACAAGGTTCTCCAGGACCTGATGGCGGCGCGCGCGGCCCTGCTGAACGATCCCGTGATCACCGAAGGAACGCTGATGAGCGGCGCGGGCAACGGTTCGAATTTCCTGCGTTACCGCGCCCTGCGGTTCAACTATTACGCCGTTTCGGCCCTGCTGGCGCGGGTGAACCTCTATGCCGGACAGAAACAGGATGCCCTGACCTATGCCGTGGAGGTGATCCGCGCTTCGAACAACGGAATTTTCCCGTTCGTGGACCGCAGTCTCGTGGTGGGCAACCCCGAAGACCCCGACCGGATTTTCTCGTCGGAGGTGGTCTTCGCGCTGTCGCACGCCAAGCGCAACCAGCTGTTCCTGAACTATTTCAGCCCCACGCGGACGACTTTCACCTTTAAGATGGAGAGCGACCTGATTTCGAAGGCGATCTTCGGAGGCGGAGCCGAGACGGGCGGCTATCAGGACGACTACCGCAACCGCGTGAACTGGAGCACTTCCGGCGAGAACCGCTATTTCTACAAATACACCGATATGGTTCAGACCGGAAAGATCCAGAATACGATGATCCCGATGCTGCGGCTGGGCGAGATGTACCTGATCGCCGCCGAGAGCCAGTCGGACGTGCTGGCCAACGGAACCTCCTACGTGAACACCCTGCGCCGCAACCGCGGTATCAGTTCGTCGCTCGACGCCCTGACGCCCGAGCTGCTCAAGTACGAGTACATCCGCGAACTGTACGGCGAAGGCCAGTTGTTCTACCTCTACAAACGCCTCTTCTCGAAGGTGATCTGGTCCTATACCGACTCCCGGAACCCCGAACCGAGCACGAACCTCTTCGTCGTGCCGCTGCCCGATTCGGAGACCGAAAACCGCGAATAATCCCCTGACGACATGAAAAAGAAGCATATCATCCATTCGGCGGCCCTCTTGCTGGGGCTGTGCCTGGCGGGCTGCAAGGAGAGCCTGCCGGATAATTTCGGCCCGATCGAAGGCATTTACTTCAACAACCAGCTGGCGGCGAACAGGACCGTCATCGACAGCGCCGCATACACGTTCATCTACGAGGATGCCGACGTGCTGGAAGTGCCCGTCCGGCTGCAGCTGGTGGGACGCGCCGCCGCGCAGCCCCGGGCGGTCGACATCCGGGTCACGTCGCAGGACGCCGAGGAGGGAACGGACTACACGCTCGGCGGTGATGCCGTGCTCCCCGCGGGCAGCGTGTCGTTCGATTACGTGGTCACCCTCAAACGCACCGACATCCTGAAGGAGAAGACCAAAAACCTGCTGCTGGAACTTCGCCCCAATGCGAACTTCATCATTCCGTTCACCAGCCAGATCCAGTCGGGCGGCGACACGGTGTCGGCGGTGACCTTCAAAATCAATTTTTCGGACCAGTTCACGGCGCCGCCCGCAGGTTGGCGCACGATGTTCGTGGGGCCTTTCTCGCAGCAGAAATTCGAACTTATCTGCGACGTGATGGGGATTCCGAGGGCCGATTTCAACGAGGCCGGGAAGATCACCGATGCCAAATGGCTCTACATCGAGAGCCGGATGATCAATTATGTCAGGGATCAGGAGGAGCTGAAAGCCGGGGGAGAGCCTTATGACGAACGGGCTTTCGACGAGAACGGAGAGCCTCTGCAATTCTAAATGGAAAGACTATGACGATGAAACGATTTTTCTGCATACCGGTCCTGTTTCTGTTGGCGGCGTGTGCCAACGATCTGGGCAATTACGACTACCGCGACCTCACGGAACCCGACATCACGGGCATCGAGGCGAATATCTCGGTGCTGACTCATGCCCGGCTGCAACTGACGCCCGGCCTGGGCGGCAACGATTTCCCGGACGACCACTATTCGTTCGAGTGGCGGACGCTCGCCCGGAGCGCCGATGAGACGGTGACGGTGATCGGCACGTCGCGCAACCTGGATTACGAGGTGGCGCTTCCCGCGGGCGCCTATACGCTGTTTTTCAAAGTGACGGAGAATGCCAGCGGCGTCTACTGGCAGCAGAGCTGCGAATTACAGGTGAGCGAGGCCACTTCCGAGGGCTGGATGGTGCTGTGCGCCGACGGTGCGGACGACCGGGCGCGCCTCGACATGGTCTCCACGGTGACGGGAGAGACCTACACCGACCTGCTCAAGAACAACGGCATGCCCCAAATGAAGGGTCCGCGGCGCATCCAGTGGTCGCGGTTCGCCGATGCCGATTCGCCCTACTACCTGCTGACCGACGACGGCGCCACGCGCCTGGGCCGCAACGGCTTCGAGTGGAAGGAAGAGTACCGGCTGGTCTACGAGATGGGCAATTCGGACGATCCGCGTCCGTGGGTGATCAACGATGTCACGGCGTCCAAGATGATGGTGAGCGGTTCGAAAACCTATTTCGCCGAATGCCTGGTGTCGGTCGGCCTGTTCGGACCGATCGGCGACGCGCCGCTGAACGCCGCGCCGGTGATCGGATGCAACATCGTGACGCAGAACATCGCGGTTTTCGCGATGATGATGTACGATCTCGACACGAAGCGGTTTGTCGGCTATGCGCCCAATCTGCGGTCGCCCGACGTGGGCGGATACGCCCCGTTGCAGGAGATGAATGACCTGGTGAAGCTGCTCGGAGAGATGGACAACGGCGGAAGGGTCACCGGCGACGCCTTCGACGAATTCCCCCAAGGGCTGGATTTCGTCTGGATGGAAAATACGAAATACGACCCGAACAGCACCAATATGGGCGTTATCTACACCGTGTTGAGGGACGGGGACCGGTATTGTCTTTACGGAACGCAGCTGGGCGAACTGTGGAGCGTCGTCACCGTCGGGGACTGCACGCAGGCCTTGAGCAAGGCCTATTACGGCGACCTGTCGGGGTGCACGAACATCGCGCGGGCGGAGCATTTCGCATTCAGCTCGCTGAAAAACTACATGTATTACGCCGTGGGCGGGACGGTCTACCGCGTGGACCTCTCGGAAAAGCCTCTGACGGCGACGGCACAGTTCACGCTCGTCGGCGAGACCATCACCTGCCTGAAATTCAATATCTACCGGCAGAGCGCCAACCTCGCCCGCACGTACGACCTGGTGGTGGGCAGCGTGAAGGACGACACGGGCACGCTGCGGATTTACGAGGGCTTCAACTCCGACGGCAACTTCCGGGGTGTGGCGCCCGAGGTCCACTCCGGACTGGGACGGATCGTCGACGTGACTTACCGGGAAATGCTGAAATAACAGAAATAAGGATAAACAGAACTGATTATGAAAAACTGGATTTATGCCGCTCTGGCGGCGTTTCTCGCGACGGGGTGCGCCCCGCACGGAGGGTACACCCTTACCGGGGAGGTTCCCGAAGCCTGGGAGGGCAAGCCCGTGGTGCTGTTCACGACCGATACCGGGCAGGCCGAGGCCATCGACAGCACGACGGTGGCGAACGGGAAATTCCGTTTGCAGGGCGTGCTGGACGCGCCCCGCAACTGCCGGGTGGCCGTCTACCTCGATCCCCAAGACCGGACGGACCGCAACCTGACGGTGACTTTCCCGGTGTTTTTGGACAGCACGGCCGTGAACGCCGTGTGCGACGCTGCGAAAGGCGATCCCGTCTTCACCCTCACGGGCGGTACCACCCAGACCGAGTGGCAGGCTTACCGTGCGGCCCTCGAACCGCTGGCGAAGGAACGCGAACGCACGTTCGATGAATACATAGCCGCTTTTTACCACCGGGAAGATGGGAAAAAGGGCGTCGAACTGGCCCGCCGGGTCGATGAAAAGGCCGGCCTCATCCGGGATTTCAAGATCGCTTATGTGCGGGAGCATCCCGCTTCGGCGGTCAGCCTCGCCATCGTGCAGGAACTTTGCGACCGCCAGTCGCGGCTGGATCGGGCGCAGATGGAGTCGCTGATGGATGCGCTCGCCCCGCAGGCGAGGGAGTCGGCCGCCGGGCGTTACGCCGCGGCGTGCATCCGCGACAAGCGGATTGTGGAGGGACAGCCGCTGCCCGACCTCGAACTGCCGGATGCGGAGGGCATCGTGCGCCGGGTGTCGGATTTCATCCGTCCGGGGCATTACACGCTGGTCGAAATCTGGGCTTCGTGGTGCATGCCTTGCCGGGGCGAGATTCCGTTCGTCCGGAGGGCCTACGAAAAATACCACCGGAAGGGCTTCGACGTGCTTTACGTGTCGATAGACAGCGACGCCGCGAACTGGAAACGGGCGCTTGACGAGGAGAAAATGCCGTGGCCCCAACTGCTCGACACGGGCCGCACGAGTTTCTCGGCGTATGAAACCACGGCCGTGCCGACCTCGATCCTCGTCGACGGCGAAGGCCGCATCTGCCGGCTCAACGCCCGCGGCGGGTGGCTGGACGGCGCGCTGGAGGAAATTTACGGAAAATGATTAATCGAAACAAATACATGAGAAAGATTCTATTGTTCGTGCTGGGAGCGGCTCTCTGCGCCTGCACATCGAAAAACCCGAACGACATCGTGGTGAATGTCGAGGTGGAGAACATGACCGTCTCCAACGTGGGGCTGCTGATCGACCGCTCGACGTCCTTCATCATTCCGCTGGACAAGCACGGAAAGGGTCGGCTGGTGATTACCGGGCTGGAGAACATCTATCCGCGCGTGATTTACGGACAGGCCGCGCAGTTGATCTTCATCGGCAGGGGCGAGGAGGTGACGCTGCGCTTCGACGGTCGCAAGTTCAAGGACGGCATCCGGGTCGAAGGCCGGAACGTCGAGGCCAACGAGTACCTGCAATCCACGACCCCGTCCGCATTCAACGCCTATGACCTACCCTGGGAGAAGTTTTGCGCCGAAATCAACCGCCTGGCGGACGATGCCGTGCATCTGATGAAGGCCCGCAAGCTGGAGCAGACGTGTCCCGATTTCGCGAAGGTCGAAGAGGCGCGCCTCCGCTACCTCTACGCACAGCCGATGCTGTTGTACACGATGGGCTACCGGATGATGGGCGATCCCGACTACGTCCCCGGCAAGGAGGTTTACGATGCCGTCGGGAAGATGGTCGTGGAGCGCGAGGAGTTGGCCGACGTGGACGCTTACCGCGATTACATCCATTTTGCGATCCCGATGGTGCTCGAAGGACAAGGTAGCAAATTCGACGGTCCCTATGCCCGTACGGTGGCGACGATGCGCTATGTCGCCGACAATTTCACCAATGAGAAGGTGAAGCAGACCATGCTGCGGCTGCTGGCGATCGAGTACATGCAGAGCAACGGCGTGCGCAATACGGCGGAGTTGCAGAACATCGCGAATACCTACATCACCGACCCGCAGATGCTGCGCGAATACAAGGAGGAACTCGAAAGCCACAACCTGACGGCGATAGGGCGTCCTTCGCCCGATTTCACGGCGACGGACCTCACGGGCAAGAGCTACTCGCTCGCCGACTTCAGGGGCAAATACCTCTATATCGACATGTGGGCGACGTGGTGCGCCCCCTGCAAGGCCGAACTGCCCTATTTCCGCGAACTGGTGAAGAAGTTCGAGGGCAGGAACATCACGTTCCTGGGGCTTTCGGTCGACAAGGACAAGGCCGCCTGGGAGAAGATGGCCGAATCGGGCCAGCTGGCGGGCGTGCAGCTGCTGCTGGGCTCCGGCAGCCAGTTTCAGCGCGACTACGACATCGAAGGCATTCCGCATTTCATCCTGCTCGACAAGGAGGGGAAGATCGTGAACGCCGACATGCTCCGGCCTTCGTCCGAGGACACCGAACGGCTGCTGAACGAACTGGAAGGAATATAGATACCTATTTTTTAACTTTTTAAAACAAAAAGCATTATGAAAAAATTATGGCTTATGTTGCTGATCGGATGCACGGCGGGTGCATTCACAGCCTGCTCGGACGGAGATGACGACCAGAAGCCGTCCTGTCCGATTACGGAATATACGGTTCCCTCCACGGCCGAGATCGGTGGTTTTTATACGGTGACGGGCAAGGGATTCGAGGCTTCGGCGCAGCTCTTCCTGCGCAATGCTTCGGGCACGGAGACCGCTGCCGAAGACCAGACTGTGACGGCTGCGGGGATCGAATGTACGGTTCCGTCGACCCTCACGGCCGGCGTGTACACCGTCGTCGTGAAGCAGAACGGCAGTTGGGAACTGGGACAGGTGCGCCTGGAGACTGCGCAGAACCCGGTGTCGAGTGTCGTGCTGCCCGCTGCGATCAAGCTGAACAAGCCGCTGGAGATCGCCGGTAACGGATTCACCTCGGCTTCGCGCATCTTCCTGGAGACCGCCGATGCCGCCAAGACCCGTACGGAACTGACGGCTGCGCCCTCCTCGACGGGTATCAGCTGCACCATTCCCAACGGCGTTGCGGCAGGCACGTACAACGTGATCCTCAAGCACAACAATATCGACTGGACGCTGGGCGAGAACATTCCCGCTGCGGTGTACAAGCGGCTGAAGGGCATCAGCTATGCGATGTCGCAGACCTGCGATTTCTCCACCGTGGACGGCGGCGTAGAGGCTGTGAAGGCCATGCTGCTGGAGATGGTTGGAGGCGACCAGGCGACAGCGGATGCCTATTTCAATATGCTGTTCAGCGAAGGGACGAACGTCGTCTCGCAGTTGGCGTTCAAATATGGCAGTGACAATCGGGTGACCGCCGTTCAGCAGGGCGAGGGCGCAGATGCCGCCGACTGGTACACGTTCTCCTTCGACGGAGACAAGGTTTCGGCCCGGAACAAAATGTACGAAGAGGGCGAAACCGGTATCCGGGCATTCTCCTGGGTGCTGAACGACGGAAGAGTGGAGAGCAGCAACGTCGACTTCATGCGGACCGTCGGCGGAGAAGTCGTTTCGAAACCCGCTGATTTCACCTGGGCCTATGATGCCGTTAATGGACAGTGCACCGGTGTCGTTTATCAGAGCAATGGCGCCGATTACGCCTCGTTCAGTTTTGAAAACGGAAACTATACGGCGGACGGGATGTTCGAATACGGCGATGCCGGCAAGAAGAACAACATCTTCGGCGTCGATGTGGCGAAAGCCATTGTGGGCGTTACCTCCCAGCTGGATGACGACCATGCTCTGGCTTGTTTCCTGGGTTATGACGGAAAGGCTTCGCTCAACCTGCCCACTTCGACGCTGATCGACGCCATGTCGGAGGAGGATCCCGCCAAGGCGGTTACCTGCATCCAGGACGGCGAGGGTTATGTGACCGCTGCCAAGTGGGGTGGAGAAGGTTTCGATATGATGGGTATAGGAGTCAAGATTACCTCTGAAACGGTATTCGAATTTACCTACGCGGAATAGGCGAAAAGTGCCGATTTCGTTTTACGAGCCGCCCGGATAGCCCGGGCGGCTTTTTTTCGCCGCCGTGCGGAGTTTGCGTGTTCTGCAATTTATTTTGCCCGAAGGCTTCGTTTGTTGCGCGCAAATAGTTACTTTTGCAAGTATAATCCAAAAAATCCCGTAACGAAATGGAGAATACCATACAACTTCACGACAAGAAGTTCAGAATCATGATCCCCGCCGAGCAGATCGACAGGGCCGTGGATGCCGTGGCGCAGCGAATCAATGCCGACTATGCCGGCAAGGAGACCCCGTTGTTCCTGGGCATTCTCAACGGTTCGTTCATGTTCATGTCGGACCTGATCAAGAAGATCGAATTCCAGAACGAACTTTCGTTCGTCAAGCTGGCGTCGTACGACGGGACCTGCTCCACGGGCTGCGTGAAGAGTCTGATCGGCCTGAACAATTCGATCGAGGGCCGTCACGTGATCATCGTCGAGGACATCGTGGACACGGGCGAGTCGATCGAGCACATGATCAAGGAACTGGAGGCCCGCAACCCGGCGTCGGTCGAGGTCTGCACGCTTTTTTTCAAACCCGGGTCGTACCGCAAGACGCTGCCGATCAAGTACCGCGCCATGGAGATCGGCAACGAGTTCATCGTGGGTTACGGGCTGGACTACGACCAGCTGGGCCGCAGTCTCAAGGATATTTACGTAGTGACGGAGTGATGGCGGCCGCGACCGATCCCGCATTGCTCGACGGCGGACGCCTGCTGCCGCTGGTCGAGGATTTCTACACCATTCAGGGCGAGGGATTCCACGCCGGGAAACCCGCCTACTTCATTCGTCTCGGCGGGTGCGACGTGGGTTGCCGCTGGTGCGACGCCAAGTATACGTGGAACCCGAAACTCTATCCGCCGACCGATGTGCAGACCGTGATCGACCGTGCGACGTCGTGCCCGGCGCAGGCCATCGTCATCACGGGAGGCGAGCCGCTGCTCTATCCGCTGGGCGTGCTCACGCAGACGCTGCGCGAGAGGGGGTTGCAGATTTTCCTGGAAACATCGGGTTCGCACCCTTTCAGCGGTGTCTTCGACTGGGTGTGTCTGTCGCCCAAGCGCCGGCAGCCGCCCCTGGACGAGGCGTTCGAACGGGCCGACGAACTGAAAGTGATCGTCGAGTCGGAGGCCGATTTCGAATGGGCCGAGCAAAATGCCGCCCGTGTGGGCGGGAAGTGCCTGCTGTTTCTCCAGCCCGAGTGGAGCGTCGCCGAAAAGGTGATGCCCGCGATGGTCGAGTACGCCAAGGCGCATCCGCGGTGGAATATCTCCATTCAGACGCACAAATACATGCATATTCCGTAAATGAAAATTCAGTTCGGCCGCAGGTTCTGGATCGTCGCAACGGCGGTCATCGTCGTCTTCACGGTGTTCGTCGTGGGGCGCAACGCCCTGCACGCCGTGAAGATCAAGCGGCAGATCAACGCCCTGACACGCGAGCAAGCCTATTACGCCGGGAAGATCGCACAGGACAGCACCCTGCTCGAACGGCTGAAATACGACGACTACCTCGAAGAGTACGCCCGGGAGAATTACCACATGCAGGGGCGCGACGAACACGTGTACATTATCAGGGAATAGGTTTTTTCCTTTTCAAAGGGAGATTCGGAGGAATTGTCGATATGAAGTCCGATATCCGAAGGATGGCGTAATATGAATCGGGGAGGGGCTATACAGCCTCTCCCCGATTCATATTAATAGTGCTCGAACCCGTGCCAGTCCAGCGGCTCGGGTTTTCCGTCGCGGAGCCACACGAGGCCCGGTTCGGGGGTGATGCGGCCGATGGGGTGGAGCGGCGTGCCGAAGCGGATGCGGAAATCCGCGGCGAGGCGTTCGGCGGCCTCCGGCGCGGCGGTGAGCAGGAGTTTGTAGTCCTCGCCCGCGCAGGCGGCCATGCGGACATCGGCGCCCGGGGCCGCGGGAATCCGCTCGACGGCGACTTCGGCGCCGACGCCCGAGCGGTCGAGGATATGCCGCAGGTCGGAGGCCAGTCCGTCCGAAAGGTCCATCATGGCACGCACCTCGGGACGGCTGCCGAGCCAGATGCCTTCGGCGACCTGCGGCTGCGGGTTGCGGTGTACGGCCGCCGCGGGGGTGTCGCAGCGTCCTGCGAGGATGTCCCGCAGGCCAGCGCCCGAGGCCCCGAGCTGCCCGGCGGCGAAAATCACGTCCCCGGGGCGTGCGTCGCTGCGTCGCTTGAGGTGCGCGTTGGCCGCGCGGCCGATGGCCGTGACGTTGATCGTGACGCCCGACAGCGAGCGGGTCGTGTCGCCTCCGGCGAGCGTCACGCCGAACTCTTCGGACAGTTCCCGGTAGCCGAGCAAGAACTCCGCGGCCCACGCATCGGCAGCATCGGCCGGAAGGGCGATCGAGAGCAGCGTCGCCACGGGGCGGGCACCCATTGCGGCCACGTCGCTCAAGTTTACGGCGAGGGATTTTCGCCCCAGTTCCCGGGCCGTGGTGGCGGCACGCAGGAAATGGACACCTTCGGTCAGCAGGTCCGCGGTGAAGACCAGCGATTCGCCTCGGCCGACGGGCAGTACGGCACAGTCGTCGCCGATACCCTCGAACCCGTTGTCGGGAAGCGGGGCGAAAAGGTCTTTTATGCTGTCGATGAATCCGAATTCGGTCATGGAAGAGTTGTGTTATGGCGCAAAGTTACCGATTTTTTCGGTGAATTTGATTATCTTTGTCCGGGAATCGCCCGCTTGGGGCGTTAGGTTAATGTATGAAATGATGAAGATATTGATTCTCAACGGACCGAACCTCAATCTCCAGGGGCGGCGCGACACCGGGGTTTACGGATCGCAGACTTTCGAGTCGTATTTCGAAGCGTTGAAAGCGAGCTATCCGTCGGTGGAGTTCGGCTATTTCCAGTCGAACATCGAAGGCGAGCTGATCGACGCCGTGCAGCAGGCCGACGGCGTTTACGACGGCGTGGTGCTCAATGCCGGCGGGTATACGCATACTTCGGTGGCGCTGCGCGACGCCGTATCGGCCGTGTCGGTTCCCGTCGTTGAGGTGCACATCTCCTCGATCCTCGCACGCGAGGAGTTCCGCCACACCTCGCTGCTGGCGCCCGTGGCCAAAGGCTCGATCATGGGATTCGGGCTGAACTCCTACCGGCTCGGGATAGAAGCCCTGCTGCTTTCGATTTTATAGGGCATCTGCGGCACATTCCTTGTCCGTCCCGAATGGGAAATGCCTTTTGTATGTCGCATCCGTGACGGACTTCACGATGCGCCGCACCCGCTCCTCAAAAATTAAAAAATATTTCTCTCTATGTATCGCATGAAAAAAACCAAGATTGTCGCCACGATGTCGGATTTCCGCTGCACCGAAGAGTTCGTAAAACAGCTTTTCGACGCCGGCATGGACGTTGTGCGCGTCAATTCGGCGCACGTCACCGAGGACGGAGCCACGCATATCGTCGAGACGGTGCACCGGGTGAACCCGGCCATTCCGATCATGATAGATACCAAAGGACCCGAAATCCGCGTCACGACCATCGCCGACGAATACGGTAACAGCATCAATTTCCGCCCGGGAGACCGGGTGGCCGTGCGCGGTTCGGACGGCTCGGACCTCACGACCCGCAAGGTGGTCTACATGAACGTGCCGTCGATCGTGAGCGACATTCCCGTCGGGGCGCGGATGCTGATCGCCGACGGCGAGCTGGAAATCCGCGTCGTGGGCAAGAACGATACGGAGCTGGACTGCGAGTTCGTCGTGGGAGGCGCCATGCGTTCGCGCAAGAGCGTCAACGTGCCGGGCGTATCGATCGACCTGCCGTCGGTGACCGAGAAGGACCGCCGCTTCATCGAATGGGCCGTGAAGAACGACGTCGATTTCATCGCGCATTCGTTCGTGCGCTCGGCGCGCGACATCCGTGCCGTGCAGGATATTCTCGACGCCCACGGCAGCAATATCAAGATCATCTCGAAGATCGAGAACCAGGAGGGACTGGACAACATCGACGAGATCATCGAGGCTTCGTACGGCATCATGGTCGCCCGAGGCGACCTGGGTGTGGAACTTCCCGCCGAGGTGATCCCCAACACGCAGCGGCGTATCGTCGAGAAGTGTATCTGCGCCAAGCGTCCCGTGATCATCGCCACGCAGATGCTCTATTCGATGGTCAAGTCGCCGCGCCCGACGCGCGCCGAGGTGAGCGACGTGGCCAGTGCCATTTACGAGCGCGTGGATGCCGTGATGCTGAGCGACGAGACCGCCATGGGCGATTTCCCCGTGCAGTCGGTGGAGACGATGGCCCGCATCGCCCGCGAGATCGAACGCGACGAGACGCATTTCAAGCCGATGATCGACATGGACATGGTCTCGGTGAACCACGAGATCACCGCACAGCTGGCCCGTTCGGCCGTGCGCGCTTCGACCAACCTGCCGATCAAATACGTGGTGCTCGACACCAAGACGGGCCGCACGGGCCGTTACCTGGCGGCGTTCCGCGGCCGCAAGACCGTGATGGCCGTCTGCTACCAGCTGCATGCGCAGCGCATCCTGGCCCTGTCGTACGGCGTCGTGCCGATTCTCCGGAACCAGGAACTCGCCGACAAATACCATTTCCTGGTCGATGCGCTGGAGTTTCTCGACCAGTACCGCAAACTCGACGACGGGGACCTGATGGCCATTGTGGGCGGCAGTTTCGGTCCCGACGGCGGTGCGTCGTACGTCGAGATCGCTAACGTGCAGAACATCCGCAAGCGTAACGAGGAGATCGTGGCGCAGCATAACTGTTAGTTTTTTGGGCGGCGAACTCAAAGAGAAAGTCGCGCAGGGCGTGGCGTGGAGCATGGCCGAGAAGATCGGCTCGATGCTCCTCGCAATGGCCGTGCGGCTGGTCATCCTGCGCCTGCTGACGCGCGACATACTGGGCTTCATGTCCATTCCGTCGGCTGTCGTGACGGTGCTGCTGGTGATCGTCGACAGCGGGTTCTCGCAGAGCCTGGTCCGCCACAAAGGGCCTTCGCAAAGCGATTACAAGTCGGTTTTCCTCTTCAATATCGCCGTTTCGGCGTTACTTTATGCGCTGCTGGTGGCGGCGGCGCCCTTCGCGGCGCGCTGGTACGGTATGCCCGAAATCGCGCGGATCGCTCCGGTTTTCTTCCTGCTGCTGCCGCTCAACGCCCTGTGCGCCGTGCAGAATACGATTTTCATCCGGCAGTTCCGTTTCGCGCTGCTCTCGAAGGTGACCTTCCTTTCGTCGCTGGCCGGCGGGCTTGCGGCCATCGCGCTGGCGCTGGCCGGATGGGGCATCTGGAGCCTCGTGACGGAGCGTGTGATCGCGGTCGGCGTGCGGACTGCGCTGCTGTGGTGGTTGAGCGACTGGAGGCCCTGCGGCAAGTGCGGGCTGAAACCCCTGCGCGAGATGGCGCCGTTTGGGTGCAGCCTGATGGTGACGGACCTGATCTCGAATTTCTATAACAAGATACCCCAGTTTTTCCTCGGGAAACTCTATTCGCCCGCGATGCTCGGATCGTTCGACCAGGCGGTGAAACTCAAGGACATGCCCGCCGCGACGGGCATTCAGGCCGTGCAGAACGTCACGTTTCCGGCGCTGGCGAAGATCCGCGACGACGCTCCGAAGTTCGCCGAGGGTTACCGGCAGGTGGTGATGGTCGTCGCTTACGTGATGTTTCCGATCATGCTGGGGATGTCGGCCGTGGCGCACGACATGTTCGCTGTGCTGCTGGGCGAGGAGTGGATGCCGACGGTTCCCTATTTCGAGGCGGTATGTATGGCAGGCTTGTTCTCGCCGATCGCTCTGACGGCCTACAACGTGCTGAAGGCCAAGTGTAACGGCCCGCTGATCGTGCGCCTCGAAGTAGTGAAGAAGATCATCATGACGGCGATTTTCGCCGTGACGATCCCGCACAGCGTGATGGCCGTGGTCTGGGGACTGGTGGCCATCGCGTTCTGCGAAATGGCGGTCAACTTCCTGGCGACGACGCGCTTCACCACGCTGACGCTGTGGCGTTTCGTTCGCACGCTGCTGCCCGTGGCGCTGGTGTCGGGGACGATGTATGTCCTTGTGCGGCTCTCGGCTTCGATACTTCCCGGAAGCGATATATTGCGCCTCGTGGCCGAACTGGCGACGGGCGTGGTCAGCTACCTCGTGCTCTCGGCGCTGTTCCGGCTGGAGGCCTTCCGCGAAGTGACGGCCATTATCAAAAAACAGGTTGCCCGGAGATAGGCAACCTGTCTTTTTTCGCCTCCTCCCGCTATTTGTAGACCTTCGGGGTGATGACGCCCCGGAGCACCACCAGCGCGTTGGTGACCAGCGCTTCGAGTTCGTTCTCGCCGGGGTAGACCGTGACGGGTGCGATGAACGAGCAGCGTTCGCGGATGTACTCCACGACAGGCTCGTTGTAGGCGATGCCGCCCGTGAGGACGATGGCCTGGACGCTGCCCGAGAGCGCCGCAGCCATGGCCCCGATCTGCTTCACGACGTTGTAGCACATGGCATCGAGAACCTTCCTGGCCCGCTGGTCGCCCTCGGCGATGCGTTCCATGACCTGAATCACGGAGTTGGTTCCCAGGTAGGCCACCAGTCCGCCCTTGCTCGAAATGAATTTCAGCAGTTCCTCCTTCGTGTATTGCCCCGAGAAGCAGATCTTGATCAGTTCGCTCGAAGGGATGCTTCCCGCGCGGTCCGGGGCGAAAGGACCGTCGCCGTCGAGCGCGTTGTTGACGTCGACGATGCGTCCCTGCTTGTGTGCGGCGACCGAAATGCCGCCGCCCATGTGGGCCACGATCAGATTCGATTCCTCGTACACCCAGCCCATCCGTTCGCAATGGAGACGCGCCGTGGCTTTCTGGTTCAGGGCGTGGAAAACCGGCTTGCGCGGGCACATCGGCATGCCCGATATGCGCGCCACGTCGTCCATCTCGTCGACAACCGGAGGGTCGGCGATGTAGGCCTTGACGCCCGCCATGTGGGCGATCTGCGCGGCCAGCAGTCCCCCGAGGTTGCAGGCGTGCTTCATCTGCGCGTTCCGCAGATCGTAGCGCATGCGCGAATTGACCTCGTAGACGCCTGCGGGGATGGGGCGTATCAGTCCGCCCCGGCCGATGACGACCGAGAGGTCCTTGATGTCGAACGCCTGTTCGCGGAGCGCCGAGAGGATCAGGCCGCGGCGCCAGTCCAGCTGGTCGTTCACGCCGGCGAAGCGGGAGATCTCCTCGGTGGAGTGACGGAGGTTCAATTCCAACAAAGGCCGCTCCTCGTCGTAGAGGGCGACCTTTGTAGACGTTGAGCCGGGATTTATTGCTAAAATTTTGTAGCCCATAGGTTCTCGGTTCGTTCGTGTTGGGTTAGGGGTCCGGATGACCGGAGTTTTATTTTTTTACTGCCAGGCAGGCCAGCGCTATCGAGAAGAGCTTGGTCTTGCTCGTGTCGCCGCGCGAGGTGAGTACGCACGGAACCTTCGTGCCCATGACCATCGCTGCCAGTTCGCCGCCGCAGAGGTGCGTGACCGACTTGAAGAAGACGTTGGCCGATTCGAGGTTGGGGAACAGCAGGCAGTCCGGATCGCCGGCCACCGACGAGCCCTTGACCTTCTTGTGCTCGGCGACCTCCTTGTAGAGCGCCACGTCCAGCGACAGCGGACCGTCGACGACGACGTTGCCCAACTGGCCGCGGTCGGCCATCTTGGCCAGCAGCGCGCCTTCGGTCGAGGAGATCACATTGGGGAGCAGCTGCTCCGAGGGGGCGATGCAGGCGATTTTCGGCGTCGTGATGCCCAGCAGGTTGGCCGTGCGGGCCAGGTAGCCGATCTGCACCATCTTCTGCTTGAAGTCCGGGAGCGGAATGACCGCCACGTCCGAGATGATCAGCAGTTTGTGGTAGCAGGGCATTTCAACGATCGAAACGTGGCTCAGGACACCCTTCGGGGGGAACAGTCCGGCCTCCTTGTTGAGGATGCCGCGCATGTATTTGTCGGTCGAGACCAGGCCTTTCATCAGAACGTCGGCGTTGCCCGAAACGACCGATGCGACGGCCTGCTGGACGCACTTCACGTCGTTCGGCTCGTCGACGATGTTGAACGCCTTGACGTCGATGTCGTTCTCCTGGCAGACCTGCTTGATAACCTCCTTGTCGCCGAAGAGCGTAGGCTCCACGAGACCCTCCTTATAGGCTTCGTAGACCGCTTCCAGCGTATGCGAATCCTGTCCGTAAGCTACGACAAGACGTTTTTTACCCCGTTTCCTCGCCTCCTCGACGATTTCGGTAAGATGCTGAATCATAATGCTGTTACGTTTAAGAACTGAAATTTGTATGTAGTGATGTCTGTATTGCCCGAAGCGGATGCTATTTCACCAGGTTGTACGTGTCCGTGGCGATCACCAGCTCCTCGTTGGTGGCGATGGTGGCTACCTTGACCTTCGAGTCCGGAGCCGAGAGGATCTTGTTAACCCCGCGTGCGCCCTTGTTGGCGGCAGGGTCGAATTTCACGCCCATGAACTCCAGCCCGGTGCAGACCGCCTCGCGCATTTCGCACGAATTCTCGCCCACGCCGCCCGTGAAGATGATCATGTCGACGCCGCCCATCTCGGCGGCATATTCGCCGATGAACTTCTTGATGCGCCCGTAGTACATATCGCGCGCCAGAATTGCGCGGGGATTGCCCTCGTCGTAGGCGCGGTCGATGTCGCGCATGTCGCTCGAAATGTCCGTGAGGCCTTGTACGCCCGATTTCTTGTTCATCATGTCGTTCAGCTCGGCATAGCTCATGCCCTCCTTTTCGCCGATGAACGTGATGGCGCTCGCGTCCACCTGGCCGCAGCGCGTGCCCATCACCAGGCCGTCGAGCGGCGAGAAACCCATCGAGGTGTCGAACGACTTGCCGTTGAGGATGGCCGTCACCGAGCCGCCGTTGCCGATGTGGCAGGTGATGATCCGCGAGTTGTGGAAATCAAGTCCGGCCAGTTCGGCGCCCGCCTTGGCCACGTACTTGTGGCTGGTTCCGTGGAAGCCGTACTTGCGCACGCGGTATTTCTCGTAATAGGCGTGGGGCAGGGCGTACATGTAATTCACCGCCGGGATCGACTGGTGGAACGAGGTGTCGAACACCGTGACCTGCTTCACGCCCGGTAGGACCTTCTCGATCGACAGCACGCCTTCGAGGTTGGCGGGGTTGTGCAGCGGGGCGATCTCGAACAGCGAGCGGATCTTCGCCTTCGCGTCCTCGGTGACGATGCAGCTCTCGGGGAAGAACTCGCCGCCGTGGGCTACGCGGTGGCCGACGGCCTTCACCTCCTCGAGCGACGCGATCACGCCGTGGACGGGGTCGGTGAGGGCGTCGAGCACGAGCTTGATGCCGGTCGTGTGGTCGGGAATCGGCCGGTGAAGCTCGAACGGCTCCTTGCCGACGGGTTTATGGGTCAGGTCGCCTTCCGGGAGGCCGATACGTTCCACGATGCCTTTTGCGAGCAGTTTGCTCGACGCGTCCTCCATGTCGATCACCTGATACTTGATCGACGAGGAGCCGCAGTTCAATACCAAAATTACCATAAGTGCTATTATAAGTTATATGTCTTTATATCATTTCTCGCTTTCGGCCGGCGTTGTCGCCGCCTTCGGCGTCGTTTGCAAGTCTGACCCCACCCGGCTAAAAGCCGGGATTTCGGCGCGATACAAAGTTACTGCGCTCTGACCCTGTTCTGCGCTCCCATTCCTAAAAGCCGTTTCTTAAACGGCCCTCGGGAGGGGCTTGTCGCAGCGCGCCCGGGGTTTCGTCCGGGGTGTCTGCCGGAATTACAGCCGGTCTGCGGGCGGAGTGCAATATCGGGTTGGTCCCGTTCCTGCCAGCCCCCCCCCTAAAACCGGCTTCTTAAGCCGGCTATCCACATGCCCAGCGCCGCGAAGGCGATGCAGACCACGACGCTCAAGGCGATATAAACCGCGGCGGAACCATAGTCCCCGGTACGGAGCAGCCGCACGGCGTCGGCCGAAAAGGTCGAGAAGGTGGTGAAGCCTCCGCAGAATCCTGCGATGAGCAACCATCCTGCCGCAGCCGAATTCGTGGTCTCCAGCAGCATGCCGATCAACAGCGATCCCGCGGCGTTGACCGTGAACGTTCCGGCCGGAAAACCCAGCAGCGTGTGCCCTCCGAGCAGCCAGACGGAAAGCGCATAACGGACGATGCTTCCCGCGGCGCCTCCCAGGCCCACGGCCAAAAGTTCACGAATCATAATTTAAATATATGTATTATTTTACGGATGTGCAAATTTAAGCAAAAAATGATTACGAATCGTTCAATTTTTTGCCGAAATGAGTGGAAAATTTGTTACATATGACGCCTGGGGCGCTTTTGCACCGGCCGGCCGGTGCATACGGCGTTTCTCCTGCCGGAAGGGGCGTCGGGGAATGCAGCGGCGTACGGCAACTCCGATGCGCCTTCGCGGGGACGATTCGGGAACGCGGTGAATGCCGCGGAAACGGCGTGCGGCAGCGGGGCAGTCATGGCTCTCTGACCTGCCCGCTGCCTGAAATCACGTATTTGTAGGTCGTGAGCTCGGGCAGCCCCATCGGGCCGCGGGCATGGAGTTTCTGGGTCGAGATGCCGACCTCGGCGCCGAAGCCGAACTGGCCGCCGTCGGTGAAGGCCGTCGAGACGTTGACGTAGACGCATGCCGCATCGACCCGCCGGGTGAACTCCCGGGCCGTTTCGGCGTTCTCGGTGACGATGGCTTCGCTGTGGCGCGAGGAGTAGCGGGCGATATGCGCGAGGGCTTCGTCGAGGGAGCCGACGGTCCGCACGGCCAGCTTGTAGTCGAGGAATTCGGTCCCGAAGTGCTCTTCCGCGGCGGGGCGGAGCAGGCATGCGGGGTAGCGGCCTTCGAGTGCGGCATACGCTTCTGCGTCGGCGTAGACCGTGACCCGTTCGGCGGCCATCGGGTCGCACAGTTCGGCGAGGTCCCGGAGGCGTCCGCGGTGGACGATCAGGCAGTCGAGGGCGTTGCAGACGCTGACGCGCCGCGTCTTGGCGTTGCAGACCACGGCGCGGCCTTTTGTCAGGTCGCCGTCGAGGTCGAAGTAGGTGTGGACGATGCCTGCCCCGGTTTCGATGACCGGGATGCGGGCGTTTTCGCGCACGAAGCGGATCAGCCCCGCTCCGCCGCGCGGGATCACAACGTCGACGTAACCCACGGCGTTCAGCAGCGCTCCGGCGGCCTCGTGGCCCGCGGGCAGCAGGGTGAAGGCCGCCGGGTCGATGCCCTCGCTGCGGAGCGCCTCGCGGAGCAGGGCGGCGATGGCTTCGTTGGAGCGGCGGGCGTCGCTGCCGCCCTTCAGCACGCAGGCGTTGCCCGTCTTGAGGCACAAAGAGAAAATATCGGCCGTGACGTTGGGGCGCGCCTCGCAGATCATGCCTACCACGCCGAACGGCACGCGGACCTTGCGGAGGGTCATGCCGTTGGGACGGGTCCACTGGGCGATCGTCTCGCCCTGCGGCGAGGGCAGTCCGGCGACAGACTCCATGTCGGCGGCGATCGAGGCGATGCGTTCCGCCGTCAGCCGCAGGCGGTCGCGCATGGGCGAATCGGCATCCATCGCCTCCAGGTCGAGGGCATTGGCCGCAAGCACTTTTTCGGTGTTTTCCCGCAGCCGGGCGGCGGCTTTCGCGACGGTGCGGCCCAATCGCCCGGCGTCGGCAAGGGCCAGTTCGTTTCCCGCACGCCGGGCGTCGGCGAAGATCGTATCGTATTCCATTTTTATTCTAGATATAGGTAATCGCAGTGAATCAGCGGTTTGAGTCCTTTGCGGCCGAGGTTGCGGCGCGCCGTCGCACTGTCGCACGAGATGCGGCCCACGCCCAGCTGGACGCCTTCGGGCGAGAGGATGCGCACGATGTCGTCGCGCTCGAAATCCCCTTCGACGGCCGTGACGCCCACGGCGAGGATGCTCGCGGCCTTGCTCTGCGAGACGGCCGCGGCGGCCCCGGCGTCGAGGTGCAGGGCGCCCTTGGCGAAGCCTTCGCTGCTGGCGATCCACTTCTTGACCCCTGAAGCCGGGCGGGGGGCCGCCTCGAAACGCGTGCACACGACATCGCGGTCCGTGAGGACCAGATCCGTCAGGATATTGTCGCGGCGGCCGTTGGCGATCACGACCTCGATGCCCTCGCCCGCCACGCGCGACGAGATGCGGCTCTTGGTCGTCATGCCCCCGCGGCCGCGCGAAGAGCGCGCCGTGTCGATGTACTGCGAAAGGTCGCGCCCCGGGGCGACGCGGCGGATGACCTGCGACGCAGGGTCCGAAGGGGAGCCGTCGTAGATGCCGTCGATATTGCTTAAAATGATGAGCGCCTCGGCTCCCATCATCGCCGCCACGAGGCCCGAAAGTTCGTCGTTGTCGGTGAACATCAGCTCCGTGACCGAAATCGTGTCGTTCTCGTTGACGATCGGGACGACACCCGCCGAGAGCATCGCCTCCATGCAGTTGCGCTGGTTGAGGTACTGCCGCCGCGTGGAAAGGCTCTCCTTGGTGGTGAGCACCTGTCCGCAGGCGATGCCGTATTCGTTGAAGAGGTCGTAGTAGCGGTTCAGCAGTTTCACCTGCCCGACGGCCGAGAAGAGCTGGCGGGCCGAGACGGTGTCGATGCGTCCGACGCGGGTTTCGAGCAGGCTGCGGCCCGAGGCCACGGCGCCCGACGAAACGAGGATGAACTCCGTGCCGGCCCGGTGCAGGCGCGCCAGCTGGTCCACGAGCGCCGAGATGCGCGTGGTGTCGGGCCGCCCGTCCTCGCGGGTGAGCACATTGCTGCCGATCTTGACGACGATGCGGCGGTATTTCCGGGAATGTTCCATATGTTTTCCTAACTGACCCAATCTGTCTTCATACCCGATTCTCTTTTCAGGCGGGGTCGTATTTGTAGCCCACGCCTTTCACGGTCACGATGCGCTCGTCGCCGATCTTCTGGCGCAGCTTGCGGATGTGCACGTCGATCGTGCGGTCGCCCACGACTACCTCCGTGCCCCATATCTTGGCGTAGATCTCCTCGCGGGGAATCAGCTTCCCGGGCGACGAGTAGAGCAGGTCCAGCAGCGCGAACTCCTTGCGCGGGAGGGTGATCTCCTGCCCGTCGCGGATCACCGTGTAACGCTCGCGGTCGACCGTGAGTCCCGGGGCCGGGGCCTTCTCGGGGGCTTTGTCGGCGTCGATGCGCTTGAGGATCGCCTGCACGCGGCTCACCAGCAGCTTCATCTTGATCGGTTTGGTCAGGTAGTCGTCGGCCCCCACGCCGAACCCTGCCAGCTGCTGTCCCTCCTCGCCCAGCGCCGAGAGGAAAACCACCATCGTATCCTTCAGCACGGGGTTCCGGCGGATCGCGCGGCAGGTCTGCGCCCCGTCCATCACCGGCATCATCATGTCCAGCAGGATCAGGTGCGGACGGCATTCGGCGGCCACTTTCAGCGCCTCGGCGCCGTTTTCGGCCGTGAAGACTTCGTAACCCTCGCGTACGAGGTTGTAACGGACGAATTCGAGGATGTCGACCTCGTCATCGACCAGCAGGATACGGTGGCTCATGGTGTCGGTTTTCGGTCAGGCGGCCCGCGGGGCCGTGCGTGCGTAATTTTTGCGAAGATAATGATTTTCCGGTAAATATTCAATAAATTGTCGTACCTTTGACCTTTCAACTATTCATATATGATCAACGAAGCTGATTTCAGCACTTTAGGCTTGAGCGAGGAGATGCTCGCGGCCGTCCATGCAAAAGGGTTCGAAACCCCCACCTCCATCCAACGACTTACGATTCCCCGCCTGCTCTCGGGAGAGAACGACATCATCGCGCAATCCCAGACCGGCACGGGCAAAACGGCGGCTTTCGGGCTGCCGATACTCCAGCAGATCGAGCCTTCGAAAGAGGGCGTGCAGTCCATCATCCTCGTCCCGACGCGCGAACTGGCCGTGCAGGCCGCCGAGGAACTTTTAAGCTACAACTGTGAGCGGCGGCTCTCGATCACGGCCATCTACGGAGGGGCCGCGATGAGCGAGCAGCTGCGCCGTCTGTCGCGGGGCGTCGACATCGTCGTCGGCACGCCGGGGCGCGTGCTGGACCACATCCGCCGCGGGACGCTCAAATTGGACAAGGTCCGTTTCCTGGTTCTGGACGAAGCCGACGAGATGCTTAACATGGGCTTCGTCGAGGATGTCGAGGAGATCATGAGCCACACGGGCGAAGACCGCCGCGTGCTGCTCTTTTCGGCCACGATGCCCGAGCGGATCATCCGCCTGTCGGAGGCCTACATGCGCGATACGGAGGTCCTGCGCGTGGAGTCGCAGCACCTGATGACCGACCTGACGAACCAGATCTATTTCGAGGTGCGCGAGGCCGACAAGTTCGACGCCATGACGCGCATCATCGACATCGAACCGGACTTTTACGGCATCGTCTTCTGCCGCACGAAGATCGGCGTGGACGAAGTGGCGACGCGCCTGGTGGCACAGGGCTATTCGGCCGAGGGGCTGCACGGCGACGTGTCGCAGGCCCAGCGCGAGAAGATTCTCCGCAAGTTCCGCGACAGGGCGGTCAACATCCTGGTGGCGACCGACGTGGCCGCGCGGGGTATCGACGTGTCGAACCTCTCGCACGTGATCAACTACTCGCTGCCGCAGGATTCGGAGAGCTACGTCCATCGCATCGGCCGTACGGGCCGTGCCGGCAACCAGGGCACGGCCATCACCTTCATTTCGGGCGCCGAACTGCGCCGTTTCAACTGGATGATGCGCGACATCAAGGCTGACATCAAGCGCGAGACGCTGCCTTCGCCGCAGGACATCGTGGCGATGAAGCGCGCCAAAATCAAGGACGACCTGCAGGAGATCGTGGCCAATGAGAGCTACGGCGATTACGCCGACATCGCAGCCGAACTGCTCGAAAGCTATGCGCCCGACGTGGCGCTGGGGGCCTTGCTGCGGCTGGCCTTCCGCAGCGAACTGGACCAGAGCAATTACCCCGAAATACGTTCGTTCTCGGTCGACCGCAAGGGCAAGGCGCGGCTGTTCCTGGCCCTCGGGGGCCGCGACGGCTACACGGCCCGCAGGATCGTGGACATGCTCAAGCGTAAATGCGGATTGCGGGACAAGAATATCGACGACGTGCGCGTTTTCGAGAACTATTCGCTGGTGAGCGTGCCGTTCAGCGACGCCGAGGCGGTCGTGGGGCAGCTCAACGCCTCGGGAGGCCGTCGCCGCATCGCCAAGATCGACGGTTCCGACGCGGAGAACGGCGGCGGAAAGCGGCGCCGTCCGGCTGCCGAGGAGCGTAACGGCGGCGAGGGCGGGTCCGGGAACGAATCCGCCGGAGCGTTCCGTCCCGAGAGGCGGAGCCGGAAGACGGCCGGGCAGCCGGAAGGCGCGGAGGAGTTCCGCCCCGAAAAGCGGTCGCGCAGGAAAACCGCCGAAACCGCTCCCGGCGATGCCGGAGAGCAGCCCGCGACGCGGAGCCGGAAAAAGGCGGAAAACGACTGGAGCGCGCCTCCGGCAGGCGGCAACGACGGGTTCGACTGGGAGGCTTTCCAGCGTTACGACGATGCCGCGGCATGGGAGAAGCCCAGGCGCGGCGGCGGGACCAGGAGCGTACGCCGCAGCGGCCGCCCCGTCACCACGGGCCGTCAGGCAGCGCCCAAACGCATTGCCGCAAAGGGCCGCAAGCGCTGATCCGAGGGGGACGAGTGCGGCTTCAGGGGGCTGCAAACGCGGCTCCAGGGGCCGGGACAGACCGGAAAACCGCGCCGTCGTGCCGGGATGCCGCGATTTCGTGCTTCCGGAGGGCGGCGTTGTTGCATGTTTTGACGAAATCTTTTCGGCGTTCCGCATAAAATGGTTATATTTGCGAGATTTATATGCTCCCGCACATGCGGGAACTAAAAACGTGTACTGAAATGGCTACTGAAAAACCGACACTTCCTGCTCCCGAGGAGCAAGTCAGCCCTGCGGCTGAAGATGCGCAAGCGAATCCTGCCGTGACTGCCCGAGTCCCTGAACCCGAAATGCCCGCCGCCGAGCCGGCCGCGGAGACGCCCGCCGCTGCGGAAGAAGCCGCTGCGGAGGTTGCGGAAACACCCGCGGAAATGCCCGTGGAGCCCGTTGTGACGGAAGAACCCGCCGCCGAAGCGCCTGCCGAGGAGCTTGCCGCGGAGGAAATTTCCGGGGAGGAGGTTGCGCCGCGCGCCAAACGTGCGCGGATCAAGCCTGCCGCCGAGCCGGCGGCTGCGGAATCGGAGGAGGAAGCGCCCCGGGAGGTGCGGGTGGACTTTGCCGATGAGGAGGCTGCGCTCGCGGCGCAGAACGCCGGGCTGGAGATCGAGGGCGCGACGCCCGAGGAGGAGGCTGCGGAGGAACTTGCCGCGCAGACGCCCGAGGAGGACAAGTTCGCCGGGAAAGGCAAGGAGGAGTTGGTGGCCCTGTTCGCCCGGATGCTCGAAGAGCAGCCCGTGCAGTCGATCCGCCGGGATGTGGAGGCGCTGAAGATCGCCTTCTACCGCATCCGCCGCGCCGAGGTCGAGGCTGCACGCCGCCGGTTCATCGAGGAGGGCGGCGCCGAGGAGGATTTCGCTCCTTCGGTGGACGGCGCCGAGATTCAGCTCAAGGAGCTGTTCAAGGAGTACCGCCACCGCCGCGACGCGTTCATCGCCAATCTCGAAGCCGAGAAGGAGGCGAATCTCAAGATCAAGCAGGCGATCATCGAGGAGCTGAAGGAACTGGTCAATTCGGACGAGACGCTCAACCATACGTTCAACAAGTTCCGCGAGTTGCAGCAGCGCTGGAAGGATACCGGCATCGTGCCGCAGCAGTATGTCAAGGATTTGTGGGAGACCTATAACCTGCATGTCGAGAATTTTTACAGCTTTATCAAGATCAACAAGGAGCTGCGCGACCTCGACCTGAAGAAGAACTACGAGCAGAGGGTGGCCCTCTGCGAGCAGGCCGAGGCGCTGGTGCTGGAGCCTTCCGTCGTCGAGGCGTTCCACAAACTGCAAAAGCTCCACGACGAGTGGCGCGAGACGGGGCCTGTCGCCAACGAATACAAGGAGACGCTCTGGGAGCGTTTCAAGGCCGCGTCGAGCCGCATCAACAAACAGCATCAGGAGCATTTCGAGACGCTGAAGGGCGAGCAGGTGAAGAACCTCGAGCTTAAGACCGGGCTGTGCGTCGCCACGGAGGAACTTTCGTCCCAGCCGCTCACTACCCGCAAGGAGTGGAACCGCGCGAGCGACCGTCTGCTGGAGATTCAGAAGACCTGGAAGACCATCGGTTTCGCGCCGAAGAAAGATAACAACCGCATCTACGAACGTTTCCGCACGGCGTGCGACCGTTTCTTCGAGGCCAAGCGGCAGTTCTATGCCGGGATGAAGGCCGAAATGGAGCACAACCTCCAGCAGAAAACCGAAATCTGCGAGGCTGCCGAGTCGCTGATGAACAGCGAGGAGTGGAAGAAGGCCACCGACGAACTGATCGCTCTGCAAGCCCGCTGGAAGCAGATCGGGGCCGTCTCGCGGCGCCATTCCGACGCTATCTGGAAGCGTTTCCGCGCCGCCTGCGACAAGTTCTTCGAGCGCAAGGCGTCGCACTTCGCGAGCGTCGACGGCGAGCACGAGGAAAATTTGCAGAAGAAACTCGCCCTGCTGGCCGAGATGGCCGAGGCCGATGTGAAGGCCGGGGGTTACGAGGTGATCCGCGAGTTCCAGCGCCGCTGGGGCGAGATCGGCTTCGTGCCCATCAAGCAGAAGGACGCCATCCAGAAAAAGTACAAGGCCGCGGTGGACGAACTGTTCAACACGCTGCGCGGTTCGGAGCGCGACCGTTCGATGGGCCGCTTCCGCGAGAAGGTTTCGTCGTTCAAGGCGTCGGGCGACCGCCGTCTGCGCTCGGAACGCGAACGCCTCTACAACAAGGTTCGCCAGCTGGAGCAGGAGATCGGACTGCTGGAGAACAACATCGGCTTCTTCGCCAAGTCGAAGAACGCCGAGGCGCTGGTGGCCGACGTGCGTGCGAAGATCGAGCGCGCCCGCGAGGAGATGGCCTCGACGATCGAGAAGGTGAAGCTGATCGACAGACAGGATCAGGAGGAAAATAACAATGCCTGACGATCGGGTCGCCCTGCTGCTCCGGACGCCGGCCCACGGCGTTCCGCCGTGTATACAGGTTTGACCCACCCCCAAACCCCCGCCTTGGCGGGGGCTTGCGGAAAAAGGTGCTGAACGGTGTTACAACGAATTTATAAATAAAACAGTAATGAAACTTTCCAAACCCAAGTACATATTCGTAACGGGCGGTGTTGCGTCGTCGCTCGGAAAGGGTATTATTTCGGCCTCGATCGCACGGCTGCTCCAAGCCCGCGGTTACTCGGTGACCATCCAGAAACTCGACCCCTACATCAACGTCGATCCCGGAACGCTCAATCCCTACGAGCACGGCGAGTGCTACGTCACCGAGGACGGAGCCGAGACGGACCTCGACCTGGGACACTACGAGCGCTTCACGAACCAGCCCACGTCGAAGTCCAACAACGTCACGACGGGCCGCATCTACAAAAGCGTCATCGAGAAGGAACGCAAGGGCGAGTACCTGGGTAAGACCGTGCAGGTCATTCCCCACATCACCGACGAGATCAAGCGCCGCATTCAGATGCTGGCGCAGACCAAGAAATACGACGTGATCATCACCGAGATCGGCGGCACGGTGGGCGACATCGAGTCGCAGCCGTTCATCGAGTCGGTGCGTCAGCTGCGCTACTCGCTGGGTTATCGCAATACGGCACTGGTCCACCTGACGCTGATTCCCTACATGGCCGCTTCGGGCGAGATGAAGACCAAGCCCACGCAGCACTCCGTGAAGGCCCTGCTGGAGAACGGTCTCCAGCCCGACATCCTCGTGCTGCGCGCCGAACATCCGCTGTCGACGGCGCTCAAGCGCAAGGTGGCGCTGTTCTGCAACGTCGACGCCAATGCCGTGATGGAGTCGATCGACGTGCCGACGATCTACGAAGTGCCGCTGAAAATGCACGAACAGCACCTGGACGAGGTCGTGCTGGACAAACTGAACCTCCCGGCCGACAAAGAGCCGGACATGGCCGCGTGGAGCGCATTCGTCGAGAAGGTGAAACACCCCTCGAAGAAGATCGAGATCGCGCTGGTCGGCAAGTACACCGAGCTGCCCGACGCCTACAAGTCGATCTGCGAATCGTTTATCCATGCCGGGGCGGTCAACGACTGCAAGGTCAAACTGCGCTACGTCAATTCGGAGAAGATCACCCGCGAGAACGTGGCTGCGCAGCTGGGCAAGATGTCCGGTATCCTGGTGGCCCCGGGCTTCGGCAACCGCGGTATCGAGGGTAAGATCGAGGCCGTGCGCTTCGCCCGCGAGAACAACGTTCCCTTCCTGGGGATCTGCCTGGGTATGCAGTGCGCCGTGATCGAGTTCGCGCGTCACGCACTGGGCCTGGCCGACGCCAATTCGAGCGAGATGGAGCAGACGACGTCGCATCCGGTGATCGACCTGATGGAGGAGCAGAAAGGCGTTACGGCCAAAGGCGGCACGATGCGCCTGGGCGCCTATCCCTGCACGCTGAAAAAAGGCTCGAAAGTCGCTGCCGCCTACGGCAAACTCAACATTTCGGAGCGTCACCGCCACCGCTACGAGTTCAACAACGACTACCTGGAGCAGTTCGAGGCGGCCGGCATGAAGGCCGTGGGTGTGAATCCCGACACGAACCTGGTGGAGGTTGTCGAGATCGAGAACCATCCCTGGTTCGTCGGTACGCAATACCATCCCGAATACAAGAGCACCGTGTTAAGCCCCTCGCCGCTGTTCGTGGCCTTCGTCAAGGCCGCGCTGGCGTATGCGGAGAAGAAGTAAGGAATAATCATAGCCAAAATAGGATGTACCATTTCCTGCACCCGACCATTGTTCTTCGCCGCCTGCGGCGTGGTTTGCAAGTTTGACCCACCCCCAAACCCCCGTTTTAGACGGGGATTTAGTGCCGTTTCACGGCAAAATTGGGGCTTTGGGCTGTCGGTGCAAATAATTAAAGTTTAAATGGATAAAAAATCAATCATAGGCATCGCCGTCGTAGCGGTCCTTTTTCTGGGATTCGCCTACTTCAACAGCCAGCAACAGAAAGAATATCAGGAACAGAAAGCCGCATACGAGGCCTATGTCGATTCGGTGGCCGCAGCGGCGCGTGCGGCGGCGCCCATCGCCGATTCGGTGGCGTCGGGCAATGACGTGCAGGCCGAAGCGGCTGCTGCCGAGGTTGCGGCCGCGGTGCGCGAACGTCAGGTGGAGACGCTGGGCGAGTCGCTGACAGCGGCCCGCGAGGCGGAGGCCGAGGAATTCACGGTCGAGAACGACGTGATTTCGGTGCTCTTCTCCACCCGCGGCGGTCAGATCAAGGGCGTTACGCTGAAAGATTACACCAAATACGCTCCGCGCGGAAAACGCGACCGGAAGATCGAGATGATGGATCCCGCCACGGCGCGTTTCGGACTTTCGTTCTACCTGAAAAACGGGTTGAAGAACGTGCCGGTCAACACGCTGGACTACGTCTTCACGGCCCAGCCCGTAGCCGGGGAGGCGGACGGAGCCAAGAGCGTCGTGATGCGCCTTCCGGTCGCGGAGGGGGCTTATCTGGAGTACCGTTACCTTATATATAATACGGAGGCTCCCGAGCGCGACTACCTCGTCGACTTCGACGTGCGGCTGGTCAACATGGCGCCGGAGATGGCCAACCAGACGCAGATTCAGATCGACTGGGCGAACACCACCTTCCAGAACGAGAAGGGTTTCCAGAACGAGAACATGTACACCACGCTCTCGTACCGTTTCCCCAACGAGACCTCGATCGAGGAGCTGGGCATGAGCGAAAGCACCAAGTCGAAGAATATCTCGACGCAGGTCAACTGGGTGGCATTCAAGCAGCAGTTCTTCTCGTCGGTGTTCATCGCCCCGGACAACGTGTCGTACGCCAACCTCGCCTTCGACACGGCGGCTCCCGAATCGTCGCTGCTCAAGACCTTCACGGCGCAGATGGGTCTGCCCTATACGCCGCAGACCGAGGGCTATGACTTCGCGTTCTATTTCGGCCCCAACAAGTACTCGATCCTCAAGAAGGTCGACGATGCGAACGGTGCGGATATTCACCTGGAGCGTCTCGTGCCGCTGGGCTGGGGCATCTTCGGGTGGGTCAACCGCTGGTGCGTGATTCCGGTCTTCGACTTCCTGCGCAACTACATCGGCAGCTTCGGCATCATCATCTTCATCCTGGTGCTCCTCGTGAAGCTGGTGATCTCGCCGCTGACCTACAAGAGTTACGTCTCGATGGCCAAGATGCGCCTGGTCAAACCGCAGATCGACGAACTGGCGAAGAAGTATCCCAAGCCGGAGGATGCCATGAAAAAGCAGCAGGCGACGATGGAGCTGTACAAGAAGGCGGGCATCAACCCCATGGGCGGCTGCATTCCGCTGCTGATCCAGATGCCGATCCTGATCGCCATGTTCCGCTTCTTCCCCGCGTCGATCGAGCTGCGCGAGCAGCCTTTCCTGTGGGCCGACGACCTCTCGTCGTACGACAGCGTGCTGAACCTGCCGTTCTCGATTCCCTTCTACGGCGACCACGTTTCGCTGTTCGCCCTGCTGATGGCGGTGTCGATGTTCGGATACTCCTATTTCAACTACCAGCAGACGGCGTCGTCGCAGCCCCAGATGGCCGGCATGAAGTTCATGATGGTCTACATGATGCCGATCATGATGCTCTTCTGGTTCAACAGCTATTCGAGCGGTCTTTGCTACTACTACCTGCTGTCGAACCTCTTCACCATCGGGCAGACGCTCGTCATCCGGCGCATGGTCGACGACGACAAGATCCATGCGATCATGCAGGCGAATGCCGCGAAGAAGTCGAAAGGCAAGAAATCGAAATTCCAGCAGCGCTACGAGGAGCTGATGCGTCAGCAGGAGGCCCAGCAGCGCGCGAAGAAGAAATAGGCGGAACTCCGCTTTGAACACGGGCCGGGGCGGATTCCACATCGGGAAACTGCTCCGGCCCCGTTTTTGCCGGAGACGCATGAAACGATACCGTTATGAAACGAATTTTGATGCTGGCGTCGCTGCTGGCGGCCGGGATGCCGCTCGTGGCGCAGAACCTGGGGTCGGAGTACCGGCTGAAACGCGTGATTCCCGTCGAGGGGCGGCAGGGTATTGCCGCCGACTCGGCCTACTACTACGTGTCGGGGAGCACGGCGCTTTACAAATACGACAAGCAGGGGCGGCTGGTGGCCAAAAACGAGCGGCCGTTCGAGGGGCTGCCGCTGGCGGCCAACCACATCGGTGACATCGACGTCTGGGACGGGGAGATTTACGCCGGGATCGAGACCTTCGACGACGGCCGCGGGGAGAATATCCAGGTGGCGGTTTACGATGCCGGCAACCTGAAATGGAAACGCTCGATCGACTGGGAACCCGAATCGGGGCAGGTCGAGGTGTGCGGACTGGCGGTGGACCGCGACGGCGACATGGTCTGGATGGCCGACTGGGTCGACGGACGCTACGTCTACGGCTACAACCGGAAAACGGGGCAGTATGTCCGCAAGGTCCACCTGCGTCCCGTGCCCCAGTGGCAGCAGGGGATTTTCATGGTCGACGGCCGCATGCTGATCTCTGCGGACGACGGGGATGCCGACCTCGATGAGCCGGACAACCTCTACGTCGCGGACCTGCGCGACGGAAAATCGTATGCCACGGTGCTTCCGCTGCGTTCGATGGCCGATTTTCGCCGCCCGGGCGAAATCGAGGGGCTGGCCCTCGATCCGGCGACGGACGACCTGCTGGTGCTGGCCAATCGCGGGGCGCGGATCGTGCTGGGCATGCCCCGGGGATTCTACCCGGGCTACGACGGCGAGGTGCACGAAGTCTACGTCTTCGAGAAGGTGAAATAAAGAAAGGTCCCGGATGTCCGGGACCTTTCTTTATGGGAGTGCGGCTATTTGCCCAATCCGGTCGAAACGAATGTCAGCGCGTCGGGCAGCACCGTCTGCCAGTAGCGCCACGTGTGGCCGCCGTCGCGCATGCGGTATTGCAGGGGAATGTTGCGCTCGCGCATCAGCGTGTAGAAATCGACGTTGCATTTCCAGAGGAAGTCGTCGTCGCCGCAGTCGACCCACCAGCGGACCGAGCGCACGCCGCCGAGCTGTTCGTCGGTCATTCCGCGCAGCAGGGCCACGGGCGAGTTCTCCGCGACGGACTGCTGGAAGGCGCTGTCGTAGCTGCGGCGGCCGGGGAACATGTCCAGCAGGCCGCTCATCGAACAGGCCGAGCCGAACAGTTCGGGGTGGCGCAGGGCGTAGACCGCCGTGCCGCCGCCGCCCATCGACAGTCCCGCAATGGCGCGGTGCGTCTTGTCGGAGACGATGCGGTAGCGTTTTTCGACGGCGGGCATGAACTCCTCGAAGAAGAACCGTTCGTAGTTCCAGCCCGGAACGTCGAAATAGCCCATGTGTTCGCCCGTGCGCTTCGGGCCTTCGCCCGAAGCATCGGGCATGACGACGATCATCGGCCGGGCCATGCCCGCGGCGAAGGCTTCGTCGGCAATGCGGCGCAGGTCGCCTTTCTGTGTCCAGTCGGTGTGGCAGCCGCTGGCGCCGTGCAGCAGGTAGAGCACGGGGTAGGACTCCTGCGAGCGGTCGTAGCCGTCGGGCAGGTAGACCGTGCAGCTCTTTTCGGCTCCGAGGACCTCGCTCCGGAAGGTGTAGACTTCGGTACGGCTCTGCGCCCCGGCCGTCAGGGCCGCGGTGAGCGCAAACAAGGCGGTGATGAGTGGTTTTTTCATAGCAGTTTCGATTAAGCCCCTCTCTGGGGGAGGGGTTGGGTGGCGTCGGATTGGGATACCCTGCCGCAGACGGCGACGGCGGCAGTCGGCAGCGCGGAACGGGGCATGCGATTGCAACCGGTTGCCTATTCCACGTACAACACCAGCCCCTTGAGGTATTCGCCTTCGGGGTGGTAGATGTTGATCGGATGGTCGGCCGGCTGGGTCAGCTGGTGCAGGATGCGCACCTTGCGGCCCGCGATGGCGGCGGCGGAAAAAACCGTCGTGCGGAACAGCTCCTTCGTGACGGCCTGCGAGCAGGAGAACGTGAAGAGAATGCCGCCGGGGCGTATCTGCGACAAGGCCCGGGCATTGAGCCGCTTGTAGCCCTGCATGGCATTGCCCAGCACCTTGTGGTGTTTGGCGAAGGCCGGCGGGTCGAGGATGATCAGGTCGTATTTGTCGCCGATGTCCTTCAGGTAGTCCACCGCGTCGGCGGCGATCTGGCAGCAGTCGGCCTCCTTGCCGAAGTTGAGCGCCATGTTCTCCGTGGCCAGCGCCACGGCGCGCTCGGAAGAGTCCACCGAGCAGACCTTCTCGGCGCCGCCCGAGAGGGCGTAGACCGAGAACCCGCCCGTGTAGCAGAAGGTGTTGAGCACGGTGCGGCCCTTGGCGTAGCGTTTGACCAGCTGGCGGTTTTCGCGCTGGTCGAGGAAGAAGCCCGTTTTCTGCCCCTTCTCCCAGTTGACGTAGAACCGCTCGCCGTTCTCCGTCACGATGTGCGACGTGTGGTCCGAGGTTCCCCACAGGTAGCCGTCGACGGCGCCGAGGGCGGCCTTGAAGGGGAGTGTCTGCGACGATTTGTCGTAGATGGCCGTCAGGCGTGCGCCGTAGACCGTGCGCAGCGCCTCGGCGATCTGCATCCGCGCGTGGTACATGCCCACCGAGTGGCACTGGATGACGGCGACCGGGCCGTAGATGTCGACGACGAGTCCCGGCAGCGAATCGCCCTCGCCGTGGACCAGGCGGTAACAGGTCGTCGCGGGGTTGTCCGTAAGGTCGAGCGTGCGGCGCACGTCGTAGGCGACGGCGATCCGGAGGTTCCACCACGCCTGGTCGATCTCCTCGCGCTCGAACGTGAGCACGCGCACGGCGATCGACCCTACCTGATAGTGGCCCAGGGCCATGAATTCGCCCTGCCGGGTGTAGACCTCGATGAGCGCCCCTTCGGCGAAGTCGGACTCCTCCTCGGCTTTGATGTGGTCGATGGCGCCCGAGAAAATCCACGGGTGGCGGCGCAGAAGCGATTCCTCCTTGCCTTTGCGCAGGTAAATTTGCGGTATCATTTGCGGATCGGTTTTTTCGGTGTGCGGAGCAGTTGTTCGTAGATGCGGGTGCAGACCCAGGCGTCGGTCGCGGCGTAGAGCTGCTGTTTGTCCGTGAGGGTCGCGGCTTCCCAGTTGCTCAGCCGCTGGGCTTTCGAGACGCGCTTTCCCAGCACGATGGCCGAGAGTTTGCGCAGGCTCTTTTCCCCGATGCCCCACTCGGGGGCGATGCCCTGCAGGTCGACGAAACCCCCGTCGCGGAAGTGGCGGATCTGGCGCAGCGAGCGCAGGTCGCCCGCCACGTCGGCGCCGATCTTGAGGACCTGCTTGTTTTCGAGCAGTTGCAGGATGGGCTTGGCCAGCGGAATCCGGTTGAGCCGGAACAGGTAGCAGACTGTCGGCGTGGAGAGTTGCAGCAGCGATACGCGGAACGTGACGCCCGGGCGGAACGAGGGGCGCGTCTCGGTGTCGAAGCCGATGACGGGCTGCTCGGCGAGCGTTTTGCAGGCCGCGGCGATGTCGCGTTCGTGCTCGACGATGCGGATCTCACCCCGGAACTCCACGGCCGGGAGCAGGGCGGTCTGCTCGTTGCTGATTTTATCGATGAAATTGTTAATTGTGGTCATGCGGTGAAAATTCCCACAAATTTACGCAATTATTTTCAGAAAAGCGGCTCTTCGGAGCGCTATTTTGCCTTCTCCGGGCTGTCGGGAGCGCTGAAAAGCCCGAGCCGTCCGTCCGCGAAGGTCCGGACCGCTCCTTCCCCGAGCAGTTCGCGCACCGCTTCGGCCAGCCGCTCGGGCGGGCAGGCCAGTTCGGCGGCCAGTTGGCGCGGGTCGGCCGGCGACCGGGCGAGGCGCTCCAGGAGTTTTTCGCGCAGGGCGCTTTCGGGGCCGGGCGCATCGCCGGTCGCTCCGGGATTCGGGGTCCCGGAAGCTGTTCCGGCCTCGCGGGCGGCGGCTTTCGCGGCCCGTTTGCGGGCCAGGCAGACGTCGCAGACCCCGCACGGAGCAGGGTCCTCCTCGCCGAAATACCGCTCCAGTACGGCGCTGCGGCACTCCTGCTCGTTGGCGGCGTAGGCGATCATCTGCTCGAAGCGTTCGCGCATCAGCTCCTGCCGCCGCTTGTAGGTCTCGGGGGCGATGTAGAGGTCGGCACGCGGCAGGCGCTCCTCGTTCATGAAGAGGATCGGCGAGCGGTTCGAGGGGATGTAGCGGATCACGCGCAACTGCCAGAGCCGTTTGAGCAGCTCCTTGACCCGTTGGACGGTGTAGCCGCTCCAGGTGGCCAGTTCGCCTTCGTCGATGGGCCGGAACTCGGTGAAGACGCCGTTGTAGAGCCGCAGCAGGGTGCGGATGAAATGGTCGAGTTCGTCGCGCTGCACGCGGAGTTTGTACAGTTCGTCGCGGCTGACGCAGAACATCACCCGCGCGGGGTTCTCCTGTGCGTCGGTGAGGGTCATGTAGCCGTTCTGCTGGAGCAGTTTCAGGGCACTCGCGACGGTCCCCGAATAGAGGCGCTCGCGGGCGCAGAAGTCGTGTATGTTGAACAGGAACGACGCTTCGCCCCCGTCGCCGATGCCGATTTGCAGGTAGGAACAGACCCGTTCGTAGATGTCTTTGATCTTCTCCAGCGGAGGGAACTCCTGCTCGAAGCGCCGCGCGATGCGGTCGCTGTCGTCCGAGGCCACGAGCAGCAGGGCATAGGCCCGCTGTGAGTCGCGGCCTGCGCGGCCGGCCTCCTGATAGTAACTTTCGAGCGAGTCGCACATCGCGTAGTGGACCACGAACCGCACGTCCGCTTTGTCGATGCCCATGCCGAAGGCGTTGGTGGCCACCATCACGCGCGTCTTGCCCGAGAGCCACTCCTCCTGCCGCAGCGACCGCTCGGCATGCCCCAGTCCGCCGTGGTAGGCGGCGGCCGTCGTGCCCTCCTGGCGCAGAAAGTCGGCGATCTGCTCGGTTCCCTCCCGCGTGCGGACATAGACGATGCCCGTGCCGGGGACGTTGCGGACCAGCCGCAGCAGCTGCCCGTTCTTGTCGTCGGTGCGGCGGACGCTGTACGAGAGGTTGGGGCGCGCGAAACTGCTGCGCAGGATGTGCGGTTCGGCGAATTTCAGGTGGCGCATGATGTCGTCGGCCACCGGGCGCGTGGCCGAGGCGGTGAGCGCCAGCACGGGGACGCCGGGGAGCTTTTCGCGCAGCTCGGCGATGCGCAGGTACGAGGGCCGGAAGTCGTAGCCCCACTGCGAGATGCAGTGGGCCTCGTCAACGGCGATCAGCGAGACGTTCATGCGCACGACGCGCAGGCGGAACGCCTCGGTCGCCAGCCGTTCGGGGGCCACGTAGAGGAATTTCACGTCGCCGTAGGCGCAGTTGTCCAGCGCGATGTCGATCTGCCGCGGCGAAAGGCCCGAATGGATCGCAACGGCAGGGACGGCCCGCGCCCGGAGCCGGTCGACCTGGTCCTTCATCAGGGCGATGAGCGGCGTGACGACGATGCACAGCCCCTCGCGGGCGAGCGTCGGAACCTGATACGTGAGCGACTTGCCGCCGCCCGTGGGCATCAGCGCCAGCGTGTCGCGGCCCTCCAGGACGGAACGGATGATCTCCAGCTGCACGGGACGGAACTCCGTGAAGCCCCAGTAGCGTTTCAGCGTGTCGTATATCCTGTCCGGTGCGGGTCTCATGACACAAAGGTATAAAAAAGAAGGGACGGAAGCAAAACCCGGTTGCATGCGGTCCGGCAAAACGTCCCGACCTCCTGAAAGTGCCGTTACGGCTCCAAAACCGGATTGCGGGCCGTTTTATAAAAAAATTAGGCGGTTTGGGGAATTTTTTATACTTTTGCACATTATCAGAACGTTCGACCGATGAAGATACGCGAAGAATACAAAGTCCGGCAGGATGCCGAGCGGTGGATCGCGAGCCTGGCCGAATGCGGAATCGTGGAAAAGTGATGAAATTGAAAAGGTCCATATCGCTGCTGCTGCTCGCCGTCTATCTTTTTGCGACGGCGGGGACGGCTTTGGCATCGCTGACGTGCAAGTGCGTGGCGATGAAGGCCCGCACGGAACACGCGTGCTGCAGCCATTGCCACCATGTGGCGGACCTTCCGGCCGCGGCCGGCGGCGAGATGCGCGCACCCTGCTGCGGCAAGCACCATTCGACCGAAATCGAACTCTACGTATCCTCCTCCTCCGACAGCAACGAGCGGTATACCCGCTGCATCGTCCTCGACCTGCCGCCAGCACTCGCCGCAGAGTGCCCGTGCCCCGCGCATGTTCCTTTTCTGCGCGAAAAGGTCGCCGAGAGGCGGACGCCTTTCGTCCGGGAAGCCTGCATACTCTCCGTCGGCTTCCGCGCCCCTCCCGTATTGGTTTAAGACTCCTTCGGGACCGCTGCCGTGTGCGCCGGTCCGCAATCAGTTTTAACCAATAACGGAATTTTCATGAAATTTTTCAAAATCACTGCATTTTCATTTTTCGCCCTCGCCGTGTGCGGTTCGCTCCGTGCGCAGGATTTGCGGGGTGTGGTCCGCGACGCCGATAATCAACCGCTCATCGGCGCCTCGGTCTACTGGGCCGGTACGACCATCGGGGCCAGCACCGACGCCCAGGGTGCGTTCCTCCTGCACCGCGTAAAGGGCTACGACCGCCTCGTGGCTTCGTATCTGGGCTTCGTCAACGACACGCTGGACGTGAAAAGCGGCGTCGACAAGGTCGCCTTCGCGCTCCGTTCGGAGGGCGTGGCGCTGGAAGGCGTCGTCGTCGAGGGCAATTTAAGCGGCAACTTCGTCAAGCGCGACGGCATCGTCAAGGGCGAGATGATCTCCTTTGCGGGGCTTTGCAAGATGGCCTGCTGCAACCTGGCCGAGTCGTTCGAGAACTCGGCTTCGGTGACCGTCGGTTACAGCGACGCCATTTCGGGCGCCCGGCAGATCAAGATGCTGGGGCTGGCCGGAACCTATACGCAGATTCTCGACGAGAACCGCCCGATCATGCGCGGCCTGAGCGCTCCCTACGGATTGAGTTACACGCCCGGCATGTGGCTCAACTCGATCCAGGTGTCGAAGGGCGTGGCTTCGGTCACGGCGGGCCACGAGGCCATTACGGGACAGATCAACCTCGAACACCGCAAGCCGACGGACGACGAGCGGCTGTTCGTGAACCTCTACCTCGACGACGAACTGCGTCCCGAGGCCAACATTTCGACGGCCTTTCCCGTGACGAAGGACAAGAAACTGTCGAGCGTCATCCTGCTCCACGGTTCGATGGACACCGACGCACGGAAGATGGACCACAACCACGACGGATTCCGCGACCTGCCGAAAGCCGACCAGATCAACGTGGCCAACAAGTGGCTCTATGCCGCCGACAACGGCGCGCAGATCCGCTGGGGCTGGAAGTTCGTGCAGGAGAACCGTCTGGGCGGTATGCTCGACTACAAGGATACGAAGGCCATGCGCGAGGACATGGAGAAGAACTGGGACTGGCGGGCCGGCGACAAGAAAATGCCGCTCTACGGTTCGCACATCCGCAACCGCAACGCCAACGGTTATTTTAAAGTGGGTATGCCGGTCGGTCCGGCGGTCTACGACCCCGACGAACAGGACGAGATGCGTTCGAACCTGGCGTTCGTCGCCGACTTCGACCACTTCAGCGAAGACGCCTACTTCGGGCTGAACGACTATACGGGCAACCAGAACTCGCTGGCGCTGAATCTGATGTACAACCACTATTTCACCTACCGTTCGTCGCTCATCGTCGGCGTGCAGGGGCATCTGGACTACTACCGCGAGAAGCTCCTCAATCCCACGCCGTGGATCGCCGCCAACAGCGTCCGCGACTACGATTTCGACCGCAACGAGCGCGAGGCGGGAGCCTATGCCGAGTATACCTACGCCATCAAGGACAAGTTTTCGGTCGTGGCCGGACTTCGCGGCGACTACAATCACTATTACGACCGCTTCTTCCTCACGCCCCGCGGCCACCTGAAATGGAACATCACCCCCTCGACGACGCTCCGCGGCTCGGCGGGCCTGGGTTACCGTTCGACGAACGTCATTACGGACAACATCGGCGTCCTGGCCACGGGCCGGGCGATCACGTTCCTCGACAATGAGTCCGGGAAGTTCGATTTCCGGAAATTCGACCGCATGGAGAAGGCGCTCACCGTCGGCGGAAGCCTCACGCAGACCTTCGGGCTGGTGAACCCGGGCGATGCGACGCTGAGCTTCGACTATTTCCGCACGCAGTTCTACAACTCGGTCGTGGCCGATCAGGAGATGTATGCCGACCGGATCGTTTTCTACGATACCGACGGCCGTTCGTACACCGACACCTACCAGATCGACTTCTCGTGGTCGCCGGTCGAGCGTCTCGACATCTTCGCCACGTTCCGGTACACGGACAGCGAGATGACGATCCGGCGCGCCGACGGCGGTACGGCCCGCGTGGAACGTCCGCTGGTGAGCGAGTACAAGACGCTGCTCAACATTCAGTACGCCACGAAGTTCCGCCGATGGGTGTTCGACGCCACGGCGCAGCTCAACGGTCCGGCACGCATCCCGACGCAGACGGGCAACCTCGACGACAGCTACTATTCGCCCCGTTATCCGATGTTCTTCGCGCAGGTGAGCCGCAAGGTGGGCAAGTTCGACATTTACGCCGGGTGCGAGAATATCGCCGACTACCGCCAGAAGGACCCGATCCTCAATGCGCAGGACCCCTACGACTACAAGTTCAACTCGATGAACGTCTGGGGACCGCTCATGGGCCGCAAGTTCTATGTCGGTCTACGGTTTAATCTCTATTAGGACTGTTTTGAAGACCGATATGGAACAGTGCAGCCAATCCCTCCGAACCTCCCTTTTCAAAGGGAGGCTTGGAAACAGGATAATGAAATTTTCGAAACCTTAAAATAACAGCAAGATGAAAAAGATTTTGATGATTTGCCTGGCTCTGGTGATGGGCCTCGGCATGTGCGTTGCGGCCGGCAAACCGGCACAGAAAAAAGAGGTGACGACGGTATTCGTTACGGACATCGACTGCGAACACTGCGTGAAGAAGATCATGAACAACGTTCCGTCGCTCGGCAAGGGCATCAAGGACGTGAAGGTGGATCTTCCGAAGAAGGAGGTCACCGTGATTTACGACGGTTCGAAGAACAGCGACGAGAACATCGTCAAGGGTTTCGCCACGATCAAGGTGAAGGCCGAACCCAAAAAGGCCCCTGCGAAGAAGTAGCTTCGGCGGGTTTGTTATCGGAAACGGGGAGACCTCATCGGGAGGTCTCCCCGTTTTTCAGTTCCGGGAGGAGGCGATGCGGCGGCGGATCATCAGGTCGGCAAGGAGCAGCACGAGAAAGGCCAGCGCGATGCAGACGCACATTGCGACCAGCGATTTGTCCTCCTCCGGCAGCGCGAGGCGCGGCAGTTCGATGTGCGGCAGTCCGATGTGCGGCAGTTCGGGGCGGGGAAGGGCGAAGTCGGGGATTCGCAGCCTGAAATCCGGCCACAGCGCCGTCACACACGCGGAGATCAGCGCCGTGAAGCAGCCGACGCCCCCGGCCGTCAGCAGCCACGTTTCGCGCCGTTCGCGCCGTGCGGCCTCGCGTCGCATCCGTTCCATCAGCCGCGGGGTGAAGCCTGCGGGCAGTTCCGGGGCCGGGACCTGCCGGACCGCGCGGCGTATCGCATCACTCTTTTCCATTCATCTCGTCGTTTACCAGTACATATAGTTTTTTCCGGATCCGGTGGAGCCGCACCTTGACGTTGCCTTCCGAGAGTTCCGTGATCGCAGCGCACTCGCCGACGGAGCGGTCCTCGTAGTAAAACAGCGTCACCAGCGCCCGTTCCTCGGGGTCGAGCCGTTCGACGGCGCGGTTCAGTGCGTCGAGGCGCTCCTGCTTTTCGGCCCACTCCTCCAGCCGGTCGGCCTCGCTGTCGGGCAGGGCCGCCAGCCGCCGTTCATCCATGCCGCAATACTTCGGACGCGTGCGCCGCGCGTGCGATACGGCCGTGTTGTAGGCGATGCGGTAGAGCCACGTCGAAAAACTGCTCCGCCCGCCGAACCGGTCCAGCCTGGAGAACGCCTTGAGAAAAATATCCTGTGTCAACTCTTCGGCGTCCTCCGTGCATCCGGCGATCCGCGCCGCCAGCGTGTAAACCGCCCTTCCGTAGCGGTCGGTCAGCCGGGCGCAGAGTTCGGTTTCTCCGCCCGCGATTCGCCGGATCAGTTCCTGTTCTTCCGTTTGCATGGTTATCCCGTTAGACGCGCCGCGGCGGAAAAGGTTACACGCGGGCCGTGTTTTTTCGTCGTCTGTAACCTTTTTGCACATTCGGCGTCTAACAGGGCAAAGATCGCAAAAAAGAATCGGAAACCTTTTAATTTTACAGATTATGGATTTTATCATTATCCCGCTGGTGACGGCAATCGTCACGCTGGGAATTTACAAGTTCTTCGAACTGCTGATCTGTCGCCGTGAGCGGCGCGAGATTATCGGGAAACTCGAACCCGGATCGCTGATCGATTACCTGAAACTGGTGCCGATGGGGCTGCGGACAGGCACTACGATGCGGATTGCGCCCGAAACTGCTCCGGGTATTCCGGCCGGGGCATTGAAAATCGGCAGCTTGCTGCTGGGGCTGGGCGCCGGACTGCTTTTCGGTTTTATGCTGACGCGTGTGACCGAAATCCAGTCTTATGAAACGCGCAGCATCGTCTACGGCGGTTCGGTGCTCGCCTTCGGCGGCCTCGGACTGATCGTCTCGTTCATCGCGGAGCGCATCCTCTCCCGCCGGAAGTAGGGCGGGCAGCCCGCTGCGAAAAAGAGCGTCCCTTGAGGGGCGCTCTTTGTTTTACAGGGGCGGGTCCGCTATTCCATCGGCCGGACGCGGACCTCCGTCACTCCGTCCAGTTCGCGCACCAGACGGTCGATGTCGGTCTTTTCATCCACTTCGCCGTAGTGGTAGGGGTAGAAGATCGCCGGTTTCAGCGCTTTCACCGCTTCGACGGCCTGGTCGACGGTCATCGTATAGGGCTGGTTCACGGGCAGAAAGGCGATGTCGATATTCCGCAGTGCCTTCAGTTCGGGGGTGGGTTCCGTGTCGCCTGCGATGTAGATGCGTGTGCCGCCGATGGTCAGCACATAGCCGCAGTCCTCGCGCTCCCGGGGGTGGAATTGCAGATGGCCCGGCGTGGTGTTATAGGCCGCGACGGCCTCGACCTTCACATAGTCGCGCGGCGTGGCGACGCTGCCCGGACGCATCGTGTAGCAGTTCATCTCGAAAGCCTCGGCCGAGGTTCGGTCGCAGAGGATCTCGGTGTCGGCGGCGAGCAGTTTCTCGACGGCCGCCACGTCGAGGTGGTCGTAGTGCGAGTGGGTGATCAGCACGACATCGGCCTTCGGCAGCGCGCCGTAGTCGGCGTTGGCACTCACGGGGTCAATGTAGATGTATTTGCCGCCCACGGCGATCGAGAGCGAGGCGTGCTTGAAAAAGGTGATCGTGAATTCGGTCCCGTCGCGGGCGGTGAGCCGGTCGGCGGGATATTCGGGGGCCTTTGCGCGGCCGCAGCCGAAGATGGAAAGCAGTGACATAAGAATAAGTACGGTTGGTTTGTGTCTTTTCATAATCGTTCGATCCCGAAGTTTGCGATCAGCGTGTGGTTGGCCAGCAGCCGCAGCCCGAAGTAGCCGTCGCCTTCGCCGGGGGCGAGTTCCCGCGAGAAGAGCACTTCGCCGTCGGCGGCGTAAGTCGTCCGTCCGCCGGCGACCGTGATCTCGATGCGCAGCGGGCGGTTGGGCCGGAGCAGGTGCGCCGTGTCGGTGTACTGGCCCAGCAGGGGTTTCACCTCGTCGGCCGGGGCGCCGAAACGCCTGCCGTGGTATTTGCGGAAGCGGGTCGTCGTGTTGTCGTTGCCGCCGTAACCCACGTAAAACAGGTCCAGCGAGTTGTAGCGGGCGAACGTGCCCGCGCGCCAGGCCGAGCGGGCGAAAAAGTCGTCCGGGTGTTGGGGATCGGAGGCCGCCCAGAAGCAGTTGAGGTCGGCGAGCCGGTCGTGTGCGCCGCTGCCGATCACCACCGTCGCGTCGTAGCGGATGCGGTAATCCCCCGAGAGCGGTTCCGGATACCAGAGTGTCAGCCCCTCGGGGGCCACGATTTCGAGCGTGTCGCCCCGTTCGGCGAGCGAGGCCGGACCGCCTTCGGATTCGGAGATCCACCGGCCGGAGTGGTTGCAGGCTGCCAGCAGTCCGGCAAAAAGGAGTGTCGTCAGTCGGAGCATCATGGAATAAAGATACAAATTTGCTGCGAAACGGCAAAATAGATTTCGCATACGCGAAAAAAAATCTATCTTTGTGGCTGTACAGCCCCGACGGAACGCCCAAACAGGACGTGAAAAACCCCGGCGCGGCGAAGCGTTCGGTGCGTGCGGACCGGGGCGTGGTGGTACACCGGACGAAAATCGGATAAAAGCAAATTTTTTCCGGCATCCGTGCAGTATATTGCCGCCGGATGCGTTTATATGAATAAATTAACTTAACATACCGTATGAATAAACTTTTTGCAACAATCGCGCTGGCGGCTCTCGCATTCACGAGCTGTATCAAGGAAAACAATACCTGGAAGGAGATGCGCCCTGTCCAGCCCGGAATGTACATCTATGAGATGACGACGAATCAGGATAAACTCGCCATGCGGCCGGCCAATGCGGCGTTGCGCCTGGCGATGCTGCTGGCCGAAGCGGACAAGCAGGGCGAGGATGTCCTGTCCGCAGACCTGAAGGAGATCGTGGTCAAAAAAGGCGACGCCTCGGTCAAGGTCTGGGAAACGCTTTTCGGTTCGCATACGAAGCTCGAACGGCAGGGTGAAGACTATCTGATCACTTACAGCGACGAGGCCCAGTTGCCCGACGGTTTCTTCATGACGGGTTCCGTGCTGGTGAAAACCAACGGGGCGAAGGTGCTGAACCAATCCTCCTATTCTGCGCCCTGGACCGTCGAGATGCATAACCTCAAGGTGATCGCTTACTCGAATACCGGCCTGCGGTCGGCGTTCAATTTCGATAGCGGGGAGACTACGCTCTATTTCGACGGCGGCGATTCCTATACGATCGAGGCCTCGTCGTTCAGTATCCATCTCGATAATGTGGATGCATCCTCCAACTGGACCGGCCGCTATACGCTTCGAGCCGAGGATTCGAGCCTGGCCTATTCGCTCTGCACGGGCAAGGATTTCAAGGTCGATGGCGGCGCTTCGGGGCCGACCGTCTATACGTCCGATGTGGCGCAGTCGGTGGGAATGGGCTATGAACTGACCAATGGCGTTTATCGCGGCATGCAGATCATCAGCGGAACGCAGGAGTGCCGTTTCCTCTCCCCTCTGGAGTATGATACGACCGCGTTCCCCGCATCGACGGTGACTTACGAATGGTCGTACGACAGTTCGTCCAACACGATTTACCAAAAGATTTACTACGACGGATACGTTTATCCGAAGGATTGATAAAAGGGCTTATTCAGACTTGCTTGCGAGGCGCGAATGGAATAATATCCATTCGCGCTTCATCCTTTTTGCTGGTGGAGGGGCGGTTCCGGCGGGCGGATCAGGGTTTGCCATCGAGCCGCATGACGGAGGGGATGAAGAATCCCGCTGCGCCCACCGCGACGATGACCGTCCCGGCGACGACGAAGGTCGTGGTGAGTCCCACGTTCTCGGCCAGGAATCCCGTGCCCAGCAGTCCGAGGGCCGCGGGCAGCAGCCCGAAACTGCGGTAGAGCGACATGACGCGTCCCAGTACGCCCGCTTCGATCCGCGTCTGGACCACGGAGACGAACGAGGCGTTGAACACGCTGCTGGAGACACCCGCCGCAGCCGTGAAGAGCGCGAACCAGAGGAATCCCGCAGGCGACAGAAGCCCGGACAGCGCGAACGAGAGTCCCACGACGAGATACATCAGGTTGACCAGCACGATGCGGCTGACCCGGTAGGTGCGGGCGCCCATGACGGCGCCTCCGACGAGCGCCCCGCCGCCCCAGACGATCTCGATCAGGCTCATCTCGAACGTGCCTCCGCCGAAGTGCTGGAGCGTCATCAGCGGGAACATCACCCCGACGGGCATGATGAAGAACCACACGACGATGGACAGCGTGAAGAACCATCCCATGCCCGGGATGGCGTGCATGGCCGAGAAGCCTTCGCGGAACTCCCGCCACAGGCCGGGTTTGCGCGTCGTGTCGCGCGCCGGGTTGGGAATCCGGACGAACAGCAGCGAGGTGCAGGCGATGGCGGCCCCCGCCACGTCCAGCAGCAGGATGTTGCCGATCGAGGTGAGGCTGATCAGCAGCGCCCCGAGGGCCGGACCTGCGATGCTCGACAGCGAGGCGATGATCTGATTGACCCCGGCGATGCGCGTGAGCTGCGACGCGGGGGCCAGCAGCGGGACCGACGCCTGCATGGCGGGCATGTGGAAGGCCGAGCCGGCCGAGCGGCAGGCCAGCAGGATGTAGATGTGCCACATCCGGGCTACGCCGAACCAGAAGAGCACGGCCAGTGCCAGCGTGCAGAGGGCGATGAAACTGTCGGCGAGGATCATCGTGCGCTTGCGGTCCCAGCGGTCGACGTAAACCCCGACGAACAGCCCCAGCAGCGACTGGGGCAGCATCCCGGCGATGGCCGCGAGGGCCAGCACCTCGGCCGAGCCGGTTTCGAGGCTCATCCAGAAGATGATCGAGTAGGCCACGACCTCGCTGCTGAGGATCGAGGCCAGCTGCCCGCTCCAGATGACGGCGAATGTTTTTTTCCAGCTTTCCACGCTGTGTCCTCCCTGCTAGAATCTGATTTTCGGAAAGATGGAGCCCATGTGGGCCTTGTCACCCCACAGCCGGAGCTTTTGCCCGTCGGTGTAGAGCATCCGGATGTCGTCCGGTGTGCCGATGCCGAAGTCCATGTTATCGCTCTCCGTGCTGCGGATCTGCTGCCCCTGTTCGTCGTCGATGATTCGGATCGTGAACTGTCTGCCGTCGCTTTGCGTGAAGACGACCGGGTGGGGCAGTGTCGGAATAGCGTGTGCCGCGGGGATTCCTGCGATGAGAGTGGTTCCTGCAAGGGGTATAGACGAGGGCAAAGTATTGTGTTTCATACAGTTGAATTTTGGTTTGCAGGTATCGTTTGGAAAAACTTCAGAGAAAAAAGGCGGATACCGAGGTATCCGCCGCGCTAAAAACCTCCTTGCGAAGGGCTATTTAACTGCTTTAACTATTGCTTCGAATGCCTGCGGCTCGTTCATTGCCAGGTCGGCCATTACCTTGCGGTTGAGGACGATTCCCTTGGCGTTGAGTTTGCCGATAAACTGTGAATAGGTCATTCCCTGGGCGCGGACGGCGGCGTTGATACGCGTGATCCACAGCGAACGGAATGTCCGCTTCTTGAGGGCGCGGTGTGCATAAGCATAGCACAGACCCTTTTCGACCGTATTTTTCGCAACGGTCCAAACGTTTCCCCTTGAACCAAAGTTACCTTTGGCAAGTTTCAAAACTTTCTTTCGACGTGCGCGTGACGCGACAGCGTTTACTGAACGTGGCATATTGTAAAGTTTTTGGAGGACTGCCAGCGATACGGTTCTCCCGCATTCTTTGGGGCTGGTTCGTCCCGATGATTAATTAGGAGTCCGACGAATTTTTTGTTGTTTGTTTTCCCGAGGTCTTTTTTCTATGAAACTCGTCTGACTCCTATTACGGCGTTTGCAACGCCTGGTTCCATAGTTAAAATTCCTCTCGCTCCTCCTTTGTAAAGGGGGAAGACGGTTGCCTACCCGCGACTATTTAACGAGTAAGTTCTTGATTTTGGCCTCATCGACCGCAGAAACGGTTCCCGAATAGCAGAGGTTGCGCTTCTGTTTCGTCGTCTTTTTGGTCAGGATGTGACTGTGATAAGCGTGTTTGCGCTTGATCTTTCCTGTGCCGGTGAAGGTAAAACGCTTCTTCGCAGCGGCATTGGTTTTCATTTTCGGCATTGTCGTAAATAGTTAATTAGTTAAACATAGCCTGCAAAAATACGAAATTTTTCCCACAGTGCAACCTTCCCGCCGAAATTTCTTCGCAATCCGGGATTTTTTCTTATATTTGATGTCGTAACGACACTTTCGGCGGGGGGCGAATCTTGTGCGGTTCGGTTTTGCAGCGGCCCGACTTTTTCATATTATTTGTATGGACCCGAAACGCTCCGGCGGTTGTGTTTCGCGGAGCCGGATGCGGCGGCCGGAGTCCGCACGGAGGGATGTCGGAATTTGTTGTATGAATTTTGCAGGGCGAAGCCCGAAGTGCTTATGGAGATGGAATGGAATTTTATCGTGCGGTTGTGTGTGGCGGGCCTCTGCGGGACGGTCATCGGCCTTGACCGCGAATACCGGGTCAAGGATGCGGGTTTCCGCACCCATTTTCTGGTGGCGCTGGGCAGCGCGCTGATGATGATTGTCTCGCAATACGGGTTCGAGGACTTTCTGGCGACCCACGACGGGCTGCGCCTCGACCCCAGCCGCATCGCGGCGCAGGTGGTCAGCGGCATCGGTTTCATCGGGGCCGGCACGATCATCATTCACCGGCAGCTGGTACGGGGGCTGACTACCGCGGCGAGCCTCTGGGCCACGGCGGGTATCGGTCTGGCCGCAGGGGCGCACATGTACATCGTGGCCGGAGCGGCTACCGCGCTGACGCTGTTCGGACTGGAGGTGCTGACGCTGGTTTTCGGCGGATTGGGGCGGCGGCGGACGATGATCGTCTTCTCGGCCTCGAAGAAGGAGTTCATCGATGCGATGTTCGAGCGCCTCGAAAGCAAGGACTATTCGGTGATCTCCTATGAAGTCGAGACACAGCGCACTTCCGACGGGGTGGTGCACCGTGCCACGATCGTCATCCGGGCCAAAGGGCCGGCCGGCGAGGAGGGGTATATCGACCTGCTGCGCGCCAATCCCGACATTACTGTCGAAAAGATCGTCTGACGCAGTTTTCGCCGTCACGGTCTCCGCTTTCGTTTCTCTCCGCCGCTTTGCATGACGGTGCAGGCGTTTCTGCTTCCGGCGGAATTGCCCGGGAGTTTTTTTCATTGTCCGGTGACCGGCCGGATGGCATTCGTTTGCAAATCGGCCGCCTATATCTGAAAAAGATGTAAACATCTGATATGGACGCATATGTTTGATTTGCAAAAAAAGAAATTAATCTTTAATTTTGCAGCGTTTTTGTATGCGATACGCTGAAAGTTGAATGTTATTTATCTAAAAAATATTTTTCACTTGTATTTATTATTTGAATAATTATTTGCTTATGAGAACCTTACAAAAAAGAAGGGGGGGGGGAATATCAAGTCCCCGAAATTGAGATTGTCGATGTAATGGTCGAGGCGGGATTTGCTACGTCGACCGAAACCGGAGAGTCTACCTCCGGAGGATGGGGTATGACGGATAATTCCGGAGACGGCGAGTGGGAATAACATTGTCTAATTTCAATTTAAGGTAAATCATGAAAAAACTTTGGATAATTGCAGGTTCGGCATTGGTGATGTCCGCCTGCTCGGATAATGATGCTGAAATGCGCCCCACTCCGGCCGGAAATAACGATCTCGTTACGCTTACCGAGATTTCGGCCAGCCTGCCAGCGACCCGCGCGTATCTCGAAGACGTTGAATTCGGTGCGGGTAAAGAGGTTAAAACGCTTTGGTCTTCGGGTGATTATATCACCGTATGGAGCGAGCAGGAGCCGGACAGACTGTTGCTGTACCGTCTGAAATCCGGAGCGGATACTCCGAATGCGGTTTTCGAAGTCGTGGGCAGCGAAGAGGGTGTTCACGGTACCCAGTTCTATGCTTTGTACAACGGTTCTTCGAGTGCATCGAAGCAGATTACGTTGAGTTCGGTGCAGAATAACAATATAAACAGGCCTTCGAACAATATTGCCGAGGGTGCGGCCCCGATGGCTGCTTATGCAGCGGTAGAGGACGGCCACCTTTCGAATGTCAAGTTCGCCTTTAAGAACCTGTGCGGTATTATGGCCGTTACGGTGACTACCGATATCGATGCCACTTTGTCTTCGATCTCGCTCACTTCGACGACGAATCTTGCCGGTAGCGGTGAAGTGAGATTTATCGACGGTGTGCCGTCGTTCCGTGTCACGGCGAACGCAAGCCGTACGATTTCGCGCGAACTCGGTAATCAGGAAGTAAAAGGCGGTGCCCCTGCAACGTTCTATTTTGTGGTTCCGGCCGCATCTTACGGTACGTTGAAAATGGATGTCATGTCTTCGACGAGCCTTGATCCTGTTTGGTCCAGAACGCGTACCATTACCGGTAACGGTCTTTCTATTGGTGCCGGAAGCATAACGCGAATTGCAAATGTTACGGTTAAAACGGCTGCTCCTCATGTTTACGTAGAAGGTGATCTTTATCCTAATGGCGCAACGGGCGACGCTGTTAAAGGTATTGTCTATGAAGTCGCTGAAGATGGCTTGTCGGGTAAAATGATTTATCCTGGAGTTTTGGGTACTGCAAAATGGACGACTTTAGGTGCTGACGGCGATATTCCTCTTTCAGAAAACGGAGAACTCAATATGGAGAAGGCGAAAAAGAATATTGACGCTTTTCCAGCATTTAAGCTCTGTGCCGATCTGCCTGCGGTTGATAACCAAAGTTGGTATATGCCGTCGAGGTCTGAACTTGAGGCTTTAATTCCTTCTATCAATGTGATAAACAGTTCTTATAAAACACTTAAAGGGGACGATACCGGATCTTTAATTCCTTTAAATACGGAGACCTCGGTTCGAAATTGGTCATCGACGGGATATGTCGCTCCCAATAATGCGGTCAGAGCATATACCGCTCGCTATAGCTATACTATTGATGAAGAGACGGACGAGGATATATCTGAATGGAAAATTTCAGGCTCCAGTGTTTCGAGTGCTTATAGTGTTCTTGCAATCACTAAATTTAAATCCAAGTAATAAGCTTTGCTTTTAATAAAAACGATCTGCCCGAAAGGACAGATCGTTTTTTTGTCCGCTTTTCACCAAGCAGGCCGGACGGAGCTTTATCGGCCTGTCCTTTTTGGGAAAGCCGTGTCAATAGTAGCGGGCGATCTCTTTGAGTTGCGGATCGTGTGCCATGTCGTTGGGATTCGTGCCGGGGATACCCTCGGGGATTTCTTCACCCAGTTTGGCGAACAAGTCGACCCAGAACTGCGGCATCGTGCCGTCCGCCGCGCGGAAATTCATCGGCCGGGCCGGAAAGAGACGGCTGCCGTCCGGGGCGAGATAGCTTTCCCATACCAATTCACTGCAATAGAGCTGGCCGTTATCCGGCCGGAACGAGTAGTCGTAGGGTTGTCCGAGAAATGTCGCGGCCCGTGCGACCGCTGCCGTGACACCCGTCGTGTCGCGCAGACGCATTGCCACCACCGCCGGACGGCCTTCGATCCGCTGCGCGCGGGCGAGAAAATCCGCCAGCGCCGTCATCCGTACGCCGCCGTCGCTCGTGGCTTCCAGCACCGAATCGGCTCCGCCTGCCGGAACCGCAATTCCCACGTGCGAGTAATTCAGTTGCCTCGCTTTGCCCGTTGCGGCGGTGATCGCTCCGGTCATTTCCGAAGTTTTTCCAGCCTGGAACAGTAAATCGCCCGGGCGCAGATCCGGGAGGTTTCGGCCGCAGGAAACGGCGGAAAAGAGTATACTTATATATAATAAAGACCGCATGGCTGTTGTTTTGAATTTGTCACCGCAAAGATATTAAAATATTTTTAGAACTAACTCGCTGATCCATAATCGGGTGTAAAAGCTTCGCGAAAATTGTCGAAAAAAAGTCCTCGAATTATTTGGAAGTTGCCCGGAAAAGTCCTTATCTTTGCACCCGCTTCGAGAGAGAAACACCGCTCGAAAGCGACAAAAACAGGTTCTGAAAAATTTTGAAAAAAGTTCCGAAATCTTTTGGAGATTCAGAAAAATGACTTACCTTTGCACCCGCTTCGAATGCAACACACGGTTCGAAACGATACGAAAAAAGGTTCTGAAAAAATTCTGAAAAATTCTTTCAAAAAGATTTGGTGGTTCGAAAATAAACACTTACCTTTGCACCACTTTCCGCTGAAAAATCGCGGTCAGAACAACGGGAGAGGCCGAAAGGCGGACCTTGGCAAAATGAAAGAAATTGTTCTTATAGTAATATATTGAACAGCGTTCTTTGAAGTATTTGAGCAGCTAAAAGTTTTTTCCACTCTCGCAAGAGAGTGATTTCAAACAATACCTTTGAGATTAGAGCTAAAGATTTAGAACAAAACATTTTATACAATGGAGAGTTTGATCCTGGCTCAGGATGAACGCTAGCGGCAGGCCTAACAC
>UQKD01000006.1 GCA_900541585.1 uncultured Alistipes sp.
ACGTCGCCTATACAATGAAGGGTTCAAAAGAAAAAGACCTTCCTATGATCGGTCGGTTGACAGATGCCCGAATCCAATGCCCGGCGTCAGCACCACAAGCCTTATCGGCGTCCGTGACGCCCAATTGTTTGGCAATATCCGCAGCCACGGCCTCGGTCGTGCCCATCGTACTGCCGAAAAAGATACCAGTCATAATTTCGTCGTTTTTGGTTTACGGCAAAGAAACAGCATTCCCACCGGATCGTCAATACCGGATTTTAGGGGTTTTGGCGCGGCCGGATAGCATTATGATGGGATGCCGCACGAACGCAATTCATTATTATTGGTGATGATTGCAATGCAATTTACCAAGATATGGCGATTGCCGCATATGCCGGGGCGCTATACTTTTGTCCCGTGAAAACAGAACTATGCGGCTACTCCTGAAATATTTGCTATTTATCCTGCTGCCTGCGTACACGTACGGGCAGTCCGGCCGGCCCGACGCCGGGATCACGTTCGAAGTTACCGATTCCCTGCACAATCCGCTGGCGTATGCTACGGTGGCGCTGACTCCTATGTCGGGTGGGGGAAAGGCCTACGCGACGACGACCGATGAGGAGGGCCGGGCACGTTTCACCCTGCCCGCGAATACCTACAATGCGGATATCTCATATATCGGATATGTCTCCCAACGGATGGAGGTACGGCCCGTCAGCGGCAGCGACATGCTGCGGACCGTCCGGCTCCGGACAAGCGACACGCAGATCCGCGAGGTCGTAATCACGGCGACCCAAGTGCGGGGACCGGTCTCGGGCGTGCATATCGGCCGGGACGCGATGAACCACATCCAGCCGTCGAGTTTCGGGGACCTGCTCGAACTGCTGCCCGGCGGACGGGCCTCCGACCCCTCGTTTTCCTCCTCGAACCACATTCATCTGCGCGAGATCGGCACCTCGAACAGCGATTACCAGACTACATCGCTCGGCGTTTCGTTCGTCATGGACGGAATTCCGATGTCGAACGACGCGGGCATGACATACAATTCGGGAACGACCGTCGGCAATAATATTTCATTGAACAGAGGCGTCGACATGCGCACGATGCCGACCGATGAAATAGCTTCGGTAGAGATTCAGCAGGGCATTCCGTCGGTCGAATACGGCGATCTGACCAGCGGACTGATCAAGATCAAGCGCAAGGAGGGAGGCCGCAACCTCGAAGCCCGCTTCAAAGCGGATCTGGGCAGCCAGCTGCTCTATGTCGGCAAAGGATTCGAATGGGGCGCTCCGGCCGACCTGCTGACGATGAACGTCGGCGCGACATGGCTCAACTCCCACGACGACCCGCGCAATACGCGCCAGAACTACCAACGTGCGACCGGATCGTGGCGCATGAAGAAACGCTGGGAAAGCACCTCGGCCTACCGTTACACGTTGGGCGGATCGCTCGACTACACCGGCTCTTTCGACCGCCAAAAAAGCGACCGGGATATCGACGAAGGCCCGGCGGGCATCCCCCTCGAACGCTACAAATCGAGTTACAACAACGTCGTCGCGGCGGTGAATTTCACCGCCGAATCCAAGGGTGCGAATTTTTTCCGCAGCTTCGATTTTTCCGCTTCCGTCTCTTCCGAATTCGACCTGATCGACCGCTGGCGTTACCGAGCGAACAGCGGCAACGTCCCTATACGCACGGCAGTCGAAGAGGGCGTCTTCGATATGGAAGTGCTGCCGGTCCGCTATGAAGCGACCCTGCAGGTGGACAACAAACCGTTCTACGCCAACGCCAAGGCGGTAGCCCTGCTGGGAGCCGACACCCCGCTGAGCCGCAACACGATCCGCATCGGAGCCGAATGGAACATGTCGAAAAATTACGGCGGCGGTCTGCTTTACGACGTGACGCGCCCATTTACCGACCTGATGAGTTCCCATCCGCGGCGTTACGACGCCCTGCCGGCGCTGCACCGGCTCTCGGCGTTTCTGGAGGACAATACGACGATTACGGCCGGCGAGTGGCGGATCGAGATAATGGCCGGACTGCGTACGACGGCCATGGCCAATCTCGGAAGCCGTTACACCCTGCAGGGCAAATTCCATTTCGATCCGCGTGCCAACCTCTCGGTGACGCTTCCGGCGTTCGACATGGCAGGCGACCCGATGCGCATCACATTCGCGGGCGGCGCGGGATGGCACACCAAAACGCCTACGCTCGACCAGCTCTTCCCCGAACCGGACTACTCCTATTACAAGCGGCTCAACTATTTCCCGGCGGACGACGAATCGAAACGCCGTGTCAATGTGGAAGTCTTCAAGCACGACCCCACCAATTACGACCTGAAGGCGGCGCGGAACTTCAAATGGGAGGTGCGCGGCAATGCGGAGTGGAACGGATACGGACTGTCGGTAACCTATTTCCGGGAGAATATGACCTCGGGATTCCGCACCTCGACCGACGTACTCACCCGGACCTACCGCGAATACGACACCGGACCGCTCAAGGATATGGAGTTCACCGGACCGCCGCAGCTCGAATGGCTTCCCTACAAGGACAAAACGGTATTCCAGACCGTCGGCGTCAAGACCAACGGAAGCCGCACATTCAAGCAGGGCATCGAATTCTCGCTCTCCACGCGGCGCATCCGGGCGCTGGCCACGAAACTCATCGTCTCGGGCGCCTATTTCAAAACCCGCTATGAGAACAGCGAACCCCAGTACGTCCTGACGACCGTACAGCTCGCAGAAGGGACGCCCTATCCTTACATCGGGCTTTACGATCAGGACGACAACACGTTTCACGAAGTATGCAACACCAATTTCCTGCTCGACACCCAGATTCCCAAACTGGGGCTGATTTTCTCCACGTCGTTCCAATGCCAGTGGTTTTCCGGCATGAAGGCCGAATGGTGCAATCCTGCGCCGACCAGCTACCTCGACCTGCAGTTACAGGAACATCCGTTTACGGCCGAGTCGGCAGCCGACGGTATTTTGCAGCATATGATCCACGACAACGTATCGAAAGAAGCCTATCTCTACCGTCTCACGCCTTTCAGTATGAACGTCAATCTCAAAATCTCGAAACGGCTTTACCGCGACCGGCTCAACATTGCGATTTTCGTAAACCGGCTGTTCACATACAGTCCTTCGTACAGAAACGAGACCAACGCACTGGTACGCCGCTATTCCAGCCCCTATTTCGGCATGGAACTCAACTTCAAACTGTAATGCGATGATGATGAAATCTACCATACGGACCCTGTTTCTGCTCTCCGCACTGCTGTTTTCGGCCTGCGAAAAAGACGATTCGATTTTCACCGAACTGTCCATCCGGTTCGTGATGCCGGACAGCCGCCCCGTCGAAAAGCTGGAAATACGCACGGACATCTCCTACTTCGACAATATCAACTCCGGAGAGCGGGTGCCATTTCCCGCCGCCGAACAGAACAGCGCGACAATACGGCTCCGCAAAGGGGTTTACACGTTCATCGTCGAAGCCGACGCGACCTATTCGACCGGAGAAAAGAAGATTCTGCGCTGCACGGATTACAATCAGATTCCAGCAGCAATGACTTGGGTAGAGGACAGCGAATCGATCGTGTTGTTACTAAAATCGATCTGACGATGATGAAGGCCCTTTTCCTGTCGATACTGGCGCTGCTGCCCGCCGCCGCTTCCGCCCAGCGCGATACGCTCGGCGTATTGGAGCGTTCTTCCGTTTTCAGCGCGGAGGACGAACGGGCCGTAGCCGGATTTCATACGGAGTCGCCCGCGATGATGCTCTACCGCAGCGAACAGTCGCTTTCGCAGATCTCGCTCCGCATCGACCTGCGCCGTGAGCAGGAGGCGCTGCTGCAGCCGCTGGGCGACGGAGCCCTCGACGGGGGATTTTATGCCGAAAGCTACCGGCGGCTCAGCGAGCGGTCGGCAGCGTGGGCAGACGCCCGGTACGTCCGCGGCAACCGCCGCAACGTCTGCTGGAACTCCACGGCCGACTACCTGCTGCTCTATCCCTGCATCACGGCGGATTCCGCCGGAGGAAACCTCTCGACCGAGGAATATGCTTTCGGCGGCGGCTATGTCCACCGGGTGGGACGCTTCGACCTTGCGATCCGGGGCGACTACCGCGCCGGACAGGAATACCGTCAGGTCGATCCGCGGCCCCACAACGTCGTGTCGGATTTCACGATCAAACTCGGCGTAGGCATGCAGTTCCCTCAGTACGTTTTGGGGCTGGACCTGCAGGGGCGGCTCTATAAACAGGATCAGGACATAGACTTTTTCTATCCGCCCGGCGCCAGCTCTTCCGAGCTGTATATGACCGGACTGGGCAGTTATTACACCCGCTATTCACTGAACAGCGAGAGTTTCAACATCGGCTATGACGGAAAGGGTTGTCTGCTGGCGGCACAGCTCATGCCGCGGCACGCGAAAGGCTGGTATGCCCGTGCCGCATTCGAAAGCCTTACGACGGAGCGGCTCAACAAATCCAACAACACGGTCCCCATAACCCGGCTCAAAACCCGTCAGGCGACTCTCTCCGCAGCCTACCGCAGCGGCCGCTGGAGCCTGCGCGCCGGAGGCGGCTATGAACTGCGCCGCAGTATCGAAATGATAGCCGACCGTACGGGACACAGCGTCATCGTCGATGAACAGGCGATGTATAAGAACCGTATCTGGCACGCCGACGCCGAAACGACCGTCGAATGGCGGCGCGGCACGGTGAATTACATGCTCAGTCCCCGCGCGGAATGGCGGCAGTCCACGGCCACGTACGCCTATCCGGCACGGCGGATGCGGCTCGCGCAGTTCTGCGGAGCGGTACGCGGCAGCGCAGAATGGCTCCGTCCGCAGTGGCGCGTGAAAGCGACGGCAGGAATCGGCTGTTACGTCTCGCCCGACGAGGAGGTTTCGCTCAGCAACGTGCTGAACAACATTTCGGAATACCTGACTTACACGGCGGCGCGGCTGAGCGGCCGGGCCGTCGCCCCCGAGGTGTCCCTGCGGGCCGAACGCCGCCTGAGCCGGAATCTGGCCTGCTTCGCCGAGGCGGGGTGGACGCCCCGGTTTTACAGCGGAGGATTGTCCGAACACGTTCTGACGGCGACGTTCGGCATCCTGTTCTAAACGATCGAACCAATATTTGTCAAACCAATAATAAAAACCAATTATGAAAAAGCTTTTCTTAATTCTCACCACGGCCCTCTTCGCAGCGGGCTTCGCATCCTGCACCGACGATCCCGAAGAAACGGTCAATCCCGTCGTCGTATCCGAAATCTTGCGCGCGCTCGGCGGCAATGTGCTGGTAAACGTGCCCGAGGAAAATTTCGACGTGAATATTCCCGCCGATGCTGCGTCGTGGGTTCAGATCAATGAAGCCGAATCTTCGGGCAAAGCGCTGGTGCTGTCCGTCGATGAGAACGAAACGGGGACGGAACGTTCGACCGTCGTGAACGTGACGCGGAGCGGCAAGAGCACCGTTCTGGCGACCGTAACCATTAAACAGAGCGACATCACGCTGCAAGCCGGCGAATTCGTGATCGAGGAGATCTACTTCACAGGCACGGCGCTTCCCGAAACGGGAGAGCCTGACAGGTGGCTGGGCGACCAGTACATCAAGATCCGTAACAACTCCGACGAAGACCTCTATGCCGACGGCATGATGCTGATCCTTTCGAGCGGACTCAATTCGGGCATGAACAGCGAGATGATCGAAGGCAAGGACTTCCGCAAGGAGTGTTGTGCGGGCAATGCGTTCTACTGCATTCCCGGCAACGGACAGGATGTGCTGGTCAAAGCCGGCGAGTCGCTGATCGTCGTCAACAACGCCCAGAACCACACCATCGGCAACCCGAACTCGTGGGACGCCACGAAAGCCGATTTCGAGTGGTACGACGTTTCGTCGAACGAGAACTATCTGGATATCGACAACCCCGACGTGCCCAACCTCGACAAATGGTACGCTTCGACATTGACGGTCCAAGTGCTCCACAACCGCGGCTTCAACGCCGTGGCTATCGCCATGCCGCCCGTCGGCCTGACTGCAGAGCAGTTCCTCGCCGAATACCCGCTCGAAGACGCCCAGTATATCTTCCACTCCCCGAACGGCTCGGACTACACGATGCCGCTGCGCAACTGCTACCGCGTGCCTAACGAATGGGTGCTCGACGCCGTGAACACGGGCTGCCGCGACGAATACTACATCGCCCCGTGGGACGCTTCGCTCGACGCAGGTTACGCATGGTGCGGTACGGCCGACGGAGATGCCGACCGCTTCGGCAAGTCGGTGATCCGCAAGACCGGTTCCGACGGCAAACTCATCGACTCGAACAACTCGACCAACGACTTCGAGTCCAATACGAAGGCGTCGCTGATCAAGTAAGCCGGAAGAACGACCATTCTTTATGACCGATTCTGTCATCGAATGCCGCAACCTCACCCATTGTTACGGGGAGCGGCTGATATACAAAGACCTGAGTTTCGAGGTTCCGCGCGGGCGGATCCTCGGACTTTTGGGTAAAAACGGCACCGGAAAAACCACGACCATCAACATTCTGAGCGGCTATCTCCAACCGCGCGCCGGACAGTGTCTGATCTTCGGCGAGGATATCCGCACGATGCGGCCCGAAACCCGCGCCCGGATCGCCCTGCTGATCGAGGGACACGTGCAGTACGCCTTCATGACCATCGAGCAGATCGAACGGTTCTATGCGCGGTTTTATCCCCGCTGGAACCGCGACGCCTATTACGGACTGATGGAAATGCTGAAGGTGGCGCCCCGGCAGCGCATCTCGCGCATGTCGTGCGGACAGCGTTCGCAGGTGGCCTTAGGGCTGATTCTCGCCCAGAACGCCGATCTGCTCGTGCTCGACGACTTCTCGATGGGACTGGACTCCGGTTACCGCCGCCTGTTCGTGGAATACCTGCGCGACTATGCGCAGAGCGAGGAGAAGACCGTTTTCCTTACCTCGCACATCATTCAGGACATGGAAAAGCTCGTGGACGACTGTATCATCATGGATTACGGAAGCATTCTGGTACAGATGCCCGTCGGCGAACTGCTCGGCACGTTCCGGCGATACACCTTCACGCCGGGCGCCGACGTCACGATCCCCGCCGGCGACGGCCTCTACCACCCGAGCGTCGTGAACGGGCGCGCCGAACTCTATTCGTTCGACTCCCCTGCGACGGTACAGGGCGTGCTGGAGCGCGCGGGCATTGTCTGCAGCGACCTGCGCGGCGAAACGCTGAACCTCGAAGACGCTTTCATCGGACTGACCGGAAAATACTAAACCCGAATTATGATCAAAGCCATATTCTACAAAGAGTGGATCAAAATGCGCTGCTTCTATCCGCTGAGCGCATTGTTCCTCTTCGGAGCCACCGCCTATGCGCTGCTGCGCGTCCAACGGGTGATAACCTTCAAGGGTGCGGCGCACGTCTGGGAGGTGATGCTCGAAAAGGAAGTTGTCTTCATCGACATTCTCCAATACCTGCCGGCCCTGCTGGGCGTATTGCTCGCAGTGGTTCAGTTCGTCCCCGAAATGGCCCAGAAACGGCTGAAGCTGACGCTTCACCTGCCCTTTCCACAGTGGAAGATGATTCTGCTGATGTCAGGCATCGGGCTGGGAGCGCTGGCATTGCTGTTCATCGTGCAAACCGCCGTGCTGTGGGGGTACTTCCACGCCCTGCTGGCGCCCGAACTGGTCGCGCGGATTCTGCTGACGGCGCTGCCGTGGTATCTGGCCGGGCTGACGCTCTACCTGCTGACGGCATGGATCTGTCTCGAACCCACATGGAAACGGCGGCTGGCGAATCTGCTGATCGCCGTGGGCGTCTGCCGGATCTTCTTCCTCTCCGACACCCCGCAGGCCTACGACGGCATGCTGCCGTGGCTGGCGCTGCTGCTGGTATGTTCGCTGTTCTTCCCGCTGCTTTCGGTATACCGTTTCAAGCAGGGATGTCAGGATTAACCCGCAAAACGACAAATCTATGATAAAGAGTATCAAAACCGGAATAATCCTCCTTGCGGCGCTTCTGCTGGCATGGCTGCTGCCGTGGTGCTACGCGTTCGTGTTCGCATCGCCTTCGTGGTCGCCGTTCACGCTCTACAGCTGCGTGACGCACGGATTCGCATCGGTGGATTTCGACCGCGAAAACAACGTCGCCGGACGCGATCTGCAGGGCAACACCTACACCCAGCAGCAGTTCGACAGTATCCTGCCGACGTTCTATTACCGCCAACTCGCCGCCGAAGGGAGGTTCCCGTCCGAAATCGAGGGCGTGGCGGTCGAATCGCGCGACGTGGAGCGCACGAACTTCATGTTCCGCACGTCGCCCGGCGAAATCAACCGCCGCAGACCGACGGTCTATCAACTGCTGGAATCGATGCCCGACCGCATCGATTTAGAACCGGCGACGGACGTGTTCCGCATCACCGGCGAGGGAATCGAGTTCGTCGATATGGAGACCAACACCATCGACCAAAAGAAGAGCGCGGCATTCACCAAAGTCCTGCGGGACAAGGGATTTTCGTTCCCGGCTCGCGTCGTCTCCGGCAACCCCTCGACGCGCAAGCGGTACGACAACGGCTACCTGCTGGTGGACGACGCGCTGCGCGTCTACCACATGAAGCAGGTCCGCGGCCGCCCGTTCGTGCGCCGTACCGACGTTGCGGACTCGCTGCAAATCGGCCAGATTTTCGTCACGGAGTTCGCCGACCGCAAAAGTCTCGGTTTTCTGGTGGACAGCGAAAAGCGTTTCTATACGCTCGGTGCGGAGGATTACAAACTGCACGAGATTCCCGTCGGGAAATTCGGCCCCACACGGGAGAACATGATGATCATCGGCGACATGTTCTACTGGACGGTCACCATCCAAGGCGCCGAATCGAAACGCTATGTCGCCGTGAACGCCCGCGACTATTCACTGGCGGACGAATACCGCCCCGAAGAGAAACCGCAGGCATGGGCCGAGTACGCAAAATACCTGTTTCCCTTCGAACTGTCGTTCACCTCGCCGCTGGACGGCTACGTAAAGCCCCGGATTGCGGAGGTGTCGTTTCAGGCCCTCTGGCTGGGACTCGCGCTCGGCGCGTTCTATGCGCTCATCCGCCGCAGATCGCCCGGCGGACGGCTCTGGCAGACCGTCGGCGTCGTCTTGTTCGGACTCTTCCTCTTCGTCCCGCTGCTGGTATTCGGCACGGCAAAACGATGACAACAAACCCATACGCAAGAGAAGGGCGGACGTTTTCGACGGCCGCCCTTTTATCACACGCAGTTTCCCGGATCAGGTCAGGAAAATAAACAGCAGCGGAATCAGAATCCCCGCGATCAGCTCGACGCCTCCGCGGCCCCGCAATCCTTTCGGGCCGCGCATCATCACCAGCCCGGAAAGCACGATTACGATCAATCCCGCTAAAAAGACATCCGAAAAGACCGTCCACCAGCGCGACGGATTGTAATGCAGCCGGTTCAGACTGCTCAGCACGGGCCGCTTGCGGATCGACTCGTAGACGGCGTGTCCCGACGCCAGATCGACCGTCAGCGAACTGCCGCCCCGGATAAAGACTTTCAACCGGTCCGGTTCGGGAAAGTAATGTTTCAGGTAATTGCCCTCCTCGCCGACGCGCAGGAGCAGTTCCTCGGCCCGCGCACGGGTCCACTCCTGCTCGGCGCGCGGTATCTCCTGTGCGAAGACCAGCTCGGTCCGGCGCACCGAATAATCGGAATTGAAATCGCGTTTGTGGTTGAGCATGAAGCCCGAAACCGCATAAATCAGCAGTACGCCCGAAAAGAAAAAGGAGAGGTCGCGGTGAACGGGCCTGCTCCATTTCCTCACGGCGGACATAAACGACCGTGTCCCCATGACGTGCAAAACTTCTTATTTCAAAACTTCATAACTCCCGCCGTCCACATGGTAGAACGAAAGGTATTCCTTGCCTTCTTTGGCTTTGCGGTCGGCGATACGGGCACGGAAGTCGGCGATACGCTTTTCGGTGCTGCTGGCAACCGATTCGCCGCGGGCCTGATGTTCGGCGCTGCATCCGGCTTCGCCCTCGCCGTGCTGCCGGGCGATCTGGTCCTTGAGCCGCAGCTCCCACTCGGCAAGGTAAGCCTCGTCGATCCGGTCTTCGACCAGCGTGCCCGTCACCCGCACGACGTTGTTCACGCATTCGGGCTTGAAGCTGCCGATCTTCTCTCCGGCTTCAATGCGGATCACCTGCGTATCGTCGGTTCCCATTAGGAAAATCTTGCGGCCCCCGTGGCGGCAGATATGCGTGCAGACGCCCTCGACCGTCACCTTGCCGCCGGTCAACTTCTCAGCATCGGCGAGCAGGTTATCGACCTCCATGACGGAACTCTGCGTTTCTGAGGTTTGAGTCTCCGAAGCGTTCTTTTTATTCGGGTTCCCGCCGCACCCAGCAAGGAAAAATACGGCGGCTGCAAGCGCCGCACAATAAACGAAATGTCTCATAATCGGTTTGAATTTTTTCTTCGTTTTCCGCATTCGGCGCAACGGGCCGTCCCGCAGCGTCTCGGCAGATTTTAGTAATACAAAGAAACGACATTACGCCGGGAACGGCAATACCTAATTTTAGGGGTTTTCAGGAGCCGCAATACCTTTATAGATGGATAGCGGCCGCTCCGAGACCGGGGTTTCAACGCTCCGTGATCTTATAATCTTCGCCCAGCACCCGCTGCAATTCGGCCAGCTCCGGCTCCCGCCCAGTGAATTCGACCGTCGCGGCAGGAGGATCGAGAGTAACAACGGCACGGAGACCTTCGATGCCGTTCAGGGCCTTTTCGACATGCATCCGGCAGTGGTTGCACATCATTCCTTCGATACGATACTCTTTTTTCATGGCTGTTTGTTTTTTGGTTATAAATTCTGTATTTATTTTATGGACGGCTTTCGTGCCGAGCCGTTTTGTACTCAGCTGCAGGCTATTGGCCACAACGCTCACACTACTCAGGGCCATGGCGGCCCCGACGAGCATCGAATTGAGCAGAAACCTGGTCAGCGGATAGAGCACGCCAGCGGCGACAGGCACGCCGATCAGGTTGTAGATAAACGCCCAGAAAAGGTTCTGCCGAACGGTGCGCACGGTCGCGGCCGAAAGGCGGACCGCCGCGGCGATCTTCGTCAGGTCGGACGAAAGAATCGTGACCTTCTCCACGTCGATCGCAATGTCGCTCCCCTGCCCCATGGCAATGCCCAGATCGGCCTGCGCCAGCGCCGCACTGTCGTTGATGCCGTCCCCGACCATTGCGACACAGCGACCATGGCAGCGAATTCTTTTGTCATAAGAAAATTGCAAAAACTATCGGTACAAAAGTATGTTTTGTCGATTCATATGCTTCCCCTGACAGAAAAGGGGCAATTGAAAATCAGAATAAACCATCAGGCAATATATACTGAATGGGGCAGATTTCTTTGTGTTAACGGAAGAGTTTATTAAACAAGTGCAATACAATGAACAGAAGACATCGGGAAAATTAAAATTTTCTTCGTCTAAAAAAGTTCTTTAAACTAATTTCTTAAAATTGCACTCGCCGGTTGACCCTGCCTAATTTGCCCATCTCGAAAATTTTTCGTATCTTGCGATAGGTTATTTGAAATGCGGTATTTGAGCGCAAGAAGTTGAAAACAAACCGTTGCCTTCTCGTTACCTACTCTCCTATACAAAAATGTAACTACCATATAAATCAAGTCGTTACATTACTTTAATCCCGCACCTCAGTACGGTCCGTCCCGTTTCGTTTTACGCAGTCGAAGAGGCCGGATGTTGCCCGTACCGGAAAAATCCCTATCTTTGCGCCAACCATACCCTTTCCACCATGAAAAAAGCCCTGAAAATCGCTGGCATCGTCCTGCTTTCGCTCATCGGACTGCTGCTGGTCCTCTTCCTGCTGATCCGTTTCGTCTTCCGCGAAGAGGCCATCGATTATCTGACCGGCCTGCAAAAGGAGCAACGCACGGAACTGCTGCGCAGCGCCGGTCCTTACGCCGCCGAGCCGGACGCCGACTACCGTTTCACCCATATACAAGATACCGCCCGGGCACGGGAAATACGCGACTATTTCCGTCTCGACACACTCGTCGATCCGGCAGCTGCGACCTGGGACAAGGCGCGCGCACTGGCAACATTCGTCGCCGAAAACATTCCCCACGCCAACCAGAAGGTCCACCCCGAAGTACGCAATGCCACCGCCTTGTGGGAGTACACCCGCACGGTAGAACCGGCCTTCAACTGCCGGCTGCACGCGATCCTGCTTCACGAACTGCTGCTCGCCGAGGGAATCACGAACCGCTTCGTGACGTGTCTTCCGGCCGATTCGCTCGACTCGGACTGCCACGTGGTCAACGTCGTCTGGCTGCCCGAGCACCGGAAATGGGCCATGATCGACTCCGACATGCAGTCCTGGGTCGCCTCGCCCGAGGGAGAACCGCTTTCGCTCGAAGAGATGCGGCAGCGCACCGTCGCCGGAGAACCGATGACCGTTCACCGGCTTCTCGGCACGCGCGACCCCGAAAACTACCTCTCCTACTGGGCCAAGAACCTCTACTGGTTCATGTGCTGGGAGCAAACCGGATACGACAAGGAGGTCGAATACGAGGGCCGGGTCATCGCCCTGCTGCCCGCAGGATTCGACGGGTTCAAACTGAACGAAGCCGTCCGAACCTCCGACGCCGCCCGCTTCTGGGCCGCACCCGACACCGACACTACATTCTAAAACATAACGTCAACATGCAGGAATACATTTCGAAACAACACCGGATTCTACGTCCCGCCGAGCAGATTTACGCCGTCATCAGCCGCTTCGACAACCTCACGCCCGCCGTCGCCGACCGCGTCGAGGAGTGGCAGGCCACCGAGGACACCTGTTCGTTCAAGGCCAAGGGCTTCACCGTCCGTCTCCGCATGGAGGAGCGCGTCGAGCCGCGTCACGTCAAGATCGTGGGCGACGACGGAGGAATTCCGATGGATTTCGCCTTCTGGATTCAGCTCCACAAGGTTTCGGACACCGACACCCGCATGCGGCTGGTGCTGCACATCGAGCTGAACATGATGATGAAAATGATGATCGGCGGCAAGCTCCAGGGCGCCATCGACCAGATCGCCGAAGGCATCGCCCGGGCAATGCAGGCGCAGGCGTAAGACGCCTGTTTCAGGGGCAACCCCGGATCGACAGGACCGACTCTGACCGCTGCTTCCACTCTGTAAGATACATTGTAGAAAACAACCGCAGACATGAGACCGACCGACTACATCGCTTCGCTGTTCAAACCCTCCGGAGGACCCGGAGAGGAGCCTGCGGCCTATGATTTCGACCCGATCAGCAGCTATTTCTACAACCGCTCGGCCGAAGAGGAAGCCCTCCAGACTATCGATGCCGAGACGACGGCGGACCTCGACCTGAACGCCGTGTTCGAGCAGATCGACCGCACGACTTCGCGCGTCGGCCAACAATATCTCTACGCCCGGCTGCGAACCCTCCGGGGCGAGGAGGACGCCGCGGATTTCGACCGCCGGGTCGGTGTTTTCGAAAACGACGACGAACTGACGCAACGGTGTGCCGGGCATCTTGCACGCCTTTCGAGCGACGACGCCTACGACTTCCAACGGCTGATCTTCGACACCCCGGTCAAAGTCCGCCGCATCGGACTGGTCTATGCGCTGACCGCCGCCGCCATCGCCTCGCTGCTCCTCGCGCCCTTCTACCCGTTGCTGCTCCTGCTTTTCATGGCGATCTACGCGGTCAACCTGGTGATCCACTACGGCAACAAACTCAACATCACGCGCTACGCTTTCGCCGTGCGGCAGCTCGCCGCGGCGCTGAAAACGGCCCGCTACCTCGCCTCGGAACAGGTTCCCGGCTCGGACGAAGCCGCACAGCCGATCCGCCGGGTCGCCCAGGTCGAACACCGCAGCCGCATCGTCGGCGCGCAGGGCGACGGCGGCAACGATTTCGCCGCCATCGCCTGGCTGGTGTTCGAACTGGTGAAGATCGCCTTCAACATCGAAACCATCCTTTTCCACCGCGTCACCGGCAGCATCACGGCCCACCGCGAAGCCATCCACGACGTATTCCGGTTCATCGGCGAGACCGACGCGGCCATTTCGGTCATGCGCCTGCGCCGCGGCACGCCGACCTGCCGTCCGACGTTCATCGAGGGCAAATACCTCGAAGCCGTGCAGGTCGTGCACCCGCTTATCGGCAACTGTGTGGCGAACACGCTGACGCTCGACGGCACGGGACTGCTGCTCACCGGATCGAACATGTCGGGCAAAACCACCTTCGTACGCACCGTGATGCTCAACGCTCTGTTGGGCGAAACGATCTGCACCTGCTTCGCCGAGGGATTCACGGCTCCTTACATGCGGCTCCACTCCTCGATCCGCATTGCGGACGACGTGTCGGAAGGCACGAGTTACTACCTGCAGGAGGTGCTCACCGTGAAACGGCTGCTCGAAGCCGCGGAACAGCCGTCACCCTGTCTGTTCGTACTCGACGAACTGTTCAAGGGCACGAACACCACCGAACGCATCGCGGCCGGAAAGGCCGTGCTCGCACGCCTCAACCGCGGGCCGCACATCGTGCTGGCCGCCACGCACGACATCGAACTGGCGGAACTGCTGCGCGGCGACGGCTACGAACTGCACCACTTCCGTGAAGAGGTGGCCGACGGGCAGTTGGTTTTCGACTACCGACTGCACACCGGTCCCCTCACCACACGCAACGCCATCCGCATCCTGGAGCTGTACGACTACCCGCCCGAACTGATTGCCGAAGCCCTCGACACGCAGGAAAAACTGCTCGGCGGGCGCGACACACCCGTCTTATAAACGGGGGAGGGCATTCCGGAACGGGAGAGGCACAGAACCGGGGAGGCACGGAACAAGGCCGGAAATCCGGCGACCGTCCGCCGTTCCTGAACCCCGGTTCGGAACCGGGTCAGATCCGCGGCTTCTGCAACATGCGGATCACCAGCGAGATGGCATAGATAGCCAAAGCATAAATCAACGAAATATACATCATGCGCATTGCTCCGGCAACCAGCGTCGGGGAGATATCCCCGACCATCTGGACAACCGAGGCGGCCTGAAACATCCCCTTGAGTTGCCAGATAATGGCAGTCACCAACGCCAGTTGGCCGATCTCCTTGACCCATGCCGGGGCTTTCCATGCCGCAAAGAACAAGCAGATCAGTTCGACGGTCAGGATCGACATAATCCAGGCGCCGCCTGCAAGAAATAAATCAAACATAACGCAAAAGTTTTAAGTCATCGCGGGACCATTCCCGTATTGCAAAGATAGGCTGCCGCAGGCCGAAACCACAAAAAAACAGGCCGTCGAATCCCGCTCTTGTCCGGTCGAAACCCGCCGATCGGCCCCGGAAGCGGTTTTTGCGGGACCGGAGGAGACACCGGAGGCATATTTTACCTATATTTGTAAAAACGGATTCTTCGGATGAAACAGTTTCTGCCCGTCGTCTGGTGGCTCTCGGCCGCACTCATCATCGCCTTTGTCCTCGTGGGTTTGGGGTATCTCTTCGCCGACGCCCTGCTGCTCGGAGTGCTGTTCCTGCCGGGTATGCTCACGGCCCGTTACTTCGTGCCGCAGCTGTCGTTCGAAAGACGCAGGGAGGGAATCCTCAATGCCGTCTACCTCGCGCTGGCGATCCTCGGCATCGAATACCTCTCGCTGATGCTGGGCCATGCGGTAGCGCTCGGAACCGGCGAAGGCGGAATGCCGGGGCTGCTGCTCAACCCGCCCTTCATCCTGCTGCTCCTGACGGCCTTCATCGCCCCGGAGATGGCCCTCGAAAACCACCTCGAACGCCGCTGCCCCTACGCCCCTTCGATCAGCTTCGTCTCCGACCGCCGCAAAATCACGCTCGACCCGGCCGAAATCCTCTACGTCGAATCGAACGACAGCGAGGTATGGATTCACACCGCCGAGGGCGGCGCCTACCGGACCAAAACCCGCATTTCGCAATGGGAGACACAGTTGGACAGCCGTTTCCTGCGCATCCACCGCTCGTTCATCGTCAACACGGCACGCCTCGACCGCTGCTGCCCCGGGCACGTGGAGATCGGCGGCATGACGATCGAAATCTCGCGCAAATACCGGGAGGCCGCGCGGCAGCGCCTCAAAACCGCCGACGACGCATAGCCCTGCAGCACGGAATTTGCCGCACGGGAATTATTGCCAACACATGCGGCGTTCCGGCCATTGTCCGGCGGCCGCAAAAGCGCGATCTTTGCAACATAAAACATCACTCCGGAAGACGGGAGGACACCCCGGAGCGGCAAATAAAGGAAAACTATGAAAAAGTATGATGCCGTCATCATCGGCTTCGGCAAAGGGGGCAAGACCCTCGCCGCCGAACTGGCCGGCCACGATCGGAGCGTCGCCATGATCGAACGTTCGGACAAAATGTACGGGGGAACCTGCATCAACATCGGCTGTATACCGACCAAGGCGCTGATCCACAGCGCCGGGCTTGCGGCCGCGTCCCATCCGCTGACCTTCGAACAGCGCAGGGCCTACTACCGGAAGGCCGTCGCCGAAAAACGCGCGCTGGTCGATCTGCTCCGCGACAGGAATTACCACAAACTGGCCGACGCCCCCCGGATCGACGTCTACACGGGCGAAGGGCGGTTCCTCTCGCCGGAGACCGTGGAGGTGAAGACCGCGGAGGGCGTCGTGCAGCTCGGCGGAAAGCACGTCGTCATCAACACCGGGGCCGAAACGGCGCTCCCGCCCATCCCGGGCATCGCCGAAAGCAAACGAATATACACCAGCACCTCGATCATGGTGCTGGACGAACTGCCCCGGCGGCTGGCGGTCGTGGGCGGCGGATATATCGGGCTGGAGTTCGCGTCGATGTACGCCTCGTTCGGTTCGGAGGTCACCGTGCTCGAAGGATTCCCGGAACTGATCCCGCGCGAGGACCGCGACATCGCGCAGGCAGTCCGCGAGGTTCTGGAAAAGCGTGGAATCGCCTTCCGGCTGAACGTCAAGGTAGAGTCCTTCCGCGACACGGCGGACGGGGTGAGCATCGCCCTCTCGCAGGACGGGACCGCCTCGCGCCTCGAAGCCGACGCCGTACTGCTGGCCACGGGCCGCAAACCGGCCACCGCGGGGCTGAACCTCGCAGCGGCAGGGGTCGAGACCAACGAGCGCGGAGCGATCCGGGTGGACGAACGCCTGCACACCACGGCCCCGAACATCTACGCCATCGGCGACGTGACGGGCGGACTGCAATTCACCTACGTTTCGCTCGACGACTACCGCATCGTCCGGGACGAACTGCTGGGCAGCGCCGCGCGCACCACGGCCAACCGCGGCCCGGTCCCCTACTCGGTCTTCATCGAGCCGCCGCTCTCGCACGTCGGCCTGCACGAGGAGGAGGCCCGCAAGGCGGGATACGACATCCGGGTCCGGAAAATCGCCGTCGCCTCGTTCCCCCGGGCGCGCATCCTGAGTTCCGCGGAAGGGGTTCTCAAAGCGGTGATCGACGCCGAAACCGACCTGATCCTGGGCTGCACGCTTTTCGGGCCGGAGTCGAGCGAGGTCATCAACACCGTGGCGCAGGCCATGAAGCACGGCGTGACGGCGCGGGAGCTGAGCAATTCCATCTATACGCATCCGAGCATGAGCGAGTCGCTCAACGACCTGTTCGCCCGATAAAACGATAAAACGAAAGGACCCGCCCGCAGGCAGGTCCTTTTTCATTTCACGTCTGCGGAAGTTCGGAGCCGGTCGAGCACCGTCCGCACCGTGGGATAACAATCGCCGGCGCGCGCCGCGGCCTCCCCGGGCGTGCACCACGCCGCGGCGTCGATCCCCTCCTCGGTCTGGGGCGTCAGGCCGGAGCATCCGGGCGTATGCAGTTCGTACCAATGGGTTCGTTTCAGTTCCCAACGCGCGGTTTTCGGAAAATAGTAGGCGTGCAGCGTCTCGCACAGCGGACGCACGACCTCCGCCGCCACGCCCGTCTCCTCCTCGACCTCCCGCGCGGCGCACTCCTCGATGCGCTCCCCGCTTTCGAGGTGGCCTTTGGGCAGGTCCCAGCGGCCGTTGCGGTGGATCATCAGCCACTCGCCGCAGTCGTTCACCACCACGCCGCCCGCCGCCTCGACCGGCGTGAACTCCGCCGCAAAGGCCGCGAAAGCCCCATCGGGATCGTCCGAAACGACGGCCACGGTATTGTGCGATTCGAGAAAATTCAGTATCTTGTCGCGTGATATGCCGCCGCCGGCTGTCGCCGCAACGGCGTACCACGCCCCTCCGGGGGTTTCTGCCGTGAACGCCACGGCCTTATCGGCGAAATAAACGGTACGGTTCATGTTTTCATCGGAAATTCGCGAACAAATATACGTAAGAAACCTCAAAAAATGAAAAAAATTCTCCTGATGACGGCTATTGCAGCTATGGGCCTCGGCGGATGCGGCAAGCGTCCCGAGCCTCTGAAGATCGACAATGCGCTGACGGCCGAAGAGATCGCCGCCGGGCGCCTCACCCCCGAGGTGATGTGGAAGATGAGCCGCGCGGGCGCATCGTCGCTTTCGCCCGACGGCCGGACGCTCCTCTACCAGCAGACCGACTACAACATGGCCGAGAACCGCGGCGTGACGACGATCCGGGTCGAAGACATGGACTCGAAGGCCGTGACATGCCTGACGGACTTCACGTCGAACAGCCTCTCGCCGAAATGGAGCGCCGACGGGCAGCACATCTATTTCCTCTCGGACCGCGGCGGTTCGATGCAGGTGTGGCGGATGAACGCCTCGGGCGGCGACGCGACACAGATCACGGGCAGCGGCGACAGCGAGGGCATTCCCGACGTGGAGGGCTTCGGCGTAAGCCCCGACGGAAAACACATCTGGTGGGTGCAGACCGTGCAGACGGCCGACCGCCGTTCGTCGGACATCTACAAGGACATGGACAAATCGAAAGCCCGCATCTACGACGACCTGATGGCGCGCCACTGGGACTACTGGGACGAAGGCGAATACCGCCACATCTTCGTCGGCGAGCTGGGCAAGGGACTCGTGACGGGCGGCAGGGACATCATGCCCGACGCGCAGTGGGACGCGCCGCTGGCCCCCTATTTCGACATGGCCGAGATCGCCTGGAACAACGCCGGGACGATGCTGGCCTACACCTGCAAACCGCTGACGGGAACCGCCTACGCCGTGTCGACCGATTCGGACATCTTCGTCTACGACCTCGAAAGCGGCGCGACGCAAAACATCTGCAAACCCGCCGGCATCGAAGCGAAACAGAACGACCTGCCGGGCTACGACAAATATCCCGTCTGGTCGCCCGACGATTCGAAGATCGCCTTCCTCTCGCAGCGCCGCGCAGGCAACGAGTCGGACAAGGCCCGCCTGTTCGTCTACGACTGCCATACCGCCGAAATGCAGGACCTCACCGCCGACTTCGACTACAACGCCCAGAACGTCGTCTGGAGCGGCGACGACCTGATCTATTTCATCGCCCCGATCGAGGCGACGCACCAGATCTGCCGCGTCGCACCGTCGGTCGGCGAGGTGGAGGTCCTCACGAAGGGCGACCACGACATCAACGCCTTCACGATGGCCGGGGAGCGGATCGCCGCCGAGATGTGCACGATCTCGATGGCCACGGAGTTCTTCGGGATAAATCCGGAGGACGGCTCTTTGGCGCAAATCTCGGCCATCAACAAACACGTCTACGACCATATCCGGATGGGCGAGGTGCAGAAACGCTGGGTCAAGACCACCGACGGCAAGCAGATGCTGACATGGGTCATCCTGCCGCCCGATTTCGACCCGTCGCAGAAATATCCCGTGCTGCTCTACTGCCAGGGCGGCCCGCAGAGCGTCGTATCGCAGTTCTGGAGCTACCGCTGGAATTTTCAACTGATGGCCGCACAGGGATATATCGTCGTCGCGCCGAACCGCCGCGGCCTGCCCTCGTTCGGACAGGAGTGGCTCGACCAGATTTCGGGCGACTACTCGGGCCAGAACATACGCGACTACCTCTCGGCCATCGACGACGTGGCCCGCGAGCCGTGGGCCGACCGGGACCGCATGGGCTGCGTCGGGGCGTCATACGGCGGCTATTCGGTCTACTTCCTCGCCGGATGCCACGAGAAGCGTTTCAAAGCCTTCATCTCCCACTGCGGCATCTTCGATTTCGACTCGATGTACGGCCAGACCGAGGAGTTGTTCTTCGTCAACAACGACTACGGAGGCTCCTACTGGGATACGGCGAACGCCACGGCACAGCGTTCCTACGCCAACTCGCCGCACAAGTTCGTCTCGAAATGGGACACGCCGATCCTGATCTTCACCGGCGAGAAGGATTTCCGCATCCCTTACACCCAGTCGCTCGAAGCCTTCACGGCAGCCCGCGTGCTGGGCATTCCGGCGCGGCTCGTGGAGTTCGAAAACGAGGCGCACCAGGTCTTCAAGCCCCAGAACTCGCTGGTCTGGAACCGCGAATTTTTCGGCTGGCTCGACAAGTACGTAAAATAGCCGATCCGGCTGAAAACGAGGGCCGTCCGGAATTCCGGACGGCCCTTTTTCGCCGCCAAACCACACAAATACGTTCTTTTTTACACCATTTCAGCCCCGGAGCCGTTTTCGAAATCAGCCTGTTCGTTGAATAAATCTGCCGTTTGGTTGAATTTATTTTCATCTGGCCCCGGCCTTGCCTACATTTGCTTTCGACGCAATTAACAGATTTTGACTATGAAGAAAGCAACCACCAATCGCGAGGAGGGGGTCCCCAGCTACGTCGTACCCCTGATTGAACGAATCGACGTACATGTAGAGAAGGGGTTCGCCGCAAGCGACGATCCCGAAAACGGAGGCGGAGGCGTGACCGAACTTACGTCCTACGACGATCCCTACGACAACTACTAAAGCGGAGGAGCCATGAAAGACATCTTCCGCACACTGCCGGTTATCGCTGTCATGACAACGGTAGCCGCCTGTTCCGGCGGCATCGAGGAACAGAATCCCAACGGCCCGGCAACGGGCGACAAAATCCGCATCGAATTCACCGCCGAGAATCCCGGGACCGGCATCGGTCCGACGCCCGCAGCCGAAACGCGCACCAGCATCCACATCGGCGACGGATCGTTCGTGTCCCGCTGGGACGACGGGAACGAGATGACCCTGCTCTACGGGAGCACTGCCGCCAAAGCGACTTACAGCAGCGCGACCAAAAAATTCTCGACCGAAATCACCCCGGGAACGCAGGATTTCCACGCCTTCTCGCCCCACGTCGAGAACTCCTATGCCGGCAGCGTCTTCACGATTCCGTTCGGGAACCTGCGCACACAAGACGGTAACAACTTCAACCACCGCTACGATCCGCTGATCACCACGGCGGCCCGGACCGCCGACCCGGCATCCGACGAACTGGTCTTCACGCTCAAACGGCTGACTTCGATCCTGAAATTCGAAATCTCGGGCGGCAGCGATCCGGTGAAGGCCCTGTTGCTGACGGCAGACGAAAACCATCCCGTCTCCTCGTCCGGGTTCATCGGCGCGACCGACGGCACGGGAGGCATCGACACGAGCGTCCAGAACGGCATTCCGGCGGCCTCGAACGTGATCGCCATGACTTTCGCCGAAGGCACGGCTCCGACGACGGCCGGCCTGCACGCCTACTTCAACCTGCCGGAAGGCCAGTACGAAAGTCTGAAACTGGACATCATCACGGAAAACGGCCAGATCGGAAGCATCGATCTGGCGGGCCTTCCCGCATTCGAGGCCGGCGAGCTTTACCGCCTGAAAAAAACCGGCGCACCGGCGTTCGCACCGATCGAAAAGCCGTCTCTCGACTGGCCCGGACAGGACATGGACATTCCGCACGAGATCATCGATGAAGACGGCGACATGGTGCTGGATTATCCCGCGGCAATCACGATCAACGCCCCGGCAGGCATCGCACAACTGTACGTCGACGTCGTCTCCCCGGCGCTGAATGCCCTGGAAATCGGACGGCTCGACCTCTTCAACGAGACACAGCTGCCCATCGGGATCAACTACTCCGACCTGGGCCTGAACTGCACGACCCAGATCCAGTATCAGAAATCCACGCTGTTCGACATTACGCGGCTCGTTCCGATGATTCCGCTGCTGAAAGACGGTCTGGGCAGCCTGGTTTACGGCGACCACACGTTCAACGTCACGGTCGTCGACCTGGCGGGCAACACGGAAACCCGGCCTCTGACCTTCAGGTGCAACCGGGTGGAGTGCTCGGCAAGCGACCTGTGGGCCAACACGGGAACGCTGTCGATCTACGCCGTCGACCCGCAAGCCCGGTCGGTCGTCGTGAAATACCGGGCGGAAGGCGCTTCCGCATGGCACGAGCTGACGGCCTCGGCCGTCGACGCCGCCAACGGGACGTGGAAAGCCGACATCACGGCGGACAATGTCTGGAGCCAGGAGACGAACCCGAGCGGACTCACGATATACATTCCCGATTCCGACGCCGGCATCTTCGCGCAAAAGAGCTATGAATACGAACTTCTGGTCGACGGCAGCCTCCTGGAAACCGGGAAATTCGCTCCCGAAAACAACGGAGGCGACGAGATCGACAAATTCACATCCGGCTCCACCTGCTTCACCACGAACAGTTCGAACGCCACTTTCTGGGGCAGCGGCAACAATACCTTCGCATCCTCGCTCTGCACCTTCTCCGATCCGTATGCCTATTTGCAGGGCCGGGAAAATGCACTGATCGGGATTCTGGCCCCGGGCAACCTGTTCACCGGCACATTCAAATTCGAATTGCTGAAACAGACCGGCACGGTAGGATTCGGGCAGAAATATACCTACAGCGCCCGTCCGACAGCCCTGACACTGACCTATAAAGCGGCATTCGACGTTACGGGGAAGGGATTTTACAAAAAATGGGAGGACAGCTACCATACGTCGATCACTTCGGGACAGGACCAGGCGAGCGTTGTCGTATGCATCATCGACTGGGAAGCCCGGCATGAAGTGGCCTCCGGCAACAAAGCGGCCCCGACCGGAGTCTGGAATCCCGAATCGCTGTACGGACTGAACGAAACGGAACGCGCCGGGCTGATCGCCTACGGCGTCGCCTATCCCGATGCCGACGCCAATGCCGACACGCCGCTGACCATTCCGCTCCGTTACTACGACAAGGACGCCGCCGCGCCGAACGGCAGCTACACCATCATTATCTCCTGCGCAACGAGCCGTTACGGCGACTACCTGAACGGCACGGAGAACGATTTTTACGCCAGGGATTTCGCGTGGGTCTACTGATCCCGCGGACGGACCGGAGCTGCGCTCCGGCGAATGCAAAACCTCCCTGTTTCCGGCAGGGAGGTTTTTTACCCTCCGCACCCCCGGAAAGGAGTATCCGGGAGGGCAAAAAGGGAGCTGTTCGTGATGAAAATCTCGGCGTTCGTTGAATTTATTTCCGCGAACGGGAACACGTGCCTATTTTTGTACACATTACAGATAAAAGAATCTATTCTATGCGAATAAATTTCCGGATTATTTTGCTCGCGCTGCCTCTGGTCTTCGGGGCATGCTCCGATTCTTCGGATGCGGACACCCGGCCCGCGACCGAAACAATCAGCGTATCGGTAGGCTCCGGCCCGAAGATCGACATCGAAGCCGAAGACAGGTCCCGCACCCAGCTCGGCGAAGACGGCGTATCGGTCAAATGGGCTTCCGACGACCAGATCGCACTCTGGGCCGTCAACTCCCGATCCGAAACCGCGTTCAGCAAACAGGTTTTCAAACTCTACCACTACAACGCCGAATACAACACGGCCAGATTCACGGGCGACATCACACCAATGCCCGAAGACACCTATACGTATTATGCCGTGTCGCCCGTTCCGCCCGAAAGCGACGGCACGCAGGCCACCTACGAGATTCCTGCCGTGCAGAACGGCGACTTCAACGGCGACTGGGACGTGATGGTAGCCGAGCCGGTCAAGGCTGCGGCCCTGGAGAAGAACGACACCGGCGAGACGGTGCAGTTCCAGTTCCGCCACAAGGTTCACGTGCTGAAAATACGCATTCCGAAGAACGATCTGGGCGAAAAGGTCTCGGAGATCACGCTGGCATTCCCGCAGCCCGTCACGGGGCGCATGACGGTCGATGCCGCCGACCCCGATGCCGCGCCGACGCTCACCGGCGGCGACAACACGCTGACACTGCGTTTCGATACCCCGAAAGATGCGGGCGACGCGGTTTTCGCCGTCATCGCGCCGATCGAACTCACCGCCGACCAGGCGGTGACCATCACCGCGATCTGCGAAGCCGGGGAATCCGAGCCGCGCGACATTGCCGGCAAGCACTTCTCCGAAGGCCACACCACCCCGATCGCCTACCACATCCCCGCCATCGGCCGCTATTACACGCGTCTGAACTTCTCGCTGCCTGCGGACAAGGGCACGGCGACGCTGGGCGAGACGGTCGAAAAGATCACCCTCACGGCTCCCGAAGGCTCGCTGTTCGACAACGGCACGAACGTCCGCCAGTTCACGCCGGACGCCGAGGGCAAATACACGATGGTGCTCAAACCCTCGTGGACCGACAACCTCTCGGGAAAGACCGTCACGGTGCAGTACGAATCGGAAAGCGCCGTCGTTTCGAACACGCTGACAATGCCGCAGATCACCGAATCCGGCAGCAACGACATCACGTTCAGCGTTCCCTACCTGCTGGCGGAGGATTTCAGTTCAATCAACCAGAATGCGGGCGACTATGACAACCCGGAAGTGGGAGGCACTACAATCGCCAACGGCGACGGAACCGCAATTGATTTAAGCCGATGGGGGCTTTCGGCCGCCGGCTGGACCGCAGCCCGCGTGGGCGTTGCCGCAGGCAAGGCCGTGCGAATCTGCGCCCGGGTCGAAAACCAATCCGTTAAATCGAATATTTACAAGGCCCGTATCGACTCCGCCCCTTTCAGCGGGATCAAATCGGGAAAATCAGTGAAAGTAACCGTTTCTTTCAACTACAAAGGCGGACGTTGGTCGATAGAGCGCAACTGGAAAGGCGCCAATATAGGTCCGGGCAACGGAAATGCCATTTACAGTTGCGGTTACACTCAAGAATCGGGCTGGCAAACCGGATCGACGGCAATTCCCAATCTGTGTATCAACAATGCCACCATCCCCGGAACCGAAGGGAACGACCGGAATCAGAACCAGAACTACGACGACATTTCCAACACAGCCTCATTCACCATTCCAGCAGCCGCAAACACGACCCGTGCGTCATGGATGGTATCCTCGACGACCACAACCGCTCCATTTTGGGGATTCAACGGCAACTACTGGCTCTACCTCGACAATATCAAAGTATCCATCGTCAACGAATAACCGCCATGAGAAAACTGCTTTATATCCTTGCATCGGCGGCTGTCGCAGCCGGAGGATGCTCCGAGAAGAAAGAGGCCCCGGCCGGAGAGGGCTGCGGAACCATCCGCATCGTCTGCGAGGCCGACGCCACGATCGACGCCGCATCGACGGTTCCGGCCCAGAGCGCGACCCGCGCTGCGGCAAAACCCGCCGGAGAGGATTTCGCCCTGCGGATCACGGGCGAAGATTTCGACCGCACGTGGGAGACGGTCGCAGCGTATAATGCCGAGGACACCTCCTACTCCTTCCCCGAAGGCCGCTACACGATCACGGTTACCTACGGCGATCCCGAAGCCGAAGGCGTGGACAAACCCTACTACGCAGGCTCGACCGAAGTCGAGGTCGCAGCGCGCCGCGCCTGCACCGCGCAGATCACAGCGAAGATCGGCAATTCGCAGGCTCTGGTACGCGCCACCGAGTCGTTCAAAAAATATTACAACAACGCGGAGTTCTCCGTGACGACCGGAGCGGGCAATGTCTTCACGTTCCGTCCCTGCGACGCGACCGAAGCGGAATCCGTCTGGGTGCAGGCCGGCAGGCCGCTCACCGTGAAGGGCACGGCACGGGGCCAGAGCCAGGACGGCACGTCGGAGGGTCCGCTCTACACCTTCACCCCCGAGCCGCTCGAAGCGGCACGCCCAGCCACGCGCCACATCTTCACCCTCGACGCCAGGAAGGCCGGCAGCGCGACGCTGACCGTCACCCTCGGCGAAGGATACACCGAGACCGTGGACCTCGACGTAGAACTCAACGACGAGGCCATCGAATAACGCAAATAAAAACACCGAGATATGAAAACCTTTACCAAGATTCTGACGGCTATGGCAGCGACGGCGCTGCTCGCGACCGGCTGTGTGAACGAAGATCCCGCTTATAAGAACAACGAGCCGGGAACGCCTCCCGATCCCAATGCCAAAGGCTACCTGACGCTGGCGGACATGAGCATGCGCGTCGTGGTCGACACCGATACCGAAACCCAGCCCGACGACACGTCCGACGAAACGGCCAAGCCCACGACCCGTGCGGAAGAGGCGCAGCCCGACGTCGACGCATACATCGTCGAAATTCGCGACGCATCCGGCAAGCAGGTGCTCAAGGAGACCTACGGCAACCTGATGGTCTCGATCGGCGAGGCGGGCAGGCTGGAACTTCCGGTGGGCAGCTACACGATGGAGGTCCGTTCGGAAGAGGCCGCCACGACGCCGGCAGCCGAATGGGAACGCCCCGTCTATTTCGGTTCGCAGGAGTTCATCATCGAGAAGAACCGAACCACATCCATCGACGAGGTCGTCTGCACGCTGAACAACATCAAGGTGACGCTGATGTGCTCGAAAGACCTCGCCGACCAGCTCACCGACGACACCAAGTCGACGGTCTCGCTGGGCGAAACGACGATGACCTTCCTGAAGAACGAAACCCGCGCGGCCTACTTCATGCCGCAGGGCGAGACCAACACGCTCAAATTACACCTCGAAGGCGCTTTCGCCGATGCGCCCGACGCACCCGTCCGGATCAACAAGAGCATCCCGGGCGTCAAGGCCGGACAATGGCGCAAACTATCCATCGTGATCACCTACTCGGACAAGGGCGACATCAAACTGGACATCGACGTCGACGACTTCGTGGAGGACGACGAAATCCCGGTCAACGATCCTGACAACCCGGGCGAACCCGGACTTCCCGTCGCCCCGACCCTCGAATGTCCCGATTACGACCTCACGAAACCCTTCCAGCTTCTGGCCTCGATGTTCGACGCCCAGGGCAACTACACCCAGCCGTTCGCCTTTGACCTCGCCTCGCCCAACGGCATCGAATCGTTCGCGGTGAAAATCACGTCGGACAACGCGGAGCTGGCCGGCATAGTGGCCGGAATCGGCGGTCCGGAATTCGACCTCTGCACGATCGGGGCGTCGGATCCCGCCTACACGGTTCTCGCAGGCCTCGGCTTCCCGCTGGGCGACGACCTCAAGGGAGCGACCTCGAAGAGTTTCGACATCGCAGGAGCCATGAAACTGCTCTATCCCGCATACGAGGGCACACACGCATTCGCCTTCGAGATAACCGACGCCAAAGGGCTTTCGGCCCGGGCATCGCTGACGCTCGTGGTCGATCCGGACAACGAAGGCCCTTCGATTGTCGGCGTAGATTTCAATATCGACGAAACGCAAACACCGTCCGCAGACCGCGACACGGAGATCGACATCACGGCGCAAACAGGCACCAAATCGCTCAACGTGACCATCGACTGCGACAACCTCGACGCCAAGGAGCTCGGCAAGATGGGCATCCCGGCCCGGTTCGATCTCTGCAATATCAAGGGCTTCGAAGATACGGACGGAACCATGCATCCGGCCGAAGATGTCCGGGAAGCGATTTCGGCCCTCGGATTCCCCATCGATGATGCTGTCAAGGACAAACCGTCCATCCGGCTCAAGATCGACAAGATGTTTACCGGATTGCTGGCAGGCTTCCCCGGCAACAACAATTTCATACTCACGGTGACGGAGAACAACGGCCTCAGCACGACCAAGACCTTGAAATATTACGTACCGGTGAATTAAGGCTGACGAATTATGAAAAAATATATTACCGCCGTCCTGCTGTTCTGCGCCGCGCTGACTGCCGCCTGCTCGAAAGAGACGGCCGGGAGCATCGACGCGGGCGACACGGGGGCGCTCGAAATGCGGGTTTCGGCCACGCGGGCCGAGGCCGACGGGGAATACGACCCCTTGCAGCATCTTGCCGTACGCATCTACCGCGGCAGCAACGAGCTGCTGCGCCAATACACCGGGGAGACGCTCCCCGCGCGGCTGGAACTGCTCGCGGGCGAGTACCGCGTAGAGGTCGACGCGGGAGAAGCCGTCCCTGCGTCGTTCTCGAAGCGTCTCTACAAAGGAGAGAAGACCTTTACGGTGGCAGCCGGCCAGACGACCGTCGCCGAAGTGGAGTGCAAACGGCAGAACGTCGTCGCCGAAGTGAAATTCGACGCCACGGTTTCCGCCGCTTTCGGCGAGAATTTCCATGCGTGGGTAGTCGCCGCCGACTCGTTCGACGCCGAAAAGGCCGAGTCAGGCAGCGTCCCGGCACTGAACTACACGGCCGACGGCACGGGCTACTTTACCATGCCCGAGGGTGTGACCACGCTCACGACCCGCTTCGAGGGCACGCACCCCGACCGCGGCGTCATCGTCAAGGAGGGCCGATTCGAAGGCGTGCAGACCGGCGGCAAATACAGCGTCTCCTTCCGGTTCTCGAAGGATCTGCCGGGCTTCATCGAATGCTTCGTCGTCAAGGTAGACACCTCGACCGACGACTATGACGACACGTTCCCGTTCAGCCCCGAGCCGAGCATCGAAAGCGACGGCTTCGACATGGACCAGCCGCAGGATTTCATCCCCGGGACGACCGCCCCGAAACGTTACATGATAACGACGATGGCCGCCGTAAGGAGCGTCGTGATCGGCATCGGCGACGACAGCTACGACGTGCTGAACGACACGACCGAGGGTATCGAAGTCGTCAGGGAGAGCGACTTGAGCCTGACGGTCACCCTTTCCGACGCCTTTTTCGCAGGCAGGCCGGGCGGCAGCCATCCGGTAACCATCCGCGTCGCGGATTCGGCCGGCGCCGAAGCCACCGCCATCTCGGAATACCGTCTGCAAGGCCTTCTGCCCATTGAAAAGACGGATTACGACCTCTGGACGAACAGTCTCACGCTGCGCGCGCTGGTCCTCGACCCGAACGTCACGACGGCAACCTTCGGGCTGCGCGTCAAAGACGGCGAGTGGTCCGACGCCGAGGCCGTAAGCGCCGGCGAGGGCATCTATGCGGCCACGTTCACGGCCAAATGGGAGGAATCGACCAATGCCGCGGGCCTGACTGTCTACACGCCCGTTGCAGGTACAGGCGTCTTCGCCGGCAACAGCTACGAGGCGCGGGCGGCACTCAATAACGAAACCGTCTCCTCGGCAGAGTTTCAGGCCGCTGCCGGGCAGGTCATCCCCGACGGGGATATGGAAAGCGAATCGCTCCCCTGTTTCGGCAAAAGCACGTCGGAATCCACTACGTTCTGGGGCAGCGGCAATGCCGCAACTTCGGGACTGTGTGCGCAGTCGACCAAACCCGGCATGGGCGGCAACTACTGCGCCAAGCTCGAATCGCAGTCGGCGTTCGGCCTGCTCGCCGCGGGCAATCTCTTCTCGGCAACGTTCCGTTTTGCGAGTCTCTCGGGAACGGCCAGTTTCGGAATGCCCTACCAGTGGACAGCGCGTCCGACGGCCTTGCGGCTCAAATACCACGCCACCGTGGGCGCCGTCAATAAGGGGACCGTCACCGAAGAGCACGAATACATCCAGGACGGCCAAGACCGTTCACGTATCTTCGCCGTTATCGTCGATTGGAACAGCCGTCACGCGACTGTCGCCGGTATGGGATCGCCGACAGGCGTGTGGGACCCCGCCAAAACCGCCAAAACTGACGAAGGCCCCGTCATCGCTTACGGATCGCTGCTGATCGGCGAAACCACACCAGGCGACGCGATGACGACCGTGGAGATTCCGATCGAATATTACGACAGAACGACCAAACCTACGGGCGCATATACACTCGTCATCTCCTGTACGACGAGCGCCTACGGCGACTTCAAGGTCGGTTGTCTGGGCAATGTCATGTACGTAGACGATTTCGAATGGGTATACTAATCACTAAACGCAAGCAGATGCGCAAGCTATTCATCCGCACGCTCGCCCTCGCGCTGTGCCTCACGGGCACGGCGCAGGCGCTGCGCGCACAGGAAACAACCGCCGCCCAAACTGCGGCGACAGCCGACCAGCGCCCGAAAACGATCAACGAAATGCGCCAGGAGCGCGGACTTACCGACACGCACAACCTGTTCGTGCCGAAAGGACAGTGGATTTTCGGCGGTACGGCCTCCTACTCGACCCATACCAACAAAGGCTACCAGTTCCTCGTCATCGAGGGAATCAACTCGAAAGGCTACACCTTCCGCGTCAGCCCGCTGATCGCCTACGCCTTCCGGGACAACATGGCCCTCGGAGGACGCTTCATCTATTCGCGCACGCTGCTCAAGCTGGACAACGCCGAGCTGCACTTCGGCAACGAGGAGACGGGCACGAACATCGTGGCCAGGGATTTCTACTCGCTCAAGCAGACCTATTCGGCGGCGGCGATCTGGCGGCAGTACATCCCGCTGGGACGCAGCAAACGCTTCGCGCTGTTCAACGAAATGTCGCTCTCGGCCGGCGGCACGCAGGCGCGCTTCGCCAACGACTCGCCCGTGAAAGGAACCTACGAAACCGGCTACACCCTTTCGCTGGGCATTTCGCCGGGCATCATAGCCTTCGCCACCAACAACATGGCCGTCGAAGTGAACGTGGGCGTGATGGGCATCACCTATAACCACACCAAGCAGGTTCACAACCAGGTCACCGTGGGCAAGCGCAACACGAGCATGATGAACTTCAAGGTCAATATCTTCTCGATCGGCCTCGGCATGGCCTTCTATCTCTAAAAACGGCATACTATGACACGAAGCATACTCTGCACCCTGCTGATCATGATCATCTCTTGCGGCAACGCGCTGTCGCGGCCGACCGCCGTGGCCGGAAACCCGGAAGAAACGGCCGCAATCGCAGCCGCCGCAGCCGAAACGATCTCCACCGAAGACGAAGTTCCGGCCTCGGAAGCGGCAGCCCCGGCCGACGGACATGCCGGACAAAAGCCAATGCAGGCCCTCAAGGCCGCTGAAGCCGAGTCGCCGATCCGCGGCAAAAACCGGTTCCTGCCCACGCGCCGGCGCATCGACCGTGAGATCAACAAACTCAAATTCGCCTACAAGGGCGAGGTGATGATGGGCCTGACGGCCTCCTACGGCACGATGTCGAGCGACGACACGGACATCATGCTCATCCTCGACGGCATCGACGCCGACGGCACGGTGGCCACCGTCAAGCCCTTCATCGGCTATTTCTACCGCGACAACAACTGCCTGGGCGTGCGCTTCGGCTACCGCCACATGGACGGCAACCTCGATGCCGCACGCTACGACCTGGGCGAAAGCAACGACGCCTCGGGCAGCATCCCGAAGGTCAATTTCAACAGCGACAACTATTCGTTCGGCATTTTCCACCGCTCCTACGCGGGACTCGACCCGAAGGGCCGTTTCGGACTGTTCGCCGAGTTCGAACTCTCGCTGTCGACCGGAACGTCGAAGCTCTCCTACCAGCCCGACACTGCCAGCGACAACATGAAAACCACCCTCAGCGACAATACGCAGCTCAAATTGGCGTTTAATCCGGGAGCTGCCGTCTATATCTTCCCCAACGTCTGCGCCACGCTTTCGTTCGGGCTGGGCGGCATCCAGTACACCTCCGTCACGCAGAAGGACGACGCCGGCAACAAGATCGGCACGCGCAAAGCTTCGAACATGCGTTTCAGGCTCAACGTCGCCGCCATCAATTTCGGCATGACGATACACCTGTGGGACAAGAAAAAGAGATAAGTTATGACCAGATACCTGAAAACAGCACTCCTTGCAGCCGCGGCGCTTCTTGCGTCGTCGTGCATCCACAACGACATCCCCTATCCGGTCGTCGAACTCCGCATCGCTGGCGTCGAAGGCCAGGGCTTCTCGGTCTCGGAAAACAACGTCACGTCGCGGGTGGTCACCCTCTCGCTCGACGAAGCGACCGACATCCGCAACGTGCGGATCGACGCCGTGGGTTACGACGCCGTCATCCACAGCATCCAGCTCGACAAGGAGGAGGTCCTGCAACAGATCCGCAGCTCCCGGGAGCTGACCGGCACGTTCGACATGCGTTCTCCGATCTACACCACGCTTTCGCTCTATCAGGATTACGAATGGACGATCCGCGCCGCGCAGACCATCGAACGCCGTTTCAGCGTGACGGGGCAGATCGGCGCCACGGAGATCGAGGAGAAAAACCGCATCGCCCGGGTCTATGTCCCCGGCGGCACCGACCTGGAGCACATCGAAGTCACGGAACTCAAACTCGGTCCCGCCGACATCACGACCTATTCGCCTTCGCTCGAAGAACTTTCGGGCAGCAGCTTCGAATCGGTGCGCTTCGTAGACGTCACCTGCCACGGGATTACCGAACGGTGGCTGCTTTACGTGGAGCCTACCAATGTAAAGGTCGCTCTCCGGGCAACCGACCTGTGGAACAATACGGCCACGGCCACGGCACTCGTCTCCGCCGAGGAGTATGCCTCGGGCGCCGCGCTGGAATACCGCATCAAGGGCGACACGGAGTGGCAGAGAATGCCGGAGAGCAGCTACGATGCCGGCATCCTGACGGCGACGCTCGCGCCCGAATGGAGTTCGTCGACCAACCCCTACGGTCTTGCCGTCTACAACTTCGTACCGGACAAGGGTCTCTTCGCAGGTCACACCTACGAATTCCGACTGACGGTCGGGGGCGAGCAGACCCAGCTGATGGAATATGTGGCCCCCGCGGGCAACACGATTCCCGACGGCGACATGGAAGACAGTTCGCTGAGCTGCTGGACACAGAACAACAAGACCGCGGAGTTCTGGGGCAGCGGCAACAACACCTTCACCAGGGGACTCTGCACGCAGGCCACCTTCGACGGGGGCACACGTGCCAAACTCCAGGCTACGTCCGCCGTGGGAGTCCTCGCCTCGGGCAACCTCTTCTCGGGACTTTTCCAAAAGGACGTTCTGACCCGGGGTGTCGTGTCGTTCGGCCAGCCCTACGCCTGGAAAGCCCGTCCCAAAGCGCTGAAACTGCAATACTATGCGGAAAAAATCGGCATCGCCGACATCGACAAGAATTTCGGCGCACCGATCAGGGAGGGCGATCAGGACAAGGCCCGCATCATGGTCGCCATCGTGGACTGGAACACCCGCCGCGAGGTCGGATCGGGCACGGAAGCCCCCACCGGGACCTGGGACCCGGAAGAGGCGACGGCGGTCGACGAGGGACCGATCATCGCCTACGGCTCGCTCTTCATCGACCAAAGTTCGACCGGCGGCAAGATGATCGACGTACAGCTTCCGCTCAACTATTACGACCGGACGGCCAAACCGTCGGGACTGTATCAGATCGTGATCTCCTGCTCGACGAGCGCCTACGGCGACTTCATGGTAGGCTGCAAGTCGAACGTACTCTACGTCGACAATTTCGAGTGGGTCTATTAGACGACCCGGACCTCTGAAAAAGGCGCTTCGGGAAGAAGCGCCTTTTTCAATAACCGGCAAAATGCCCCGAAAAGCCGGACGCAAACATCCGTTTCCGCCTTTTTTGCCGGATCATAAAAAATATCCGGAGCCAGGGGTAGGGTTTTCGGGGGCTCGTCCGTGATATAAATAGAATGAAGACACCCGAACATCCCATTGAAGAACTGATAACCCGCCAGCTCGACGGTGTACCCCTCACCGACACGGAACGCCGAAAGCTGCACAAGTGGCTCGAAGCGTCCGAAACGAACCGCCGCGCTTTTCTTCGGGCTTACGAAGCCTGGGGCGACGCGCATCTTGCAGAAACCCGGTTCGACACCGGACAAGCCTTTGAAAATATCAGGGCCCGGATCGCCGAAGCGTCCAAACCCCGGACTACGCTACGGCTGCAACTGCGCCGTCTGGGCATCGGCATCGCTGCGGCAGCCTGTGTCGCGCTGGCGATGGCCAGCTACCACCGGCTGCAACTGGCATCCGTCCCGGACATCGAAGCCTTTATCCGGCAGGCCGAAGCCCCCGTATTCACGCAGAAGGAGGTGCAACTGGTACTCTCCGAACAGAAAACCCTCCTGCTCGAAACCCAAAAATCGACGATCCGCTACGACTCGACCGCCATCCAGATCAACAACGCCGAAAAGACCATTCCCAAGAAAGAGGCCGCGACGTTCAACCAACTGGTCGTTCCCTACGGCAAGCAGACCACGCTGACGCTCGCCGACGGAAGCCGTGTCTGGATCAACGCCGGGTCGCGGCTGATCTACCCCGTCGTATTCGAAAAACAGAAACGCGAAATCTATGTCGAAGGCGAAATCTACATGGAGGTGGCGCACGACGCCGAACGGCCGTTCTCGGTGCATACGGGTAAGATGGATGTCTGCGTTCTGGGAACCAAATTCTACATATCGTCCTACGGCCGCGACCGCACACAGGAGGTCGTCCTGCTCTCCGGTTCGGTGAGCGTGGCCCCCGCCGGGCGGCCTGACCACGGCATCCGCATCATCCCCGGCCAACAGGCTGTCCTCGGGGCTTCGGAAACGTTGGAGGTCCACGAGGTGCAAGCCGAAAGCTATATCAGTTGGATTTACGGATACCTGCCTTTCGACAACGACCGCCTGTCGAATATCCTCGAACGCCTCGCGCGCTATTATAATTGCCGGATCGAGTGTACGCCCGAGGCCGCTGCGCTGACCCTCTCGGGCAAACTCGACCTGAAGGACGACTTAACCGAAGTGCTGAAGATCCTGAGCGTCACGGCTCCGATCCAACTGCAAATTATCAGTCCCGGAAATTTCCGGATCGACTACAACCCGGCTTCCAGCCGCCTAAACTGACCTGCCTATGTAACAGACCATCCCCGAAAAGAGACCGGATGTCGTCCCACAACGACATCCGGCGTGATTGAAAATCTAAAATTACCCTACTTTAAACTTCAAATCTTTACAAATGTACAACAAAAATGGTAAAATCGGTCTCTCCGAGGCCGATAATGGGGGATTATTCCGCCTATTCCGGATAACGCTCCTGTTTTTGCTGGCTGCAATCGGGTTCATCCGGCCCGTCGGCGCACAAACGGCAGAGGAGGCGAAAACCATCACGCTCGACGTACAGAACCGCCCTATCAAAGAGGTCTTCACGCAGATCGAGCGCCAAAGCGACTACATTTTCGTCTACTACGACAACATCCTGGACATCCACCGCAAAGTCACCCTGAAAGTCGCGAATCAGTCCATTTCAACGGTTTTGAAACAGTTGTTCGCCGGAACCGACAACACGTGGAAACTCTCGGGACGGCAGATCGTCATCGGCCGGTCCGCGTCCCCGGGCACCGGAGTGCCCCAGAAGATCGCGCGTATCACGGGCGTCGTCAAAGACCCGAACAACGAACCGCTCATCGGCGTCACGGTCCGCGTCAAAGCCCGTCCGAGTATCGGTACGGCCACCGACATCAACGGCAAATACCTGCTCGACGTGTATCCCGGCGAAGTACTAGAATTCAGTTATGTGGGCTACAAACCGCAGGATGTTCCGGTCGCAGACCGGGAAATCGTCGACGTGGTGATGCAGCAGAACGACGCGATTCTCGACGCCGTGGAAGTCGTTGGCTACGGCGTACAGAAAAAGATCAGCGTCATCGGCTCGCAGCAGACCATAGCGACCAAGGAGCTGAAAGTTCCCGTCGCTAACCTCACGCAGGGCCTTGCAGGCCGCGTATCGGGCCTGGTTTCAGTCCAGCGGACCAGCGAACCCGGCTTCGACGACGCCAACATCTACATCCGCGGCATCTCGACCCTGACGGCCAGCATGAGCGCTCCGCTGACACTCGTCGACGGCGTCCCCCGCTCGTTCGCCAACGTCGACCCCGAGGACATCGAGAGTTTCTCGATCCTCAAAGATGCGTCGGCAACGGCCGTTTATGGTGTCCGCGGCGCCAACGGCGTCATTATCATCAACACCAAGAACGGTCTGAAAGGGCGCCCCAAATTCAGCGTACGCTATACGGAAGGCCTTACCAAACCGACCAAGATCACCGATTTCGCCGACGGCGCGACCTACATGGAAATGTCGAACGAGGCATCGCTGACCCGCGGCGGCGGCCGGCTTTACAGCCGCGACATCATCGAAAAGACCCGCCGCGGGGATGACCCCTACCTCTACCCCGACGTAGACTGGATGAAAGAGATCCTGCGTGACTTCAGCCGCAACCGTTCGGCCAACGTCAACGTGCAGGGCGGTTCCGACAAGGCGGTCTACTACATCGGCCTGGCCTATTACGACGAGAACGGCATGTATAAGGACACGAAACTGGCCGACTACAATTCGAACACCTTCTACCGCCGTTACAACGTCACTTCGAACCTCACGCTCAACCCGTTCCGCACCACCGAGATCAAACTAGGCATCCAGGGCTACCTGGCCAACGCCAACTACCCGGCCTCCTCGCAGGCGAGCATCTTCGAATCGGCCTACTTCACGCCCCCGACCTACATCGCACCGCTCTATCCCGACGGCAAGCTCGGAGCCTTCTCGGGCGGCAACCTCAACCCCGTCGCACAGCTCGGCGCAACGGGTTACGCCAACCAGTGGCGCAGCCAGGTCTACTCGAACCTGCGCGTCACGCAGCAGCTCTACAAAGGGCTTTCGATCTCGGGCATGTTCTCGTTCGACACCTACAACTACACGAGCAACCGTTTCACCAAAACCCCGAACACCTACCACGCCACGGGACGCGACGCCAACGGCAACCTGCTCTACGAGCAGACCCGACAGGGAACCGAGAACCTCGCCTACAGCCTCAGCGCCAAGGGCAACCGCGCCATCTACCTGGAGGCGGCGATCAACTACCGCAACACCTTCGGCAAACACACCGTGTCGGGCATGATGCTCTTCAACCAAAGCGACGAAATCAACACCAAAGCGTCGAACGTCGAAGAGGCCCTTCCCTACCGTTTCCGCGGCTTGGCGGGACGCTTCACCTACTCCTTCGACGACCGCTATTTCGGGGAGTTCAACTTCGGATACAACGGCTCGGAAAACTTCGCTCCGAACCACCGCTACGGCTTCTTTCCGTCGGTCGGACTGGGCTGGGTGATTACCAACGAACCCTTTTTCAAGGGGGGGGGAGCCACGGAAGTGATCCAGTACCTCAAACTGCGCGGCACATGGGGCCGTGTCGGCAACAGTAATATCAGCGGACGCCGCTTCGCCTATCTGGCCACCGTCAAAGACAACAAGGACACGAGTTACCAGTTCGGCAAAAACATGGACCAGACCTACGGGACCACGGCCATTGACGAATATGCCGTGGACGTGACATGGGAAATCGCAGACAAAGCCAACATCGGCCTGGACATGCGCCTGCTCAACAACAAGTTCAACCTGCAGTTCGACGCCTTCAAGGAGTCGCGCAAAGGCATCTACCTGCGCCGCACGAGCATCCCGTCCTATTTCGGCATGATCAACGCTCCCTACGGCAACATCGGCAAGGTCGAGAACAAGGGCATCGAATTGTCGGTCAGCTACGCCAATTCGTGGAACGACTGGTCGTTGAGCGTCATGGGGAACTATTCGTTCAACCGCAACAAAGTCCTGGAGGACGACAGCACTGTGGCCTATCCCTGGCAGAGAACCATCGGCAACAAGGTCGACCAACGGTTCGGACTCATCGCGCTGGGACTTTTCGAAAGCACGGAAGAGATCGCCGCATCCCCCGTACAGGTCGGCGACACACGCCCGGGCGACATCCGCTACAAGGATATCAACGGCGACGGCAAGATCGACGAATACGACAAGGTTCCCATCGGCTGGGGAAGCGTTCCCGAGATCATCTACGGCTTCGGATTCTCCGTGGGCTGGAAAAGCCTCTCGCTGTCGGCCATGTTCCAGGGCGCGGCCCATGTCGACGCGATGCTCAGCGGCGAAGGCGTACTGCCTTTCGCACAGGGATCGAGCCGCGGCAACCTGTTGAGTAACATCACCGACCGCTGGACCGAAGCCAATCCCCGACAGGACGTTTTCTACCCCCGTCTCTCGATCGGAAACATGAACATGAACTACGAGGCCAGCACGTGGTGGCTCAAAAGTACCAGCTACCTGCGCCTGAAGAACATAGAACTCTCCTACACGCTTCCCGACCGCTGGATGAAACGCATACACATCAACAATGCGCGCATTTTCATCCAGGGCGTCAACCTGCTTACGTTCAGCAAGTTCAAACTGTGGGACGTGGAACTGGGCGACGGCCGCGGCGCCAAATACCCTAATATCGGCTCCGTCAGTCTGGGTATCAACTTCAACTTCTAAAACTCCCGACAAGCTATGAAACTTAAAATAACACTCCCGTTACTGACCGCTCTCTGTATCCTGACCGCCTGCAACGACGACTTCTTCGACCAGGTCCCCGACGACCGGATCACCATCGAGCAGGTCTTCCAGCAGACCTCCTATTCCGAAAAGTACCTGGCTACCGTTTACAGCTACATCCGCGACGAATCGCACCGCACCAACGGCGTGCCCTGGGACCCCTGCTCGGACGATCTGGATGTCACCTACGACCGCGAAGATTACAACTCCTTCAAAATGAACCTCGGCAACTGGAGCGCTTCGTCGAATTACTACGAATACTGGACCCACTACTACCGGGGCATCCGCTCGGCGACTTATTTCATCCAGCACATCGGCTCGAACCAGGAGATGCTCGACGACCCCACGCGCGGTCCCATCGTTGTCGAACAGTATAAGAACGAAGCCCGCTTCCTGCGCGCCTGGTTCTACTACTGCCTGCTGCGCCAGTACGGTCCGTGCGTACTGCTGGGCGACGACGTGCTTTCCGGAGACCTCGACCGAGACGACGTGAAGATGAACCTGCCCCGCAGCCCCTACGACGAATGCGTGGATTATATCGTCCGCGAACTCGACGACATGATCGACAACAACCGCCTGCCGCTGCACTTCACCACACAGGCCGACAAGGACTACGGCCGCGCGACGCTGGCCATGTGCATGGGCCTCAAAAGCCGCGTGCTGCTGCTGGCCGCCAGCGACCAGTTCAACGGCAACCCGGCCTACGCCAACGTGGTCAACACGGACGGCAAACACCTCTTTCCGACCCGGAAGGACCCGGAAAAGTGGAACCGGGCCGCGCAGGCCGCCAAAGCAGTCATCGACCTGGGCATTTTCGACCTTTACAAAGAATACCACAAGGACGGTACGCTCGACCCCTACATGTCGTGTCGCAACGTCTTCCTGGAGAACTGGAACAGCGAGGTCATGATGGTCCGCATCAGCAACTCCCTGCAACACTGGGAGCGCTCGGCATCTCCGCGTCAGTTCAGCGGCTACGAGAGCATGGGTGCGACCCAGCAGCTCGTCGACGCCTTCCGCATGAAGGACGGCACAGCCATCACCCCCGACAAGGAGAGCGGCTATTCGACAACCAATTACGCGGACATCAAATCGGGCTGGGTATTCGCTCCGGCCGGGACGCGCAACATGTTCGTCAACCGCGAGCCGCGTTTCTACGTCAACATCTGCTTCAACGGCGCCTACTGGATCGGCGACCAGAAAACCCGGATCCAGCTCTACTACACCGGCGGGTCGGGCAAGAAGGGCACGTGGGATTTCCCGCGCTCGGGCTATATCGCCATCAAGAACGTCTCGCCCTCGTCCAACCCCAAGAACAGCAACTACATCAAGCGGCCCTTCGTCATCATGCGCTACGCCGAAATGCTGCTCAACTACGTCGAAGCGCTCAATGAATACGATCCGGGCAACCCGGACATTGAGACCTACCTCAACCTGATCCGCGAACGCGGCGGCCTGGATCCCGTCCAAAGCGATCTCAACCAGAACCAGATGCGCGAGCAGATCCGTCTGGAGCGCCGTATCGAACTTTGTTTCGAGCAACTGCGCTACTTCGACACCCGCCGCTGGCTGATCGCCGACCAGACCGACGGAGGACCCTTCTACGGCATGAACGTCGATGCCGGCAACAGCTTCACCGACGAAGCGTTCTACGAGAAAACGGTGTTCGAGACCCGTGTGTTCCGGCCCGAGTTCTACCTTTTCCCCATTCCCCAGTCCGAAATCAACCGCGATCCGCAGATCGTCCAGAATCCCGGCTGGTAACCGTTAAAACGAATAACAATCATGAAACTTACCGAATACCTGACTCTCCTCTGCTGCGGAGCGCTTTTCGCCGCCTGCGAAAACCCGGTTCAGGATGACCTGAACGTGGACAACCCCGAGAACTATACGCGTATCTACACGGTCAACGCCGCTGATGACACTTCCAAGAACACCCTTGTCTTCCCGCTCGAACGCGACACGTCGTTCATGGTCTATGCCAACCTGAGCGGCATCCGCAATCCGGGCTGCGACGTGACGGTCAAATTCCGGGTCGCGCCCGAACTGGTCGCGGTCTACAACGAAAAGAACCAGAGCAGCTATCCGATGATGCTCGACGGAAGCTATACGGTCGAAAACTTCGAAACGGTGATTCCCAACGGGAAATACATCTCCTCGCCCGTACGGATCGCCATCAACAGCCGGGCTTTCGACGGCGTGGGCGTCTTCCTGCTGCCCGTCAGCATCGAAAGCGTGACGCCCGGCCTGGCGATCAACGAATCGTTGCAGACCGCCTACCTGCGCATCAACGGCTACTACACCGAAAACCCGTTCCCTGCATATGACAAGAGCAGCTGGTCGATCGCGGGCTTCTCGACCGAAGAGGCCGAGGCGACGACCGCCTATCCCAACCGCGGGCGGGCCGTTTCGATCATCGACGGCGAGAACAACACCTATTGGGGCACGCAATGGCGCAGCGCCAAACCCGGTCCGCCGCATTGGGTCGCCGTCGACATGGGACAGGCCCGGGAACTGCACGGCCTGAAACTCCGCGCAAGAGCCGAAGCGGAAAACTCCGACGTCCCCAAGAGCAGCGGCAACCCGCGCATTTTCAACGTCGACGTGAGCGACGACAACCTGAACTGGAAACGCGCCGGAGCCTTCACCGTCGAGAACCGGATCGAGAACACGGTTTATTTCGACCACAAGGCGACGGGCCGTTACTTCCGGATTACGATCACCGCAACGCAGGCCGATTTTTACCAAGGCTGTCTGGCCGAAGTATGGGCCTTCTGATCCGACAAACAATATTAACTTCAAACGAGAGACCATGAAAAAAACGATATGCCTGTGGACGCTCCTCCTGATTGCCGTTTCATGCACCAACGACGACAATTACAACGACCGCCACGGCGACAAAGCCGTCATTCCGCCCAAAGGCCGGATTCTCCGCGTAATGACCTACAACATCTACGGCGCACGCGCCACAAGCCCCGCCAATGCAGCCGACCTGGACGCGCTGGCCGAGGTGATCCGCCGGCAAAACCCCGACTTCGTGACCCTCAACGAAGTGGACGCCTTCACCAACCGCACGGGAAAGGACGTACACCAGGCCCGCGACCTCGCCGCCAAACTCGGCATGGAGTGGCACTTCTCGAAGGCCATCGACCGCGACGGAGGCGAATACGGCGACGCCGTACTGTCGAAGCACCCGATTCTCGAAACACGCAGCTACCGGCTTCCCTGCGCGGCCTCACAACCCGGCGAGGACCGCTCGCTGTGCGTCATCCGCGTCGAGATCGACGGCAAGGATCTCTATGTCGCCTCAACGCACCTCGACCATCTTTCGGGCGATGCGAGCCGCATGGTGCAGGCCAATGAAATCCGCCGCATCCGCGACACGGATCTGGGCGGGGACCTCATCTTGTCGGGCGACCTCAATGCGATTCCCAGTTCGAACGTCATCGCCACGATGACGGCGTTTCTCACCAACGTCGGAACGATAGACCAGTATACCTTCCCTTCGGACAGCCCCACACGCAAGATCGACTACATCCTGTATGCCCCGATCGAACACTTCGGCGTGCAGAACTGTACCGTAGTTTCGCGCGCCGACCAGCAGGTCGACGGAGTCGACGCTTCGGACCACCGTCCCGTGGTGGCCGACATCCGGTTCCAGACCGAGGAAGACCTTGTCGAAACACAGGAGTAAACTGTCCGAAGGATGAAAAAATTGCTATTCACACTCCTCGGGCTGGCGGCGTCACTGACGCTGCCGGCCCAGGATTTCAGGATTACGCACGGCCCATGGCTGTGCGACATGACCACCGACGGCGTAACCGTCCTGTGGACCACCGACAAACCCTCACTGTCGTGGGTCGAGGTGGCCGAAGACGACGGACGCAGTTTCTATGCCGCCGAACATGTCCGTCATTACGAGACGGTCGCAGGCCGCAAACAGGCGCACAAAACGCTCCACAGCGTGAGGCTGAAAAACCTGCGTCCCGGAACACAATACTGCTACCGCATTTTTTCGCAGCAAGTCGTCGAATGGAAACACGGGGACAATGTCCTCTACGGCAAAACCGTCGCCAGCAACGTTTACAGGCAGGCTCCGCTCCGGTTCCGGACATTCCCGGCCGCCGGAACCGACTGTTCGTTCCTCATCCTAAACGACATTCACGGACGCGCCGACGAGATGTCTGAACTGTGCCGGGAGGTCGACTTCCGCAAACACGACTTCGTGATGCTCAACGGAGACATGTCCAACAGCACCGAAAGCGAGGAACAGTTATTCAGGGATTTCATCGACGCTTCGGTAGGTCTTTACGCTTCGGAGACCCCGATCTTCTACAACCGCGGCAACCACGAGACCCGCGGCGTATTCGCCGACCGCCTGCTCGACTACTTTCCGACGCGCGACGGTCGCTACTACCAGCTCCGCAAGGTCGGATCGGTTTGCTTCCTGTCGCTCGACTGCGGCGAAGACAAACCCGACTCGGACATCGAATACGGAGGACTCGCCGACTACGACGCTTATCGGCGCGAAGAGTGCGAATGGCTCCGCGAGGCGGTGGCGTCCGAGGCTTTCCGCAATGCTTCGGCACGCGTCGTCTTCCTGCATATCCCGCTCGACGCCGGCACATGGCACGGCAGCAAACACCTGCGGGAACTGTTCCTGCAGATCCTCAACGAAGCCGGCATCGACGTCATGTTTTCAGGCCACACGCACCGGTACGGTTTCCACCCGGCGGACAACGACACCCGTTTCCCCATCGTGGTCAACGACAACCAGAGCTACGTGCAGTGTGACATAACGGCCGACCGAATTGCGGTCCGGATCATCGGCCCCGGCAGACACATCACGCATACGCACGAATTTCCGCTCCGCTAACCGGAGCAGGCGAACGAAAAAAGGGCAGCATCTCGCAGGATGCAGCCCTTTTTCCATTTTTCAAAGGAAAAGTCGCAGGAAGCCGCTGCGGCCGAGCCGTAATCGGAGTTTTGCCAATGCCGAGCCGATATGCTTCTCGACGGTCTTGACACTGATGTTGAGCCGTTCGGCGATCTCCCGGTTTTTCAGCCCCGTCATGCGGCTCAGCAGGAAGACCCGGCGGCATTGCTCGGAAAGGCCGGAAATGCAGAAATCGATCTCATCGCTCAACTGCGACAACTGGAACTCCTCTTCGATATGGTCGGCGACAAGCGTGCGGATACAGGTATCCAGCCCGTCTTCGCCCGGCTCTCCGCCCCGCCATTTCCGGGAGCGCAGCAAATCGATGGCGCGGTTCTTCACGGCAACGGACAGCAGCGGCTGCAACGGCCTGTCGAAGTCCACCTCCGCACGCCGTTCCCACAATGCAAGAAAAACATCCTGTACGATGTCTTCCGACGCCTTACGGTCATGGACCATCTGAAAAGCCCGTGCACACAAGGATTCATAGTGATCGAGGAATAACTGCTGAAAATGCGCCGAAAGATTCTCCACTGTTTTCTCAAAATAAGCCGGAATAATCCAAGCCATCATATCAAAGATAGTGATAATTCGGGAAACTGCAAAATTCAGGCTGTCTGTATCTTTCAAAGTTCGGATTTCGAAACCGTTCCGCGGGATAGGAACACAAAAAAGGCAGGCCCCCGAAAAGGGTCCCGCCTTTCATTTATCCTGCCGCCGTTACCTCCCGGCAATGCGGCAGTATCTGTCGTAGCGTCCTATCACGTCGTTCACGTAAGCCAGCGTCTGCCGGCTGCCGGTGAATCGTCCGCATCTGACCACTTCGTTCTCGTAGAATTCCGGCTCGGCCTTCAGCGTAAGGTACCGGGCCACGACCTCCCACGAGTTGGGGTTTTCTCCGTTCAGGCGGGCCAGACGGCGGGCGTCGTTCACATGGCCGATACCGCTGTTATACGAGGCCAGGATGATGCTCATGCGGTCCTTTTCAGGGGTCCCCTCCGGAAAACGGAGCGACGACATGATCTTCGACATCAGCTTGTTGGCCAGCCAGATATTGGTCTCGGGATCGGTGATCTCGGCCGCGGGGACGTCGAACTGGCGTGCCACCGAGGGCATGATCTGCATCAGGCCGCGGGCCCCGCTGCGCGAGGTGATGTCGGGCGTGAAGCGCGATTCGTGGTAAGCGATGGCGCTCATCAGGCGCCAGTCGTGGCCCTCCTCTTCGCTGATGTTGCGAATCAGATTGTCGTAGGCCGAAATGACGTAACTGCCCTCGGGGAGCAGCGAGTGGTGCATCCCGGCCAGTTCGTTCAGTGCGTCGTCCGTCGCGGGAGCGCTGAACTGGGCGTTGAAGCCGTAAAATGTCGTAAGAATGGTTAAGAACGCAAACGTTAATACGGTCTTTTTTAACATAAAAGGTTGTTTTGCGGGCAGCTTACACCGCGCAGAACAGCACGTCAATCATAGAATCCCCACGAGATACCGATTTTGAACATGCCCGGATTGAGCGGATAGCGAGCCGCCGAGAAATATTCTCCGTTACCGAACAGTCCCTTGTTCACATGCTGATATTTCAGGAATATCCGCATTCTCTTCCACTTTCCCATGACGAAAGCGTCCATGTAGGGGTAATTCCCCGTCTCGACCTCCCGTTGGTTGTAATACACCGACAGTGCCGGATTGTAACTGGGCGCATAATACCTGGTATTATAGCGTCCGTCCAGACCGATCTGCAAGCGCAGCACATCGCGCACGACCCAGAATTCGTAGTAATACGAAAGGAAGGCGCTCAAAAGCGGAACGGGTACAACATCTTGATCCGTACTCCACTGCAACAATACCCTGTTGTCCAAATGAAGTCCGCCTAAGCGGAAATCTTTGCGAGCATACACACTCGTGAGGCTGACGTTCCCGCTGTGCTGGGCGACGTTGCTGTCCGACGCATAGTAAATCTTGTCGGAGACGACTCCCTGCCATGCCCCCGCTTCGAACGCGAAATCGGGAACCGAAAACTTGACCTCGAACCGAGTTTCATTCTCCTTGCTTAAAGGAGTGTTCCATATATAATGGTTAGAGAATAGATTCTCCTGCCAGTAGTTCGGCGAACGGCGGTCCATCGAGAACCGGCCTTCGAGAATCAGGGGGTGTCCGCGGAGATAGCCTTTCAGCGCGAGGTGCGCGCCGATCGAGAGGTCTCCGCCTCTGTATCCCGACGGGTAGAAACGAAGGTTTCCGTCCCAATCGACATATTTCTTTATCTTTCCGCTGACGGAGCCGTAGAAGAAGTAACTCGTCTTGTTGACCTTCGTGTACTTCCCCGTCAGGTAATCTTTCAGTTCGAATTGCGAGTAGGTGTGCATGTCGATGCCGATGCCGGCGTCGAGCGTTCCCACGATCCCGTTCCGGTCCCAGGGCTGCGCCTGCACGAAAAAGCGGTTCGAAATGTTCCGCTCGTAGATCGAGTCGCGCGTCTCCGCAGGGTTGATGAACCAGTCCTGGTAGTAACTGAGCGTGTCGGCCACGAAACCGCCGTTCTCGTCGCGGTGGGCGCGTTCGTTGATGTAAGGCTCGTTCTTGTCGGTGTAGACCTTACTCCACGAACTGTACTCGAACGAATGGCCGATGTACACCGCCGAAAGATTCGCCATCGAGAAATCGCTCTCCGTAAGCCGCTGCAACGGAATGCCGTAGGACTGCGTGACGAAGAAGGCGTTGTTGCGGTAGAGGTTCTTGGCCTCGGCGTCGGCCAGGCGCATCGGCACGCCCGAAGGCATTTCGAACGTCGTGTCCGCAATGGCCCACTCGCCGACCACGCCGCCGTTCTCCTGCTGCTCGATGTGGTTGTTGTAGTACCCCGCATGGACCGAATACCGCTTGCCCGTGTGGCTGATAGCCACCGAAAGGTTGTGGTTCTTGGTCCGCGACCAGACGTACTGGCCGCGCGTGCCCCGCGCCTTGTAGTCGATGTTGAATCCCGTCGTCGGGGAGATGTTCTGCGCATGCATGATACCGAAATTCTCCTCGCGGAAACGCTTCTGCCCCGACTCCGCGTAGTTCATCCGGATCATCGGCCTCTTCGTGTTGTAGAAGGGCACGTTCTCCATGTTGTAGGTGTAGGCGTAGTAGGGACTCGCAAAACTGAAGTCAAAGAACTGCGGACGCCGGAAATAGTTCAGCGGCAGCGACGTCTGGCCCAAAGCTCCCTGGGCGATGTCGCCCACGTCCTCCCGGTAGAACGGATAGTCGATCCGGTAATCGGTCAGCGTGGTGTCCAAAGGCCCGATCTCGACGCGGTTGAAATCGCGGCTCACGTGCCATTTAAAGTTGTTCAGCGCGCGGATCGAGTCACTGAAAAAATAGGACTCGAGCGGCTTGCGGATTTTCCGTTCCTTCTTGGTGGTGTCCTGCGGCTGCTGGTTCTCGCCCTCCTCGCCTTCGGTCTGCTCGTAGGGATTGCTGCCGTAGAGGTTACCCGTCTGGCCGTTACGCTGGGCGCGCTGAAGGGTTTTCGCATCGAATCCCTGGGAACGCACCGCGGAAGGCGCTGCAAAAAACAGACCGAGCAGGAGCGTCAGCAATATGCGGTTCGAAAATCTCGACATGTCAGCCAAAGAGCGGAAATCCGCGGCAAATATAATTAAAAAAATTTAAATACACAACTATTCGGCTTTCCCACAGCCTTTTGACCGGCAGGCAAGCCCCCGTACGAGCGAAACGAGGATATACAGCACGATGATCGCCGGCACGGCGTAAGTGCGCAGGAGAACGGCCGCCACAACGGCTGCGGCAATAAATCCGTAACGCAGTTCGTTTCCTTTCCAGCCGAAGCCGTGGAACTTGAGGGCGAACATCCTCACGTTCGAAATCATCAGCAGTCCCACGACCACGGCAATGGCCGGAATCGCCTCACGCGGAAGTTCCAGCCCATCGGTCTCGAACAACAGCCCCAGCGAACCGCAGAGCATCGCCGCCGCCGGGCTGGGCAAACCGCAGAACTCCGTGCGCTGCGTGTCGTCGATGTTGAACTTCGCCAGCCGCAACGCGGCACAGGCCGTAAAGACGAAAACGATCAGCCCCGGATACCCCGCAGGCAGCCAGACGCCCGGAAACCACTGATAGAGCGAATACATGATCGCCGCGGGGGCCAGTCCGAATGAAATATCGTCGGCCAGCGAATCGAGTTGCAGCCCGATGGGCGAACTCTGATTGAGCAGGCGCGCTACGAAGCCGTCGAAAAAATCGAACACGGCGGCCAGAACCATCAGGCCGAAGGCCAGTTTCAGGTCGCCCCAAACCAGCGCCGAAACCACCGCCACCGCGCCGCAGAGCAGGTTCGAGAGGGTCAGCAGATTGGGTATCGTGAAGAGTCTGATTTTCATTGCCGGGGCGAAAATTTAATTTTCCAATAGGCGGCAAAGTTACTAAAATATTTTTATCTTTGTCGAAGTTAACTCCATATAATAACTCATGGGAAGCAATAAATATTGTGTCATCATGGCGGGCGGCATCGGATCGCGCTTCTGGCCCAAGAGCCGGCAGTCGATGCCCAAGCAGTTCCTCGACATCCTGGGGACGGGCAAATCCTTCATCCGCCACACCTACGAACGCTTTGCAAAAATGGTTCCTGCGGAGAATTTTCTCGTGGTGACCAACGACAAATACAAGAATCTGGTTCTCGAACACATTCCGGAAATCGGCGAGAGACAGGTGCTCTGCGAACCCGTGGGCCGCAACACGGCCCCCTGCGTGGCCTATGCGGCCTACACGCTGCTGAAACGCAATCCCGATGCCGAAATGATCGTCACCCCGGCGGACCACCTGATCCTCAACGAAGACGATTTCCGGATGATCATCGCCGAGTGCCTGGCCTTCGCTTCGGAGCACGATGCGCTGATGACCGTGGGCATCAAACCCACGCGTCCCGACACGGGCTACGGCTACATCCAGGTCTCGGACGACAAGCCCATCAGCAAGGTCAAGTGCTTCACCGAGAAGCCCGACATCGAACTGGCACGGGTGTTCCTGCAATCCGGAGAGTTTTTCTGGAATTCGGGCATCTTCGTGTGGAAGGTGCGCTCGATCGTCGAAGCCTTCGAGAAATACCTCCCCGAGCACCACGCGCTTTTCAGCGGCGTGATGCGCGCCATCGGGACCGACGCCGAACGCAACGTCGTGGAGATCGCCTTTTCGGAATGCCGCGCCATCTCGATCGACTACGGCATCATGGAGAAGGCAGACAACGTCTACGTCCGCTGCGGCGAATTCGGCTGGAGCGACGTCGGGACGTGGGGTTCGGTCTACCAGCATTCGCGCAAGGACCGCTATGCCAACGCCGTACCCGAAGAGGGATGCTACCTCTACGAGACCCGCAGTTCGATCGTTTCGCTCCCGAAGGAGAAGATCGCCGTGATCAGCGGGCTGAAGGAGTACATCGTCGTCGACACGGACGACGTGCTGATGATCTGCCCCCGTTCCGAGGAGCAGAACATCAAGAAATTCATCGACGAGGTCAAGTTCCACAACGGCGACAAACATATCTGATTCCTCGTCCAAAAACGGGGTAGCCATGTTAAAAAGCAAACCATTCCATGTGGTTTGCTTTTTTGTATCGAGAAATCCGGATCAACGGCAGCGCCGGTCCGGACCTGATTCATTTTTCACCGCTCCCCGACCGCTCCTTCACATGGCTTACGAAATATTTGGGTAAGACCCCGAACTGTTTTTGGAAGCATTTGGCAAAATACGATGCCGAATTAAATCCGGTCATATAACAAATTTCATTGATCCGGTATTCACCGTCCAACAACAATTCGGCCGCCTTTTGCAGCTTTATCAATCGGATAAAGTCGTTAGGAGGCATATGCAGCAAGCCCTTGATTCTCCGATGCAGATTGGAACGGCTCATCGCCATATATCGCGCAATGTGGTTAACCGTAAGATCCTGTTCGGATATATTGCTGTTTATAACGTCCGTCAACCGATTCAGGAACAGCTGATCCGCTTTGTTCAGGCGGTTCGGATCCACGGAAAAACAAGTCCCGATAAGCGGGGATTCCCTGAACTGCGACCGATTTTCCAATATCGTAGCAATCTGCGCCATTAGGTAATCGCTTGAAAAAGGCTTCTCAATGTATGCATCTGCGCCGGCATCCAACCCGGATATTTTGGATGCCGTGTCCGATTTGGCCGACAACATGACAATCGGAATGTGCGAATAATTCTTTCGGGCTTTCAGAAACTTACACAACTCAAACCCGTCCATTTGAGGCATCATCACATCGGTTATGATAAGATTCACATCCTCATTGTCCAGTATTCCGAAAGCTTCATCGGCATTGTCAGCAACGGAAACCTTATACGATTTCGACAACAGCCGTCGCAGGAAATCCAACATCCCCTTATCGTCGTCGATAACCAGCACATGATATAATTGTCCGTCGGTTTTGGGCCGCAGCGGAGCCGGCATCTCCGGAACAGGATTCGTTCCCTCCCCGCATTGCGAGATATTCGTTTCGACCGTGGCGAGACACACTCTCCTCTGCCAGGGAAGGTCCACGACGAAACGGGATGACGACGCATCCGAAAAGACCGAAATGTTACCCCCATGCTGCTCTACCAAATGTTTTACCAACGACAAGCCCAGTCCGGTTCCGCCTTTAGCGTCCCCTTTTATCTGGAAAAACGGTTCAAATATTTTCCCGAAGTAGATTCCGGGAATAGCATCGCCGTCGTTTTCTATGGAAATGACGACCCGGTCCCGTTCCGATGCGACCTCAAGGCAAAGCCCGACCTTATTCTGCGCATGTTTCACGGCATTGTCCAGCAGATTGCACACAATCTTGGTCAAAGCCTCTTCATCCGCATAAAGCACGACCGGATCATCGGGAACCGAGACGACGGACCGGATTCTCTTCTGCTGCATTTTCTGGGAAAACTGCAGCATACACTTTTCCAGCAGATCATTCAAATTCACATCCGACCGATTGAGCGCGAATCCCATACTGTCGATTTTCTGAAAATCGAGCAGTTGATTCGACAGGTTCAGCAGCCGGTCGATATTGGCCCCCATGATTTTGAGATTCTCCTTATAATCCGAAGGCTTGATCCCCGGACGGATGATTTGTTCGTAAGGTCCCCGGATCAATGACAACGGAGTCCTTATTTCATGTGTTATATTCGTGAAAAACGCGATCTTCGCCCTATATTCCTGCTGTTCCTGTTTCCGCTTCAACTCCTTGATCTCGAAATCGCTCCTTTGCCTTGTTTTACGCACATACCAGCTAACATACAACCAGATAATCACGGCTATGGACAACACGTACACGGCATAAGCCATCGTAGAGGCATAATATGGCGGACAAATCTCGATTTCAAGCCGGGCCGGCTGATCGTTCCACATTCCGGTTCCATTGGCTCCCCGGACCTCAAAAACATATTTCCCGGGAGGCACATTGGAGAATGTCACACTCGGCTGCTTTATTTCAATCCAGTTGTCAATATAGTTGCGCATGATATACCGGTATTGATTCCGGCTGGAGGCATCGTAGCTGAGCATGGCAAAATCTATGGTGAACGAAGACTGGTCATATCGGAGTTTGATTTTATCCGTATACGGCATGGAAACATTCAGCGGGGATCGCGGGCCGCAGATTTCGGAGGACCGGTCGTTCAGTTTCAAATCGGTCATTACGACAGGAGCGAGATTGCTGCTCGTTATGAACTGCTCCGGAGAAAAACTCACAAAACCGTTGATCGTACCGAAATAGAGTTTACCGTTCAAATCCCTGAATCCCGATTTATAATTGAATTGATTGCTGGTCAGACCGTTACCAGAGGTATAAACTTTCAGGTTCCCCGATAAGGGTTCATAACAAACCAGACCTTTGTTCGTGCTGATCCATAAATTTCTATTTCTATCCTCGATCACTTTGTACACGACATCGTTCGGAAGTCCGTCCCGGGTCGTATACGCCTTCAAAGCGCCCGAAGAAGGCGTATAGCGCACCATACCCCGCCCTTCCGTACCGAACCAGATATGAGAAGCGCTATCCTCATTGATACTGATAACATGTTTGAGAAGACCTTCATCCCCGCATTCCACCTGTCCCCACTTCCCCGTATAGGGATTATAGGTAATGACTCCCCGATTATATGCGGCAAAATAGATGATCCCGTCGTCTCCCTGGTAAATATCGTATATAAACAAATTTTCAGGAATCTCCTTTACGAGGTCGAACGTTCTGTCTCCGGGATTAAACAGGCATAGCCCGTAAGTCAGCCCAACCCAAATGCGACCGTCATGATCCCGGAATATCGAGAAAATACTGTCGTCGGGAAGTTTTTGCGAACCCGATGCGACAATCTCATTCGTTTTCAGATCCATTATATTGAATCCTCCGAAGAAAGTCCCGATATAGAGCCGGTCGCCATCCACACATAATCCGTGTACGTTATCGCAGGAGAGACCGCTGTTACGGCTGTTGTATTGAGTGAATTTTCCGGATACGGGGTCAAAACGGTTCAGTCCCTGATCTTCGGTCCCGATCCAGATGATACCGTTTTCATCCTGAACGAATTCCCGCACGGCCTTCCCGCTCAACTGATCGGAATCGCCGATGGGATAAAACTTATCGAAAATCAACGACGACGAGGGCGGAAGATAATTGACGCCTCCGAAATACGTTCCGATCCACAAGGCTCCCTCCTTATCGCAATAAATGGAATATACGGCTTTACAGGACAACGAATAGGGATTTCCCAATTCCTGATTTATGTGCCGTGTTTTCTTGGTCACACAATCATATATGTATATGCCGTTTTCAGTCCCGACCACAATTTCCCGGCTGTTACGGACAAAAATAGCCCTCACGAACAAATCCCCGCGTCCGGGATCCAAAAGCAACGGCCGACAGGTTCCCATATAAGGATTAAATGAAAACAGACCGTCTTTCATCGTACCTATAAGCAGTCGATTCTGCTTGTCCAATACAATCCGGCTGACATCCGAAAGTCCTTTCAGGCGGTGGCGGATGAACCGATCCGTTTCCCGGTCGTACCTGTCCAGCCCTCCGTTCTGGCTGCCCACCCACAGATTACCGTCTCCGTCGAAACACAGGTCCCACACATGGATCGAGCTGAGCGAAGTCGTGTCACCCGGAACCGGTTCATATAATTCGAGGGATTCATCCCTCCGATCATATCGGAAAACGCCCTGCCAGTTAACCCCGATCCACAAATCGCCCGCCGAATCGCATTTGATGGAACTGACTTCCCGGGAAATCACATCGCCCCTCTCCGTCGCCACGTCGAATTTGCGGAAATTTTCGGTTTTCGGATTATAAATGTAAACTCCGACATTGGTCCCGATCCAAATCCGGCCATCGGAATCTTCGTGCAATACGCGGATGAAATTATTCCCGATCGACATCGAGTCGGCCGCATCGTGTTTGAATACCCGGAACCGGTAGCCGTCATACCGCGTCAGTCCGTCTTTCGTTCCCAGCCAAATGAAACCGAGATGATCCTGCAATATGCAACACACCGTATTCTGGCTCAATCCGTCTTCTACCCCAATATGTGTAAAGTACAAATTATTGGGGAGTGTAACCTGCGCCGACAAATGCGTACAATAAAGCAATACGACGAATAATACATTGATGAATTTCATATCGAGAAAGTAGATGACAGACTTTAGAGACAACTCCAAGACATATGGGATTCGCAGAAATCGCAAGCAGTTATTTAATTTAAAATTATAGCTTAATTTCCTAATTTCAAAATCCGATTCTGTCAAAAAACAACCCAAATGTCCAATCACGGCCCGAATTCAAGGTAAAATCCGCCGTTGTCGACATCCATAACACTCTTTGGTCATATTGTAGCATGCGACGTCCCGGAACGACTTTATATTTGTAACAACCGCTATCCGGCCCTCCGAACTTCAACAACGAACCATTATGAAACAAGTTTTCATCGGCATCCTCTGTCTGACAGTATCACTTCACGCCTTCGGACAACGGAACTACAACGGACCGTATTCCGGCAAATACCTCGACCGCGTGGCATTCCCGATCGGAGGGATGGGAGCCGGCATGTTCTGCCTGGAAGGGACCGGTGCGGTCTCTCACATGTCCGTACGCCACCACATGGACTTTTTCAACGAGCCGGGCATGTTCGCAGCCATCCATTTGAAAGGCGTGAAAAACGGCTCCAAAGTCCTTGAAATCAAATGTCCCGACTGGAAGAAATTCGGTCGTCCCAACTCCGGCCGCGGAAACGGACAGACACTTCTCGGCATGCCCCGCTTCGACAATGGACAATTCACATCCCGGTTTCCGTTCGCCGAGATTGCCTTACGGGACAAAGACATACCCATAGACATTCGGATAACAGGCTGGAGTCCCTTTATTCCGACCGACGCCGACAACTCCGGCCTGCCGGTCGGAGCTTTGGAATACACGTTCACGAATACGTCCGACGAGGCTGTCGAGGCCGTATTCTATTACGGCGTCAACAATAATTTCATGTCCGCAAAGCACAAGACGACGGCAGCTTCGATACTTCCGACTGCTACGGGCTTCATCCTCACGCAGGAGGCTGTCCCCGACGGCAGGGAACCATGGGTCGAAGGCCATTTCGCCATTTTTACCGGGGACCCGGCGACAGTCGTCAACCACTGCTGGTTCCGGAGCGTATGGTTCGACCCGCTGACATTCGCATGGCGGGATATAAGCGAGGGGAAACTGACTTCGAATCCACCCTCGAACGATGCCAAAGCGGCTTCGCTGGCCGTACCGCTAAAGCTCGGACGGGGAGAAAGCAAAACCGTAAAAGTACATCTGGCATGGTACGTCCCCTCATCGGGCAACCATATCGGAGGCGACGCCCGCAACGACCGGGACCGGGGTCCCTGTTACGATCCGGCCGACTACGAGGAAATCCCGTATTATTATAAACCCTGGTATGCCTCACGGTTCGAAAGCATCGATGACGTCATCGCATATTGGAGAACGCACTATGACGATCTGCGAAAAAAATCGGAACTTTTTGCGGATGCTTTCCATGCATCGACACTTCCTCCGGAAGTGACGGAGGCCGTAGCCGCCAATCTGTCCATCCTGAAATCCCCGACCGTAATGCGGCAACACGACGGACGGCTATGGTGCTGGGAAGGCAATAACGATTCGAGCGGAAGCTGCCACGGCACATGTACGCATGTCTGGAACTACGCCCAGGCCCTGCCGCACCTGTTTCCCGACATGGAGCGCACTCTGCGCGAAACGGAATTCATGGTCGACCAGGACAGCCGGGGACATCAGACATTCCGGGCGAATCTTCCGATCCGTCCCGTCGAACACGGATTCCATGCCGCATGCGACGGCCAGTTGGGAGGCATCGTCAAGGCCTACCGGGACTGGCGTATCAGCGGGGATACGGAATGGATAAAGCGACTCTATCCGCTGATTAAATCGAGTATCGACTATTGCATCCGCACATGGGACCCGAAAGAAAAGGGTATCATCGAAGAACCGCACCACAATACATACGACATCGAGTTCTGGGGACCGGAAGGCATGAGCATGAGTTTTTACGCGGCGGCTCTCCGCACAATGGTCGAATTAAGCAAAACGTTCCGGGACGATCCGACCCGCTACGAGTCGCTGCTGCACAAATGCCTCGCCTACATGAACGGGAAACTGTTCAACGGCGAATATTTCATTCAGGAGATTCGCTGGACCGACCTCCAGGTTCCGGACCCCACGAAACAAGAACGTTATTACCGCGGCTATTCGCCCGAGGAAACAGCCGTACTTATGCAGGAAGGGCCTAAATACCAGTTCGGGAAAGGCTGTCTCTCCGACGGGGTCATCGGCGGCTGGATGATCCGCACCGCAGGGCTGGACGATCCGATGGACCCCCAGAAAACAGCCTCGCATTTGCGTTCCGTACACCGGTACAACTACCTGCCCAGCATGAAAAACCATGCGAATCCCCAAAGGCCGACATTCGCCATGGGGGCCGACGACGGAGGGTTAGTACTCTGCAGCTGGCCGCACGGAGGCCAGCCCAGCCGGCCGTTCGTTTACAGCAACGAAGTATGGACCGGAATCGAATACCAGGTTGCCGCGCACCTGATCTTTCTGGGCGAAACGGAGAAAGGGCTGGAAATCATACGCACGGTCCGGAACCGGTACGACGGGCGAGTCCGCAATCCGTTCAACGAGTATGAATGCGGACATTGGTATGCACGGGCCATGTCGAGTTACAGTCTGCTGCAGGCATGGACGGGAATCCGTTACGACGCCGTCGACAAAACACTTTATGTTGACCCTGCAACAGAGGGCGACTTCACCTCTTTCCTCTCCACGGCAGGAGGCTTCGGCACCGTGGAACTGAAAAACGGGAAACCGGTCGTCACGACCTGCTACGGCAATATCGACATCCGGCATTGCATGCTGCGCGGCAAAAAAGCGAAAGTCCGGACCGTTAACTTATAACGCCGGAAAAGAGGAGGGCGCAGGCCTCCTCTTTTCCGGCATGAACGGCTCCGAATATCCGTCACGGCAATAACTGCGACATCCTGGCCGCAAATATCGCGGCCATCTTTCGCTGAATGTACTGATCCTTTCCCCGCAACGGATGCCACCCGACCCGCACTCCATTCACCACCTGCGTATCGTCGGCATAAATCAGACTGATCTGCCCGCCCGTGACGGGATGCGGCATATGACGCGAGAATCCGATGTTGGCATCGAATTCCACAAGGGGAAGCCCCCACTTCGCAGCCAGTTTCCGCACGCTTTCATTATAAACCGTGCGCGCATCGTGCCAGTGCGTACACAGGACGATCAAAGCCGGCTTACCCGATCGGGACCGGTAGTACTTCGAATCCGGGTCGTCCCGCAGATTGTAACAATCGGACATATACCGTTTGATGACAAAATCGAACCCTTCCGCATAATTTCCCGTTTCCAGACAGGAAGCGCATTCCTCCCAGCATTTACCTTTACCGAGGTCTTCACTGACGTACACGTCCCTGTCATGGACCTGCATGATCACCAAAGCATCCATCCGTTCAAGTTCTTCCCTGGAATACAACGTACCGTCGAGCATCATCTTCACGGTGGATAAAATGGACTGCCCGCCGACAGCCCGGTTGATCGGCGTCGCCCCGATGCGCTCGCAGCCGGTTTCGAACCAGGTATTGGAAGGAGATGCGAAGGAGGCGCCTGTCAATACGAATGTGTATCCCGGATTTTCATCCTGTCCGCAGGCTGCGGCCGGATACAACAACAACAGAGCGGCGGATACTATAAAACAGCGGAATTTCATAACTCGCAAGATAAAAAATGCCCGACAGCCATTCCCGCCGGGCATTCCGGTTTCACAATGTCAATAGCGCGGACTCACCTTTTCCTGCACCTCGGTATAGTCTCCCGAAGCGTTGGTGATGACCGTATACTTCAGATCGAACGATTTCGTTTCCGGATCGTATGTACTCACCGTTCCGTCCGTATTGGTCAGGGTCCATGAATAATTGCCGTAATACCCCACCATATCGACCGTATTGTCCTCTTTTATCGTGAGCCGGAATAAATTTACGGCGTTCGTTCCCCAGCCGCCGATAAAATTGCAGTCGTACGTATTGTCATTCGCCCGTTGCAGAATCTTTCCGTAATTGGACCACGCAATCGGATTACCGGCCTTACCGCCCGTATATTGGACACGCGAGCCCGTGGAAACATAGGTCAGGAACTGCTTCGCATACCGTTTGGGAATCGTATCGCATGCGCCTTTTTCGGGAATATAATAACAGACCACCTCGAACGAAGAGCTTTCATCCCCCAGCACATTGCCCACATCGTCGAACTTCGTCACCAAAGCCTGATTGGTCGGGTCCTTCTTCGAAGTGACATGTATCGTTTCCCGTTTTCCCGTCGATTTTTTCGTATAAACAATCTCCGAGCAGACATTCAGCATATCCGCATCTCCCCAGACTATCTCGATCGAATTACTCTGCGTCTCCGCATTCGGTGTGACCGCAACCGACGAAATGGCGCGCTGCCGCAGACCGTTCATATAGGCATCGCCATATACATGGCCCGAAACGGTCTGGGTCATGGAATACAGGCCCTCGACATTGCGGTTATACACCTCGAAATTGAAATTCCCCTCCCCGAGGCCCTCTATGAATACAGAATCTTTCTGCATTCCGGGAGTCGTCCTTACAAAAGGTTTTACAAGCGAATCCTGCCTGAAATTCCAATAGATGACGGTGCTGTCAATCTTGGGGTCCGAATTCATATACCAGCTCAGCATCGTCCGATTAAGGCCGCCATGAGCTTTCAGCGAATCGACCCGGCCGATATAGATTTTTTCCGGCCGGCCGGAATATTGCTCATGAATGCTGTCCATATCTCCGCAGGCAGTCACCGCCAACGAGGCCGCTGTCCCTGCCAACAAAATTCCAAATATGATTTTCATAGTCTAAAGTCTTTTATTTCTGGGGAACCGTATTATCACCGTACATGCTGAGCTCGGACAACATGAAATAATCGTTCAAAGCCCGCGGAGGATATATATCGGGTTGTGAGCCGGCCCCGCTCCACGTACGGCGTACGACAAACCGTATATAATGAATCGGTTCGGCATCAATGGGGAAATCGAAGGAGAAGCCCGCTCCGCAGGCCGCCAGAAATATCTCCTGCTGGTTGGCTCCTTCCGGCACATCCGGCTTCACGATCTCGAATTCACCGAGGCATTGCCAGTCGTTCTTCCAATGCTCTTTCGCGACCGGATCGCCGCCCTCTTCCGGCTCGTCGAATTCCGGAATGTCCTGCCAATAATAATCATGCCCGGAGAGCATCTCCGTTTTCAGAGCGGAGGTTCCCCACACTTCGAAATTACGCACGTTGATGCTTCCGAACGGTTCCGATGCGGTCCGCAAACGGGGATACAGCACAACACGGCTCATTTTCATATGCTCGCCCAGATCGATGGTGAACATGTGTCCGTTTCCGAATTTGCTGCCGGACAGCCAGGCGTCCCCACTGGTACTGATGGACGTGTGCCAGGTTCCGTTGCACACATTGGAAAACGCCCAGGTATCGCTTACGACATCACCCGGCAACCTGACGCGGGAAAACGGCTTTTTCGACATCGTCTCATAATAAGGCGTCGTAGTCAGTTCCAGGGTATCGGACGTGTTCCCCCAGTTATCGATCAGACACGCACCGAACGTAGCCTCTTCGGCCTCGAATCCCCGGAACGTCTCCTTCACCTCTTCGAGCCGGGAGAAACGGTATTCGTTATCCCGGAATTCGCCCGTCTCATCCTTAACGAGGAATGCGACTCCGACCTCCGTGTTGAAGCGGTTCTTCCAGAAAACCGACACACCGCCGAAATCGGTCACGATCGAAAGCGTCTGCCGGACGAGGTAAAGCGGAGCAGTCAGGGGTTCGAACGTCCGGACGACGGGCTCCGATTTGACACCGTTCCGGGCAACGGTGTAGAAGGTAACCGTTACCGGATCGGTCGTAGCAAATCCTTCCATACGAATGGTATTGCTGTAAACCGACGATCGTTCAACGCATTTCTTACCATTCCGTTCATACTCGGCCATGACATACATGACCTCTTCGGAATCCGGGATCGAATACGTAGCAATCCCGCCTCCGTTAATCGGCGTTATGACATAATCTTCGATCACGGGAGGCTCCGGACCTGCCGGGCCTTCATCTCCGCTGCATCCGGACATCGCCGTCAGAGACGCCGAACACATTAAAAACACTATCGCTGCATATATCCGTTTCATATCGATTCTTTTTTTTCATTACCACCCGAACGTCTGTTCCAGATTTCTGTTCACAAGCAAATCATTGAGGCTTACTGGCCACAGATACTCCTTAAACGATACCGAACGGCCCGTATACACCTCTTTCCGGACATAATAGGCTTCGGCCTTGCTTCCAAGGTTATCCCACCCATAGGTTGCCTGGGACCAATGCTGCTGCGCTGTTTTCCACCGGCGCATGTCCCAAAAGCGCTGGCCTTCGAAAGCCAGTTCGATAAGCCGCTCCCGCCGGATGATCTCCCGCATATCCGCCTTGTACTTGGGCCGATCGGGATAATTGGAATACTGGTTCCAGGCATTCACGACCCCTTCCAGACCGTTTACGGCCCGCACTCTGTCGATCCACTTGTAAACCTCGTCATCCGGTTCGTCCTTCACTTCGTTGAGCGCCTCGCTGTAAAGCAGATACAAATCCGCCAACCGTAGCAACGGCATCCGATAATTATAACCGCTGTACACGGGTCCCGTGGACTGGCCCTGGCTGGCACTCGTCTCGAATGCGACGAGTTTCTTGACCATATACCCCGTAACAGAGCCATTTCCAGGTTCTCCGTATCTCATTTTGAGCATATTGAAACTGGCCCCCGCATTCGAAGTCGTGGTCGTCAGTTCATAATAGCCCCGATCGAAACCGAGACTTCCGTAAAATCTCGGCTCCCGTTCCATATTCAATTTCGCCGTGATTTCATTGACCCCGACAAAATGTCCGCTGAACGTGCCGGCCTTCACAATGTCGAAATTATAGCGGTCGGCATAGGGCCACGACTTGTCTTCATCAATGGGGACTCCGTTGCTCGTATAGAACAGTTCCGCCATATTCGCCGAAGCGGACATCTGACCGATCTCGGAACGCGTATCCTCGCTGAAAACCTTGGCCATCAACGTCCGCTGCATATTCCCATACGACGGGAAAGCCCCGAGTCCCGAACCTTTCCCCTGGCCGAAACTTGCCGTAGACACCCAGACCTGTCCCGGATTCCATCGTTCGGTCACGGCCTTGCGGACTGTCATGGATTTAGCCTGCTCGTCGTCCATGGCCATCGACCCGGTAAATTTGCTTTTATCGAATTCATAAAGCGCGTGTCCGGCAAAATGGCACGTGTCGATCGCTTCTTTCAACGCATCCGCAGCCCGTTCCCACTTTTCCCGGCTGAACGTCGGAGAGACCAGATGCTTTCCCCGGTTATCGGTCCAATTCGCATAGTCCGAATTTCCGTTGAACAACGGGCTGGCCGCGAGTACGAGGGCTTTGGCCCGGATTCCCAGCGCGATGCTCTGCGTAATGCGTCCGTCATCCTGAATAGGGTTGGGCGGGGTCGTCGGCAAATCGGGTGCGGCCTCCTCAAGCAGGTTCACGATGTAATCGATACATTCGTCCACGGGCTCCCGATACACCATCGTCTCTTCGGCAGGGGTCGAAATATCCAGATTTTTGTCGACGATGGCGACCGGGCCGTACAAAGACACCAGCCAATAATGATAGTAAGCCTTCAGGAACTTCACCTCGGCAATCCATCGTTTCCGCTCATATTCCGGAATATCCTGGGGCGTGCCTATTCCTTCCAGAAAAATGTTGCAGTAACGGATCGCCCGATACATTGTCGGCCAATAGTTCTGCTTGGGACTGTTGGCATTTTGCTGCCCGTTCGCTATGGCATACGCAGCAGTTCCGACAATCCAGTGCATGCTGCCGATCTCAAACTCGTCGTGGCTGGTAAAATAGGCCGGATAATCGTATGGATTCGTCGGGTCCGGCAGGAACGAATAACAGGTAAAAAGCGCCTTTTCGGCCGCCGCCCTGTTCTTGAAGGCGTCTTCGATCGTCGGAGCGTCGTCCGGCACGACATCCAGAAAATCACAGGCCGTCATCAAGGTGATAGCACCCAGAAGCGATATAAAGTATCTATAATGTTTCATGGTCGTTTTCTATTAAAAATTCAAATTCAGGCCAAGATTGAAAACCCGCTGAAGAGGATATCCGAGACCGTTTCCGGCCATTTCCGGGTCCCACATCTTAAAGTCGGACAAAACGAACAGGTTGGTCGCATTGAAATAGATCCGCGCCTTATCCATCTTCACCTTTCTGGTCCACTTCACAGGCAGCGTATAGCCGACTTCGAGTTTTTTGAGTCGCAGGAAAGATCCGTTCCGAAGCCACCAGGTGCTGTTCACCGTATTATTGGGCACTACATCGTCGGCCAGTCTCGGCCATAAAGCGTCCAGCTTACGGTTGTCCTCCGACCAATGGTCGTCGGCATAATATTTCAGCAAAGCCCGCTGCCCGTTATTGAGGAACGGCGCCGTCTGCGTCGGACTGATCATGAATGAAGAGCGGCCCGATCCCTGGAAAAAACAGGAAAAGTCGATACTCTTGTAACCCAACGAAAAGCCTACGCCGTACACGACCTCGGGGGCCGTCGGGAATCCGATCGGAACCATATCGTTGGAATCGATCACCTGGTCGTTGTTAATATCCTTGTATTTGATGTCTCCGGCCCCATACTGAATGCCGCTTACCGACGATACGGTCTGGACGGGAGAATTCTTCACATCTTCGTCGTCGATGAAAAGACGCTCGGCGATATATCCGTAAATCTGATTGATCTTTTGTCCCACATGCGAACGCCAGGGCGTATCGGAAAAATCGGCCTCTTCATATTTGGTATATTTCCCGATCGCATACGTATAGTTGAACATCGCCGTAAGCCAGAAATCGGGATTAAAGGACTTGTTGAAATTCACCGAGACTTCGAAACCCTCGGAATGCGCCTCGCCGACATTGGAGGTCGGCGTATATCCCAGCCCCATGGTGCTCGGTATGTCGGCCCGCGTCTGAAGGATGTTCCTCCGCTTGTCAAAAAAGTAATCCGCCTGAATGTCCAATGCGTTCCAAAGTCCGAGCTCTATGCCGAAATCCGCCTTCCGGGCAATCTCCCACGTAATATCGGGATCCGCATAGCGGTTGATGGCGATTCCGGGACGCGAATAGGTCAGATCCGTTCCGAATGTGTACCCGCCGGCCTTCATGTTTATATTCGACAAATAGAAAAACCGGTCTTTGAGATTTCCGATCTGGTCGTTTCCGACAAGTCCGTAAGTCGCTTTCAGTTTCAGTTTGGTCAGCACTTTTTTCACCGGCTGCATGAATTTCTCGTTGGAAACCATCCAGCCGAGACCGATCGACGGGAAAAATCCGAACCGATGGCTCTTTGCGAATCGTTCGGATCCGTTATAGCCGAAATTGCCCTCGACGAAATAGCGGGAATCGTAACCGTAAGCGAGTCGCCCGGACAGCGAAATATTCCGGTTCGGCAACGACTCGTACAACGACCACACCTCCGTAGTCGTGGCATTCCGGATCGTACCGACCAACATTGCCGTAATATTGTGTTTCTCCGCGATCGTCTTGGTGTAATTGGCGCGAAGTTCCCCGTACAAGGTCGAAGTCACGTATTTGTTTCCACCGTTAAAATCGAGGTATTCGGTTCCGTCGTCGGGATTGAGCGACTGCAAGCGGTATTCGTCATTGGGCAGCCCGGCGACGGGGGCGTAATAAAACGGCACGAATCCACGCTGCAAATCATAGTACGAGTCCCGCTTCAGATTGAAAATTCCCGACAACACCAATCCCTCCAGCGCATTCTCGAACGTATGCGTCAATTCGACCTGGCTCGTCATCATCGAAGACGAACTTTTCTTGAATCCGCTCACCATTTCAGCATACGGATTCGTATAGACGAGTTTGCCGTCCTGGGTCTGATTTCCGAAAAGGGTATGCGTCGTATGGGTGTGCTCCTCATCCGGCTCATAAAAAGGAAGAAACATGACCGGAGTGGCATTACGCGCCGCGCTGAACATTTCGCTACCCTCCTTTTTGGGTCCCGTACGCTCATCGAACGTCCCGTAGAAGCGGATGACCGCCTTGGTCCTGCGCGTCAGTTTGATGTCGACATTCGAGCGCAGCTGAAACCTGTTCAGCTTGATATTGTTATCGAAATTATTCCGGCTGTCCTCCTTCAAAATACCCTGATCCCTCAAAAAATTGGCGGACAGATAATATTGTACGGCCTTACCGCCTCCGGTAATATTCATGCTGTAACGCTGATTGATGGTAAAATCCTTCATCATGTAATCGTACCAATCGACAGACGGATAAAGCACCGAATTTCTTTTAAGCTGCGTATTCATTATCTTCGCGGTAGAATAGGGCATCATCTTTTCCGCGCCCCATCTTGTCCTCACAGCCTCGTTGTGCAGTTTCATATAGGTAACCGGATCGGCCAGTTCCACGAGGCTCGTGTTCATGGAGGTCGAGATCTCGGCCCGGACCGAAAGCCGCACGCTCTCTTCCACACCGCGCTTGGTTGTCACCAGAATAACTCCGTTCGCACCGCGTGCACCGTACAGAGCCGCAGCGCTGGCATCTTTCATGACCGAAAAACTTCCGATGTCGTCCACATTGAGACGGGCCAGATCGGAGGAACTCATTTCGATTCCGTCGATCAAAATCAACGGGTCTTTTTTACCGGCGCCGAACGAAGTCACTCCGCGAATGAAAAATTCGGCGTCGTCGAGTCCCGGCTCGCCCGAACGCTGGTACGCAATCACACCTGCCAACTGACCGGCAAATGCACTCGTAAGGTTGCTGGCCGGAATACGCAGTTTCCCGGGATCGACGGTCGACACGGATGCGATCACGCTCTCCTTCTTCTGCGTTCCGAAAGCCACAACCACAACATTTTCAATTTCCTGCGAATCGGGCTGGAGCACCACGGCAAACCGGTCGGCCTCCTTCGCTTTGATCTCTTGGGTTTTATAACCCACATAAGAATATACGACGATATCTTCGGTATTCACCGTCAGTTCGTATTTACCCTCCGAATCCGTGGTAACGCCCTTGGTGGTACCTTTTATCGTAATGGTGACGCCCACCAGCGAAAAACCGTCGGGATCGACTACCCTGCCGGTCAGTTTCATCGATTTCGAACCCTGTGCGGAAGCCGACAAGGCGAACAACAAAGAGAGACAAAGGACCCGGAAGGCCGCTGTTATTGGCTTTCTTTTCATGGATTTATGTTTTAAAAATCGAATTAATCGTTCATCGAATGGGCATCCATTCCATGAACTGCATTCATCGTATCCTCCTGGCTGAGGTAAATGAGTATGCCGCGGCGCACTCTTTTGAAATAGGAAAAATTGCTGTCGTAATTGTCAAAGTTCATGACAATGGCATTGATGTATTCGCGCGCCTTGGCCGGATTTTTCCGCTCCAGCATTTTCAGCAATTCATAATCATAAATGCCGTCCCTCATCGCTTCAAGCCGGATCGAAGAGTATAGTTTGCGGTATCCCGGATAGGTTATGTTGGCATCGCCGGCCGGAAGTTTACCACGGTCGCGCGAAGCGTCGGACGTCAGCGGGTCGCTGCCCCAGAAATTCAGTCCCCAGTGAAGATAGCCGACAAGACCGTATTTGTAATTGATCCAATGCAGAATACGGGTTTGTACGAGCGGCTGTTCCAGGAAACGGTTGGCATAATTCCCCCGGGGACCTACACAGGTGTAGAACCAGATTTCTTTCCCCTGTTTTTTGAGATCCTGGTAGAATTTCCAGTCCCGGTGTATCACGTCCAGCACCGGAACCCACACGTCGATCGTTCCGGCAAGCTCCTTGGAAGTAAGCACAGCGTCGAAGACAGGAACCCCCGGCAGGTGTTTTTTCACATATTCGCTGATTGCCCCGTACGACGGCGCATTCCGTGCCGTCGGCTCGTCGGCAATATGCTGCATGTAGCGGCTATACCACCCTTTCTCTTCGAGATGGGCTTTCAGCGCGGGCAGATACTGATCCAGATAGTTCTTCGTCCGGGGGTCCGTGATGGGCAGAATCACCCGGCGCAGTCCGTTTTCCACCTTATTGGGAGCGGCCGTCCCTTTGTATTTCCGGGTTTCCTCGTTGTCCGGAAGCAGAATCTCGACATGGAACGGTTCGTCCCAGGCGCCGGAGCGCCAGGCGAGATGCCCGCCTTCGATTCTCTTCAGAGGGGTCTCTCCCGCCGCATCGAAAAGCTCCACTTCCCGGTCGAACCGGCTGAAGTCGAAGGTATATTTACCGTCATCGCAGGTCGCCAGCACATGCCAGGAAGGATATATCCGATGAACGTTCTGTTTGTGCGAAACCATCATTTGAGCATGGACGCCGACCAGTTCCCAATATAAGTCGCTGTACAGTTCGACCGGAGCCATTCCGTTGAGATAGCTCAATGTCACCGGCGAGGTGTGTGCGGACCAGTTGCTCACCAGAAGCGAAGTCTCCCCGATCGTAACGGGAAAAACCCGCACATAAAACTCTTTGCTCCACGACTGTTTTTTCCGGTCGACCTGTCCTTCTATGACAAGCTTGCCCTTATAAAGGCCCGGTTCCGTATTCCTGGCAATCGGAACGGTGACCCACACCGGCTGCACATCGTTCACCTCCATATCCATTTCGACATCCGTCAGAATCGGATCGGGGAAATAATCCGACGGGGTACGCAGCAGATCCTTGGACGTCGGCTGATACTTCCGGCCGGCCCTTACATATCCGACCCAACCGGTCTGTGCTCCCTCGATCTTTCCGGCTTCTCCGGCAACAGATTCCACATAAGCCCGCATCTCTTTCACCTCCCGGTTGGACTTGATGACCACCTGAAGCGTCGCATATTCGCCCCTGGCGACTGCAAGGGTATCGATTTCATCCACGAAATAGCGCCGGTCCTTGAACACTTTATCCAATGCGTCCACCTGATAAAGATAGAGCACAGGATCTTTCGCGTGCAGGGCTGTCAGACAGCAGAACACGCCGCAAAAAATTAGAATAAGTTTTCTCATACGGTTAATTTTAGATTGGTTAGTGGTTCACTGTTATTCAAAAAAGCCGGTTGTCGGCCTTTGCCGTAAGCGCATGAATCAGGGGTTTGTAAAAATCCAGGGCCGTATCCGAAGCATATTCTCCGCGTTCAACCAATCCCAGAAACTCCTTTCCTCTCCGAAGCGCCGTTTCATCTTTTTGTACGGCAGTCCATCCATCGGCCAGTTCGCGGGCTTTCGCCTCATCTCCGGCTATATGCCAGGCCGCGGATTGCAGAAGCTGGTATTCCGGAGTATTTACATGCGAACCGACAAGACGCTGTAAGAAATGCTCCCGTTGCCCTTTCAGCCCCTCCCGTTCCGCGGCAACGAACGACAGCCAGTCCTCGAGTCTCGTGTCGATCACCTCGTCATACGGCTTGCCGACGCCGAGATTCCGCGGCCACAATTTCGCCTCTTCAATTTTATCCAAGGCCGCTTTAGGCTGCTTTTTCAGCATTTTATCCACCGCCAGCATCAACTTGATATGTTTTTGCAGGTTGATTCCGTCCTTTGCGCCCTCGAACGGAAGGATGCGGGTTTTCGCAAGGACCCGTTCGGCTGCGCCATACTCTTCATTGCAAATCAAGGCTCTCACCAAAAGCGTTTCCGTCGGGAAATGGTTCCGCTTCCGCCGGCTGAACTCTTCGATCACGGACAACGCTTTCCGATTTTCCGAATGCCGCATGTAAAACCGGGTGAGCGCATGTGCATAGCGCCACTCCGAGCTGTCGAGCGCCACGGCCTGCTTGTAATCCGCCTCCTGCAGCGTCTTGTCGGGTTCGAGACTCGCCCTCGTTATGTAAAACGGCGCGAAATCGGGTTCCCGGCCTTGTTTTCGCAACAACATCAAAGCCTCGGCATCGTTATTCCGGGAATAGTGGACAAGCGCCAGCAAATAGGCGCTCCGCCAGTTTCCGCTCTCCCTCATCGCCCATTCGAATACCGGCACGCTCTCCTCGCGAAAAGGGAACACAAACGACACATCGGAAACATCCGCTTTTTCCAACAGGTCCCGATCCTGCGACAGGTATGCGCTCCAATACGCGGTTTCCGCATCGCCCGGCGACAGCGACAACACTTTTTCCGCCCGGCCGACCTGCCCGATCGAATAATACCAGATCGCCAGCTCCAAATAATTTTGCACAGCCATCTCATTTCGGATCAGCGACTGAAAGGCGGTCCGGTTTTTCTCATCCGGGTCGGCCCAGTAGCGTTCAAAGCGCACGAAGTCATTGAGCGGATCGCAGTTTTCGATCGTCGAGAGCACGGCGTCGGCGTCTTCCGAGAGGCAATCGGACGCCATATACAACATTTTCAGACCTTCAATGTTATAGGCATTCCCGATCAAACTCTTTCGGGCATACTGAACGCCCTCTGCATATTGTCCGTCTCTGACATACAATTTGGCCAACTGCGTACAGGCCGCACTACGATATTCATTCGTAAGTGCCGCGACTTCGAATCCGTCTATCGCATCGTCAGTCCGGCCGAGCCTCATCGCCGCACATCCCATCAGGTAATTGGCCTCTGCATCGTACGTATCGACGGCAAGCGCCCGCATCGAACAATCGAAAGCTCCCTGACAGTCGTTCCGGTTAAGCAGCAGGGCGGACATCAGATTGAGTCCCGGCACATAGCACGGATCATACCCGATACTTTTCCGGGCAAAAGGTTCGGCGTCGGCATAATTACGAAGCCATACGAGATACTGCCCCCGCACCCATTGTCCGTAAGCCGTTTCCCAATTGAAATCCCCGGGGGCGACCATCGGACGGGAGAGCGTCTTGTCTCTGCCCGTCCACAACTCCACCCCGGAAGCCATCACCCGCCCCAGAGAGTCCGGAAAGACCCGCACTTCCATCCGGAAGGGTTTTCCGGGAGACCAGTCGGCCCTCCGCTCCGCAATCACTCTTCCCGATTTGTCATATACTTGCAATACGACGGATTCGCGGCGAAGCGGAGAGACGGTTATCTCCGTACCCGATTCCGTCTCCTTCAGATTGACGACGCCTTTCAACGTCACGTCGGCCGCCCCTTCCGTCCCGTGATACGGAAACCAATATTCCGTCCACATATCGGTTCCATAAGGGGCGAAACCGGTCTGTTTGTAAGGAGTCAGAACGCTCGTAACCATATTTTGATTGAACAGACGACCGCTTTGGAGCTCCACGTACTGCCCCGCATTATCCGTAAGCAATTCCTCCCAGATGTCACCCTGATCCGACAATGCCCAACTGAACATCTTCCGTCCCAGCTTGTCGTCCCGCTCGCTGTAATGCATCATCCCGAAATTCCGGTCGGCCCACCATGTTCCGAAATATTTGTCGCGCGTACCAACGATGTGATACGATTTAGACCACAGAAAATTATTCTCGCGCCATTTCGAAAGATCCTTGCCGTACTCCCTGTCATAGGGCCAATCGTGAATAGTGCCGTCGTGCCGCACGACCATTGTTCCGGGATAAACGAATTCCAGATCGTCCGTCGCCGAAACGCCCGAATTGGCCCAACTGTAATAAGGCTGCGAAACGCCCGAGTTATTATGCCACACGGAATTCGTCTCAAACCACATTCCATCGGCCGGCAGCCGAATATCGACACTCCAGGTCGTCCGCGTCAGCAAATCGAGCATCCGGATGATACAGCTCGCACTGCCGTCCGCATTTTCGCGGGTCAGATAATCCACGGGATACGAAGTCGTAGGGCTGTGTCCCACCACTCCGTAATTAAACTCGATACCTCCGCTCGTCCAGGGACCGCGCAGGGAAATATCGCGGAACTTGACTACGTCGTTGTCATAAATATACGCGAGACCCGTCGTTTTGTCCGTAGCGCCCCACACTTTGCCTCCGATTTCCGGCATAATGGTGACAGCCACATAATCATTCTCCAGCACCACGACATTCCATGCTCTGTCTTCCGCCCGGTCCGTGAATCCGTCATACCGAAAATACGGATATATCTTTCCCCGTACAGCTATCGGATTAGGGTCTGAAAAAGGATATGTTTTATACACCGTGCGTTTCTCCCTCACCGTGGCCCGCTGCCCTCCTTCTGCGACTGCGGCAGAAGGCTGCACAAGAATATAAAAAAGGAAAATCAGGATAACGTGTTTCATGACATTGTCGTTATGATTATGGCAAGTCGTTTCCGGCTATTTTGCCATCTGCGGGACCATGTAGTTTTTATCTATTTCCATCATATAGGCTCCATCCCTGTATCGGAACATGACGTTGCTGATGAACATGTTCCGCGGATGTATTTTCTCTTTGCTGTTGTGCGCATGGAACACGATACGCAACCGCCCCGTTTTATCTTTGAACATGGCGCTGTGTCCCACGCCCACCAGGTCCCCGGGGAACTGCAATAACGGATTATGATCGTATTTGGTCCACGGGCCGGCAGGAGAGTCGGCCGTCGCGCATCCGACGCCATAATTGGGGCTTTCGTAGCTATTTGCCGAGTAGGTCATGTAATAAATACCATTATGTTTTATCACGAAACAGCCTTCGTTCACCCGCGGCCATACAGTCTCCCATTCCTGGGAAACATGGATACATTTCTGCATTGTCCCGGGTTTAATCCGGAGCAAATCGTTTTCGAGTTCACACACCCAGATATTGAGACCGTCGTTAAAACGGTCGAAATACATGTATTTCCGGCCGTCGTCATCGATGAAAAGAGTGTTGTCGATACACTTCTCCCCTTCGATCATCGGTTTCCTTTCCTTCTGCACGAATGGTCCCAAAGGCGAATCGGACACTGCGACACAGATATGCGATTGCGCGGAGAAAAACATATAGAATGCTCCGTCTATACAATAAACCTCCGGAGCCCAGAACCAGCGGTCTCCGTATACGTCGTCCTTATGCAAGGCCAGGCCTTCGGCGGCCCGGCCGGAAGCCTTGCGCCAGGTTTGCAGATCGTCGGATTCGAAAACGGCGATTCCATTTTCAGCCTTTGTCCCGTAAGCGTAATACGTACCGTCATGCAACAGAATAAAAGGATCGGCCAAAGGTACATTCACCATCGAACGTTCTTTCTGTGATTCCGAGCCCGACTTTTTCTGTCCGGAAGTTCTCAAACCACATCCGTTCAATAACATCAAAGTCGTCAATACAAAAATTGCTGATTTCATTTTCATTCGAATTCCGTTTTTAAGGTTATAGCAAATGTAAGGGAACCCCGATCCTTTTCGGGAAAGTATCTCGCCAAAAAATACGACAGTCCGGCACCTGTCGCGCAAAGCCATTACACAATGATTACAAGATAGTTACACAAAATAAATGTAAGTTTGTAGCATAATTTGACCGGAATACGTCATTAATAACGAAGCGGAAGCGATGTAAAACGGTTTCTTGCAAAATCCGATTTAATTCCTATCTTTGCCTCACCGGTCGATCCACAGATGGGAACTTGTATCCGCCGGCACCGATTTTACCTCACAATCGTTATCTCAAACAATACCTCGAAAGTGATAAGCAGACCTTTATATCACGCTGCAAAACACCACCGGACGGTAAAATAGAAAAAACGCTAAATCTTCGTTACACACCCTATATGTCGGAATTATACGAACTTTTCAGTCAATATCCCCGCATCTCGACCGACACGCGCCGGATCGAACCGGACTCCATCTTCTTCGCCCTGCGGGGCGATACCTTCGACGGCAACCGTTTCGTCGCCGAAGCGCTCGAAAAAGGCGCGGCCTACGCCGTCTCCGACGATCCGCAGGTCGCCGCTTCCGATGAGCGGCAGCGTATCCTGCTCGTCGACGACACACTGAAAGCCCTTCAGGAGTTGGCCCGGGAACACCGCCGGGCGCTCGGAATCCCGATCCTCGCCATCTCGGGCAGCAACGGCAAAACCACCACGAAAGAACTCGTCAGCCGCGTGCTGGCCGAGCGGTTCGAGGTCTACGCCACCCGCGGCAACCTCAACAACCACATCGGCGTGCCGCTGACGTTGCTCGCCATGACCCGCGACACGGAGTTCGGCGTGGTGGAGATGGGCGCGAGCGCCTGCGGCGAACTGGCCCTGCTGGCATCGGTCGCCGAGCCGAACTACGGCATCCTGACCAACATCGGCCTGGCGCACCTCGAAGGCTTCGGGGGACCCGAAGGGGTTCGCCGCGGCAAGGGCGAACTGTTCGACTTCCTCGCGGCGAACGGAGGCCACGCCTTCGTCCCGGCCGACGACGAAATACTGACGAACATGGCCTCCGAGCGTGATCCGCTGGCCGCGGAATATTACTCCGTATCGCTGGCCGACGGCATCGAGAACCACCTGGACGGCAGCTACAACCGGTTCAACATCGCGGCCGCCGTCGCCGTGGGTCGCTATTTCGACGTTCCCGACGAACGCATCCGCCACGCCATCGCCGGCTATGTCCCCGACAACAACCGCTCGCAGCGTATCGGGACGCCGCGCAACACGCTCGTCGCCGACTGCTACAACGCCAACCCGTCGAGCATGCGGGCTTCGGTCGGGAATTTTCTCGCCGAGCCGCTCGAAGAACGCCAGCGCCGGGTGCTGATCCTGGGCGACATGCTCGAACTGGGCGACTGGTCCGGACGCGAACACGCCGCGATCATCGCGATGGCCGCGCAGGCCCCCGGAGCGGAACTGCTGCTCGTAGGCCCGGAATTCGCCAGAGCCTACGACGGACTCGCAGAAAAGCCCGCGAACGTCACACTCTGCCCCACGCGCGACGACCTGATCTCGCTGCTGAAAGTATCCCCCGTGGAAAACTCCCTCGTGCTGGTCAAAGGCTCGCACGGCATGGGGCTGGAACAGGCGCTGGAGATGCTCTGACCGCTGCCGGAAACCGACCCGAAAACAACCGGAATAACCCCGACCCAAAATAAACCGACCCATGAAAAAACTACTCGTTATCCTTCCCCTGCTGGCACTGCTCTCCTGCACCGGCGTCCCCTCGCAGACCGTTCTCTCGCATTTCGACTGGACCGAACCCGCCGATCCGCAGGGAGAGCAACCCGAAACCTGGAACGGAGTCGAAAAACCGCTCGTCACGTTCGGCTCGACGGACATCCGCTATCCCCGCGCGACACCCTACGCAGATGCCGTGACGGACCAAACGGCCCTCACGGGCTGGCGCGGCGAAAAGGTCTCGGCCCAGGCTGTCGTCTCTACTCCTGAAGCCATCGACGGCCTGACCTGCACCGTGGGCGACTTCGTCGCGGACAACGGAGTCAAACTCGCCGGCATCGCCCGAGCGCGTTTCGTCAAATACGTCGTCAGCGACCGTTTCCTGCCCGACCAACCCTGCGGCGCACGGCCGGAGAACAACCCGGCCCACCTCGAAGCAGACCTGCTCGACGAGGCGGCTTCACTCGACGTGCGCGCCCGGTCGACCCGTCCCGTCTGGATCACGGTCGACATCCCGCGCGACGCCGCCCCCGGCCGCTATACGGCTCCGGTTGCGGTAAAGGGCAAAGGCATCGACAAAACGCTGACGCTGTGCCTGAACGTCACCGGCCGCACCCTGCCCGCGCCCTCGGAGTGGACCTACCACCTCGACCTGTGGCAGCATCCGGCGGCCGTGGCCCGTGCCGAAGGGGTAGAGGTCTGGAGCGACGAGCATTTCGAACGGATGCGGCCGACGATGCGGCAGCTCGCAGACGCCGGGCAGAAAGTCATCACGGCAACGCTCAACAAGGATCCCTGGAACAACCAGTGCTACGACGCCTACGCCGACATGATCGTCTGGACGCGCCTGGCCGACGGCACGTGGGAGTATGACTTCACGGTCTTCGACCGCTGGGTGCAGTTCATGCTCGACCTGGGCATCGGCAAGTACATCAACTGCTACTCGATGCTGCCGTGGAACAACATGCTCCACTACAAGGATGCCGTGACGGGCGAATTCGTCGACGTCAAGGCCGATCCGGACACGCCGGCCTTCCGCGAAATGTGGGGTCCGTTCCTGCCGGCCTTCGTCGGCCACCTCCGCGAAAAGGGGTGGCTCGGCATCACCAACATCGCCATGGACGAGCGCTCGCCCGAGGTGATGGCCGCCGCGACGGCCCTGCTGAAGGAGGTCGCACCCGAACTGGGCATCGCGCTGGCCGACAACCACAAGATCTTCAAGCAGTATCCCTACATCAAGGACATGTGCGCCAGCATCTTCGGCCCCATCGAACAGACGGACATCGTCCAGCGCCGCAGCCAGGGGCTGACGACCACCTTCTACGTCTGCTGCTCGTCGGGGTTCCCGAACACCTACACCTCGTCGGAACCGGCCGAGGCGACCTATTTGAGCTGGTACGCCGCCGCGGAGGATTACGACGGATTCCTGCGCTGGGCCTACAACTCGTGGGTCGAAGACCCGATCCGCGACTCCCGGTTCCGGAAATGGGCTGCCGGCGACACCTACATCGTCTACCCCGAAGGCCGCTCGTCGATCCGCTTCGAACGGCTGATCGAAGGCATTCAGGACTGGGAGAAAATCCGCATCCTCCAGGCGGAATCCGCCGGCGACGCCGCCAAACAGCAAACCCTCCTCGACCTGCTGGAACCGTTCCGTTCGCCGATCCCCTTCGACGGCTGGGAACAGACCCTTCGCGACGCCCGCGCGACGCTGAACACGCTCTGACCCGCCGCTGACGCCCGACCCGGATTCCGCCAAAGCCGCCACGGCATTTACCGGCAATCCGCAAACACACTGCTTCCATACGAAAAACGAGCGATGCCGCGGCATCGCTCGTTTCGTTTCAATGTTTCAGCACCCGTCCGGGCGGCAGGTCGATATGAGGAGGCTCGGCCAGCGTCTTTCCCCGGTTGTAGGTCTGATCGTCGGGAAGCCCCCTGCGGCCGGTTCCCTCCTGCATCAGGGCTTTCAGCTCGCCGAGGTGGTAGCGGTAAATATCGCGCGGCAGCGCGCCATGCTTCCGGCACAGCGAAGCCGCCATGCCCACCACTTCGCCCATCATGCCGGTCGTCCGCATCACGCGCACGGTTCCCAGCGCCACGTGCGTCACGCTGATATTCCGGCCCGCCATGAAGAGGTTGTCGACGTTACGCGAGTAGAAGCAGCGGTAGGGAATCGGATAGGGGTGAATCGGAATCTGCACCGAAATGGCCTTGAACTCGCCCCCGGGGAAATGACGGCCGTTGACCGAATCGGGGTAGTGCAGATCGATGCTCCACGACGTCGCGGCCGTGCCGTCCTCGTGAAAAACATAGCGGCGGATGTCGTCCTCCTTGAGCACGTAATCGCCGATCAGGCGGCGCGATTCGCGTTTCCCGGCGACATAGGCCACCCATTCGAGCCGGCGGCCGCGGAACTCGTCGTTGGCTTTGAGGTCGTTTTTCAGGTAGCTCCAGTTCGAGTAGACCGCCAGCAAGCCGTAGTCACGGATGCGCTCGAAGTCGTCCACCTGGTTCCGGAACATCCCGGTCTCCCAGGTCCACTGTCCGCGGATCACGCGTTCGCAGCTCTCGTCGCTGAATTTCAGTCCGTATTCGAAGCGGGGGAACTTCGCGCTCCCCGGCTCCTCCACCGAGTACCACTGCACCGAAGCGCCCATCGTCATGCTGTCCTGCCGTTCCGGGGCTTCCAGCTCCCCGAACTGCGCCCGGGATTCGCGCCCCATCAGGTAATCGGCCCCGGCCAGATAGCCCACCGCACCGTCGCCCGTGCAGTCGGCGTACACCGGAGCGCGGAACACCACGCGCTCGCCGGTCTCGACCTGCTGCGCCACGATCTCCGTAATGCGCCGTCCCTCCATCGAGACCCCGTTGGCACGGTAGCCCAGGAAAAGCGTCACGTTCGGCTCGTTCTTCACGAAATCCAGCTTCCGCTCGTCCTGGTAATAGTCGGGCGTCCCGGCGTTCATACCCTTCGGCGAGGCGAACTCCCGGACCATGTTCCCCAACTCGGGATAAGGACCGACCCCGAGGCGGCCGCCCAGCAGCACACGCACCTCCGAGCTGTTGTTGCCACCCAGCACCGGGCGGTCGTTGAGCAGCGCCACGCGGCATCCCAGCCGCGCCGCCGAAACCGCCGCGCACATTCCGGCCAGGCCGCCGCCGACCACCACCAGGTCGTATTCACCCGCATCGCGCGGCTCGGCAGGCCGGTTCGACAGCCGGTCGCGGAACGCGGCCAGCTCCCCGGCTTCCGCGGGCGGTTCGCGCCGCTCCGTCGAGAAGTAGAGCGCATCGCAACGGCCGTCGAATCCCGTCAGGTCGTGCAGGGCGATCTCAGCCTCGGTTTTGCGCACGGCGACCTTCCCGGCGTACTGCCACTGCCAGCAGTCGCCGCGCCCGCCCAGCTCCGCGGCCAGGCGGCGGCCATTCACCGAAACGAAAAACCGCCCGGGACCTTCGCCCGCATACCACGGCGAAGTCCAGTTATAGGTCCTCACGTAAACGTGGTAGACGCCGCGTTCGGGAAACCCGACCGACGCCACCGCATCGCCGACGGGACGGCCCAGGCCGTGCGCCAGCAGATAGGGCGAACCCATCCTGTCCATGAACTGCTGGTCGACGACCCAGCCCCCTTTCCGTCCGAACGCCTCGGCCTCCACCAGCAGTTCGGCGGCACGTACCCCGGTCAGCGAACAGAGTCCCAGCAATAAAATCCAAAATTTTTCTTTCATACTCTTTTTACCTATTTATAACCGATTTGAAATTTCGTTTCGACAACCAATATCGGCATTCCGAACGGCATATACAACACCCAGAGGGCAAAAAATCGTCGGGAACGGTTGCGGGAACGCTCCCGACGATTTTTTCGGCAAAACGCTTGTTTTTTGTTTTCGGGTTTCCTTATCTTTAGTATTGCGAAACCAAGACTTAAAACAAATCAACCATTTAATTCAAAGCATTTTACACCATTCCGAACACCCGGAGGTTCCGGATCGGAAAAATTGCAGGAATAAACCCTCTACAACCTTAAATCCATGAAGCAAACTCTACGATTCACCCGGGCAGTCTGCCTCGTCTGCCTGCTCCTTGCGGCAGCGGCCGCACATGCCCAGCCGCGCACGGTCTCCGGCACGGTCGCCGACAAACAGACGGGCGAACCCATGCTCGGCGTCAGCGTTGTCCTGAAAGGCTCCACGCTCGGCACGACGACCGACAGCAAAGGCGCCTTCCAACTCAAACTCCCCGCGCAGCAGGGCACGCTGCTCTTTTCGTTCCTGGGGTACAAACCCCTCGAAGTCCCGACGGGCGGTAACAAGGACGTATTCGACGTCCGGCTCGACAAGGAGACCCTCGACATCGAACAGGTGGTCGTGGTCGGCTACGGCGTACAGAAGAAGGTCAACCTCACGGGCGCCATCTCCACCATGGAGGGCGACGACATCTCCCGGCGTCCGGTCATGCTGGCCTCGTCGGCCCTGCAAGGGCTTTCGGCGGGCGTCACCGTCACCCAATCCTCGGGCCAGCCCGGCTCCGACGGCTCGACGATCCGCATCCGCGGCGTGGGCACGCTCAACAACTCCGACGCACTGGTGCTGGTCGACGGCGTGGAGGGCAAGCTCGACGGCGTGAACCCCAACGACATCGAGTCGATCTCGGTGCTCAAGGACGCCGCTTCGGCCGCCATCTACGGCTCGCGCGCGGCCAACGGCGTGATCCTCGTCACCACGAAGATCGGCACACAAGAGAAGTTGAGCGTCAACTACAACGGCTACGCCGGATTCCAGCGGTTCACCACCCTGCCGGAGTTCGTCAACGGATACACCTATATGAAGGCCATGAACGACGCCTATGCCAACCTGGACATGACGCCGCTCTACTCCGACACCTACCTGCGCGACTACCTGCGCTACAAGCGCATGGACCCCGACAACTACCCCGACACCGACTGGCAGAAGGAGGTCTACACCGGTTCGGGCTTCACCCAGAGCCACCACGTCAGCGTCAGCGGCGGCAAGCGGGTCAATGTGCTGGCGTCGTTCGGTTATCAGGACCAGGACGGTCTGCTGCCGCACTTCTCGTCGGACCGCTATTCGTTCCGCCTGAACGCCAAAATGAACATCACCAAGGCCATCGAGGCCTCGATGCTCGTCGACGGACGGCGCGCCGACATCAACTCCCCGACCGGCTCCGCGGCGGTCAAGAGCAGCGTCAACCGCATTCCGAACATCTATCCGGCGCGCTTGAGCGACGGCCGCTGGGGCACGGGACTCAACGGCAACAACCCGCTGGCGCTGGTCACCGAAGGCGGCATGAACAACGGCGTCTACTATAACCTCCGCGCCAGTTTCCAGGTGACCGTCAGGCCGTTCGACGGCGCGAGCGTCGAATTCAACTTCACGCCCAAATATTCCAACTCCCACGTCCGCAAGTTCAACAAGGCCATCGAGACCTTCGAACCCGGCCGCGAGACCCCGGCCTACACCTCCCCGGCCAAGAGCAGCCTGAACGAAAGCGACAGCAAGACCACCGAGAACCTGCTACGCGTGATCGCCCGCTACAACAAGACCTTCGGCAGCCACGAGATCGGCGTCCTGGCCGGTTACGAGCAGATCGCCAGCAAGACCCGCGACATGGGGACCCGCCGCGAAGGCTTCCCGCTCACCAACTACCCCGAGATGAACGCCGGTTCGACCGAGAACATGAGCAACTCGGGCGGCGCGAGCGAATGGGCGCTGCTGTCGTGGTTCGGACGCATCAACTACGCCTACAAATCGCGCTACCTGTTCGAAGCCAACGTCCGCGTCGACGGCTCGTCGCGTTTCGCCCGCGGCCACCGTTTCGGCACGTTTCCCTCGGTATCGGTGGGCTGGCGCCTCTCGGAAGAGGAGTTCCTCAAAGAGGTGCGGTGGATTTCGAACCTCAAGCTGCGCGCCTCGTGGGGCCAGTTGGGCAACCAGCAGATCGGAACCTACCCCGCCTACACCACCATCACGCTCGGCCCGAGCTTCATCTTCGGCGGCAAACCGGCCGACGGCGGCGTGCAGAAATCCTACGCCAACGCAGGCATCACGTGGGAGACCACCGAGACGACCGACGTGGGTCTCGACGTGGCGCTGTTCGGCAACAAGCTGAGCGCGACGTTCGACTTCTACAACCGCAAGACCAGGGACATCCTGCTCACCCTGCCGCTCCCCGGCATCACGGGCATGAACGAACCCTACCAAAACGCCGGCGTGGTGCAGAACCGCGGCTGGGACCTCGAACTCAAACACACCAACACGGTGGGCAAATTCAGCTACCAGATCGGTTTCACCCTCTCCGACGTCCACAACAAAATCCTCGACCTGAAAGGCGCCGGGCCGATCATCAGCGGCTACAACCTCAAGGCCGAAGGCTACCCCATCAACTCGATCTACGGTTACAAGGCGCTGGGACTGTTCCGCACCGAGGAGCAGCTGGCCGAAAGCCCCAAACAGACCTTCAGTTCCTACGATTTGGGCGACATCCGCTACGCCGACCTCAGCGACGCGGGAGCGGCCAACACCATCGACCGCGAGGACCGCACGGTGATCGGCAACCAGATTCCGCGCTTCGTCTACGGCCTGAACATCAGCGCGCAGTGGCGCAATTTCGACCTCTCGGTGCTGATCCAGGGCGTCGGCAAGAAGGACGTGATCTACACGGGCGACGTGGTCTGGGCGCTCTACAACGCCGGCAAGATGCAGACCTGGCAGACCGACTACTGGTCGAAGGAGAACCCCGACGCCTCCTACCCGCGCCCGATCGCGGCATCGTCGCACAACAACTTCCAGAATTCGAGTTTCTGGGTCTACGACGCGGCTTACCTGCGCCTGAAGAACCTCCAGGTGGGCTACACTCTCCCGACACGCCTCACGCGCAAAATATGGATCGACAAACTGCGCGTCTATTTCACGGGCGACAACCTGCTGACCTGGGACAAAATGCCCAAGGGCTGGGACCCCGAGACCCCCAGCGGCGACGCCGAGATCTACCCCATCGCCCAGACCTTCGTCTTCGGAATCCAACTTACCTTCTAACCTGAAAACGCCATGAAACTCAAATACAGCCTCATCCTGCTGGCCTCCGCGGCGTTCGCCTCGTGCCAGGACTTTCTGGACCGCTATCCGCTGGAGGAACCTGCCAGCTCGGAGTTCTACTCCAACGAAGACGAGCTGACGCTGGCCGTCAACGGCGCCTACCGCAGTCTCTACTGGCTCTCGAACGACGACGTTCCCTACCAGCTCTTCATCGACGGCGCCACCGACATCGTCTACATCCGCGGAACCTACGCCAACATGACCGACATGCGCCGGGGCGAAGGCTCGGCCGAAACGGCTACCTTCAAAACCATCTGGGACACCTTCTACGGCTACATCGCCCGCTGCAACAACCTGCTCGACAACATGCACAACGCCCGGGGGCGGGTCAGCGAGACGTTCTACAACCGCATCGAGGCCCAGGCCCGGTTCCTGCGCGCCTACAACTACTTCTACCTCGTCAACCTTTACGGCGACGTGCCCTTCGCCGAGCACGTGCTCGACTGGCAGCAGCCGCGACTGCCGAAGAGCCCGAAGGCGGAGATCGTCGCGCGCCTCTACGCCGACCTCGACTTCGCCAAGGACCACCTGCCCGCCAAGTGGACGGGCAACGACGCAGGGCGCGCCACACGCGGCGCGGCATTCGGTCTGAAAGCCCGCATCGCCCTCTACGCCAACGACTACGAGACCGCCGCCGCGGCCGCCGATTCGGTCATCCAATCCAAGGCCTACGAAATCTACCCCAGCTACGAAAAACTCTTCCGCCACAGCGGCGCCGGCTCGTCCGAAGCGATGCTCTACATGCCGTTCCTGCTGGGCACGCAGACCAACCAGATTCCCAAATACGTCGGAACCCGCCTGGCCAACTGCTACTCGATCATCGTCCCCACACAGGTCCTCGTCGACATGTACCAGTGCACCGACGGCCGACGCATCGACCGGTCGCTGGCATACGACCCGAAGAAACCCTACGAAAACCGCGACCCGCGGCTGGGTTACTCGATACTCTACCCCGGCCAGTGGCATGCGGGCTATAAGTTCGAGGTGCACCCCGACTCGACCAAGACCAGCGCCGTGATCAACAGCGAGACCGTGCGCATCAACAATACCGAGGTGACCAACGCCTACGGCACGTTCACGGGCTACATCGAGAAGAAATATTACGACGAGTCGGACGTTCCGGGCAAGATCACACAGTGCGAACTCAACTTCATGCTGATGCGTTACGCCGAGGTACTGCTCACCTACGCCGAGGCCCGCATCGAACTCAACCGCATCGACCAGTCGGTGATCGACGCCATCAACGCCGTACGGCAGCGCAAGGACGTGATGATGCCCGCCGCGACGCTCTCCATGTCACGGGACGAACTGCGCGAACTGGTGCGCTACGAACGCACGATCGAGCTGGCGATGGAGGGCTTCCGCCTGCTGGACATCCGCCGCTGGAAGATCGTCGAGCACGTGCTTCCGGGCTACATGCTGGGCAAGCGGACCAAGGCCGACTGGTACACGCCTGTCGTTCCCGCCTTCAGCGACTACGGCAAACCCGAATATCCCGACGAGTCGATCTTCCAGAAACTCGGATTCGCCTCCTTCAACCGCGACATCCAGTACAGCTGGCCCATTCCCCAGGCCGAGATCGACCGCAACCCCCTGTTGAAAGACTAAAAATGAAAACCATGAAATCTATGAAAATCCGCAAACCGAACCTGCTGCTGTTCGCCGCGCTGACGCTGCTCTGTTTCTCATGCAGCGCCAACGACCACAAAGCGCAGCCCGTCACCCAGCCCTACGGCATGAAGGCGCTGCCCTACACCACGGCCGTCGAAGTCATATGGCCCGCCCAGGAGGGCACTTCACGCTACGAAGTGCAATACACGGAAGGCACGGACTTCACCGCCGCAACCGCCCGCGAAGTGACGGGCGAAAAACTGCTCGTCGAAGGGCTGAAACCCGACACCGAGTATTCGGTGCGCGTGCGGGCCGCCGCAGGCAGCGACTGGACCGACTGGAGCGTCACCAAGACGGTCACGACCTACAGCCTCGAAATCAGCGTCGGCACGTTCAACCTGCTGGGCGCGACCTACACCTTCAAAGGTTCTTGGGACGTACGCAAGGGTCCCGCCGGGAAACTCATCCTGAGCGATCAGTTCTTCCCCGACATCCTGGGCACGCAGGAGACCGCCAACGAACAGCAGATGAACGACATGATCGCCATGCTCCGGGAGCACTACGACTACCGCGCCGGAGAGCACGAAACCATGTCGGCGCACCTCGTCTTCTGGAAAAGGGAGCGGTTCGAACTCGTCGAGGCCGAGGATGTCGACATGATGGGCGACAACTACCCCGGCAAATACCTCACTTCGCGCTATGCCAACTACGTGCGGCTGCGCGAGAAGGCCACGGGCAACGAAATCCTCGTCTACGACATCCACCCGCGTGCGGGCGACGACGTCGAGACGCAGAAACTCCGCGAGATGACGGCCAAGGGACTTGCTACGGCGGCGCTGCGCAAGGCCCGCGAGACGAATCTTCCGGTCATCATCACGGGCGATATGAACAACTACCCCACGACGATGATCGAAGGTGTGGCGGGCACCCCACTGACCCTCACGAGCAAAGGGTTCCTCGACACCTACGCCATGACCGAAAACCGGACCAACGGCGACTTCAGCACCCACTGTTCGCAGGAGAACGTCGCCGAAAACGGGTCCCTGACCGTCGGCAGGAACGGCACGAAGCGCATCGACTACATCTACGCGTATCCTTATGAACGGGCGGCGGCTTCGGATTACGCCATCGTGATCGACTTCGCCGACGACACGCACACTTCGGCCCGCGTGCCGATGCCCTCGGACCACCTGCCCGTGCGCACGACGCTCCATTTCCGTTACTAACCCCCAAAACGATCCGACAATGAAAAAGATATTCCGCCATCCGGCCTGCCTCGCGGCTTTCGCCGCCCTCGCGTGCCTGGGCTGGTCGTGCGACGACCAGCCGGAGGAGCTGCCCTGGTTCCTGGACGTCAACCTGAAATTCTCGGCCCGCGTAACGCCCCGACCGGGGCAGGAGGTGAAATGCTACCTCTACTACAAGGAGGTGAAAGGCTCGGAATTCACGGCGCTCACGCCCGACATGGAGGTCGGCGCCGTACTGACCGAAAAAGACATCGCCGAAGGGCTGCGCCTGACCTTCGACCCCGTTCCGCGCGAGGCCGAAACGGTCTACGTCTCCTCGTGGGTCGACATCGACGGCGACGGCACGCTGAACAAGGGCGACCTGGCGGCGTTTTACGGCAACTGCCGCTTCGAGGACGTGGCCTCCGGCGCCGCTTCGCCGACCAATGCCGGCGGGGACTATGCCATCAACCTCAACCACATGCTCATCTACGGCGACGAACTGGTGGCGCGCGACGCCACCGACATCGAAGGCAACGTCTACAAGACCGTAGTGATCGGCGGACAGGTGTGGTTCAGGGAGAATCTCCGCACCACCCGTTTCGCCAACGGCGACGCCATCCCCACCGGGTTCGACGACACCGCGTGGATGAACCTCTCTACGCCGGGATACGCCCAGGCCCCGGGCACGAAGCTCGAGGAGGACGGGCTGCACTACAACTGGTACGCCGCGTCCGACGCCCGGGGGCTTTGCCCCGAAGGGTGGACCGTGCCGACCGAAGCGGACTGGGAGACGCTCGAAGTCACCATCGGCATGGACGCCGCGACGGCCGCCAAGGACGGCTGGCGCCACACCGCCTACGAAGGCGAAAAGCTCAAATCGAAGGAGCGGGGATTCGGCGGCTCGGACGAGTTCGGCTTCAGCGTCCTGCCCTCGGGCGAGCGCATGAAGGACAACGGCACGTTCAACAACGTCACCAACTACGCCTACATCTGGACGGTGACGATCAACCCGAAGAACGCGATGCAGGCCTACCGGCGCATCTTCCGCAGCGACTACCGCAACCTCAACAAGCAGCCCATCAAGTTCACCGCCGGGTGCAACGTGCGCTGCATCAAGGTACTCGACGAATAGGCGCGCGGCCTGGACAACGAAAACGGGCGGGCCTTTCGAAAAGGCCCGCCCGTCGTTTCGGGAAAAAGGAACTCAACGGTTCCGGTCGGTCGATTCGCGGACATTGATCCGGGCATCGAGCACTTCGGTCCGGTCGGGCGTGCCGGGTTTCTCGATCTTTTCGAGCAGCAGTTCCGCCGAAAGCCGTCCCATCAGTTCGAGCGGCTGGGCCACCGACGTCAGCGACGGAGTGAGCAACGGGGCCGTCGTCGACTCCGTAAAACCCATCACCCCAACCTCCCGGGGAATGCGGATGCCGTGAGCCTTCAACGCCCGAAGCACCCCGAAAGCCAGCGGGTCGCCGAACGCGTAAACCGCATCGAACCCGACGCCTGCGGCGAGGCTCTCCTCCGTCAGTCGCACGCCCTCTTCGAGCGTGATGTCGCGGCAGTTGCACACGAGGCGTTCGTCATAGGGAATGCCGTGGTCGCGCAGCGCCTCGCGGTAACCCCGGTAACGCGGCTCGGTGTTGTATATCCGCTCGGGACCCCGGAAATAGAGCACCCGGCGATAACCCTGCTCAATGAGGTGTTCGAAGGCCAGGTACGACATGCGACAGTCGTCGATGCAGACCCGGCTGGCCGGAACGGCCTCGCACACCCGGTTGAAAAAGACCAGCGGAATGCCCGTGTCGAGCAGGTGGCGGTAATAGTCGACGTTGTCGTCCTGATGGGTCATCGAAAGGATGATCCCCTCGACCATGTTGTCCTCCAGCATCCGGAGGTTGCGGCGTTCGATCTCGCTCGACCCGTTCGACTGGGTGATCAGCACGCGGAACCCGTACTCTTCGGTGACGTTCTGTATCTCGGCGATGATGCGCGGGAAAAACGACCCCGTGAAGCCCGGCACGACGATACCAATGGTCTTGGTCCGGCGGCTCAACAGGCTCAACGCACTCGGATTGGGCTTGTAATGGAGTTTCTCGGCCATCTCCAGCACGGCTTTCCGCGTCTCGGGATTCACGTCGAAACGGTCGGCAAGGGCACGCGACACAGTCGATTTGGATATGTTCAGGGCATTGGCTATATCCTTGATGGTAACGTGTCTCTGCATAGGCTTCAAAACGGATTGATCGGGTATTCCCGACGAAGTTAAACATTTTACGCCGTTTCTCCAAAAACAACGAAAATAGGACTATCTTTGCTATTCCTGATTTTTCCGTTTTTGCAAACGCTCGACTATATCACCATCGTCCTCCTGCTGGTGGGGATTTTCGTCGCCGGAAGCCTCTTTTTCGGTTCCGGGCACAACCTGCGGAGCTTTTTCGCCGGCGGCGGCAACATTCCTTGGTGGATCGGGGGCCTATCGCTTTTCATGAGTTTTTTCTCGGCCGGGACCTTTGTCGTGTGGGGTTCGATCGCCTACACCGAAGGGTGGACCGCCGTCACGATCCAGTGGATGATGGCCGGAGGCGGCGTGATCGCCGGACTGCTGATCGCACCCCGCTGGAACCGCACGGGCTGCCTCACGGCCGCCGAGTACATCACGCGGAGATTCGGCGCCCGGGTGCAGAAATTCTACACCGCGCTGTTTCTGTCCGTCTCGCTCTTTTCGACGGGCACGTTCCTCTACTCCATCGCCCGCATCGTCGAAACGGCCGTCGGCATCTCCTTCATCACGAGTATCCTGGTTCTCGGACTGCTCTGCATCCTCTACGTGGCCATCGGCGGCTTCCGGGCCGTCGTGGTGACCGATGTATTGCAGTTCCTGATTCTCACGGCCGCCGTGGTCATCGTCCTGCCGCTGGCTTTCGAACGGATCGGCGGCACAGACACACTCTTCCGGCAAACCCCCGAAGGCTTCTTCCGCCCTGCGGCCGGGGAATATACGTGGGGTTTCATGCTCGCCTCGCTGCTCGGCAACGCCTCCTCGCTGGGCGGCAACTGGGCCTTCGTCCAGCGTTACACGAGCGTCGCCACCCCCGCCGCAGCCCGCAAAACGGGGCTGCTGTTCGGCGCCCTCTACCTGGTATGCCCCGTCGTCTGGATGCTGCCGCCGATGCTTTTCCGCCTCCACGAGCCTTCGCTCACGGGCTTCGGCAGCGAAAACGCCTACCTGCTGATGTGCCGCGAGGTGTTGCCGCCGGGGCTGCTGGGGCTGATGCTCGGCGGGATGATCTTCGCCACGCTCAGTTCGTTCAACACCATCCTCAACACCTCGGCCAGCGTCGTGACCAACGACCTGCTCAAACCCCTGCTGCGCCGCTTCCCGGAGCGAACGCTGATGCGCGCAGCGCGCCTCTCGACCGTCGTTTTCGGAGTCCTGGCCGTCACCTTCGCGTTGTTCATCCCCCGCTGCGGAGGCATCGTCAACGTCGTAATCAGCATCGGCGCCATGACCGCCGCCCCGATGTGCCTGCCTGTCGTCTGGTCGCTCTATTCGAAGGGGCTCTCCGGCCGTGCCGTACTCGGCACGACCCTCGCGGCGCTGGGCATCAACCTCGCATTCAAATTCGCCGTTCCCCTGCTCTCCGGATTCTCGCTCTCCCGGGCCGGGGAGATGGCCCTCGGCGTACTCGGCCCGGCGGTCATCCTCGCGGGGCACGAGGTCTGCCGCCGGTTCCGCAAACCCGCCGCGCAGCCCCCGATGCCGCAGAGGTCCGCAGCCCCCGACGACGGTTCCGCCGCCCGGAACAACCGTTTCAGCCTGAAGGTGATCGGCGTCGGCGCAATGCTCTCGGGGGCGCTGGTCTCGGCGCTCGGCATTCCGGCCCTCGCCGTCAGCCGGTTTCCGCTGGGCATCGGCCTGCTCCTGCTGGCCGCCGGACTGCGGCTCTATTTCCCCAACCGTCGGATCTGAACCCCGCGTCTCTGCCCGCCGCCCCGTTTTCCGCAGGAAGCGGGGCTTTTTACTGCGTATTCTTAAATTATTTTGCTATTTTTGTACGATTGTAAACCTTCAAATCAAAACAATGACACTCAACGAATACCAGCAGCACGCCCTCGAAACGGCGATCTACCCCGACGACCGCCGCATCATCTACCCCACGCTCGGCCTTACGGGCGAGGCGGGCGAAGTGGCCGACAAGGTCAAAAAAGTGATCCGCGACGCCCACGAGGAGTTCACCCCGGAAAAGAAACTCGAAATCGTCAAGGAGATCGGCGACGTCATGTGGTACTGCGCCACTCTCGCGCGCGACCTGGGCTACGAACTGGACGACGTGGCGCAGATGAACGTCGACAAACTCCGCTCGCGCATGCAGCGCAACCACCTGACGGGCAGCGGCGACAACCGGTAAATCAATCTCAAAAAACGCGCATACATGGAACCGAACAAAATCCAGACTTCGCTGCCCGAAAACGCCTACCGCGAACTCAAGCCGGGCGAAGCGTACACGCCCGTGATGCCGGCTTCGTCCAACCCGAAGGAGGTGACGCCCTATTCGGTCACGATGGGCATCATTATGGCCGTCGTCTTCTCGGCCGCCGCGGCATTCCTCGGCCTCAAGGTCGGACAGGTCTTCGAAGCGGCCATCCCCATCGCCATCATCGCCGTGGGCATGGGGTCGGTGCTGGGCAAGAAGAACATGCTGGGACAGAACGTCATCATCCAGTCGATCGGCGCCTCGTCGGGCGTGATCGTCGCCGGAGCGATCTTCACCCTCCCGGCACTCTACATCCTGGGGCTCGACGCCGCCTTCTGGCAGGTATTCCTCTCGTCGCTGTTCGGCGGACTGCTGGGCATCGTCCTGCTGATCCCCTTCCGCAAATACTTCGTCAAGGAGATGCACGGCAAATACCCCTTCCCCGAGGCCACGGCGACCACCGAAGTCCTCGTCTCGGGCGAGAAGGGCGGCTCGCAGGCCAAACTGCTGGCCGTGGCGGGACTCGTAGGCGGATTGTACGACTTCGTCGTCGGCACGTTCGGCCTGTGGACCGAGTCGGTCTCGACGCGCATCTGCGAATGGGGCGCTGTCGCCGCCGACAAGTTCAAGGTGGTCTTCGGGCTGAACACCTCGGCCGCCGTGCTGGGTCTGGGCTACATCATCGGCCTGAAATACGCCATGATCATCACCGCAGGTTCATGCCTCGTGTGGTTCGTGATCGTCCCGGTGGTCGGCTCGCTGGCCGAAGCGGCCGACCCCGCCGCGATGCTCTCGCTGCTGGGCGTCACACGCGCCGACATCGTCGCCGACCCGCAGTCGATCTTCACCGCCGAGAACCTCTTCGCCTTCATCGGCAAGCCCATCGGCATCGGCGGCATCGCCATGGCGGGCATCATCGGCATCGTCCGCCAGTCGAAGATCATCCGCCAGGCCGTGGGCCTCGCGGTCTCGGAGTTCGGAGGCGGCAAAAGCGCCGCCGCAGCCCCCGAGCGCACGCAGCGCGACATCTCGATGAAGCGCATCCTCACCATCCTGATCGCCACGCTCATTTCGGTCTTCGTCTTCTTCCACTTCGGGCTGCTCGACGGCTGGGTACAGTCCGTCACGGCCATCCTGATCGTCTTCATCATCGCGTTCCTCTTCACGACCGTCGCGGCCAACGCCATCGCCATCGTGGGAACGAACCCCGTCTCGGGCATGACGCTGATGACGCTGATCCTCTCGTCGCTGGTGCTGGTGAGCGTCGGGCTGAGCGGCACGACGGGCATGACCGCCGCGCTGGTGATCGGCGGCGTGGTCTGCACGGCCCTGTCGATGGCCGGCGGCTTCATCACCGACCTCAAGATCGGCTACTGGCTCGGCACGACGCCCCGAAAGCAGGAGGCGTGGAAATTCCTCGGCACGTTCGTTGCTGCGGCCACCGTGGCCGGGGTGATGATCATCCTCAACAAATCCTACGGATTCGTGGGCGAAGGGGCGCTGGTGGCTCCGCAGGCCAACGCCATGGCGGCGGTGATCCAGCCTCTGATGACCGGCGGCCAGACCCCGTGGATGCTCTATTTCTGCGGCGCGGCGCTGGCGCTGGTGCTGACCTCGATCGGGGTTCCGGCCCTCGCCTTCGCGCTGGGCATGTTCATTCCCATGGAACTCAACGCACCGCTGGTGGTGGGCGGACTGGTGGCCTGGTTCGTCTCGAACCGCTCGAAGGACGAGGGGCTGAACAAGGCACGCTTCGACCGCGGCACGCTGATCGCCTCGGGCTTCATCGCCGGAGGTGCGCTGATGGGCGTGGTGAGCGCCGTGCTGAAATTCGTCGGCGTGGACTGGTTCCTCTCGGGCTGGGCCGCATCGAACGCTGCCGAATGGACCGGCCTTGTGATGTACCTCGTGCTGATCGGCTACTTCGCATGGCATACCCTGCGGGCTAAAAAAGAAGATAATTGAAAATGGAAAGTTGAAAGTTGAAAATAAAAAATGCAATAGCTGTTGCTTTCGACTTTTCACGTCAAACTTGACACTTTCAACTCTCAAGTTTAAACTTTACAAACCATGGAACTCAAAGAACGTTTTCTGAAATACGTCTCCTACGACACCCAGTCGTCGGAGGAGAGCACGACATTCCCCTCGACCGAGAAGCAGAAGGTCCTCCTGGCGGCCCTGCGCGACGAGATGGAGGCCCTCGGGATGACCGAGGTCTCGATGGACCGGTACGGCTACGTGATGGGCACGATCCCCGCTTCCGAAGGGTGTGAAAACGCCCCCGTCATCGGCTTCATCGCCCACGTGGACACCTCGCCCGACATGAGCGGCAAGGAGGTGAAACCCCGCGTCATCGAAGAATACGACGGCAGCGACATTCCGCTGAACGGCCAGCTGACGATGCGGGTCGCGGATTTTCCCGAACTGGCCTTCTTCAAGGGCCACACGCTCATCCACACCGACGGCACGACGCTGCTGGGCGCCGACGACAAGGCGGGCGTGGCGGAGATCATGACCGCCGCGGAATACCTCCTGGCGCACCCCGAGGTGAAACACGGAAAAATCCGCATCGGCTTCACCCCCGACGAAGAGGTGGGCCGCGGCGTGGATTTCTTCGACGTGAAGGCCTTCGGCGCCGATTTCGCCTACACGGTCGACGGCGGCATGGAAGGCGAACTGGAGTATGAAAACTTCAACGCCGCGAGCGCGAAGATCGAAATACAGGGCCGCAACGTCCACCCGGGCTACGCCAAGGCGAAGATGATCAACGCCATCGACGTGGCCTGCGAACTGCAGGGGCTGCTGCCCGCCTGCGAGCGCCCGCAGTTCACCGAGGGCTACGAAGGGTTCTACCACTGTGTAGGATTGAACGGCACGGTAGAGAACGCCTCAATCAGTTACATCATCCGCGACCACGACGCCGAGAAGTTCGAGCAGAAAAAGGTCTTCATGTGGGCCGCAGCCGACCTGCTGAAAAAGAAATACGGCGACGAGGTGCTGACGCTCACGCTCAAGGACCAGTATTTCAACATGCGCAAAATGGTCGAGCCGCACCCCCAGGTGATCGACAAGGCCTTGAAAGCGATGGAGATGGCCGGCGTGAAACCCCTCGTGCGGCCCATTCGCGGCGGCACGGACGGCGCACGGCTCTCGTTCATGGGCCTGCCGTGTCCCAACCTCTTCACCGGCGGCATGAATTTCCACGGCAAGTTCGAATACTGTTCGCTCACGACGATGCGCAAGGCGCAGCAGGTGATCCTGAACCTGGCAGCTCTTTGGGCCAAATAAATGATAAATGATTGAGGCTTGACCGTCTGCAATCCGGGCAAAATCCGGTTGCGTTGCGACAAGCCCCCGCTTGAGGCGGGGGTTCGGGAGCGGGTCGGATTTGGAAACGCGGCGGAACGCCGCGACTACAAGCGGCAACAGAACTCCGGCGGCGGACAGGCTGCGATCTAACAACGGATCTCTTATGGACAATTTCGGTTTTCTCAAGGTAGCGGCGGCCGTTCCGCACGTGCGGGTCGCCGACTGCGACTACAACGCCGAACGGATGGCGGCGATGGCCGAAGAGGCCGCCCGGCGGGGCGTCGAGATCGTGGTGTTCCCCGAGCTGGGCGTCACGGCCTACACCTGCGGCGACCTCCTGTTGCAGCAGACGCTGCTCGACGCGGCCGACGAGGCGCTGGAGCGCCTGGTGCGCGCCACGCGCAAACTGCCCCTCACGCTGATCGCGGGCGCCCCGCTGCGCCACGGGTCGACGCTCTACAACTGCGCCGTGGTCTTCACGCAGGGGCGTGTGCTGGGCGTGGTTCCCAAGACCTACATTCCCGACTACGGGGAATTCTACGAAAACCGCTGGTTCGCGTCGGGCGCCGGGATTTCCGACGAGCACATCGCCGTCGCGGGACAGCAAGCCGACTTCGGTGCCGACCTCACGTTCGAGGTCAACGGCACGGAATTCGGCATCGAGATCTGCGAAGACCTCTGGACCGCCGTACCGCCCTCGTCGCAACTGGCGCTCAACGGCGCAAAGGTGATCTTCAACCTCTCGGCCTCGCCCGAATCGGTCGGCAAACACGCCTACCTGCGGCAGTTGGTCGCCCAGCAGTCGGGACGCGCGATCGCAGCCTACGTCTACTGCTCGGCGGGCTTCGGCGAATCGACCACCGACCTCGTTTTCGCCGGCAACGCCGTCATCGCCGAAAACGGCACGGTGCTGCGCGAGGCCGCACGCTTCTCGCCCGAAGAACAGCTGGTCGTCGCCGACGTGGACATCGAGCGGCTGGAGTTCGAACGCCGCCGCAACACCTCGTTCCGCGCGAACGAAGGGGCCACGGAGAACACCGTGATCGAAATGGAGATTCCCGAGGGGCTTCGCGGCGTGGTGCTCGACCGCGACATCGACCCGATGCCGTTCGTACCCAAGGACGAGGCGCACCGCAGCGAACGCTGCGAGGAGATTTTCCGGATACAGTCGCACGGCCTTGCGCAGCGGATGGTTCACACCCGCTCGGAAAAAGCCGTCGTCGGCATCTCGGGCGGCCTGGACTCGACCCTCGCGCTGCTCGTGACGGCCCGGACCTTCGATTTCCTCCACCTCGACCGCTCGGGCATCATCGGCATCACGATGCCCGGATTCGGGACCACCGACCGCACCTACAACAATGCGCTGGAGCTGATGCGCGGACTGGGTGTGACGATCCGCGAAATCCCGATCCGCGACGCCTGCACACAGCATTTTCAGGATATAGGCCTCGACCCCGAAAACCGGGGCGCGGCCTACGAAAACGCCCAGGCGCGCGAACGCACGCAAATCCTGATGGACGTGGCCAACATGGAGTGCGGCCTCGTGGTCGGCACGGGCGACCTGTCGGAACTGGCGCTGGGCTGGGCGACCTACAACGGCGACCAGATGTCGATGTACGGCGTCAACGCCTCGGTTCCCAAGACGCTGGTGCGCCACCTCGTCAAGTGGGTCGCCGCGACGGAAAAGGACGCCGCGACGCGCGCCACGCTGCTCGACATCATCGACACGCCGGTCAGCCCCGAATTGCTCCCGGCCGACGCCGAGGGCCGGATCGCACAGAAGACCGAGGACCTCGTGGGTCCCTACGAACTCCACGACTTCTTCCTCTACAACTTCCTCCGTGCGGGTTACGGTCCGGCGAAAATCCTGCTGCTGGCCGAGCAGGCCTTCGAGGGAAGCTACGACCGCGCCACGATCCTTCGGTGGCTCACGGTCTTCTTCCGCCGTTTCTTCACCCAGCAATTCAAACGTTCGGCCATGCCCGACGGCCCGAAGGTGGGTTCGGTAGCCCTCTCGCCCCGCGGCGACTGGCGCATGCCCTCCGACGCCTCGGCCGCGGCATGGCTGCGCGAACTGGAATCGTTGTAACTTATGGATATGACGTGAAAGCAATGACCGGAATCGTACTTGCTCTTTTCATCATCATCACCGCCCTTAGAGTCGCGAACATCATTAAAGAGCGGCCACGAGTCAACCGAATAAGGATCGAACCGCGGAAAGCAGGTTACAGCAGAACTGACGCCGTAAATTTCGTAAAACGTCTTGAAGAACTCGGCTATTTCAAATACGCCGCACCTTCGGACGTAGAACCGCTAAAGCGGGATTTGATCGACTATTACAGTCCGGACGGCGGCCTGCCAAGCATCAACGACGAAGAAACAGACACGCCCAAAGATTACAGATGTTATCTCTGCGACGGCGAGGAGGTTTATGAAGAGGGCGGCATAATCAAATTATTGAAGGAGTTGCAGCCGACATTCGACAAACTCGGTTTCCAATGCGAGATAACCGACCACTTCGAAGAATGGGACTGTGAAAACGACTGGCTCAACCACCGAATAACCATCAACGGAACGGAATATGTGCTTTTTAAGAACTTTACCGGGATAGGCTGGGGCGAAGCGTTGGCACGAATAGCCAAGATCCTAAACCGGGAGTTGGAGAAACAGGGTAAAGATGAAAGAATATATCTGGCGATGGGCGGCAACGACAGTTGTTGCATATTCCTCACCGAGGAGCTTTACCGATATATTTATTCGATCTACAAAAATCCATACTACAAACCGCTCGAACCGTGCGAATGGGAAAAAGTGATGGGTGCGAAACCGATGCACTACGACTAAAACACAAATAAACGAAATGATTTCAAACTTGAAACGAATACTGATCCTTGTCACGTTGCTGGCCATCGGCTCCACCGCCGCAGCCCAGGACTGGAAAGAGGCCCTGAAAAAAGCCGCCACGGCCGCCGCTGACAAAGCCACTGACGGTAAACTGACCCAATACGCCCTCGCCGGAACCTGGAACTATACAGGTCCGGGCGTCAAGTTCGAAGGAGGCGACATCGCCTCGGAGGTCGGCGGCGCAGCCCTCGAAGCCACCGTCGTCAAACAGCTCGAAAAGGCCTATGCCAAGGCGGGCATCCGCCCCGGCGCCGGAACGTTCACCTTCGGCAAGGACGACGACACCTTCACCGCCACGCTCGGCTCCCACACCCTCTCGGGAACCTACGAATACGACGCCCCGACACACGTCGTGACGCTCCATTTCGCCAAGGGCAAACTCAACCTGGGATCGGTTCCCGGCCACGCCTACATCAGCGGGCAGGAACTGGTGCTGGTCTTCCCGGTCACCAGACTCGTCGAGGTCGTCACGGCGCTCGGCAGCAAAGTCTCCTACTTTTCGACGGCCTCGGCGCTGCTGTCGAAATACAAGAACGTCTATGTCGGCTTCGCCTTTTCGAAATAACAGGGGCGTTCCGGAAAAAAAGCCGAAAAAAATTTGAAAAAATTTCGATGACGGATTTACTGCAAATCCGTCATTTTTCGTTACGGATTTTTATTGCCGAAGTCCAACCGCCTCGCAGACAGTAAGCAAATGCGGGAAGCGGGTAAATAAAATATTTTACGAAATTCTTAAAGAAGTTGCAAAACTCCGATAAATGTTCTAATTTTAGGGGCGAGAAACAAATACAAACCCCTCAAAATCGAATCGCTTATGAACGAACAAGCCCAACAGTACGTCGAAGATTTCATGGCCCGGCTGATTGCACGCAATCCCGGAGAGCCGGAATTCCATCAGGCCGTCCGTGAGGTGGCCGAGTCGCTGGCCCCGCACATCGTGACCAGCCCGATCCTGCAGAAGATGAAGGTGCTGGAACGCATTGCCGAACCCGAGCGCGTGATTATTTTCCGCGTACCGTGGCTCAACGACAAAGGCGAAATCGAAATCAACCGCGGCTACCGCATCCAGATGAACAGTGCCATCGGTCCCTACAAGGGCGGTATCCGTTTCCACCCCTCGGTAAACCTCTCGATCCTCAAGTTCCTGGCTTTCGAGCAGACCTTCAAGAACAGCCTCACGACCCTCCCGATGGGCGGCGGCAAGGGCGGTTCGGATTTCAACCCGAAAGGCAAGTCGGATAACGAAGTGATGAAATTCTGCCAGTCGTTCATGACCGAGCTGCAGCGCCACATCGGACAGGACACCGACGTTCCGGCGGGCGACATCGGCGTCGGCGGCCGCGAAATCGGCTTCATGTTCGGCCAGTACAAGCGTCTGCGCGACGAATTCACCGGCACGCTCACCGGCAAGGGCCGCGACTGGGGCGGCAGCCCGCTGCGCCCCGAAGCCACGGGCTACGGAACCTGCTACTTCGCGCAGGAAATGCTCGCCACGCGCAACGACTCGTTCAAAGGGAAGACCGTCTGCATCTCCGGCTCGGGCAACGTCGCCCAGTACGCCTGCCAGAAGGCGACTGAACTGGGCGCCAAGGTGGTGACGCTCTCCGACTCGTCGGGCTACATCCACGACCCCGAAGGCATCAGCCCCGAGAAACTGGAATACGTCATGGAGCTGAAGAACATCTTCCGCGGCCGCATCAAGGAGTACGCGGAAAAATATCCGTCGGCAACCTACTATCCCGGCGAACGCCCGTGGGGCGTGAAGTGCGACATCGCCATGCCGTGCGCCACGCAGAACGAGCTGAACGGCGACGAGGCGCAGGCGCTGGTCGACAACGGCTGCATGTGCGTCGCCGAAGGCGCCAACATGCCCTCGACGCCCGACGCGATCCGGATTTTCCAGCAGCACAAGCTGCTCTACGCTCCGGGCAAAGCGGCCAACGCCGGCGGCGTCGCCACCTCGGGACTCGAAATGACCCAGAACTCGATACGCCTCACCTGGTCGCCCGAGGAAGTCGACGCGAAGCTGAAGTCCATCATGCAGAACATCCACGCGGTCTGCGTGCGCTACGGAACCCAGTCCGACGGCTACATCAACTACGTCGTGGGCGCCAACATCGGCGGCTTCATGAAGGTCGCCAACGCCATGCTCGCCCAGGGCTGCGTCTAACAGGCAGTCCCAATACGAAAAAACCGGCCGGAAACAGTTTCCGGCCGGTTTTTCATTTTTCCGGGAATGTTTACAGAAAGAGCACCGCGAGGACGGACACGGCGAAGCCGCCGCAGAACCCGGCCAACACCTGCCGGCCGTTGTGGCAACCCAGATAGAGGCGCGCCGATGCGAGCGCCCCGGCACAGAGGATCGCGACCATCAGCGGAACGAGCATGTTGCCCACGCCGACGACGTTCATCACCACGAGCAGCGCCACAACGGCCCCCATGCCCGTCAGGTGGAGGCTGATCTTCCAGTAGAACGACACCACGAGGCACAGCACCTCGCAGCAGGCCGCGGCGATCATGAATTTGCGCAGGAAGATCGCCGAAGGAATCTTCGCGATGGTGATGGCGCACAGCACGTAGCAGACGGCCCCGACGAGCAGCGGCAGGAAGCGTTCCTTGCGGTCGTCGATCCGGTAGTCCGAAATGCGGCCCAACGAGCGCAGCACGCCGAGCGTCAGGAGCGGAATGATGATCGCATAGAGCGCCACCACCCACAGCAAATAGAACTTCACGTTGGGAGGATAGTGCGAAAAGGTGGTCATCGTCAGCAGCACCGCCATCAGGTAGACGGGCAGCAGAAACGGGTGCAGAACCCAGGATATGCCGTTCGAAAGTTTTGTATAATTCATTGCTTCATTCATTAAAGTAATCCCGTGCAGTTTCCGGAGGAAAGTGCGCAGAACCGAATCGGAGACCTGAAAGCCTGCCCTCTAAATCCCCTACTCGGAGGGGAGTTATCGCATGCGACCGGAGTTCCGCCGGCAAGCTCCCTATATCTGCTTTCGCAGGCGTGCCACCGGGATCCCGAGCATTTCGCGGTATTTGGCCACGGTGCGCCGGGCGATGCGGTAACCCTTCGAATTGAGAATGTCCATCAGCGTCTCGTCGGTCAGCGGGCGCCGCTTGTCCTCCTCGTCGATGCACTGCTGCAGGATGTTCTTGATCTCGTAGCTCGACACCTCCTCGCCCGAATCGGTCTGCATGGCCTCCGAGAAGAGCGATTTCAAGAGGATGATCCCGAACTGCGTCTGCACGTACTTGCTGTTCACCACGCGCGAGATGGTCGACACGTCCAGCCCCGTGCGGTCGGCGATGTCCTTGAGGATCATCGGCCGGAGTTTCGACTTGTCGCCGTCCTTGAAATACTCCTGCTGGTAGTCCAGAATGGTCTGCATCGTGCGCATCAGCGTGTCGTGCCGCTGCTTGATGGCCGAGATGAACCACTTCGCGGAGTCGATCTTGTTCTTCACGAACTGAATGGCCTCCTTGTCCTTCTCCTTCACCAGCCCGTCCGAACCCACCATTTCGCGGATCATGTCCATATAGCGGCGGTTGACGCGCACTTCGGGAACGTTGTAGGAGTTCAGCGAGAGGTTGAACCGCCCGTCCTGGTAGTCGAGAATGAAATCCGGAATGATATAGGGCGTGGTATCCGTGCCGCCCTCGACGTAGAGGTTGCCGGGCTTGGGCGACAGATGCCTGATCTCGGCGATCGCATCGCGGAAATCGTCCTCGGAAATCTGCAGCCGCGCCATCAGTTTCTCGTAGTGCTTCTTGACGAACTCGTCGAAATAGTTGGTCAGAATCTTCTTGGCCAGCCGCCGCGGACGGGTGTTGACCGGCATCTGCGCCATCTGCAACAGCAGGCATTCGCGCAGGTCGCGCGCACCGATACCCGCCGGCTCCAGTTCGTGAATGATTCCGAGCAGGCGCTCCAGCTCTCCGGCCGTCGTTTCGAGGCCCATCGTGAAGGCGATGTCATCGGCCACGGACTCCAGGTCGCGGCGCAGGTAGCCGTCCTCGTCGATGCTGCCGATCAGGTAGACCGCCAGCCGCATGTCGCGCTCCGGCAGATTGCGGTAGCCCAGCTGCTCGACGAGGTATTCCTGCAGCGACCGCCCCTCGGTCAGATAGACGGGACGCTGCTTGTCGTCCTTCGAAAAATTGTTGATGCGGCTTTTGTACGACGGCGTGTCGTCCTCCCGGAGGTATTCGTCGACGGAAATCTGCTGGGGCGGCTGCTCCTCGTCCTCGGCCGAACGCTCCTCCTCTTCCAGCACGATATTGTCTTCGATCTCCTGTTTGATGCGCTGTTCGAGCTGCACGGTGGGCAGTTCCAGCAGCTTGATCATCTGGATCTGCTGCGGAGAGAGCTTCTGCTGAAGCGAAAGTACCTGTTTCTGATTAATAGCCATATTGGGTCCAAATTAAGAATTACAGCATTCCGAATTTGGTCTCTTCATTTATCGGGTTCATTTGAGTTTTCGAAAGTTGTCCAGGGACGATTTTCACAGGAAGCGGATGGAAATTGCAGATTTCGGGCTTCGTGCCGCAGGACACGGACGGGATGTACACGGGTACCACCCGTTCGAGTCCTGCAAGGGAAGTGCGGAATATGCTTTTCCAGGCGTTTCCTAAAAGTCGGCGTGTTGAGGAGTACGGGGGAACGGCTGCACGTCACGGATGTTGGTCATGCCCGTCACGAAAAGCAGCAGCCGGTCGAAGCCCAGGCCGAAGCCCGAATGCGGAGCCGATCCCCAGCGGCGGGTATCGAGATACCACCATAGTTCCTTCTCGTTCATGCCTAATTCGGTGACTCTTGCATGAAGTTTGCCATAATCGGCCTCACGCTCCGAACCGCCGATGATTTCGCCGATTCCCGGGAACAATACGTCCATGGCGCGCACCGTCTTGCCGTCGTCGTTCTGCTTCATGTAGAAGGCCTTGATGTCCTTGGGGTAGTTGATCAGGATGACCGGGCGCTTGAAATGCACCTCCACGAGGTACCGCTCGTGCTCGGACTGCAAGTCGCAGCCCCAGTCGCAGGGGAACTCGAACTTGCGGCCCGAAGCCTTCAGAATCTCGATGCCTTCGGTGTAGTCGAGGCGCTTGAAATCGTGCTCCAGCACAAAGTGCAGACGCTCCAGCAGCCCCTTGTCCCACATCTTGTTCATGAATTCGAGGTCCTCCTTGCAGTTGTCCAGCGCATACCGGATGAGGTATTTGAGGAAATCCTCGGCCAGCTCCATGTTGTCCTCCAGTTCGAAGAAGGCCGCTTCCGGCTCGATCATCCAGAACTCCGACGCATGGCGCGGGGTGTTCGAGTTTTCGGCACGGAACGTGGGGCCGAAGGTGTAGATGCGGCCCAGCGACAGCGCGCCCAGCTCGCCTTCGAGCTGGCCCGACACCGTGAGGTTGCACGCCTTGCCGAAGAAGTCCTGCGTGTAGTCGATCGCCCCCTCCCCGGTCCGGGGCAGGTTGTTCATATCGAGCGTCGTCACCTGGAACATCGCACCGGCGCCTTCGCAGTCCGAAGCCGTAATGATCGGAGTATGGAAATAGTAGAAGCCGTGTTTGTTGAAATATTCGTGGATGGCATAAGCCATGGCGTGACGGATACGGAGCACCGCCCCGAAAGTGTTGGTGCGCGGACGCAGGTAGGCGATGTCGCGCAGGAACTCCAGCGAGTGGCCCTTCTTCTGCAGGGGGTAGCTCTCGGGGTCGGCCGTACCGTAAACCTCGATTTTCTCAGCCTGCACCTCGACGCCCTGTCCCGCGCCCGGCGAAGCCACCAGACGGCCGTCGACGCGGAGGCAGGCGCCCGTGGTCACGGGCTTGAGCCGCTCCTCGGCGATTTTGGCCAGATCGACCACCACCTGTATATTTCCTACGCACGACCCGTCGTTCAGGGCGATGAATGCCACGTTCTTGTTACCGCGCTTGGTGCGCACCCAGCCTTTTACGACGACGTCGGTATCGACAGCGCCCGATTTCAGGATTTCTACGATTCTCTGCGTTTTCATATCTCGATTTTGTCTGTGTTTCCAGTCGTTTTTTCCGAATTGCCAAAGTTAGCGATTATTTGTGATTTGTCAAAAAAAAAGTACCTTTGGTGTCGTAACGACATTTCCATACGTCGGAATGTTTTACGGGACTGCATGCAATTCCGTTTTGAACCCATCCAACTTTTTTGTATCTTTGGCTTCGCCTTAGATACTCCCGCTCGGCAAATTGCAAACGCGTTTGCTTTTGCCCTCGTTTATTTGTATCTTTGTCCGGATTATACACCCCCGCAAACGATGAAACGAACGATATTGACGGCTGCGCTGGCAGCCTGCACGCTCTCCGCGGCAGCCCAGATCATGGAGGAGAGGAATCCGGTCCCGATGGCGGCCGGAGGGGGCCGCGTCTACCGCACGGAAGTCGTCCCCTACGACGCGCGCCACGACGCCGAGGCCCGCAACCGCGAAGCCGGAGGCTACTGGATGGCCTTCAAACCCGAGGTGGCGGCAGCGGGCGACGCCATATCGGTCGTGGGCCAGACCGTGGACATTCCCTACGTCTGGACCGACGGCGACGTCTACCTGCACCTCGAAAACACCCGCTCGGCCTACACGCTGTGGGTCAACGATCAGCTCGTGGCCGAGGTCGAAGACTCGGCGACACCCGCCGAGTTCTGCCTTACGCCCTACATCCGGCAGGGTAAGAACTCGCTGAAACTGATCCTGCGCAACGCCGCGGCCGAGCAGCTCAACGCCATCCCCGCCAGGCGCAAACCCTTCGAAAACAGTTACCTCTACTATCAGAACAAACGCGCGATCGGCGACTTCGAGATCGCGCTCGTGCCCGATTCGACCCGCCGGTTCGGCATCCTCGACCTGGCGATCGTGGTCCGCAACGCGTACAACTACGAGGAACCCGTCACCGTCGGTTACGACATCTATTCGCCGCAGGGCAAGCTGCTCGATTTCAACATGACCGAAATCACGATCCCCGGCCGTTCGACCGACACGGTGCGTTTCAGCCCCTTCATCTACCACACCTACGAGAACAAATGGGAGGCCGGGAGCAAAACGCCGCCGCTTTACAAGGTGATGCTTTTCACGCGCCGCAACGGAGTCTACAAGGAGTATATGCCCCTGAAGATCGGCTTCGGCAAGACCGAACTCGTCGACGGACGCATCATGCGGCTGGGTAAGGAGCTGAAACCCGTCAAGGCCGAATACAACGCCGCCGCCGACCGCAAGACGACGCTCGCGGAGCTGAAAGCCCTGAAGGCCAAAGGAAAGAACACGATCTGCCCGGACTATCCGCAGCCCGCATGGTTCTACTCCCTGTGCGACGAACTGGGTCTCTACGTCATCGACCGGGCGAACATCAACGCCCCGGAACGGAGCGGCGACCGCACCGTCGGGGGCACGCCGTCGAACGATCCGAAACTCGTCGGCGACTACCTCGAACGCGTGAAGGCGATGTACTACCGTTCGCGCAATTTCACCTGCGTCATCGCCTATGAGCTGGGCGGCCCCTCGGGCAACGGTTACAATATGTACAAGGCCTACCAATGGCTCAAATCGGTCGAAAAGTCCCGTCCGGTGATCTACGCCGATGCCGACGGCGAATGGAATTCGGACTTGTAAATACGATAACCAAATGAAAAAACTACTGCTGCTGCTGCTCTTCGCCGGTCTGCTCGACACGGGAAGTGTCCTGGGATGGGGACGCGAGGGGCACGAGACCATCGCCAAGATCGCCGAGCGCAACCTGACGAAAAAAGCCAAGAAGCGCATCGAGAAGTACCTCGGAGGCCACTCGATCGTCTACTTCGCCAAATGGATGGACGAATACCGCCACACCCCCGAATACAAGTTCACCAACAACTGGCACACCGCGCCGGTCAACGCCGAACTGCGTTACGAGGATTCGATGCTCACGACGGGCGGCAACGCCATCTACGGACTGGAGCAGGCCATCGAGAACCTGAAGAACTACCGCAGCCTCACCGACTCGGCCGTGGAGGTCAACCTCAAGTACGTCATCCACCTGACAGGCGACATGCACTGCCCGGCGCACATCAAGTACACGACGCACGACATGAAATACGACGTGCTGTTCGAGGACAAGTACCACAAGCCGCACAAATTCCCCATCCACAGCGTCTGGGACAACGAGATCATCACCACCACGCGCATCTGGTCGGTCAGCGAGTGGGCCGGCGAGTTGGACCGCCTTCCGAAGGCCGAAAGGCAGACCGTCGCCGCCGGGACGCCGCGCGACTGGCTCCACGACAGCGCCGTCGTGTGCGAGGCGCAGTTCGAATGGGCGAAGCCCGGCCAGCGTCTGGGGCAGGATTTCCTGAACGAGGCCTTGCCGCTGATCGAGCACCAGATCCGCAATGCCGGATACCGTCTTGCCCGTGTGCTGAACGAACTGTTCGGATAGCACCCCCGGACCCGAAGTCCCGATGCCGCGCCCCAAAGCGCGGCATCGCCGTTTCCGGGCGGGAAAAACGATTTGTCCGAACCGAATAAAAAGGCTATCTTTGCGCCGTACTGCGCCCGACGCACGCGCAGGCGGAACGCAATGACCATAGAGCTGATCGTCATAGGAAAGACCGATTCGAAAGAGATCGCCGCGCTGGTGGAACTGTATGCCCGGCGCGTGAATCACTATTGCCGGTTCGCCGTCACCTCGCTGCCCGACGTGCGCAACACCAAAAACATGACCGTTCGGCAGCAGCGCACGGCCGAAGGCGAAGCCATCCTGCGCCAGCTTGCCGACGGCGACTACGTGACGCTGCTCGACGAACGCGGCGAGGAATACCGCTCGGTGGAGTTCGCGCTGTGGCTGCAAAAGCGGCTGAACAGCGGCGTGAAACGCCTGGTACTGGTCATCGGCGGTCCCTACGGCTTCTCGGACGAAGTTTACGCGCGCGCCGACGGCCGCCTGTCGCTCTCGCGCATGACCTTCTCCCACCAGATCGTGCGGGCCATCTTCGCCGAGCAGATCTACCGGGCCTTCACCATCCTCAACAACGAACCCTACCACCACGAATGATGCAGCAGCGCCCCGCCATAGCCGTCCTGACCACCAATGTCCTCGTAGGCGTGGGACTGCGCTCCATCCTCGAAAAAGCGGCCCCGGCCGCCGACGTGGAGTTGTTCGGCGATTTTCAGGAATTTGCGGACGCCGATCCGGAGCGGTTCATCCATTATTTCGTCACGGCGCAGCTCTTCGCGGCGCACAACGCCTATTTCCGCGCCCGCAGCCACAGAACCATCGTCCTCACCAACGGACAGACGCCCGCCGGGATGCACTGCATCGACGTGCAGTGCGACGAGGAGCGGTTCGTGCGCTCGCTCATGCAGCTGCAACACAGCGTCCGCCGTCCGGAGCACGCCCTGCCCGCCCCGCCGCAGGCCGCGCAGCCGCTCACGGAACGCGAAGCCGAAGTGCTGACGCTCATCGCCGGCGGACTGATCAACAAGCAGGTCGCCGACCGGCTGGGAATCGGCCTGACGACCGTGATCTCCCACCGCCGCAACATCATGGAGAAGCTCGGAATCCGCACCGCCGCCGGGCTGGTGGTCTACGCCCTCGCGGCGGGCTACGTCGATCCCGACGGGATGTGACGCGCCTCCTCATAAATTAGGATTGCACCGACCGAAATAAAACCGTTACTTTGTACACCCGATAACCGCAACCGACACATGCACCGCAAATCGCTCGTCATACCCCTGCTGCTGGCCTCCGCGGCCGCGGCCCGCGCCGCGGGCGGCAACGGCCCGGCGCCGGACACGGAGATGGCCGACACGGTGATCGTGGTGGACAAGGTGCAGGTGACGGCCATCAAACAGGGACTGGTGCTGCGCTCGCAGCCCGTCGCGGCGTCGATCGTCGGCAGCCGCGCCATCGAACGGGGCCGCATCGGGGCGGTGAAGAACCTCTCGCAGACGGTTCCCAACTTCCACGCCCCGGACTACGGTTCGCGCATGACCTCGTCGATCTACGTACGGGGACTCGGGGCGCGCATCGACCAGCCGGTCATCGGACTTAACATCGACAACGTTCCGGTGCTGAACAAGGACAACTTCGACACGGAGCTGGCCGACGCCGAGCGCATCGAGGTCCTGCGCGGCCCCCAGTCGACGCTCTACGGCCGCAACACGATGGGAGGCGTGGTGAACGTCTACACGCTCTCGCCGCTCACTTACGAAGGCGTGCGGCTCATGGCCGAATACGGCAGCGGGGATTCCTACCGTTTCCGTGCCTCGTCCTACTACAAGCTCGCGCCCGACCTCGGCATGGCCGTGACGGGCTACTACACCCATACGGGCGGCTTCTTCGAAAATCAGTGCACGGGCGAAAAGTGCGACCGGGAGCGGCTGGGCGGAGGACGCTGGAAAATGCAGTGGCGCAGCCGCCGGGGAGTGCGCATCGACAACACGCTCGCGTTCTCGGTGCTGGACCAGGGGGGCTATCCCTATGCCTACGTCGGCGAGGACATCGTGCGCGACGGCAAAACCGTCATCCGCAACGGGGAGATCGCCTACAACGACCCCTCGTCCTACCGCCGCACGACCGTCAGCGACGGGCTTACCGTGCGCTACGACACCGAAAAGTACTCCATCTCGTCGATCACCTCGTACCAGTATTCCGACGACGAGATGAACCTCGACCAGGACTTCACGCCCGAATCCTGGTTCACCCTCCGGCAGGCCCGGCGCGAGCACGCCCTGACCGAGGACGTCGTGTTCCGGTCGCGCGACGGGCGGCGCTACGGCTGGCTGTTCGGGGCCTTCGGCTTCTACCGCCACGGAACGATGGACGCCCCGGTGAATTTCAAACGGACGGGCATCGAGGAGCTGATCCTCGGAAACGCCAACGTCAGCCCCGATCTGGTCTACACGATGGATGCCGACGAACTGCCGCTCTACTCCGATTTCCGCATGCCTTCGTACGGCGCAGCGCTCTACCACGAATCACGCCTTACGCTGGGCCGCTGGCGGATCACGGCCGGCATACGCGCCGATTACGAACGCACACGGCTGCGCTATCACAGCAAAGCCGACATGAGCTACTCTTTAAGCGTCAACGGGGGAGCGCCGTTTCCCCTCGGAATCGCCATCGACGAGACGAACGAGATAGCCCACTCCTATACCGAAATACTCCCGAAATTCTCGGCCATGTACAGCTTCGATGAGATGCGCAACCTCTACGTTTCCATAGCCCGGGGCTACAAGGCCGGAGGATTCAATACGCAGATGTTCTCGGACATCCTGCAGGAGAAAATCAAATGGCAGATGGCTTCGGGAATCCCTTACGAAGAGCCGGACCTCATGTCCTATAAACCCGAATACAGCTGGAACTACGAACTGGGCGGCCATTTCTCGTGCATGGACGGCGCCGTGCGGGGCGATTTCGCGCTGTTCTACATCGACGTCCGCGACCAGCAGATCACGGTCTTTCCCGAGGGGCAGACCACGGGCCGCATGATGACCAACGCAGGACGCACGCGCAGCCTCGGGGCCGAAGCGGCATTGCAGGTTTCGCCGTGGCGGCAGTTGGACATCAACCTGGCCTACGGCTACACCGACGCCCGGTTCGTGAAGTACGAGACCACCGTGAAAGACGACGCCGGCACCCCCGTGCGCATCAGCTACAAGGACAATCGCATCCCTTACGCCCCGCAGCACACCTTCTCGGCCAATGCGGCGTGGACCGTAGCGACGGGTGTGACGTGGCTCGGCGACGTAGTCCTGCAGACCGGGGTCCGCTGTGCGGGGCGCATCTGGTGGAACGAGGAGAACTCGCTCTCGCAGCCGTTCTACGCCCTCGCGGACGCCTCCGTACGGTTCGAGCACAAGCACTATTCGCTCGACATCTGGGGCCGCAACCTCGGAGGAGCGCGCTACGACGTCTTCTATTTCAAGTCGATCGGCAACGAGTTCGTCCAGCGCGGACGCCCCCGGACTTTCGGCATCACCCTGAATATAAACATATAAAAAATAATCTCGTTATGAAAAAATTCTTCCTCCTTCTGTTCGCCGCCGCGGCATTCGCGGCCTGCAACGACGATGACGGTGAACCCAAGATCCGTTATGCCACGATCAACGACGGTATCGTAAACGGTCTGATGCAAGGTATCAATATGCATTTCTACGGCACCGCTACGGTCACCGAAGAGCAGCAGAACAGCACCTACACCGACAATGAAGCCTATTTCGAGTTTGCGGGCGGTCCGGAAAATTTCTCCCTCTACATGCACAAAACGCGCTTCGCCGCCAACATGCCGCCCCTCGAAATGAAGATTCCGCATACGGCTTACACAGGCGACGGCAATTCGATCGCCTTCTCCGAGGTGAGCATCGTCCCCGAAGTGAACCTGCCCAACAGCACCGGCGGCGGATACAGCTACCAGCCCATGCCGGCCTACACGCTTACCGAAGTCGAAGGGGCGATCGACGGCGTCAACTGCCGCGTCAGCTTCATCTGTAACGTTCCCAAACTGGGAACCTATCGAATGGAATACGAAGGCAAACTGATTATCAAAGAATAAATTCACAAAGTCATGAAACCCGAATACAAACCTTTCGTAGACTCCCTGATCGAACTCTGCATCCGGGAAGACATCGGCGACGGCGACCACACGTCGCTTTCGTGCATCCCCGCCGACGAGCACGGACGCATGCGCCTCTTGTGCAAGCAGGAGGGCACGATCGCCGGCATCGAAATCGCACAGCTGGTGCTGCAGCGCCTCGATCCCGAGATGAAATTCGAACAGATCCTGCACGACGGCGACCGTGTCGCGCCCGGCGACGTGGCCTTTTACGTCTCGGGACGCCTGCGCTCGCTGCTTCAGGCCGAGCGCATCCTGCTGAACATCATGCAGCGCATGAGCGGCGTGGCGACCCAGACGGCCGTTTACGTCAAGCGGCTGGAGGGTCTCCACACCAAGGTCCTCGACACGCGCAAGACCACGCCCGGGATGCGCGTGCTGGACAAAATGGCCGTGAAGCTGGGCGGCGGCGAGAACCACCGCATGGGACTCTTCGACATGATCCTGCTGAAGGACAACCACATCGACTTCGCCGGCGGCATCCGTCCCGCAATCGAAGGCGTGCGCGAATATCTCAAGGCCAAGGGCAAGAATATCCCCATCGAGTGCGAGGTCCGCTCGCTGGAAGACATCGACGAGGTGTTCGCGGCGGGCGGAGTCGACCGCATCATGTTCGACAATTTCACGCCCGAAATGACCCGCAAGGCGGTCGAGAAGGTCGCCGGCCGCTGCGAGACCGAATCGAGCGGAGGCATCACGCTCGAAACGATGCGCGACTACGCCCAATGCGGCGTCGACTTCATCTCGGTAGGCGCGCTGACGCACCAGATCAAATCGCTCGACATGTCGCTGAAGGCCTGCGAATAACCGATGAAGCGCCTGCTCCATACGCCGCTGGCACTGCTCGTGTGGCGCATCGCACTGCTCTACGCGGTGCTGATGCTCTGCCGCGCGGCGTTCTGGATCTACAACGCCGCCCTGCTCGGTCCGCTGACGTGGGGTGAGCTGGGACCGCTGCTGGCCGGAGCGTTGAAATTCGACACGGCGTCGGTCGTCTATGCCGACGGCGTATTCATCCTGCTGTCGCTCGTGCCCCTGCACCTGCGCGAACGGCGCTGGTACCGGGGCATGCTGTTCTGGTATTACGTGGTCGTCAACGCCGTGCTGGTCGCGGCCGCGAACCTCGCCGACACGGTCTATTTCCGCTACACGCAGAAGCGCTTCACGGCCGATGAAATCTTCTTCGCCGACAACGACAACTCGTTGCAGTTAGTCGGTAAATTCATGGCCGAGAACTGGTATCTCGTGCTGCTGTGGGCGGGACTCGTGACGCTGCTGGCGTGGGGTTACCGGCGCCGGGTGCGGGAAGAGAGCCTCTTCAGCCGCGGCTGGGCCTACTACGCCGGCGGCACGATCGTCTTCGTCCTGGCGGCGGGGCTGAGCGTCGCCGGGATGCGCGGCGGCATGACCCGCATGACCCGTCCGATCACCCTTTCCAACGCCACGCTCTACACCGCCGACAGCGGCAAAGCCAACCTGATTTTAAGCAACCCGTTCTGCATCCTGCGCACCGTCGGCAGCGCGGGAAGCGTCAAATACAAAAAGCAGTTCACCCCCGAGGAGCTGCCGCGGCATTTTACGCCCGTACACCGGCCCGCCGACAGCGCAGCCGTGGACCTCACGGGACGCAACGTCATGGTTTTCATCATGGAGAGCATGTCGGCCGAACACTCCGCATTCCTCCATCCGGAACTCTACGCCGATCTCCCGGAAAAGGGCTTCACGCCCTTCCTCGACTCGCTGATGCGCAACGGACTGGTGTTCAAACGGATGTACGCCAACGGCACACGGTCCATCCAGGCCATGCCTTCGGTGCTGGGAAGCATCCCCTCGTTCCGCACGCCGTTCGTGCTGATGCCGCAGTCGTTGGGCGAGAGCCGCCAGCTGCCCGCCATGCTGGCGGACAAGGGCTATGCGACTGCCTTCTTCTGCGGCTCGGAACGCGGCTCAATGGGCTTCGGGGCCTATGCCCGTTCGGCAGGCGTCGAGCGGCTGGTGAGCCGCGAGGACTACGAGGCGAAGCACGGCACGGGGGATTTCGACGGCTACTGGGGCATCTGGGACGAAGAGTTCCTGCAATTCACGGGCGAGGAGCTGGCGGCGATGCCCGAACCCTTCTTCGCCGCGCTGTTCACCCTCTCGTCGCACCACCCGTTCATCGTACCCGAAAAGTACGCCGCGACGCTGCCCGATGGCTACACCCGGATTCACAAGGGCGTGGCCTACGACGACCGGGCGTTCCGCCTCTTTTTCGAACGCTTCGGCGGCGAGGAGTGGTTCCGCCGCACGATCTTCGTCTTCGTCGCCGACCACGTGTCGTCGGAGAAATTCGCGGAGGAGACGCGCTCCTACCCGGGCAACATGCATATCATCGGCTTCATCTACACCCCCGACGGCGCACTGCGGGGCGAGGTCGGCGAGGTCACGCAGCAACTGGATATCATGCCCACGGTGCTGGGCCTCGTGGGCAACACCGAGCCCTACTTCGCTTTCGGGCGCGACGTGCTGAACGAACCGCAGCGACCCCGCTGGTCGGTCAGCTACGACGGGCGGTTCCGTGCGCTGACCGGCGAAGGCGCGGTCGTGCTCGACGATTCGGACATGGATGTGCAGGAATGCCCGGCCACCCCGGCCGCCGACAGTCTGGCACAGAATTTCCGGGCGCTGGTCCAGCAGTATTACACCCATATCGAGAAAAAGAGCTATACGGCAAATGATTGAATTCAAACCCGTGCGCCTCGAAGACCGGGCGGTCATCGAGCGTTATACCATGCCCTCGGGCATCTGCAACTGCGACCTCGCCTTCGCCAACATGTACTGCTGGCAGGCGGTGTTCCACAGCGCGTGGGCCGAGATCGGCGGATTTTTGGTGATCCGCTTCCAGATCGACGGCGGCGAGCGCATCGGCTACATGCAGCCCGTCGGCGAGGGCGATTTCGGCCCGATCCTCCCCCTCCTGCGCGAGGACGCCCACGCCCACGGACAGCGGCTGCGGATCATCGGCCTGACGGACGAGGGCCGCGACACGATCCGCCGGGTCGTTCCCTGCCATTTCGCGTTCGAGTCGGACCGCGCGCTGGAGGATTACGTCTACTCGGCCGACGATCTTCGCAACCTCGCCGGACGCCGCTATCAACCCAAGCGCAACCACATCAACCGCTTTACTTCCGAATATCCCGACTACCGCTACGAGGAGCTGACGCCCGACCGCTTCGGGGAGTGCATGGCCCTCGAACGCGAATGGCGCAAGGCCCACGAAGGGCACACCTCGGAACTGTGCGCCGAACAGCGGGCCATGCAGCGGGCCTTCGAGCATTTCGAAGAATTGGGGCTTATAGGCGGCTGCATCTACGTCGGCGACCGTTTGGCGGCTTTCACCTACGGCTCGGCGGTCAACGACCATACGTTCGACACCCACGTCGAGAAGGCCGACACGGAGTTCGACGGCGCCTTCACCGTCATCAACAAACTCTTCGCGCAGCACCTCCCCGAGCGTTTCACGCTGATCAACCGCGAGGAGGACCTCGGGCTGGACGGACTGCGGCAGGCCAAACTCTCCTACCACCCGGCGTTCCTCCAGCACAAATTCACGGCGATCTGCATGCACCCCGACGAGTTGGCCTGCAAAGACCTTTGGATGAAGGCCTTCGGCGACGACGAACAGTTCGCCGACTCGTTCATCATGCGCTATTACTCCCGCCGCCGGATGCTGACGGCCGAGGCCGAAGGCCGCACGGCGGCGATGCTCCACCTGCTGCCGTTCCGGACGGAGCTGGGCCGCACGACCTATATCTACGGCGTAGCGACGGACCCCGCGTTCCGGGGACGCGGACTGGCCTCGCAGCTCATGCGCGAAGCGATGCGGCTCATCGCGGACCGCGGCGACGACGCGGCGTTCCTCATCCCGACGCCCGGCAAGGAGTGGCTCCGGGAATTTTACGGACGCTTCGGCTTCGCAGGCGACGTTCCGACGGAGTTCGTTTCCGCGGACCGCTTCGACTTCGGCACGGGCGACGCGGCCGCCGACCGGGCGATGGTCTGGCGGCGCACCCCGGAAGGGCCGCTCCCCGAACAGCTCACCGCCTCCTGGCATTCATAGCCCGGGACTCTCCTCCGCGAGAGTCTTTTTTTTGCCTGCGCCGGAATCCGCCCCACCCTGCTGCTCCCGACGCAGGCGACAGCCTGCTCCGAACGGCCGGAACCGGTTCCGGCAACACCTCCGGTTCCGCCCGGCACTCGTCTTCGCCACACCGTTTTCCGCCCGGCCGTCGCCGAAAAAACAGCCATCCGACAGTTTCGTTTCATAACCATTCCATAAATCAAGGACAACGAAAAAGAGATAAAAGGGAAATACTTAATCTTTCAAGCGAAACATGAGCAATATTTAAAATTTTTTATTTGCAAAAAAAGTCCTCCGATTTTGTTTTTTAATAAAATAAGTTTAATTTTGAAATACGTTCGAAACACAATCGAAACTAATTTAAGTTATATTTGAAAAGTTTTTCAGACAGGAGCGACAGCGCTAAACAGATGGTTACCATATATATAATGGGAGACGGGAAGGCCGGCAGGGCGACAAACGGGGACTTCGGGACGGAGTTCCCGGCCGGAAATTTCCGGGCCTCTACGGCTCTCGGATAACCGGTAATTACAAAATCGCATACAAATAAAAAAATATAAAACAAGGACTAAAAATGAAAAATGTAATAAAGTATTTGTTGCTGGGACTCATCGTCGTCTCGCAATTTTTCGCCTGCGGCGGCAGCGATGACAACAAGACGCCCGCAGACAATTTCGACGTGCAATTCACGGTTCCGGGATCGGTAGACGTCACCGAAGGCGGCGAGTGCACGTTCGCCGTAACCGGTGGGGGGGGGAAATCGCCCCTAACCACTGACACATTCATTCTTGAGTCGGACGCAGGCATCTCCTATGTCTGCCCCATCATCAACACCTCTTCCGAAAGTTTCACCGTACGCCTGGCCGACGGGTGTGAAACGGGTTACTACAAAGTCTTCGTCAAAAGGGACACGCGCAAAAAATCGTTCGGAAGAATCTACATCAACATCGTCGAGGACATAGGTTTCGAACCGGATGCGGGCACCACGGTCTACGGGATCGTGTCGTCGGCCGGCGTCGGCGTGAAAAACGTCGTAGTGTCCGACGGCGCGGAAGTGACCGTCACGAACGAGGAAGGCATCTACCAGCTCAAATCGGCCAAGAAATGGGGATATGTCTTCATCTCCGTTCCGAGCGGCTACGAAGTTCCGTGCGACGGCGTGCTCCCGCAGTTCCACCGCGCGCTCAAAAACAGCCCCAGTGTCGTCGAAAGAGCCGATTTCAAACTCGAAAAGGTCGACGGCCAGGACTCCTACAAAATCTTCATGCTCGGCGACATGCACCTCGCCAACCGCACGAACGACCTCCGGCAGTTCACCGAATTCACCTCCGACCTCACGGACTACATGACCCGCCACAAGGGCGAGAAGATGTATGCGCTCACCCTCGGAGACATGACCTGGGATCTCTATTGGTATTCGAACAGCTACTATTTCCCCCAATACCTGAACACCATCAACAGCCAGGTCAAGGATCTGCCGATCTTCCACACCATGGGCAACCATGACAACGACTTCAAGACCACGTCGGACTACGATGCGGCGGTCAAGTACGTGGATCAGATCTGCCCGACCTACTACTCGTTCAACATCGGCAAGATCCATTATGTCGTCATGGACGATATCGATTGCAGCGGCTACGACGGAACCGATTCCCGCAATTATGTCAAGAGCCTCTCCGGCGAGCAGCTGGACTGGCTGGCGAAAGACCTGTCGTACGTAGCCAAGACAACCCCCGTCGTCGTTGCAATGCATGCGCAGGTATTCTATCCGACCACGACGGGATTCAAGATCGACCACGATTCGGCCAATACCCAGCGGCTTTTCGACATCCTCGACGGATATACGGTCCATTTCGTGACGGGGCATACCCACATGACCTTCAACGTAACGCCCGACGCCTCGATCGTAGGCGGGCGGAACTTCCGGGAGCACAACTCCGGTTCGGTATGCGCTTCATGGTGGTGGTCCGGCAACCTTACGTCCGGAGTTCATGTCGGGACCGACGGAACCCCGGGCGGCTACGGCATCTGGGACATTTCCGGGACCGATTTAAAATGGCTGTACAAATCGACGGGCTGGCCCGAAGAGTACCAGTTCCGCAGCTACGACCTCAACAACGTGCATTTTTCGATGGACGACGTGCCGCTGATGCCCGCGGACGTACCCGCCTCGGTGAAGAAAGTCTATCAGCAATACGTCGACGCCTATCCGCAGAACAGCAACAACGAGGTGCTGATCAACATCTGGAACTGGAATTCGGACTGGACGCTGAACGTCACCGACGAAAACCACAAGACGCTGCCCTACACCGAAGTTTGGGCCTACGACCCGCTCCATATCGCGGCGCTTTCGGTCAAGCGGTTCAACAATGCGGGACTCAAGTCGACGCCGTCGTTCGTCACCTCGAAGTTTACGCACTTCTTCAAGGTGAAGGCGGACAATCCGGACACCGACCTGGTGATCACCGTCAAGGACGAATTCGAAAACGAGTGGACCGAAAACATGCAGCGGCCGAAAGCATTCTCCACGGATGCCTACAAACGCAAATGATCTTCGCCACATACCAACCACAATCACCATTCACTAACCAACAAACACAGATCTTATGAGAGTATTTAGACCATTGGTTCTATCTCTGCTTCTGGTATTGGGAGGGGGACTAACAGCCCTTTCAGCCCAAAACAGAGAGGTATCGGGAAAAGTCCTCGATGCCAATCAACAGCCGCTTGTGGGAGTAGCCGTTCTGGTCGATGGTACGACCAAAGGCGTTACAACTTCCGAAAACGGCAGCTTCAAAATCCAGGTTCCTTCGGGGGAAACCGTTCTTCATGTCACCTGTCTGGGCTACCTGCCCCAGAAAGTGACGGTCCCCTCAAGCCGGAACAGCATCACGATCTACCTGCAGGAGGATGCCATCATGCTCGATGAAACCGTCGTAATCGGCTACGGCACGCAGAAAAAGGTCAACCTGACCGGTGCCGTTGCAACCGTAGGGAGCAAAGAGCTCGAAAACCGCGTCACCCATTCGCTGGGCAGCATGTTGCAGGGTTCCGTAGCGGGTCTCAACATCACCACCTCTTCGGGTAAACCCGGCAGCACGCCGGCAATCAACATCCGCGGCGTCAACTCGATCAACTCGGCCGACCCGCTCGTGCTGATCGACGGCGTGGTGGGCGACCTGAACCGCGTCAACCCCAACGACGTGGAGTCGATCTCGGTCATCAAGGACGCTTCTGCAGCAGCCGTCTACGGCGCCCGTGCAGCCTTCGGCGTCATCCTGGTCACCACCAAGAACGGTACGGCCCAGGACGGCAAGGCAACGGTGCGTTACAGCGGCCGTTTCGGCTGGGAGGAGGCCACGACCTCGACCGACTACGAAAACCGCGGTTACTGGTCGGTCTATACGATCAACAAGTTCTGGCAGGCCGACTCCGGAACGAACTATGTCAAATACAACGATCACGACATGCAGCAGCTGCTGGCGCGCGTGAACGACAGGACCGAGCATCCCGACCGTCCGTGGGTCGTCGAGGAGATCCGCAACGGCCGCAAACAGTGGGTCTACTACGGCAACTACGACTGGTGGGACATGCTCTTCCAGCAGCGGCGGCCCGTGCAGCAGCACAACATTTCGCTCAGCGGCGGCACGAAGGACATCAAATACCTCGTTTCGGGCGCCTATGACCGCCAGGAAGGTATCCAGCGTGCACATCCCGACGTATATAACAAGTACAACCTGCGTGCGAAACTCGATTTTCGGATCAACCGGTGGGCGACGCTCTCGAACAACACGTCGTTCTTCTCGTCGAATTACAAGTCTCTGGGAGACGGCAGCGTAGACAACACCATCGCTTACAGCGCCCGCCACGCACTGGCCAACTTCCCCATGAAGAACCCCGACGGATCGTGGCTTTACAGCACGCCGTATCTCGATTACAAGATCGCCAACGGACGCCACATCCTGCTCAACGAGGGCACGCACCGCAACGTCGACCGCTCGAACGACTTCTCGAACACGACACGCCTGGTCATCACGCCGTTCAAGACGCTGAGCATCACGGGTGACTTCACCTACCGTCTCTACCAGAACCGCAATACGAGCCGCAGTTCCGCAATGAACTACCGCGAATACCCCGACGGGCCGCTGCTCGCCTACGACACGGGAGCGGGCATGAACCAGCTCGACGAAGTGGTTCAGACGCGCAACTACTATTCGGCCAACGTCTACGCCAACTACGACGAAACGTTCGCAGATGCGCACCATGTGTCGGCAACCGCCGGATTCAACTACGAAACGTGGGCCAGCAAGAACGTCTCGGTGGCAGGCATCAACCTCTCCTCCATAAACCTCGACGACCTGAATCTGGCAACGGGATCTCCCACGGAGGGCGCTTACGGCGGCGGCCAGAACGAATACGCCCTGGCAGGCTTCTTCGCCCGTATCAACTACGACTATAAAGGGCGCTACCTCTTCGAGGTGAGCGGACGCTACGACGGATCGTCACGTTTCGCCCCGGGAAACCGCTGGGGCTTGTTCCCCTCGGCATCGGCCGGATGGCGCATCTCCGAGGAGCCTTTCTTCGGCAACGCCAAAGACCTGGTGGACAACCTCAAGCTGCGCGCTTCGTTCGGCAGCCTGGGCAACCAGAACGTGTCGTCCTACTACACCTACATGCGCCTGATCACGAACCACGATTTCGACAACTACACCTTCGACGGCAGCATAAAGGGCAAATACTCCTCGCTGGGCGCCCCCGTAGCCTCCGACCTGACGTGGGAAACCGCCCAGCAGTGGGACCTGGGTCTGGATCTCACCATGCTGAACAACCGGCTCAACTTCACCGGCGACGTCTACATCCGCGACACGAAGGACATGCTGACCGACGGAATGGCGCTGCCCGGCGTATACGGGGCCGATTCGCCCAGCATGAACTCCGCCGAACTGCGCACGAAGGGCTATGAACTCTCCGTCAGCTGGCGCGACCAGTTCAAACTGGCCGGCAAACCGTTCGAATACAGTGTCGGTTTCAACATCAGCGACTACAAGAGCGTCATCACCAAATACGACAACAACCCGAACAAGTCATTGACCAACCTGACAAAGGGAGATTATTACGTCGGCATGGAGATCGGCGAAATCTGGGGCTTCAAGACCGACGGATTCTTCAAGACCACCGAAGAGGCGCAGGCCTATGCCAAAGAGGTCGACCTGAGCTACAGCTCGGGCCGTCTGACCGGCGGCTGGCAGGCAGGCGACCTGAAGTTCCTCGACCTGGACGGCAACCACATCTGGGGAGTCGGCAGCGACACCGTGGACGATCCCGGCGACCGGACGATTCTGGGCAACTCGCTCCCGACGTTCTCCTACGGCATCAACGCCTCGATCCGCTGGATGGGCTTCGACGCTTCGGTCTTCTTCCAGGGAACGGGCAACCACTACTGGTACCCCCACGCACAGATGATGCCTTTCTGGGGCTGCTATTCCTATCCCTACCTTTCCTACCTCCCGACGGATTTCCTCGGCAAGGTATGGGCGGAGGACAATACCGACGCCTATTTCCCGCGTGCAAGAGCCTATTCTTCATCGGGAGGCTATCTGAGCAAGGTCAACGACCGTTACCTGCAGAATATCCGCTACCTGCGCCTGAAGAACCTGACCGTCGGCTACACGATCCCCGCGACCCTCACCAAGAAGGCCGGCATCGACCAGATCCGCATCTATTTCTCGGGCGAGAACCTCTGCTACTGGTCGCCGCTCAAAAAGAACTCCAAGTACGTCGATCCCGAAGCGGCCATCAACCGCAGTTCCGACGTGAGCAACAACGCCTACTATCCGTGGGCCAAGACGTTCATGTTCGGCATCGACATCACCTTCTAATTTCAAAATCCGAATATCATGAAGCGATTAATCATATTGGCAGCAACGCTGATTGCAGGATTATCGGCCTGCGACTCCCTGCTGGACAAAGAACCGTTGGATCGGGTGACGCAGTTCGACTATTTCAAGACGAAAAGCGACCTGGAACTCTTCTCCAACCCCTTTTACGACAACCTGCTGGACAAGACGCCCTACGATGAGCAGAACGACCTGCTCGTTCAGATGACCCTCTCCGATATCCTCTACGGAGGCGACAAACGCACCGTTCCCAACACCGGCGGCGGCTGGTCGTGGGGCAACCTGCGCCGCATAAACACCTTGCTGGAATATGTCGACCAATGCGAAGACAAGGACGCTGTGCTCGAATATACCGCCTTGTCCCGGTTCTTCCGCGCCGCCTTCTATTTCGACAAGGTGAAACGTTTCGGCGACGTGCCCTGGTACGACACACAGCTCGGATCGGCGGATCCCGACCTCTACAAGGCGCGCGATTCGCGGGAGCTGGTCATGACCAAGATGATCGAGGATGTCGACTTCGCCATCAACAGCGGCGGTCTGACCGAGGAGGTGACGCCCTACCGCGTCAACAAATGGGCGGCACTGGCGCTGAAAGCGCGGTTCTGCCTCTTCGAGGGAACCTACCGCAAATACCACGGCATCAACCTCGAGGGACACGACTACACCTATTATCTGGAAGAAGCCGCCAAGGCCGCCAAAACGATCATCGACGAAGGCCCCTACAAGATCTATTCCACCAAAAATCCGGACAAGGACTACATGATGCTTTTCGCACAGGAGAATGCCAGCACCGAAGAGTATATCCTCGCCATCCGGAACAGCTACGAGGCCCAGGTCTACCACAATGCGACGGCCTACACGCTGTTACCGACACAGGGACGCCCGGGCTACACCCGCAAATTCATCAACATGTACCTGATGAAGAACGGCACGGCGTTCACCGACCGGACCGACGGGTGGCAGACGCTGCCTTTCACCGAGGAGGTGAAGGACCGCGACCCGCGCCTGGCGCAGTCGATCCGCACCCCGGGTTACAAACGTATCGGCGCAAAGCGGGTGCAGGGACCCGATCTCGGCGTCACGATCACCGGCTACCAACCCATCAAATTCGTTCAGGACACGACTGCCTCGGGAGGACAGATCGACCGTAACGACCGTTCGACCTGCGACATGCCGGTTTTCCGCTATGCCGAAGTGCTGCTCAACTACGCCGAGGCCAAGGCCGAACTGGGAACGCTCACACAGGATGACCTGACCATCTCCGTCAACGAAATCCGGAACCGGGTAGAGATGCCGGCCCTCAACATGGCAGAAGCCAACAAGAATCCCGACTGGTATCTTTCGTCCGAAGAATACGGCTATCCCAACGTGACCGGCGCCAACAAGGGCGTCATTCTGGAAATCCGCCGTGAACGGGCTGTCGAACTGATCCAGGAGGGTCTCCGTCTCCAGGATCTGTATCGCTGGAAAGCCGGCTACTGCATCGACCAGACCATTTCCGGCATGTATTTCCCGGGACCCGGCGAATACGACCTTTCGGGCAAAGGAAAGACCGATCTGATTCTCTATACGGCAGGAAGCACCAAACCCAAAGACGAAGAAGGTGTTTCGGTATACGAACTCGGTTCGGACATCATTCTCTCGGAGGGGAACAAAGGCTATGTCTACTATCACAAAACCGTAGAGAATCTGCGCACTCCGTTCAACGAGGAGCGCGACTACCTCTACCCGATTCCCAGCGGCGAGCGTTCGCTTAACCCGAACCTCACACAGAATCCGGGATGGAGCGACGGACTTAATTTTTAAGTTGGAAATAACCTAAAAAACAAGATTATGAGATTTGTAAAATATATGACAGCCCCGATCCTCATGGCGGCCCTGTGTTCCTTCTGGGGCTGCGACAAGGATGAGGACCATCTTTCCGAAGCTGTTCTGGCAAGTGCCAATACCCTGAATTTCGAAGCGGAAAGAGCGGCGGAAAAGATCATCACCATCTATGCCGACGCCGACTGGGTGACGGAAGTCCCCGACTGGGTGACGGTCACGCCCGACTCGGGAACCGGCGTCATGGACGTGACGATTTCGGTGACCGACAACATGCGCGACGGTGCGGAGGACAATCCCCGCAAAGCGGCCCTCGTCTTCAAGGGACGGACTCTTGCAAGCCGCGCCGAGGTGCTCATCATGCAGAACGGAGACAAATACCGCGATGTGAAGGAGTACACGGCAGGTGAACTCGCCGCCCTGGCGGACGAAACGGTCATTTCCGTACCGTCGGCGATCGTCGTGGCCGTGACGACCAAAGGCTTCGTCATCAGCGACGACAAAAATACAGACAATATCTTCGTCTCGAACAGTACGGCGGTTGCCGTCGGCGACAAGATTTCGCTGCTGGGAACCAAGTCGTCCGATTCGCAGAAACTCGCTACGGTAATCGACTGCGACGAGGTGACGGTTCTGTCCGGCGGAGCGGTCAACTACCCCGAACCGGAGGACATCAGTGCGAAAATCGACGATTACACCTCCTCCAAACGGGGATACGTCACCGTCAAGGGCATCTTCAACGGCAGCAGCCTCTCCGTTTCGGAGGACGCCAAGTATTCGGTCAGCGTCGTGGACGCACCGGCAAGCCTGGGCCTTTCCGCCCTGACCGGCCATATCGTAACCGTCACCGGCTACTACGCCGGGTTGGCCGAGCCTGTACAGCGCATCATGGCCACCGATGTCGAGGACAACGGTCTGAACGAGATCGTCTATTTCCTGGAGAACTTCGAATGGCTCGAACCGTGGTCCGTAGCAAGCGGTGTCGGCCAAACGGTCGAGACGGATAACCTCGATGCAAAAGCGACAGCGCTTACCTCCATAACTGTCGATGGAGTGACTGCATTCGACGCTGTCGAAAAACTCGGTTACAAGTTTATCTACGACAAGAACGACAACAAGCGCATCTACCTCCAGCAGAACTACCTCAAATTCGGCAAGACCGGCAATCACGCAGGTATCATTCTTCCTCCGATAGACGGGGTTCCCGAAGCAAAGGACAACGTGACACTCTCGTTCGACTGGAGCGGAATGCGGCAGGGATCCGGCAAGATCGACCCCGTCAATCTGATCGTCATCTTCGAGAACGGCAGCGACAAAGTGCAGATCGATATACCCGAACTGGGATGGGAAGAGGGTCACAAGCTCGAATGGGTTCGCGCCGAAGTCAGCCTGAAGGGCATTACGGTCAACAAGGATACGAAGATCACCATTACGCAGACGCAGTGGGATGTTTCGACGGCCAACCGCTGGTTCCTCGACAACATCAAAATATCCGAGCCGATAAAACTCTGATAACAGGAACCCTGTAAAACGGAATCAGCCGTTGACCCGTGGGTCAACGGCTGATTTTTTTCAGCGGCGCCGCAAAAAAGCCGACGTTTCCGCTCTGTTCTGCCGGCTATCGGCCCGCCCGCCGCAGGAAACACTCGATCGTGTTCTCCATCAGGCAGCAGATCGTCATGGGTCCGACGCCGCCCGGCACGGGAGTGAGCACCGAAGCCTTGGGTTCGATGGCCGCAAAGTCTACGTCGCCGCACAACTTGCCCGTCTCCGGGTCGCGGTTGACCCCCACGTCGATCACCACGGCGCCGTCCGACACCATATCCGCCGTGACGAACTTCGGCCGCCCGATGGCCACCACCAGAATCTCCGCCCCGCGCGTCACCTCCCCGAGGTTGCGCGTACGGCTGTGGGCCATCGTCACCGTGGCGTTCGCGTCCAGCAGCAGTTTCGACACGGGAAGTCCCACGATATTGCTGCGGCCGATCACCACGGCACGCTTGCCCGCGATCTCCACGCCTGCGGCCCGCAGCATCTTGAGAATGCCTTTCGGGGTGCAGGGAAGCGTGCAGGGCTGTTTCTGCCACAGCGCCGCGACATTCAAAGGGTGAAAACCGTCGACGTCCTTCGACTTGTCGATGGCGGCGATCACCTTGTCCTCGTCGATGTGCTTCGGAAGGGGCAGCTGGACCAGAATGCCGTCCACCTCGTCATCGAGGTTCAGGGCTGCGATGATGTCCAGCAGTTCGGCCTCGGAGACCGACTCCGGCTTGCGGATCGTGGTATTGCGGATGCCCACCTCGGCCGATGCCTTGGCCTTGCCCGTCACATAACTCACACTGCCGGGGTCCTCGCCCACGAGGATGACCACCAGATGGGGCACGCGCCCATATTTCGCGGGGAAGGTCTTCACCTGCTCCGCCATTTCAAGTTTCAGTTTAGCTGAAAGTTCTTTTCCGCTGATGATTTTTGCCATATATCGCTCGTATTATCTTTTCAAAAGGTATGTAAAAATGCAGAGTACAGAATCCGATAAGCCACAATCCACCCATACTCAAGGCTTGATTGGGAACTGCGAGCATCGGTCCCTCTTCGACGCAGAGATCCTCCGCACCGATATAGAACGACGAAACACACATTATCAAACCGAGCAAAATTCCGCAGGGAGCTAACCACCACCTCCGGCGCCACCAGTCATTCAATCGGTAGATGAACCGCAAAGGCAACCCAACTATCCCCAGTACGACGACCGTTACGACGGTCAGTAACAGCATCCACGCCGTATTGAGAGCGAAAGCAAACGCTCCTTCCACACCGCTCCAATCCCACCAGACCGTCACTGCAAGATTCAACGCGGTGATCAGCCCCACGGCCAGCGGAAACTGATAAACGATGTGCCACTCACGGCGGACAAGGCTCGGAAGACGCATCAATCGTCGAATGCCCGGTGACCGATGTCGGTGCGGTGGAACAGATTGTCGCAGTCGATGCGGGCCACGCCGGTCAACGCATTCTTGCGCGCCTCGGCCAGATTCTTACCCGTCCCCACCACGAACAGCACGCGGCCTCCGGCAGTGAGAATACGGTCGCCGTCGGCCCGGGTTCCCATGTGGTAAACAGCCCCTTCGACACGGTCCAGGCCTTTGATCTCATGTCCTTTTTCGTAATCGCCCGGGTAACCCTTCGAGGCCAGGACGACACCCAGCGTGGCAAAATCGTGCCACTCCAGCTGCGTGTCGCGGCCCTCGGCCACGGCGCAGAAGATGTCGACGATGTCGCTCTTCAACCGCGGCAGCACCACCTCGGTCTCGGGATCGCCGAAACGGGCGTTGAACTCGATGACCTCGATACCCCGCGCAGTCTTCATCAGTCCGCCGTAGAGCACGCCTTCGAAAGGACACCCTTCGGCGATCATCGCGTCGGCCACGGGCTGCATGATCCTCTCCATGGCATACCGCTCGTCGTCGGCCGTGATGAACGGCAGGGGCGAATAGGCGCCCATGCCGCCCGTATTGGGCCCCTCGTCACCGTCGTAGGCCCGTTTGTGGTCCTGCGCCAGCGCCATCGGCCACACCCGGCCGCCCGAAACGAAGCACATGAACGAAAACTCGGGTCCCTCGAGGTAATCCTCGACGACCACCTTACCCTCGCCGAACTTGTCGTCGAGCAGCATGTCTTTCAGGGCCGCTTCGGCCTCGGCCATCGTCTGGGCGATCACCACGCCTTTGCCGGCGGCCAGTCCGTCGTATTTCAGCACCGCGGGCATGGGGCGCGCCCCGACATAGGCCACGGCCTCGGCATAGTCGGTGAATGCGCGGAAACCCGCCGTCGGAATGCCGTATTTGGCCATCAGGCACTTGGCAAACTCCTTCGACGACTCGATGCGCGCCGCAGCCTTCGTGGGACCGAAGATGCGCAGCCCCGCGGCCTTGAAGCAGTCAACGACTCCCGCCGCCAGCGCCACCTCGGGACCTACGACCGTGAGGCTGATGCCCCGCTCCGCAGCGAAATCGCGCAGGCGCTCCACCTCGGTTTCGCGGATCGCCACGCACTCGGCCTGCCGGGCAATACCCGCATTCCCGGGTGCGCAGTAGATTTTCCCGACCTGCGGCGAACGCGACAGCGCGTCGACAATGGCGTGTTCGCGGCCGCCGGAACCTATTACCAAAACTTTCATAAACAAAATACTTGATATTAAAAGTGCTAAACACAGTCTTCGGCTGCTGATCCTTACCGCTTTTTGGCCGGCAACTAACCGCGGGGTTTCCCTGCGGAGGCTTATGTACTTTTTGGCCGCAAAAAGTAGTAAAGCCGCGGTCTTCGCCCGCTGTTCTTTGCCGCTTTTTGCCGCCCAAAAAGCAGCGTAAAAACCAACCCGCCGCCAAAAAAGCCTGAAAGACGCGGCCTAACGCTGGCTCCGGGCGACGGTCCCGCGAAAGCGACATGCGGATGATTTTAGCGCTACCTTTTGACACCAAAAGGCAGCGACTCGCCGCGGTTCGATCATTCTACCATCAAAAAGCACATAACCTTCGTGACAAATGAGAAATGACGAAAGATGTCCCGTAAATCGGAAATCGTCAGTGCTTGAAATGGCGTTCGCCGGTAAAGCACATGGCGATACCCTTCTCGTCGGCCTTCCGGATCGAATCCTCGTCACGGACCGAACCGCCGGGCTGCACGATCGCCGTCACACCGTACTGGGCAGCCAGCGTCACACAGTCGTCGAAGGGGAAGAAGCCGTCCGATGCCAGCACCAGACCCTCGGTGACGCCTGCGGCATGCGCCTGTTTCAGGGCGATCTCCGCCGAGCCGATGCGGTTCATCTGTCCGGCCCCGACACCCAGCGTCCGGCCGTCCTTCACCGCCACGATGGCGTTCGACTTCACATGCTTGACGATGTGCCAGCCGAAGTTCAGGTCCTCCATCTGCTCCGGGGCAGGCTGGGCCTTCGTGACGCACATCTCCGCCGTAACGGCCTTCGTCGCCACGTCGAGGTCCTGCACCAGCAGGCCGCCGTTGACGCTCACATACTGTTTGGGATCGACGTCGCCCTTGTCCATCTTGACTTCGAGCAGGCGCAGGTTCTTCTTCGTCGAGAGCACTTCGAGCGCCCCCTCGTCGAACGCAGGAGCCATGATGATTTCGAGGAAGATCGGCTTCATCAGCTCGGCGGCCTCGCGGGTCACCGTGCAGTTCGTGGCGACGATGCCGCCGAAGATCGACACCTTGTCGGCCTCGTAAGCCTTGGTCCACGCCTCGACGACGTCTTTGCCCGTGGCCGCGCCGCAGGGGTTCATGTGCTTGAGACCCACGCAGAACGGCTTGTCGAACTCGCGCACGATGCACAGCGCGGCATTGGCATCCTGGATGTTATTATACGACAATTCCTTGCCACCCAGCTGTTTGGCAAAAGCCAGCGAATAGGGAACCTCCTTCTCCTCGCGGTAAAATTTGGCTCCCTGATGGGGATTCTCGCCGTAACGCAGCGACTGCACGAGGTCGAACTCGAGGAACAGTTTTTCGTTCAGACCGGCCTGCGCACGCATATAAGTCGCGATCATCGCGTCGTACTCGGCGGTATGCGTATAGGCTTTGGCCGAGAGTTTCAGACGGGTGGCCTTTTCGGTGTTGCCGCCCTTCTCGATCTCGCCGAGGATCTGCGCATAGTCCGCGGGGTCGCACACGACCGTCACGTCGGCCCAGTTCTTGGCCGCCGAACGCAGCATCGAGGGTCCGCCGATGTCGATGTTCTCGATGGCGTCCTCCATCTTCACACCCGGCGTCTCGATCGTCCGGCGGAACGGATAGAGGTTCACGCAGACCATGTCGATAAACTCGATGTGGTTGTCCTTCAAGGCTTTCAAATGCTCCGGATCGTCGCGGCGGGCCAGCAGTCCGCCGTGCACGTTGGGATGCAGGGTCTTCACGCGGCCGTCGCAGATCTCGGGAAATCCCGTGACGTCGCTGATGTTGATTACCTCCACGCCGCTGTCGGCCAGCAATTTCATCGTGCCGCCCGTGGCGATCACCTCCCAGCCCAGGGCACGCAGCCCCCTGGCGAACTCCACGACACCGGTTTTGTCACTTACGCTAATTAATGCTCTCATAATCTATTTTCAATTTTACCGCCGAACTCTTCCGACCGCTGCCGTCGTCGCCTGCGGCGCCGTTTACAAGTCCGCCCCTCCCTGAACCCCTCTCTCGGGAGGGGCTTATCGCATGCGAGCGGAAGCGATTCAATTGTCAATTGCACAACACGGCAAAACGAACCCGTTCGACGATATTAAAACTACCTACCTTATTAATTTACCAATCGTTTCAATATACAGCGGATATTCCACGGCGTGAATCATCTGCTCCAGTTCTTCGATGTCATTTCCCTCGTAGGGAAAAGCCCTCTGGGCGATGATGCGCCCGCCGTCCAGCTCGGCATCGACGTAGTGGATCGTCACGCCGAAGACCTTGACGCCGTATTCCAGCGCCTGCTCGATGGCGTGCGCCCCGCGGAAGGCCGGCAGCAGCGAGGGATGGATGTTGATGATCCGCCCGCCGTAGGCCCCCAGCAGCACGTCGCCCACGATACGCATGTAGCCCGCCAGACAGACCAGTTCCACGCCCGCGGCATCCAGCCGCGCGACGATCTCCCGTTCGTAGTCCGCCTTCGAAGCGTACTGTTTCGGGGCGAAGACAAACGCCCCGACCCCGTGCTCCGCAGCCCTTTCGACCACCTTCGCACCGGGTTTGTCGCAGACCATCAGCACGACTTCGGCATCCAGCACACCCTGCTCGCAGGCCGTGACGATGGCTTCGAAGTTTGTGCCGCTACCGCTGGCGAAGACTGCAAGGCGCCGCATCCGTCTACCGGATGACGACACCCTCGGTGTCCGTTACGCGTCCGATGACCGTGGCCCGCTCGCCCTGCTCCGTGAGGATGCCGATGGCCTTCTGCGCCTCGGCGGCATCGAGCGCGATGACCATGCCGATACCCATGTTGAAGATATTGAACATCTCGCGGTGGGCCACCTGGCCGTATTTCTCCAGGAAGCGGAACACGGGCAGAATCTCCCATGACCCTTCGTCGATCTCAAGCCCCTGACCCTCGTGCAGGATGCGGGGGATGTTCTCGTCGAAACCGCCGCCCGTGATGTGGCTGATACCGTGCACGTCGCAGTTGCGAACCACCTCCAGCACCTGCTTCACGTAGATTTTCGTCGGCGTGAGCAGCACCTCGCCCAGCAGTTTGTTCGAAAGTTCCGGATAGGACTCGCGCAGGTTCAGGCAGTTGTCCGCAACGATCTTGCGCACGAGGCTGAAGCCGTTGGAGTGCACGCCGCTCGACGCAACGCCCACCAGCACGTCGCCGGCCCTGACCTTCGATCCGTCGATCAGCTGCGACTTCTCCACGACGCCCACCGTGAATCCGGCGATGTCGTATTCGCCCTCGGCGTACATGCCCGGCATCTCGGCGGTCTCGCCGCCCACCAGCGCACAGCCGGTCTGGCGGCAGCCCTCGGCGACACCCGCTACGATGGCCTCGATCTTCTGGGGTTCGTTGTGCCCCACGGCCACGTAGTCGAGGAACACCAGCGGTTCGGCGCCCTGCGCCAGCACGTCGTTGACGCACATGGCCACGGCGTCGATGCCGATCGTATCGTGCTTGTCCATCTCGAAGGCCAGCTTGAGTTTGGTTCCCACGCCGTCGGTGCCGCTCACGAGCACCGGCTCCTTCACCTTGAGGGCCGAGAGGTCGAACATCCCGCCGAAGGCGCCGATGTTCCCCATCACACCCAGACGCGAGGTCGAGGCCACATGCTTTTTGATGCGCCGCACCACTTCGTATCCGGCTTCGAGATTCACGCCGGCCTTTTCATAAGATTGTGCCATATTTTTTCCTTGCTAACATTTTACATCCTTGTTGGCCTCGTCGGGCGACTGGTACAGCGCCGTGGGATAGTGTCCCGTGAAGCAGGCCATGCAGAGTTCCCTGCGGTTGCCCGCCTTCAGCAGCGACGCCGGCGAAAGGAACACCAGCGAATCGGCACCGATCTCTTCGCAGACACCCGCCGTGTCCTTGCGGGCCGAGATCAGCTCCTCGCGCGTCGAAGTGTCCACACCGTAGAAACAGGGATCGGTCATCGGGGGACTGGCGATGCGGACGTGCACCTCGGTGGCTCCCGCCTCCTTGAGCATCGTGACGATACGCCGCGAGGTGGTACCGCGCACGATCGAGTCGTCGACCAGCACCACGCGCTTGCCCCTGACGATCGAGCGCACGGCCGAAAGCTTCATCCGCACGCCCTTCTCACGCAGCTCCTGCGAGGGCTGGATGAAGGTGCGGCCGATGTATTTGTTCTTGATCAGTCCCATTTCGTAGGGAAGACCGCTCGCCTCGGCGTAACCCATCGCGGCGCTGAGGCTCGAATCGGGAACTCCGACCACGATGTCCGCCTCGGCGGGTGCCTCCTTCCAGAGCAGGCGCCCCGACTCCTTGCGGTAGGCGTGGACGTTGCAGCCGTCGATGTCGCTGTCCGGACGCGCGAAATAGATGTACTCCATCGAGCACATTTCCGAACGTTTGTACATCGAATAGTCGCGGCTGCGGATGCCCTGTTTGTCGATCGTGACGATCTCGCCCGGCTCGACGTCGCGCACGAACTCCGCACCCAGCACATCGAAAGCGCAGGTCTCGCTCGACACCACCCAGCCGTCGCCCAGCTTGCCGATCGACAGCGGGCGCAGGCCGTATTTGTCGCGGCAGGCGTAGATGCGGTTGGCCGTCATGATCAGGAAGGCGAAGGCGCCTTCGAGCATGTTCAGCGCGTCGATAATCGAGAAGATACGCGGCCGGTCGTGGTAGCGCGTCTCCTTCTTGATCAGGTGGGCCAGAATCTCGCTGTCAGAAGTCGACTGGAACAGGCTGCCCTTGTTTTCGAGGTGGCGGCGCAACAGTTCCGAATTGACGATATTGCCGTTATGCGCCAGCGCGAAGTCGCCCGTGTTGTGGCGGAAGAGGAAAGGCTGCACGTTCTCGATGCCGCCGCCCCCGGCCGTGGTGTAACGCACATGGCCAATGGCCGTGGAACCTTTCAGCGTGGCGAGTTTCGCCTCGTCGAAAACTTCCGTCACCAGCCCTCCGCCCTTGATGCGGCGGAACGTGCCGCTGTCGTCCACCGAGACGATGCCAGCCCCCTCCTGCCCGCGGTGCTGCAGGGCGTGGAGACCGTAGTAGGTCAGCGACGCGGCGTCCGGCACTCCGTAGATGCCGAACACCCCGCATTCCTCGTGCAATTCGCGGTCGCGGATCACTTCCATCATACTATCCGACGATTTTTTGCAGGCGTGCCAGAATCTCCTCGTAAGCCTCGCGAACCTTGCCCAGGTCGCGGCGGAAACGGTCCTTGTCGAGTTTCTCGTTGGTCGTGGCATCCCACAGGCGGCAGGTGTCGGGCGACACCTCGTCGGCCAGCACGATCTCGCCGTCCGACGTCTTGCCGAACTCGATCTTGAAGTCCACCAGCTTGATGTTCATCTTCAGGAACAGTTCCTTGAGCACCTCGTTGATCTTGGCCGTCATGGCGTACATCTCGTTCAGCTCCTCGTAGGTAGCGGCGCCCAGCGCCACGGCGTGGTGGTCGTTGATCAGCGGGTCGCCCAGCTCGTCCTTCTTGTAGCAGATGTCGAAAATGACGTTCGAGGGCTGCGTACCCTCCTCGATGCCCAGACGCTGGGCCATCGAACCGGCGATGACGTTGCGCACGATCACCTCCAGCGGAATGATCGTCACCCGGCGGCAGACCTGGTCGCGGTCGTTGATCGTCTCGATGTAGTGGGTCTTCACGCCCGCCTTCTGCAGCTCCTTGAAGATCAGGGTCGAAATGGCGTTGTTCAGCACGCCCTTGTTCTCGATCGTGGCTTTCTTGATGTTGTTGAAAGCCGTAGCGGCATCCTTGTAGTGGATGATGATCTTATCGGGATCGTCCGTGCGGAAAACCTGTTTTGCCTTGCCCTCGTAGAGCATTTCGAGCTGTTTCATGTTGTTTGGGTGTTTTTTGATTATTTGATTCGTTGTCTCATTTCATATCGAAGTCCACCACGATCGGACGGTGGTCCGAGGGATGCCAGAAATTCGAGAGTTTGCCCGGGTCGCGGACCGGCCCGGTGTAGGCGTCGGTCACCACGTCGGCATGCGTGACGCGCTCGTAGAGCGGCGGCGTGCAGTAGACGAAGTCGATGCGCGACTTGCCGCCCGTGGTCGTCTTGAACTCCCCGGGATATTTCTCGGCAATCACGTCCACATAGGGCGTATTTTGCAGGATGTAGTCGTGGACCAGGAAACGCATGTCGCCCGCCGGATATTTGTAAAACCAGTTGTCGCGCGACGAACGCGAGTTGAAGTCGCCCATCATCATCCAGAGCTGCTTTTCGGCACCCGGAACCGAATGGATCGTATGGTTGCAGATGTATTCCATCTCCATGCGGCGGTATTTGTCCCCGCCGTTCTCGGCACGGCTCGCGTCGCGGTCCTTGGCCTCGTAGGCATAGCCCTGCGGCCAGGTGTGGAGCGTCACGATGTTGACCGTCTTGCCGTTCTTCTCGATGCGCGCCCAGCCCGAGCCGTGCGTCACCACGCTGTCGGGCTTCGCCCCGACGATGCGCCCGACGTTCTCGATCGGGTATTTCGACGTGATCACCTGCGGGTAATTGTCGCGGTGTCCGCCCACATACCAGTATTTATGACCGTAACGGGCAGCCAGTTCGCCCCAGTTCCCGACCAGATAACGGTCGGCGGCATCCATCTTGTCGGCCGTGCCGGTCTTGTAGATCGACTGCGCCTCGCACCACACGCACACGTCCGGATCGTACGCCCTAACCCATTCCACGAACTTGTCGTAGTTGTCGCCCTGCCCGGACCACATCCCGTTCTGGATGTTCCAGTACAGCAGGCGCATGTTGTTTTTCGGGTTCTTCGGGTTTTTCCGGGCATGGACGCAGACCGGAGCGAGCATCGCCGCAAGAAGCAGCACGCTGCAAAAACGGAACAGGGAGGTTTTCATCGGTTATTGGTTTTAAGGTTATTGCATTTTGCGGAAATACGCCACGGCGTTGTCGAACAGCGACTGCTGCTTGTTGCCGGCGATATTCCTGAACAGGTTGTTTTCATAACGCTCCGTGTGGCCCATCTTGCCGAGAATCAGTCCGTTCTGCGAGATGATGCCCTCGATGGCGTACGACGAGCCGTTGGGGTTGCAGGGAGCCTCGGCCGTGGGATTTCCTGCGGCATCGGCGTACTGGAAGGCCACCTGTCCGTTGGCGAACAGCTCGCGGGCGAGCGCCTCGCTCACCACGAACTTGCCCTCGCCGTGGCTGACGGCAATCGAATGCAGTTCACCCAATTCGAAGCCACGGAGCCACGGGGAAGCGGTCGTCGCAACGCGCGTGGTGACGATCTGCGAAATATGACGGTTGACGTCGTTGCGGAACAGCGTCGGCGAATCCTTGGTGACCATGCCCAGACGGCCGTAAGGCAGAAGACCCGACTTGACCAGCGCCTGGAAACCGTTGCAGATGCCCAGGATCAGGCCGCCGCGGTCGGTCAAAGCGTGGATTTCGTCGCGAATATCCTTATTGTTCAACACGTTGACGATGAATTTGGCGCTTCCGTCGGGTTCGTCGCCCGCCGAGAAACCGCCTGCGAGCACGAAGATGTGCGCCCGGCGGATATGCTCCTTCATTTCGGCGATCGAACGCAGGACGTCGTCGCCGGCGATGTTGCACAAGACGCTCGTCCGGACCTCGGCCCCTGCCTTGCGGAACGCCTTGGCGGTGTCGTAGTCGCAGTTCGTACCGGGGAACACCGGGATATAGACCACCGGGGTCTCGACCGCCTCGCCGGGATAGGTGAAACTCTTCGGCGCCGGCCGCGAGGTCATCACCTCCGCCGAGTTCCGGCCCTTGTCCGGGTAAACCGCCGCGAATTTCTCCGTATTGGCCTTGTAAAGCTCTTCAAGCGGCATCTTCGTCCCGTTGACCGTCAGCGCCTCCTCGGCGACGGTGAAGCCCAGCTGTTCGGCGCGGGGATATTCGAGCGTGCCCTCGCACTCGACGAGGATCGAGCCGTAGGCGTATTCGTAAAGCCGCTTTTCATCCATCGTCACCTCTGCGCCGATGCCGTTGCCGAAAGCCATCTTCGCGAGGCCCTCCCCGACGCCGCCGAAGCCCACGGACCACGCCGAGAGGATTTTCCCGGACTCGGCCTGCCCGCTGACGAACGCAAAGTTCTCCTTCAGCTGCGCCGTATCGGGCATGCGGTTCTCCAGCGGAGTATGGCGGACGAGGTAGATGCGGTGTCCGGCGCCTTTGAGGTCGGTGGAAATGACCTTCGAAGCGTCGACCGTCGTGATGCCGAAGGCCATCAGCATCGGCGGTACGTTGATGTCCTGGAACGTGCCCGACATCGAATCCTTGCCGCCGATCGAAGGCAGCCCCAGCTCGACCTGCATCTTCAGCGCCCCGAGCAGCGCCCCGAGCGGCTTGCCCCACGACTCGGGATTCCGGGTCATACGCTCGAAATACTCCTGGTAGGAGTAGCGCATCCTCTCGTAACGCGCGCCCGCGGCCACGACCTTCGCCGCAGCTTCCACGACGGCATAGGCCGCGCCGTGGTAGGGACTCCACGAAGCCACGTAGGGGTTGTAGCCGAAGGCCATGACGCTGGCCGTGTCGGTATAGCCGTCGGTGGGGAGTTTCTGCACCGAAACCTGCGTCTCGCTGCGCTGCATGCGGCCGCCGAAGGGCATCAGCACCGTCGAACGGCCGATCGTCGAGTCGAACATCTCCACGAGGCCCCGCTGCGAGAGGACGTTGTTGTCGCGAAGGTTGTTCGCAAAACGCTCGGCAAGGGTCTCCCCCGCCACTTCGCGGGCAAAGGGATCGCGGTTCTCCACCGCACCGATCCGCGCCTCGGCATAATGCTTCGCCCCGGCGCTGTCGATGAATTCGCGCTTGAGGTCCACGACCATGCGGTCGCCGTTGAACATCCGCATGCGGGCCGTGTCCGTCACATCGGCCACGTGCACCGCCTCGATGTTCTCCTCGCGGCAGTATCCCATGAACTCCTCCATGTCCTTCGCCTCGACCACCACCGACATGCGCTCCTGCGACTCGCTGATGGCGAGTTCCGTGGAGTTCAGACCGCTGTACTTGGTCTTCACGCGGTCGAGGTAGATGTCCAGCCCGTCGGCCAGTTCGCCGATGGCGACGCTGACGCCGCCGGCACCGAAGTCGTTCGATTTCTTGACGAGGCGCGTCACCTCCGGACGGCGGAACAGCCTCTCGAGCTTGCGCTCCTCGGGAGCGTTGCCCTTCTGCACCTCGCTGCCGCAGGTTTCGAGCGACTTCGCGTCGTGCTCTTTCGAAGAGCCGGTCGCCCCGCCGATGCCGTCGCGGCCCGTGCGGCCGCCGAACATGATGATCCGGTCGCCCGGTGCGGGACGCTCGCGGCGGACGTTCGAAGCCTTCACGGCTCCCACCACGGCCCCCACTTCGAGGCGTTTGGCGACGTAGTCGTCGTGGTAAATCTCACGGACATGGGTCGTGGCCAGTCCGATCTGGTTGCCGTAGCTCGAATAACCCGCCGCGGCCTTCTTCGAAATGACGCTCTGGGGCAGCTTTCCGGAAAGGGTCTCGGAAACCGGCAGGTAAATGTTTCCCGCACCCGTCACGCGCATCGCCTGGTAGACGTAGCTGCGGCCCGACAGCGGGTCGCGGATGGCACCGCCCAGACAGGTCGAAGCCCCGCCGAAGGGTTCGATCTCCGTGGGATGGTTGTGGGTTTCGTTCTTGAATTGCAGAAGCCATTTCTCGGTCTGCCCGTCGACGTCGACGTCGATATAGACCGAGCAGGCGTTGTTCTCCTCCGAGACCTCCAGATCGTCCAGCAGGCCTTTCCGCTTGAGGTAACGCGCGCCGATCGTCGCCATATCCATCAGGCAGAGGCTCTTGTGCTCCCGGCCCAGTTCGCGGCGGATACGCAGGTACAGAGCCAGCGAATCTTCGATCTCCGCCTTGGCGAACGACTCCTCGACGGTGATGCCCTCGAGTTCGGTCGTGAAGGTCGTATGGCGGCAATGGTCGCTCCAGTAGGTGTCGAGGATGCGCAGTTCCGTTTCGTAGGGATCGCGCCCCTCCGAACGGAAGTATTTCACCACCTCGCGCAGGTCGTCGGCGTTCATCGCCAGGCCCATCTTCCGGCAATAGGCGTCCGATTCGGAATCCGCCATCTCCCGGAACCCTTCGAGCACCTCGACGGGCTTCACCTCGGCCTGCTCCATGTCGCTGAGCACCGAGAGGTCCTTCTCACGCGATTCGACGGCGTTGATGTAGTAATGCCGGATCTTCGCCAACTCCCCGTCGGTCGCCTTGTCGTCGAAAACGAGCAGTTTCGACGAGCGGATGCTGACCCGGGCTTCGGGATCGATCAGCCGCACGCAGTCGACAGCCGAAGCGGCGCGCTGGTCGAACTGCCCGGGGAGGCACTCCACGGCGATATACCTGCGCCCCGCAAGATCGAACGTGTCGGTCACGGAGTCGGTCACCACCTCGCCGAAAACCGTATAGCGGCTCTTTTCCAGCAGTTCTTCGCTGAAGCCGAAAAGATCGTAGACGCAGAGCAGGCGCACCTCGCCCAGCGACAGGTTCAGATTGGTGTTCAGTTCGCGGCGCAGGCTCTCGGCCTCGACCCGGAAGCGGGGCAGTTTTTCTACGAAAATGCGGTAATTGGTCGTATTATTCATTATTTCTGTTTATATTTCATTCATCGTTCAGCGGCTCCATACGCCGTCATTACGGCCTTTGCCCGTGTATACAAGCCTGACCTTCCCCCAAATCCCCTCCTCGGAGAGGACGACTCGCCTGCAGGACGACACAATCTGTTATTTCACAAACCGGCCTGCCCATTCGGCCTCAAACCGTGCGGCATCCATTCCCACGAAAGTGATGTGGCCCATCTTGCGTTTGGGACGGCTTTCCGTCTTGCCGTAAAGGTGCACGTAGACCCCCGGGAAGTTCTCCGCGGCGATTTTCTCCGCGGCTTCGAGGTCCTGTCCCAGAATATTTTTCATCACCGCGGGAGCCACCGGCTGCGGCTCCTGCAAAGGCTCCCCGACCAGATAGCGGACCAGTTCGCGGAACTGGTTCGTGGTCGCCCCCTCGATGGTGTAGTGACCCGAGTTATGCGGGCGCGGGGCCATCTCGTTGAAGTAGATTTCATCGCCTTTGATGAAATACTCGATGGCCAGGATACCCCGATAACCGCAATCGCGCATGAAACGCTCGCTCTGGGCCTTCATCCGCCCGAGCACCCCGGAATCGACTTCAGCAGGTACGATGCACAAATCCAGAATCCCGTCGCGGTGGACGTTGCGCCCCACGGGAAAACTCACGACCCGCTCGCCGTCGGCCACCATCACGATGCTGGCCTCGGAATCGAACGGCACGAACTCCTCCAGGATGCAGGGAACCGCGAGCAGGGGCAGCGCCCCGGCGATGTCGGACTCCGTCTTCAGCACCCTCTGTCCGTGGCCGTCGTAGCCCAGCGTGCGGGTTTTCAGCACGGCGGGAAGCCCCAGCCGCCGCACGGCTTCGCGCAGCGACGCTTCGTCGTCCACGGCCTCGAAACCGGGCGTGCGCAGCCCGTGGGCACGGGCGTTCGACTTCTCGCGCAGGCGGTCCTGCGAATCGTAGAGGGGCTTGTAGCCCTGCGGGATGTTGTATTTTTCACACAGCGGAATCAGAATGTCTCCCGGCACGTTTTCGAATTCATAGGTCACCGCATCGCTGCGGCGGCACAGCTCCTCGAGCGCCGCAGCATCGCCGTAGGCCGCGACGATACGATCGTCGCAAACCCTGAATGCCGGGGCGTCGGCCGCCGGATCGAGGCACACGGTGCGCACGCCCAGTTCCCGCGCCTGCTCGGCGATCATCAGGCCCAGCTGGCCTCCTCCTATGATACCGATGGTCTTCATCACAATTCGGCTTTCAGCACATCCGCGGTCTGTTTGGCGCGGAAAGCATCGAGTTTCGCCGCCAGGGCAGTATCCTGCAATGCGAGGATCGACACGGCGATCAGCGCGGCGTTCTTCGCGCCGTTGATGGCCGTCGTGGCCACGGGAACGCCCGCGGGCATCTGCACGATCGACAGCAGCGAGTCCAGCCCGTTCAGGGCGCGCGACTTCACGGGAACGCCCACAACGGGCAGCGGAGTCATCGAGGCCACCATGCCCGGCAGGTGCGCCGCGCCGCCGGCCCCGGCGATGATCACGCCGATACCGCGCTCTTTGGCCGTCTTGGCGTATTCGCACAGCAAATCGGGCGTGCGGTGGGCGCTGACCACCCGTTTTTCGAAATCCACACCGAACGCTTCGAGCGTGGCGGCGGCTTCGGCCATCACCTCGTAGTCGCTCACAGAGCCCATAATCACGCCTACTTTCATATGAATTCGTTTTTTATCATCACTAAAATCCGTCCCCTAAACGGGCGGAGAGCCGGCCCCAAACGTTCCAACCTGCCGCCGCCCCTGAAACCCGTCTTTCAGACGGGCGAAAAAACAAACCGCCACGACATCGCATGTCATGGCGGTCTGGTATCTATCCGAGCACCCCACGAGCAGGCATCTGCTGCCCCAGGGACTCTGCACGCCGCATCTCTTGCTGACACGCCCGCGAATAGAAGGCAGCGGCCTGGCCCTGCTGTTTCTTTCGTTCGCGTTGGTCGATATTGCAGCCTGAAATCATGGGAATTAACCTAACAGTTGTAAAAACAACGTTACAAAAGTAGTGCTTTTCGGCATACTTTCAAAATTCCCGGACAGATTCTATCGACAATTTATCGACAATCCTCCCGGCTCATCGAATAGGGCGCATCCCCGGGCTTCGTGCCGCGATCTTTTTCGGGTTCCGGCTGCATGTCGAAACGGATCTTTGCCCCCTCGAGCAGCTCTCCGTATTTGAGGAATGTCCTGCCGGCGGCTTTCCCGTCGACGGTCATCCCGCTGACATATCGGTTTTCGGGACCATTTTCGGGGGCTTCGATTTCGACCGTTTTCCCGTTTTCGAGATGAATGGCCGCTTTTCGGAACAACGGCGAGCCGACCACGTATTCATCCGATCCCGGGCAGACGGGATAGAATCCGAGTGCCGAGAAGACGTACCATGCCGAAGTCTGTCCGTTGTCCTCGTCGCCGCAGTAACCGTCGGGTTTCGCGGAATAGAGCCGGTCCATCACCTCGCGGACCCAATACTGCGCTTTGTGGGGCTGGCCGACATAGTTGTAGAGGTAGATCATGTGCTGCGCGGGCTGGTTGCCGTGGGCGTAGTTGCCCATGTTGGCCACCTGCATTTCGGTGATCTCGTGGATGCGCGCGCCGTAGTAACTGTCGTCGTAGATCGGCGGCACGACGAACACCGAATCGAGCATTTCTCCGAATTCGGTTTTGCCGCCCATCAGGGTTGCAAGGCCCTCCGGATCGTGGAACACCGACCAGGTGTAGTGCCACGCGTTACCCTCCGTGTATGCGTCGCCCCACTTGTAGGGGCTGAACGGAGACTGGAACGTGCCGTCTTCGTTACGGCCCCGCATCAGGCGGGTTTCGGGATCGAAGACATTGCGCCAGTTCTGCGAAGCTTTTTCCAGCATCGCGGCATCCTCCGTCTTGCCGAGTTTAGCGGCCACCTGCGCGATGCACCAGTCGTCGTAGGCGTATTCCAAAGTGCGGGCCACGTTCTCGTTGATACCCACGTTATAGGGCACATAGCCCAGCGTGTTGTAGTACTCGTGTCCGAGCCGCCCGGTCGAGGAGACCTGCGGGTGCACCTTGTCACGGCCCGCGAGCATCGCCTCGTAGAGCGTGGCAATGTCCTCCTGCGGGGTGATACCCTTGAGAATGGCATCCGAGACCACCGAGGCCGAGTTGTTTCCCACCATGCAGCCGCGATGGCCCGGTGATGCCCATTCGGGCAGGAAGCCGCTCTCGCGGTAGGTGTTCGCAAGCCCTGCCTGAATTTCGGCGTTGACCGAGGGATAGACGAGGTTCAGCAGCGGAAACAGACTCCGGAACGTATCCCAGAAACCCGTGTCGGTATACATATATCCCGGCAGCACCTCACCGTTGTAGGGACTGTAATGCACAGGCTTGCCCGCAGCGCCGATCTCGTAGAATTTGCGCGGGAACAGCGTCGAACGGTAGAGGCACGAATAGAACGTGCGGTATTGCTCCTCCGTGCCGCCCGCGACTTCGATACGTCCCAGCACCTCGTCCCAGCGGGCCTGCGCTTTTGCTTTTACGGTTTCGAAATCGTCGGTGCCCAGCTCCGTTTCGAGGTTGCGGACGGCCTGCTCTTCGGAGATAAACGACGAGGCCACGCGGGCCGTCACCCGTTCACCGCGGCGGGTGGTGAAATAGACCGCCGCCAGTGCATGCTTGCCCGTCACGGCGTCGCCCTTGATCTCCTGCCCGCCGTCGAAAATGCGGTAGGTTTCGATGGGCTTGTCGAAGCGAATGATGAAGTAATTGCGGAAATTGTCGGGCACGCCCCCGCTGTTGCGCGTCGTGTAACCCGCGACGGTTCGGTCATCGAGCACTTTTACCTGTGAGCCGCGGTCGAAGGCGTCGATCACAACGCCGCTCTCCGCGCTCTCGGGGAATGTGAAGCGCAGCACGGCGGCGCGCTCCGTCGGGGTCATTTCGGCCACGACATCGTGATCGGCGAGGTAGACCGAGTAATAATAGGGCTTCGCCGTCTCGGACTGGTGGGAGAACCAGCTTTGGCGGGCGTTTTCATCAATCCTGTCTTTGCCGCGCACGGGCATCAGCGAAAACTGTCCGTAATCGTTGATCCACGGCGAGGGCTGGTGCGTCTGCTTCAGACCCCGGATCGTGTGAGACCCGTAGGTGTAGGCCCATCCGTTGCCCATCTTGCCCGTCTGCGGCGTCCAGAAATTCATGCCCCACGGAACCGCAACGGCCGGGTAGGTGTTACCCGTCGAGAGCGTATAATCCGACTGGGTTCCGACAAGTGTCGAGACATATTCCGAGGGGCGCAACGGCGGCTCGGATTGCGGGGTCCGGCAGCAGGCCGCGGCCAGGGCCGCAAAAATCAACAGTATGAGATTCTTCATTTTTTATTCCAAATTATCGAATTGGGTAAAAAGACAAGCTACCGGGCTTTCGCCTCGCAGTAGGCGCAGCGGCAGGTCCCGTCCGCCTGACGGTGGAACAGCCGGTCCACATCCTCCGAAGCGGAGATGCAGCGGCGGTTCGGGCACTCGTATTCGTTCACGACATACTGTTCGCTGAAAACCGGGGTGTGTTCGAAGGGCCTGTTCTCGTCAGCCCAGCGCAGCAGCGTATAGATCAGCGCCATGCGCACGAACTTGCCGTTCTCGACCTGCCGGAAATAAGCCGCGCGGGGATCGTTGTCCACGGCGCGCGTGATCTCGTTGACGCGCGGCAGCGGATGGAGTATGATCATGTCCTCCTTGGCGGTCTTCAGCTTCTCGGGGTTGAGCACGAAGCTGTTCTTCACGCGGTCGAACTCCTCCTCGTCGAGGAAACGCTCCTTCTGGACGCGCGTCATGTAGAGGATGTCCAGCTCGGGCATCACCTCCTCCATGGTCTCGACCTCGCGGAACTCCAGACGCGAGTTCTCGGCCATCTCCGCGAGCATGTAGTCGGGCAGGCGCAGTTCCTGCGGAGCGATCAGGATCACCTTGATATTCGAATAGCGCGACAGGGCCTTGATCAGCGAGTGGACCGTACGGCCGAACTTCAGGTCGCCGCAGAAACCGATCGTCATGTTGTCGAAGCGACCTTTTTCGCGCTTGATCGTCAAAAGATCGGTCAAAGTCTGCGTGGGATGGGCGTGGCTGCCGTCGCCGGCGTTGATGACCGGGATGCCCGCATACTGCGAAGCCACCAACGGCGCGCCCTCCTTGAAGTGACGCATGGCGATGATGTCCGCGAAGCAGCGGATCACGCGCACGGTGTCGGCCACCGTCTCGCCCTTCGACACCGACGAGGAGTTGGCGTCGGAGAAGCCGATGACCTGACCGCCGAGCTCGAGCATCGCCGCCGTGAAACTCAGCCGCGTGCGGGTCGAAGGCTCGTAGAAAAGCGTGGCCAGTTTCTTGCCCCTGCATGCCTCGCTGTACTTGGCGCGGTTGGCGATGATGTCCTCGGCGAGGGCCACGATCTGTTCGGTTTCCTGAACCGTGAGGTCCGTGGGATCAATTAAATGTCGCATAGGTTTTCATTCATTTACAAAGTTTCCGATTTTCACCCAATTCTGATTTTAGGGGGAGCGAATTTTGGCCCGACCGATGGTCGGCACGGATGGGCTGCACCGAAGTACCGTCCATTCGTGCCGAACGAGGAAGGACGAAAGGCGCCCGCCAAAATCGGAATTATCGCATCCAGCTCTCGTCCGCCGGATTGTTCCGGAACGCGATCAGCCGCGCCTTGTCTTCGGGCCTGATATACCCCTCCTCGGCGGCCACTTCGACGAGGGCGTCGAGGTTCGACAGGCTGTAATTCGTGACGTTCGCCTCCCGCATGCGGTCGAGACCCTTCTGCATCCCGTAGGTGAAGATCGAAGCCACGCCGAGCACCTCGGCGCCGGCTTCGCGCAGGGCGTCGACCACCTCGATACACGAACCGCCCGTCGAGATGAGATCCTCGATCACGACGACCTTCTGGCCCTTTTCCAACTTGCCCTCGATCCGGTTGCCGCGGCCGTGGTCCTTCTGCCCCGAGCGCACGTAGCCCATCGGCAGGTCGAGGATCGTGGCCGTGATGGCCGCATGGGCGATGCCGGCCGTGGAGGTTCCCATCAGCACCTCGGCTTCGGGGAATTTCGTGCGGACGATTTCGGCGAGGCCCGCCTCGACATGGCCACGAACCACGGGGGCCGTAAGCGTCAGGCGGTTGTCGCAGTAGATCGGGCTTTTGATGCCGCTCGCCCAGGTGAAAGGCTGTTCGGGACGCAGGAATACCGCGCCGATCGACAGCAGGTCTTTAGCAATTCTCTTCTCCATAATTTTCAACGAAGTCCCGGCAGGTTTCTTCCTCCGTTTTTCACGATGAAACCTGCCGGGACCCCGTTAAAGCACCTGCGGTGCCGGTTTCATCGTGACATTTCCTCCAAATCACCCCTTGACAAAGGGAAACTTTGCGATTCGGATTCTCTTGAATTTCTATTTCAGGTTTTTAGTTTTCAGTTCTTCGGCGACCCAGCGCACCCATTCATCCACATTGTCGGTCAGTTCCCCGGGCAGCGGCAGCGGAATGCGCACATCGGGCGCAATGCCCGCGGAGTCGATCCCGCGGCCTTCCGAAACCCGGCAGGAACGGGTCGTGGGGAGCATCATCCACCGGGTCGAGTCCTGCGGAAAATAAAGTATTTCGCAGTTCGAGAAATCGAGGCACCCGAGCGTATTGTCCTGCCCGTAAACGGTAGTCCGGCGGCTGGTGGCCCTGACTTCGAGCACCAACTGTTCACCCGAGGAGCCGACTTTTCCATCGATCAGCAGCCCCACCCGGCGAGGCCACGGCGAGACGGAATCGTGACGGATCCGGTAAGTTTTGCGCTCCCCGGCGAGAAATTCCCCGGCCGGGGTCCGCTCCATCCGTGCGATCTTCGCGCGTCCCCGCTCCGTATCGCCGGCAAACTCCCTCACGTGGGCGATGGCCAGGTCCGAAACGCGGTACTCCATGGCATCCTCCACCCCTTCGTGGTCGTAGAGCAGTTTGAGCAGCGGTTCATAGGCACTGTCGCTCCCGCCGCCGTTGCCGCGGATGTCGAGGACCAGGTTTGCACATCCCGAGGCCAGATAAGCCCGCACGGCAGTCCGCACCCAAGCGGCCTGTTCTTCATTCAGGTCGCACGACGGGAAACGGATCAGATAGGTTTCGCCGTCCACCCGACAATGGGTGAACTGCGGGTCATAACGCTCCATCCGTGCCGCGTAATCCGAAGGTCGGCGGACCGATTTGGGCCGGTAAGTCCTTACGCCCTCCGTTCCGAGGTGCGAATCGTCGAACCAGCCGAGATACTCGGCAACGGCGTCATACGTGTCGCGCCCCGAGGCGATCCCGCTCCGCAGCCGCTCTTTCAGCGCCGCATATTCCGCCGCGCGGTTCGCGGTCTTGTCCGGATAGCCCGCATAGGCGCGCTCCACCGCATCGACGGCAAAGTCGAAGTCGGACACGGCGCCTCCCGCAGGGGTTTGCGCCCCGGCAGGCAGCAGGCCGGCAACGGCCGCAACAAGCGGCAAAACACACAGTAAGATTCTCATTTATTCCAGCGCCGAGCGTAAAATCTTCTCCACCTCCTCGGGATAGATGCCGCCCTCGTGGACCTTCACGCCGTCCACGTAGAACGTAGGCACGTAGTAGTAGTCGAACGTGTCGGCCACATCGGGCTGTTCCGACTCCTCGATCATCTCGATCCCGACGGCGGCCAGCTCCGGATGGGCGGCACGCGCCTCCTCGATGTAACGCAGCGCCTTCTTGCAGAAGGGACACGATTTCAGGTAGAAAAGTTTTACCGGTTTCATATTTTCCTTATTTTAAAAGGTTTGTCCGTTATCCGACGAACTCGGCGACACACCGGCGGTAAGCCGCCACGGGGTCCTCCGCCGCGGTGATCGGGCGTCCCACGACGATGAAGTCGGAACCGATCTCCCGGGCGCGGGCCGGCGTCGTGACGCGCACCTGGTCCGCCACGTCGCCATCTGCAAAACGCACGCCGGGCGTGACCGTGAGGAACTCTTTTCCGCAGGCCCCGTGCACCATGCCGGCTTCCAGCGGCGAGCAGACCACGCCGTCCAGCCCTGCGGCCCGGGTGTTCTGCGCGTATTTGACGATCGTGTCGTCGATCGAAGCGTCGATCAGCAATTCGCTGCGCATGCGCTCCTCGCTGGTCGAGGTGAGCTGCGTCACGGCGATCAGCAGGGGCCGCGTGCCGTCCTCGCGCGTAAGGCCTTCGAGCGCGGCCTTCATCATCTCGATCGTCCCGGCCGCATGGACGTTGCACATGTCCACGTCCAGCCGCGACAGCACGGCCATCGCCTTTTTCACGGTGTTGGGAATGTCGTGGAGTTTCAGGTCGAGGAAAATCCGGTGTCCCCGGCGCTTGATCTCCCGCACGACGGCGGGTCCCTCGGCGTAGAACAGCTCCATGCCGATTTTCAGAAAAGGTTTGCACTCCTCGTCCTTAAAGAGGTCAAGGAACCGGAAGGTGTCTTCCGCCGACTTGAAGTCGCAGGCAATGATTACGTCGCGTTGCATCTCTATTCGATTATTCCGATTATGTCACTCAATTTTTCAATGCCCAGCCGCTCCATTTCGCCGGGCAGCGCCTCGACGATCTCCTTCGAGGCATAGGGATTCACGAGGTTCGCGGCTCCGACCTGCACGGCCGTGGCCCCGGCCATCATCATCTCGATAACGTCGCGGGCCGTCGTGACGCCGCCGCACCCCATCACGGGAATCCGGCACGCCCGGGCAACCTGATAGACCATCCGCAGCGCAACGGGGAAAACCGCGGCGCCCGAGAATCCGCCCATCGTGTTGGCGACGACCGGACGGCGCCGGGCGACGTCGATACGCATGCCCAGCAGCGTATTGATCAGGCAGATGCCGTCGGCCCCCGCCTCCTCGCACGCCCGGGCGATCGCGACGATGTCCGTCACGTTGGGCGAGAGTTTGATGAAGACGGGCTTCGTCGTCACGGCCTTCACGGCGCGCGTCACCTCGGCGGCGGCGTCCGGGCAGGTCCCGAACGACATGCCCCCGTGCCGCACGTTGGGACACGAGACATTGACCTCGATCAGCCCCACCTGCTCCTGCTTGTCGATACGCTCGCAGCAATAGGCATATTCCTCGACCGAGAAACCCGATATATTGGCGATGACGGGTTTTCGGAAGAAGGTTTTCAACCGCGGCAGCTCCTCGCGGATCACGGCGTCGATGCCTGGGTTCTGCAACCCCACGGCATTGATCATCCCCGCACCGCACTCGGCGATGCGCGGCGTGGGATTGCCGAAGCGCGCCTCGCGCGTCGTGCCCTTGAACGAGAACGACCCGAGGACGTTGATGTCATAGAACTCGCGGAACTCGTTGCCGTAGCCGAAGGTTCCGCTGGCCGGGACGACCGGATTGTCCAGCCCGAGGCCGCACAGTTCGACCGATGTGTCTACCATATGATCTCTCCTTTCTCCAAAACAGGTCCCTCCTTGCAGATGCGTTTGTAGCCGTATTTGGTCTTGCACGAACAGCCCATGCAGGCGCCGAATCCGCATCCCATGCGCTCCTCGAACGACAGCTGGCCGTCCTGCTCCACGGCGTTGTAGAGCGCATGGAGCATCGGCAGCGGCCCGCAGGCGTAAAAGTAATCGAAATCCATCTCCCGTTCGGCGATGGCCGTGGTGACGAAGCCCCCGACGCCCCGCGAACCGTCGACCGTCGAGACGGCGACCTCGCAGCCCAGTGCGCGGAACTCCTCCTCGTAGAAGACCTCCGAGGCGGTGTTGAAACCCAGCACCACCTGCACGGGTTTTCCTTCGGCAAGGAGCCGTTTCGCCAAGTTGTAGAGCGGCGGCACACCCACGCCGCCCCCGACCAACAGGGGTCTCCGCGCGTTGTTCTTCGTCGAGAAGCCGTTGCCGAGGCCCGTCAGCAGGTCGAGCGTTTCGCCCGGCCGCATGCGGCTCATCTGCTCCGTTCCCCCGCCCACGACCTTGTAGATCAGCACAATCGAGCGATCATCGTAATCACAGACCGAGATAGGGCGCCGCAAGTACCTGCCTTCCAGCGCGATATTGACGAACTGCCCCGGCGCCGCGATCCACTGCGTGTCGCCCGCAAGGGTCATCCGCCACACCGCGTCGGTGAGCGGCTCGTTCGTGAGAATCCTATATATGCCTTTCTTATACATTCTTTTTTCAGCACTTTTGATCCGGCAAAAGTGCCACAAAACCGGCCGACGATCACCTTCGCCTACTTCATGCGACCTAACGCTGGAAACGGGCGCCTATTCGCGGGTTTGCAAGCAAACCGGCCCCGTTTCCCGCGCTTTTAGTCCGCATTCCATTGACGGCTCCGGCATCTTGTCGGGATCAATTTATTTTGCGCAATTCTATTATACCGACCGTCCGGAGCGTACGCCATCTCCCTCCCTGAGGGAGGGCCGGGGTGGGGTCAGACTTGTAAATGACGCCGAAGGCGGCAACAACAGCGGTCGGAAGCAACGGTACGGCAAAGTATAATATACCGTTTACTTTGAATCGATCGTCGAAACCCGCAGCGTGATCTCTTCCAGCACATCCAGCAGCACCTTCACCGTCTCCAATGCCGTGAAGACCGTCACGTTGTTCTCGACGGCCGTGCGGCGGATTTCGTAACCGTCCAGACGCGTATTGTGCTGGTTGATGTCGATGGTGTTGATCACGTAGCTGACATGTCCCTGACGCAGCGCCTCGATGATCTCGTTGCTGCCCTCGTTGAGCTTGCGGCGCGTACGGGTGCGGATGCCGTGCGCCCGCAGGAACTCGGCGGTCCCGGTCGTCGCCTCGATGTTGAAGCCCAGGTCGTAGAAGCGCTTCACCTGCGGAAGCGCCTGCTCCTTGTCGTGGTCAGCGATCGTCACGAAGATCGTTCCGTAGTTCGAGACATGCATGCCCGTAGCCTGCAACGCCTTGTAGAGCGCGCGGGTCAATTTGTCGTCATAGCCGATGGCCTCGCCCGTCGATTTCATTTCGGGCGAGAGGTACGAATCCATGCCGCGGATCTTGGCGAACGAGAAGGCCGGGGCCTTGACGTACCAGCGCTCCTTCTCCTTGCCGCAGACCCCGGTGATGCCCTGCTCGCGCAGCGACTTGCCCAGGATGACCTGCGTGGCGATGTGGGCCATCGGAACGCCCGTGGACTTCGAGAGGAAGGGCACGGTGCGCGACGAACGCGGGTTGACCTCGATGACATAGACGTCGTCCTCGCCGGCGACGATGAACTGGATGTTGTAGAGGCCCACGATGCCGATCCGAAGGCCCAGTTTGACCGTATAGTCGATGATCTTGTCCTTGGCCTTCTGGCTCACGCTGAAGGTCGGATAGACGCTGATCGAGTCGCCCGAGTGGATACCCGTGTGCTCGACATGCTCCATGATGCCGGGGATGAAGACCTCCTTGCCGTCGCAGATGGCATCTACCTCCAGCTCCTTGCCCATGATGTAGCGGTCGACCAGCACCGGCTGGTCCACATCGATCTCCACGGCCGTTTGCAGGTAGTGGCGCAGACGCTCCTCATTCGAGACGATCTGCATGGCGCGGCCGCCCAGCACGTAGCTCGGGCGCACCAGCACCGGATAGCCGATGCGCGCCGCGGCCCGGACGCCCGACTCGATGTCGGTCACGGCCTCGGCCTCGGGCTGCGGAATCTCCAGCTCCTCCATGATCTTCTCGAAGCAGCCGCGGTCCTCGGCGTTCTTGATCGCCTGCGTGTCCGTGCCGATGATGGGCACGCCCAGCGCGGAGAGCGGTTCGGCGAGGTTGATGGCCGTCTGTCCGCCGAGCGACACCACGATGGCCTTCGGGTTTTCGAGGTGGATGACGTTCATCACATCCTCCACGGTCAGCGGCTCGAAGTAGAGCTTGTCACTGGTGGTATAGTCGGTCGAGACGGTTTCAGGGTTGTTGTTGATGATGATGGCCTCATAGCCCGCCGCACGGATCGACCAGATGGCGTGCACGGTCGAATAGTCGAATTCGACGCCCTGGCCGATGCGGATCGGGCCGGAACCGAGCACGATGATCTTCTCCTTCGGGCTGACGATCGACTCGTTTTCCTCCTCGTAGGTCGAGTAGAAATAGGGCACGTAGGAGGCGAACTCGCTGGCGCAGGTGTCGATCATCTTGTAGACCGGGAAGATGCCGTTCTTCTCGCGCAGGCGGTACATTTCGCTTTGCGAAAGGCCCCACAGCTGGCCGATGTACTTGTCGCTGAAGCCCATGCGCTTGGCGGCGCGGAGCGTCTCGATGTCCATCGGGTGTGCGCGGACGACGTTTTCGAACTCGACGATGTTCTTGAATTTCTCCAGGAAGAACATGTCGATCTTCGTCTTGTCGTAGATCAGCGCCAGGTCGACGCCGCCCCGGATCAGCTGGCTGACGGCATAGAGCCGGTCGTCGGTCCCCTCCTTGATATAGGCGAGCAGGTCGTCGTTCGACCATTTGTCGAATTTCTTGTGGTAGATGTGGCAGACGCCCGTTTCGAGCGAACGCACGGCTTTCAGCAGCGACTCCTCCATCGTGCGCCCGATGGACATCACTTCGCCCGTGGCCTTCATCTGCGTGCCGAGCTTGTTCGAGGCGTCGGAGAACTTGTCGAAGGGGAAACGGGCGACCTTCGTCACGATGTAGTCCAGCGTCGGTTCGAACGAAGCCGGCGTATTGGCGATCCGGATTTCGTCGAGCGTGAGTCCCACGGCGATCTTCGCGCTGACACGTGCTATGGGATAGCCCGAAGCCTTCGACGCCAGGGCCGAGGAGCGCGACACGCGGGGATTGACCTCGATCAGATAGTATTTGAACGAGAGGGGGTCGAGTGCGAACTGCACGTTGCAGCCGCCCTCGATCTTCAGCTCGCGGATGATCTTCAGCGCCGAGTCGCGCAACATCTGGAACTCCTTGTTGGTGAGCGTCTGGCTCGGGGCAACGACGATCGAGTCGCCGGTGTGGATGCCCACCGGGTCGATGTTCTCCATGCAGCAGATGCAGATGGCCGTGTCGTTGCTGTCGCGCATCACCTCGTACTCGATCTCCTTGTAGCCCTTGATGCTCTTCTCGACGAGCACCTGGTGCACGGGCGAAAGCGAAAGGGCGTTGCGCATCATCTCGCGCAGTTCGGCCTCGTCGTCGGCGAAACCGCCGCCCGTGCCGCCCAGCGTGAAGGCAGGACGCAGCACCACCGGATAGCCGATTTTCTCGGCCACCGTGACGGCCTCCTCGATCGACATGGCGATATGCGAAGGAAGCACCGGCTCGCCCAGCGACTCGCACAGCTCCTTGAACAGCTCGCGGTCCTCGGCGCGCTCGATCGACTCGAACGACGTACCCAGGATTTCGACCTGGCACTCTTTCAGAATGCCCTTCTTGGCCAGCTGCACGGCGAGGTTCAGGCCCGTCTGTCCGCCCAGCCCCGGGACGATGGCGTCGGGGCGCTCGAAGCGGATGATCTTGGCGACGTATTCCAGCGTCAGCGGCTCCATGTAGACTTTGTCCGCGATGTGCGTGTCGGTCATGATGGTAGCGGGGTTCGAGTTGGCGAGGATCACCTCGTAACCCTCCTCCTTGAGCGCGAGGCACGCCTGCGTACCCGCATAGTCGAACTCGGCGGCCTGTCCGATGACGATGGGACCCGAACCGATGACCAGAACCTTCTTGATATCTCTTCTCCTAGGCATTTTTGTGCTCCTCCATTATTTTTGTGAACTTCTTGAACAAATAGGCGCTGTCCTGCGGACCCGAAGCGCTCTCGGGGTGGTATTGCATCGAGAAAACCCGGTCGGCGACACACTCCACGCCCTCGGCCGTGCCGTCGAGCAGGTTGACGTGCGTCAGCGTAAGCCCCGTGCCGGCGAGCGAATCGACATCCACGGCGTAGCTGTGGTTCTGGCTCGTGATTTCGAGTTTTCCCGTCACGAGGTTCTTCACCGGGTGGTTGGCACCGCGGTGGCCGAACTTCATCTTGAAGGTCCGGGCGCCGTAGGCCAGCGAAATCAGCTGGTGACCCATGCAGATTCCGAAGATGGGCAGTTTGCCGCGGAGCTGCTTCACCAGTTCGATCACCGGCGTCACGTCCTCGGGGTTGCCGGGTCCGTTCGAAAGCACCAGCCCGTCGGGATGAAAGGCCATGATCTCCTCCACGGTGGAGTCATACGGCATGACGGTCACGTTGCACCCTACGCGGTTCAGCAGACGGATGATGTTGTACTTGATACCGCAGTCGACGGCCACGACGTCGTACTTGTGGTTGGGGACACGCGACATCCAGCGCTTGCGGCAGCTCACGCGCGGAACCATGTCGTGCGGCGTGACGTATTCACCCAGTTTGCGCATGGCCTCCTCGCGGGGAGTCGCAACGTCGGTGATGAGCACCTTCTGGGTTCCTTCGTCGCGGATGATGCGCGTCAGGGCACGGGTGTCCACGCCCCAGATAGCCGGAATGTCGTGCTCCTCGAAGACTTCGTTGAGCGTCTTCGTATAACGGAAATTCGACGGCGAGTCGTTGTACTCGCGCACGATCATGCCGCCGATGGTCGGCGTTTTGGTCTCGTAGTCCTCGTCGGCCATACCGTAGTTGCCGATCAGCGGGTAGGTCATCACGACCATCTGATCCGTGTACGACGGATCGGACATGATCTCCTGATACCCCACCATCGAGGTATTGAAGACGATCTCGTTGATGGCCTCGCGGTCGGCACCGAAACCGTATCCGTAGAACTCGCGGCCGTTCTCCAAGACAATTTTTTTCGTAAATGCTTTCATCCTTATCTGTTTGATTCGTAGTTATCCGTTATAAACCTCTTTGCCGCCGACCACCGTCAGCACGGCGCGCCCCTGCACCTTCCATCCGGCGAAGGGCGTGGCCCGCCCCTTCGAAAGGAACGTCCCGGGGTCAACGGCATACTCCGCCCCGAGATCCAGCACCGCAAAATCGGCGGCATCGCCCACCTCCACGCCCCCTTCGAGCGCGAAGATCCGGCGGGGATTCACCGACATCAGCGCGACGAGCCTTTCGAGGGTGATCACCCCCTCCAGCACGAGGTATTTGTACAACAACGGGAAAGCAGTCTCAAGCCCCACGATGCCCATGGCGCTCCCGGCCAGTCCGCGCGCCTTCTCGGCGGCGGTATGGGGCGCATGGTCCGTGGCGATGACCTCGATCGTGCCGTCGGCAATGCCCTCCAGAAGCGCCCGGCGGTCGGCGCGGCTCCGCAGCGGCGGGTTCATCTTGAAGCAGCCCTCCTCCCGGAGGTCCTCGTCGCACAGCAGCAGGTAGTGCGGCGCCGTCTCGCAGCTCACTTTCAGCCCTTTGGCCCTGGCCTGCCGCACCAAATCGACGCTCTCCTTCGTGGAGACGTGACAGACATGGTACTGGCAGCCGGTCTTCTCCGCGAGCGCGATGTCGCGTTCCACCTGCCGCCATTCGCTCTCGGAACAGATACCCTTGTGTCCGTGCTCGCGGCAGTAGACCCCGTCGTGGATGTAGCCCCCGCGCAGCAGGTCGTCGACTTCGCAGTGGGCCACTATGGGCTTGCCCACGGCGGCGGCCCGGCGCATCGCCTCCTCCATCAGGGCGTCCGACTGCACGCCGCGGCCGTCGTCGGAGAATCCGACCACCTCCGGGGCGAGGGCCGCGAAATCGACCAGTTCGCCGCACCCGCGCTGGCCCATCGTGATCGTGCCGTAGGGTTTCACGCGCACCACGGCGTCGCGGCGGATGATCTCCAGCTGCCCGCCGAGCGTCGCCGGCGTATCGGGCGCAGGGTTCAGGTTGGGCATCGAGCAGACCGTGGTATACCCCCCGCAGGCCGCGGCGGCCGTACCCGTCGCGATGGTCTCCTTCTGCGGGAAGCCCGGCTCGCGCAGGTGCACATGCACGTCGACCAGCCCCGGCACGAGGTGCCGCCCCTCGAGGTCCACCACCCGGTCGCCCGGCCGCGGCTCCCCGGCGGCCGCGATGCGGCCCCCTTCGACGGCGATCAGCCCCGGCTCGAAACGGCCGTTGCGGAAAATTTTCGCGTTGGTGTAAAATGTCTTCATTCGTCGCTGGACACAAAAAAATAGGGCAACCAAAACAGTTACCCTAATAAAACAACAATACCCAAATCCGTCGGAGACTGGAAACCCGACCAGTAATCCTGCTGCCAGAACGCTTGCGCCGATGCTATGTTGGGTTTACAATTCATAGGATTCAGGTGTCACTATAATTGTGCACAAAGATAGGGCATTTTCGCCGCCCCTGCAAAACTTTTCCGGAAATTTTTTTCAACATTCCGTGCACATCACGCCGCCCGCACGCCGTATGCGGCGGTCCGAAAGGCGCATGTCCGCAGATTCCGGCACGCCAGGCCCCGTCATTCCGGAACCGCCCGCCCCGGGCGGTCTACCGTACAATGACCAGGTCGACGCCCGCTTCCTCGATGATCGAGATCATCGGTTCGGGAACCCGCTCGTCGGTGACGATCACGTCGATGTCCTCCAGCGCGCAGATGCGGCCGAAACCGCGCTGCCCGAATTTCGACGAGTCGGCCAGCACGATGACCTGCGAGGCGGCGCGCATCATCCGCCGCGTGAGTTTCGCCTCGTCGATCGTCGAGGTCGTGATGCCGTGCTCGGGGTCGATGCCGTCCACCCCGAAGAAGACCTTTGAGCAGATGCAGTCGTCCAGTTCGCGCGCGGCCTCCTCGCCAAGCACCGACAGCGACTTCTTGTGCACCGAGCCGCCCAGCTGCACGACGTTGACGTTCTCCGACTCGTTCAGCAGTACACCCAGCCGCAGGAACGGCGTGACGATGTTCAGGTGATGCCACATGCGCATCTTGATCTCCTCGGCGAAGGCGTAAACGGTCGATCCCGAGGCCACGATGATCGAGTCGGTCTCGCCGAGCATCTCCACCGCACGCTGGGCGATGCGCCGCTTGGCGTCGCGATTGATGTTGTCCTTCACGTGCACGTCGAGGTCCGCAACGTGGGGATTGGCCGGACGCGCGCTGCCGTGCACCTTATATAATAAGCCTTTGCTTTCGAGAATCTTGATATCCTTGCGGATGGTCACCTTCGTAACGCCCAGTTCGTTGGCAACGTCGGTAATCCGGACGAAACCGTGCTTGTTCAGGCTGTCGAGAATGTATTTGTGCCGTTCGGCAATACTCAACATATCGGTTGTTTTTTAAAGAGTTAAACAGCAACGATACAAAAAAAAGGAACGGAGGGTTCCAAAACCGGATAACATGCGGTCCGGCAAAACGTTCCAACCTCCCAAAAATGTCGTTACGACATCAAAGATAAGAAAAAGTTTTCTTTTATCACAAAAAAAGGGTCCGAAACCCGTCACGGGCCGGACCCTCCCGGGCCGAAGTCCGTATCATCATCTAAAATGGAACCTTCAATTCCCTCATTCCGCCTCGGGTTCGTAGCCGTCGGCCTTGGCGCCCCACATCAGGAGGAAGACCAGCATGCCCACGAGGGCCATGCCCAAGATGCCGACATAGGCCCAGTTCCAGCCGTAGTGCTGGGCCACGAAGCCCAGTCCCACACCCGAAATGAGCGTCGAAGCATAACCGAACAGCCCCGTGAGGCCGTTGGCCGTGGCGGCGGCCTTCTTCGTGGCCTGATTCGCGGCGGCAATGCCGATCAGCGCCTGCGGGCCGTAGATGCAGAACCCTGCGGCGCAGAGCGTGGCGAACAGCAGCCAGATCGGCGCGTCGGCGGGCAGCTGCCAGAAAAGGAAGACGAACAGTGCGGCGCCCGCCATGCAGAAGACGCAGGTGCGGTGCGCACGCCCCTTGAGCCACTTGTCCGTCGCCCAGCCGGCGAAGAGCATGCCGAGGATACCGGCGATCTCGAACATCGCCACGAGCCATCCGGCATGCGACATCGAGACGCCCTTGGACTGGCTCAGCAGCGAGGGCCCCCAGTCGAGCACCGAGAAACGAACGATGTAAACGAAGAAGTTGGCGAAGCCCAGAATCCAGATCAGCGGATTCTTGAAGACGTATTTCATCAGGAACGCCTTGTGCTCGGCGCCCTTCTTTTCGGTTTTCACCTGCTTGGTCTCGGTTCCCTCCAGTTCGGGAAGCCCCACCGAGGTCGGGGTGTCGCGCAGGAAAACCACCAGGCCGATGGCTCCGGCGAAAGCGATCGCCGACGGAATCCAGAAACACCATTTCCATGCCCCGACATGCGCCGCGGAGGTCATCACGCGCTCCATGCCCGCGGCATCGTCGGGCGAAACGCCCAGGTTGGCGGCGATGGAAGCCACGGTGTCGGGATCGCCCGTCATGTTCGTCCCCAGCGTCCCCATGATGTAACCGCAGAGAATCACCACGAGGCCCGCGCCGATCGAGTGCGAGGTATTCCACACCGACATCTTCGTCGCCAGCTCCGTAGGCGGAATCCAATGGGTCAGCAGACGCGCGCAGGGCGGGAATCCCGTACCCTGCAACAGGCCGTTGACGACCCACATGACGCCCATGAAGAGGATCATCGTGTTGCCGAACTGGTCGCCCGAATGCTCGCCCGTGATCCAGTAGGAGACGTCCTCGCCGAATCCGAACGCGAAGTTGGCCAGTGCGCACAGCGCCAGGCCGATGGCCATGTACCAGCGGGCGTTCATGCGGTCGGCCAGGATGCCGTTGGCGAAACGCGAGAAGCCGTAGATCAGGCCGTTCAGGGTGAGAAAGATACCGAGGCTCGTCTTCGAAATGCCGAGATCGGCTTCCAGACCGGGCATGGCCAGCGAAAAGTTCTTGCGCACGAAGTAGAAGAGCGCATAGCCGACCATCGTCGCGATGATCGTACGCATCTGCCAATACTTGAAGCGCTTGGTTTGTTCAGATGTCATTTCGAAATGAAAGTTAGTAGTTTCAGAAGCCAAATATACAACTTTCGGAGCGATATTCTAAATTATTTCCGTGATTTTTCCGTTTTATCGTCCGAAAGCCGCACACGACCCTACACGCCCGGAACCGAATCCGCGGCGGAGAGAGCCGGTTCCCCAAGGCCCGGCGCAGGGCTTCCGACCTCCCAGACGCCGCCTTTGCCGAACAGCGAGTCGAGCCACTCCTCCATCCAGCCGCAGCGGAATGCGGTGTCGATGACCGTATAGCGGCTGCGCATGTAGGGAATCTTCCCGAACGCCTCGCGGAAACGGGCGCGCGAGACGCCGATCTGTTCGGGTTCGTACGGAGCGCCGACGAGTTCCAGGCGGCGGCGCACCTCGGCGAAAGGAATGATCTGACGGCGGATGCGTTCGCGCAGTTCGGGCCACGCCTTTTTGAGCCGCACGAGCTGGTCGCGCAGGCCCTCCTTATCCACGTATTTGCCGCGGGTCTCCTTCAAGCCGCGGGCCACGAATTCGGGGTCGTTGTGGAAGACGGCGCGGATATCCCGCTCGGTCTCGTCCCACGATTTCCACGCGGCGACGCACTTTTCGATGTCCAGCTGCTCCACGGGGGCGTCGAGCAGCATTTCGAGGAAGGCCGTCGAAGCCAGCGTGCCGATACCGACCTTGAAGCCGTGCGACACCGAAGCGCCGTTGAAACGCAGGTGCTCCATGTCCCACAGGTGGCTGAACTGGTGTTCGGCGCCCGAAGCCGGGCGGCTCGACTGCGTGGCCTGCATGGCGAAACCGCTCAGCAGCAGCCCTTCGGCCAGCTGTTCGACCTTCTCCACATTGCCGGCATGCACGCCTGCGGGGTCGGACAGGGCCTCTTTCAGCCCGTCCTGCACCAGCCCGAAGGCAAAATCGTCCATCGGTTCCGACCCCACGGCGTCGGAAAGCATCCAGTCGGCCCCGGCAGGAATCTTGGCGATCAGGTCGGCGTAGCCCGAAGCCGACATTCTGGCGGGCGCAGCGGCCGAGATCGACGGATCGAGGACCATGCCCAGCGGCGCCGGGCAGTCGAAGGTCTGCTTGTTGCCGTCCTTGGTGATCGAAGCCCCGTAGGCCGTGTAACCGTCCATCGAAGCGGCCGTGCCGACCACCATGTAACGGCGCCCGTTGTGGTGGGAACAGAGTTTGGTCAGGTCGTTGATCACGCCCGAACCGACGGCCACGGGAACGGCATCGGTCGCAGCCAGCACACCGTCCAGCTCCTCGATGAACGACCATTCGGCGTAGAGTTTCGGATCGGTGAACACGTGCGGTTCGTCCTGCGCGATACCCGCATCGGCGAGAATGCGGTGCACCTCGCCGCCGGCGACGCGCCACGTATTGGTGTCGGCGACCACGACGGCGCGGCAGCCGGGAAACAACTCGTTGAACATCTCCACCGTCCGCGGAAGGGTTCCGACACCGATCACCAGCGCTTTGGTGTCGGTCGTGCGCTGAAGGGCACTCTCTACCTTATTCATAATATCTGCTTGATTATTCTGTTTTCAATTTTCACAAACGAAACCCGCAGGGAAGCTCCCGGGTTTCCCAAAACAAAGGCAAATATAAATATTATTTTCCTTTTACCAGTCAAAAGCAACGAAAAAATTTTCTTTTCATGGTGTATTTTATTTCCTTTCGGATTAACAAAACGAAAAATTGGATAAAAGAAAATAAAAACATACCTTTGAATCTCGAACCGATACAACTTTCGCCATGAAACGACTTACCCTGTTGCTGGGCGCGCTCCTGCTGACGGCCGCCGCCCTCGCCCAAACCGCCGTGCCGCCTACGGTGCGCATCGCCCACGGACCCTATGTACTGAATGTCACCGAAGACGGCTTCACGGTCGTCTGGGACGCGATGGACGACGCCATCGGCTGGGTCGAACTCGCCCCGATGGACGGATCGCACTTCTACTCGGCCGAGCGGCCCAGGTATTACGACTCGCACCTCGGACTTTGCCGCGTCGGACGCATGCACCAGGTGCGGATCGAAGGACTCCGGCCCGGCACGACCTACCGCTACCGCATCATGCAGCGGGGAATCGTCCTGAACGAGGGCAACAAGCGCGTCATCCTCGACGACGGGAACGGCAGCGAGGTGTTCCGGCGCAAGCCCTACACCATCAGGACCCCCGACCCGGCGCAGGAAAAAGTCGATTTCTGGATGGTCAACGACATCCACGCCCGCGACTCCGTTTTCCAGCTGCTGATCGGGGACGCCCCCGAGGCCCGTCCGGATTTCGTCTGCCTGAACGGCGACCTGGCCAGCCAGACCGAGACCGAGCAGACGCTCTGGGATGCCTGCCTCGCGTCGGCATCGAACATCCTCACGCCCGCGGGCATTCCGCTCGCCGTGACGCGCGGCAACCACGAGAACCGCGGCGCTTATGCGCAGCATTGGCTCGACTATTTCCCCACGCCGACCGGCGAGACCTACTACACGTTCCGCCGCGGCCCGGCCCTCTTCATCGTGCTCGACGGCTGTGAGGACAAACCCGACAACGATCTCCGCTATTACGGCATGGGCGACTGGAACGCATACCGCCGACAGCAGGCCGAATGGCTGAAAGGCGTCGTCAACAGCGACGAATTCCGGGCGGCCCCCGTGCGCATCGTACTGATGCACATGATCCCGGGCAAGGAGGACAGCTGGTACGGCGAGCAGCAGATCCGCAAGCTGTTCGTCCCCGAACTCGTCGGCAAAGGCATCGACCTGATGCTCTGCGGCCACTACCACCGCTACCACTGGATCGACGACGGCAGCCGCGGGGTCGACTTCCCGATCCTCGTCAACTCGAACAACGACTGTATCCGCGTGTCGGCCGACGCGAAGGGCATCGACCTGAAGGTGGTCAACACCGCGGGCGCCGTGATCAAACAACACCGCATCGACAAAAAGACCGAATAACGACATGGAAAACAAACCCTTTCACAAGTACCGCTCCGTCTGGGAGCATGCCGAACTGATGGAACGCCTGCGCCGCATCCGCCACGTGGCGCTCGACATGGACGGCACGATCTACATGGGAATGTCGCTGTTTCCCTACACGCAGGCCTTCCTGCGCGGGCTCAAGGAGCAGGGGATCGGCTACTCGTTCCTGACGAACAACCCGTCCAAAAGCATCGCGGACTATCTCCATAAACTCGACACGCTGGGCATCAAGGCTTCGCGCGACGAGATGTACACCACGGCGCTGGCCACCATCGACTACATCAAGACCCATTACCCTGCGGCCAAGCGGCTGTTCCTGCTCGGCACACCGTCGATGATTTCGGAATTCGAGGCCGCGGGCTTCGAGTCATGCGCCGACTCGGCCGACGACGTGCCCGACGTGATCGTGGCGGCGTTCGACATGACGCTACGCTACGAACGGCTGTGCCGCGCGGCCTGGTGGATCAAGCAGGGAGTGCCTTATATCGCCACCAACCCCGACCGGGTGTGCCCCACCGACCTGCCGACGGTGCTGGTCGACTGCGGCTCGATCTGCGCCTGCCTCGAACACGCCACGGGACGCCGCCCGGACATCACGCTGGGCAAGCCCGACCCGAACATGCTTTCGGGCATCCTCTCGCGCCACGGGTTGCAGCCCTACGAGATCGCCATGGTCGGCGACCGCATCTACACCGACGTCCAGATGGCCCACAACGCCGGTGCGATGGGCGTGCTGGTGCTCTCGGGCGAGACGACGCTCGACGTGGCCGGCAAGGCCGACCCGCAGCCCCACATCACGGCCGACAGCATCGAAGTGCTGGGCGAACTGATCCGCGAAGCAAACAGGTAGCAGCGGCCGGAACTTCGCTGCCGGAACTTCGCTGCCCGACGCCATGCCGCCGATCCGCCGCCCCGGCGGGGTTTCGGTCAAACAGAAACGCCCGATAAGTTACGACAATGGTCCTATCAGAAAATACCGAACCAGGACGGGAGCGGGGTTAAAGAGATGTAACGATTCGATATTCCGGACGTTGCGTTTTTGTATAAAAGAGTAGGTAACGAGAAAGCAACGGTTTGTTTTCAGCCGATTGCGCTCAAATGCCGCATTTCAAATAACCTAACGCAAGGTAGGAAAAATTTTCGGGACAGGCAAATTTATATTACCCCCCCCTAAACCCTACTCAGCTCCTTAAGCAAAGATCTTCTTGCCGGATATATGGTTTTGAGCTCCCGCACCAGCTTCCCGGCCGCGTCGCGGGCCCCCAGTTTTATCATGCGACGGATATACCGGCAGGCCGTCCGATAATGGGCGCGGCCCATATACCGTTCCAGGTAGTCGAGCACGAGTTCCCTGTAAAGGCATGCCATCTCGTTGGAATACATGTCCGCCAGATAGCGTTCCGCCCCGGCGACGCGCTCGAAAGTTGCGTGCTGCCGGAGGAGTCCGAGCAACTCCTCCCACTGTGACTCCCAGATGTACAGACGGGAGACGCGGTCGTAACACTCCCCCGCGCACTCTTTCTCCAATTCCCCGACAAGAGCGCTCCTATAAGCCGGCCATTGTTCCCCGGGGACAAGGGATTTCATCAGCTCGTAATAGTATTTCAGGGGATGGTGGCGCCCGTTTGAATGGATGTAGGCGTAACGGGCGAGTCTGACCGCGCTTTCCGTATCTCCGCGTCGCCGGCAGACAGTCAGCAGGTAGTTGCGCCACTCCGCGGCCTGCCGGGGATCGCTCTTTTCGTCCCGGGCAATCCCTTCGAGAGCCAGTTTTCCGGCTTTCTGATAATCTTTCACGTCCAGAGCCTTTTCTATCAGCGCGGCCCTGAACCGCGGGTTGGAAATGTTGCCTTCCATGAACCGGACTGCGGCCTGTGAACCTTCTGTCTTCCCGATGAGTTCCAGCATCAACTCCCGGGTTCTGTCATAGCCGGGATCCCGGCCTTTGCCGTTCGGCTTTATTCTTTCCAGGGCAGACTTCACCCTCTCCTTTTCCCGCGCGGTTTCCACGAGCCTGATGCCCAGATGCAGGGCTGTGAAGTGCCAGTCCCAGCCATGGAGCGTGCCGTTCTCGAACAGGGACAGCAGCCACCCGAACAGTTCGTCATGCTGCACCGCTGTCAATTCCGATCCGACAAGGACCTCCAGCACGCCGAAAGCCTCCTCCATGCCGCGGCCTATCTGCCCGTCACTGTCGTCCGCATCACAACTGATCACATCCGCCATCTCCCCGATAATGGCTGTCGCGGCGAACATGGCCCGCTGTATCTCTCCTTTCGCTATCCCGGCTCTTGCTTTGCCGGCCATCTCGCGGATGATACCGCCGAGGCGTCCCGCGTTCCGCCGGTCCACGAACCCGGACCGGTCGGAGAAGGCCTTTATCAACGACCTCAGCTGCCGGGTGTAAAGTTCTCCGGATTCCGGGGACAGGAGGTGAACGTGTTTGGCCGCGAACAGCTGCCCGAACTTGTCGTCTTGCATGCAGGCGTCACGCATGAAAGCTTTCAGGTCGTCGTGGGACAGCCTGCCGAGAAGCTCTTCCACCCGCTCTGCGTAACCATCCGAAATAAGCCGCCTTTGACAATTCTATTTTGCGAGCGAACTTTGC
>UQKD01000007.1 GCA_900541585.1 uncultured Alistipes sp.
GTGCGCCCCCGCGAATAGGCGCCCGTTTCGAACGTTAGACGGGACGAAGTAGGCAAAGCCATCTGTCGGAGAGTTTTTGGTACTTTTTGCGGCCAAAAAGTACAAAGAAACCCAACAGTCGAAGACTGCGTTTGCTACCTTTTGCCACCAAAAGGTAGCTATACCCCTCGGGCGAAACCCTCCGTTTTCAAATCAGGGAATCATCGGATCAGGATATTTTCCATAGGAAATTTGTTTTATTGGAAAATATTTTATATCTTTGCATCGTTATTGATAGAGAACAATTAAAAACACCATGAGAAAACTGCTTTTTACGGCGCTCGCACTTCTGGCATTCACGGCCGGAAGCCAGGCACAGACAAACAACAAAAACACGAAGAATATGAAAACGACCGCAATGACCAAAGCCGACTTTCTGAAGAAGGTCGCCGATTACGAGAAGAATCCCCAGGAATGGAAATACCTCGGTGACAAACCGGCCCTGATCGACTTCTACGCCTCGTGGTGCGGCCCCTGCAAGGCCCTCGCACCGGTACTCGAAGAACTGGCCGCCGAATACGGGGACCAGATCCACATCTACAAGATCAACACCGAAGAGGAGCAGGAGCTTGCCGCAGCGTTCGGCATCCGTTCGATCCCCACGCTGCTGTTCATCCCGATGGAAGGCAAACCCCAGATGGCCCAGGGCGCTCTGCCCAAGGCTTCGCTCAAGGAGGCTATCGACAAAGTGATGCTGGGCAAATAATGGCGTTGACGGTCGACGCCCTGCTATGCCCGCAGGACCACCGCTGCCCGCTGATTCCGATATGTCCCGCAGGTGCGATCACGCAGGAGGGAAACGCCCTCCCGCTGATCGATCCCGGGAAATGCATCGAATGCGGCAAATGCGTGAAACACTGCGGCATGCAGGCGGTATATAAAGTGAAGAAACATGGATAAGCTTTGTAGGATCCGCGACCTGCAGCGCGCCGTGCACCAGTTCGAAGCGGCGTTCGAAAAACGCTACGGCATCTGCCTGAACGAAGGCATGACGCTGTGCAGTCTCTCGAAAACCGAGCGTCTCTGCCCGGGAGAGCTGGGCGAACTGCTGGGCCTCACGCCCTCGAACACCTCGAAAGTGCTCCGCTCGGTGGAACAGAAAGGGCTGGTGACCCGGGAACTCTGCAGCGAGGACCGGCGCCAGATGTACTACTCACTCACGCAACAAGGACGCGAACTGCTCGCTTCGGTCAGCTGCCGGGAGGTGGAAACACCCGAAATCCTGCGCGACTGGCTCTGCGGGTAGAACGTGACGCAACCAAACACAGCAAACGGCTGTCTCTTCGGGGACAGCCGTTTGTCATTTCGGGGCGGCGGGACCGCTATTCGAGGAAATGGTTCTCATCGTTGAAGGCCGCTGCGAATTCGCTCAGCGACTTGAGGTGGCGGCGCTGCATCGCAACGGCCCCCTCCTCGTCCTTCTCTCGGACGCAGCGCAGCAGTTCGCGGTGCTCGAAATAGACCTCCTCCTGCGGAACCGTGCAGACGCGGTAACGCTGGTAATAACGCAGCACATCGGGCGTGATGACCAGCAGCATCGACGCGATCACCGGATTGTGCGCCCCGCGGGCCAGCGCCTGGTGGTAGGCGAAGTCCTTCGAAACACGCTCCTCGGTATAGAATTTCGCCTCGCACTCCTCCAGCGCCCGTTCGATGTTCTCCAGGTCCTCCGCCGTGCGGTTGCGGGCACAGAGCTTGATGGCCTCGATTTCGAGCAGCACACGCACGTAGACCAGCGACGCGAAGTCGTACTGTCCGATCTGCAGCGCGTCGGTGATCATGCGTTCGAGCACCTGCATCTTCTCCTGCGCGACCACCGTACCGCTCTGGGGAAAGGTCTGGACGATGCCGTAAAATTCGAGTTTCTGGAACGCCGCACGCACATGGGCGCGGCCGACGCCCAGCATGTCGGCCAGCCGCCGCTCGGCCGGGAGGCGTTCGCCCGGCTGCAAACGGCCGGAATAAAGCTCGTTCTTAATGTATTTCAGGACGGTTTCCACCTGTTTGATGTTCGGCGAGTTGTTCATGAGTTATTCGTTTGAAGCACAAAGATCGCAAAAAAACCAATCAAACCAAATAATTCCGGCGATTTCGTAACCGCCCCGCAGATTCCACTCCGCAAAGTCCCCGCCTTCGGGAAAAGCGGAAGAGCCGGAGACAGACCGCTCGGCGGCCCGGCCGCATTTTACATTTTTCAACCAAAAATCGGCTTGAAAACTATACTTATTCCCGATTCAGGCCGAAGGCGTGATAAATCGTCGCCAAAGATTGGATTTTAATTAAATTTTCCTAAATTTGTAAAAAGTGAAACAGACCGTAAACTCATGGCAAAACGAGAACTCTTACTCGGAGACGAAGCCCTCGCACTGGGGGCCCTCCACGCGGGACTGTCGGGCGTCTATGCCTATCCGGGCACACCCTCGACCGAAATCACGGAATACATCCAGCAACATCCCCTCGCCGCAGAACGGGGTGTACACCGCACCTGGTCGTCGAACGAGAAGACGGCCATGGAGGAGGCGCTCGGCATGTCGTTCGCCGGCAAGCGCGCGCTGGTCTGCATGAAGCACGTGGGGCTGAACGTGGCGGCCGACGCCTTCGTCAACGCGGCGATGACCGGGGCCAACGGCGGACTGGTGGTCGTGGCGGCCGACGACCCCTCGATGCACTCGTCGCAGAACGAGCAGGATTCGCGTTTCTACGGGAAATTCGCCCTCGTGCCGACCTTCGAACCGGCGGACCAGCAGGAGGCATACGAAATGGCGAAGGCCGCCTTCGATCTCTCGGAACATTACCGGATTCCGGTACTGATGCGGCTGACGACCCGCATGGCCCATTCGCGGGCCGCGGTCGAGACGGGCGAGGCACGCGCCGAAAACCCGTTGAGCCATCCCGAACAGCCCCGCCAGTGGGTGCTGATGCCGGGAAACTCGCGCGTGCGGTACAAGACGCTGCTGGAGGATTACGCCCGGCTGGAGGAGGAGTCCGCCGCCAGCCCGTTCAATGCCTGCACGGAAGGTCCGGACAAACGGCTGGGCATCGTCGCCTGCGGCATCGCACACAACTACCTGATGGAGAACTACCCCGACGGATGCCCGCACCCGGTGCTGAAGATCGCGCAGTACCCGCTGCCCCGCGACCTCGTGCGGCGCATCGCCGCCGAATGCGGCACGCTGCTGATCCTCGAAGAGGGACAGCCCGTCGTGGAGGAGGCCGTCCGGGGCGTGCTTCCCAGTCCCCTGGCGATCCGCGGACGCCTGACCGGCGAACTGCCCCGCACCGGGGAGCTGACGCCCGACAGCGTGCGCGCGGCCCTCGGCATGGCGCCCCGCCGGACGCACGCCGCGAGCGAGATCGTCGTCGCCCGTCCGCCCGCGCTCTGCCAGGGATGCGGACACCGCGACATGTACACCGCGCTGACGGAGGTGCTCCGCGAGGAATACCCCGCAGGCAAGGTGTTCAGCGACATCGGATGCTACACGCTGGGGTGGCTGGCGCCGTTGCACGCCATCGACACGTGCGTCGACATGGGGGCCTCGATCACCATGGCCAAGGGCGCGGCCGACGCCGGACAGCACCCTTCGGTGGCCGTGATCGGCGACTCGACCTTCACCCACTCGGGCATGACGGGTCTGCTGGATGCCGTGAACGAACGGGCGGACATCACCGTCATCATCTCGGACAACCTCACGACGGGCATGACCGGCGGGCAGGATTCGGCCGGAACGGGCCGTCTGGAACAGATATGCGCCGGCATCGGCGTCGACCCGGCGCACATCCGCACGGTCGTGCCGCTGCCCAAGAACCGCGAGGAGATGAAGGCGATGATCCGCGAGGAGATCGCCTACCAGGGCGTCTCGGTGATCATCCCGCGCCGAGAGTGTATCCAGACGGCCAAGAGAAAGAACGCAACGAAATAATTTATAGCCAATTCATGCCGGGAAAGCGAACGATGACAGGCCCATCGAGCGGCTGAACCCCGACAGGTCCCCACATAAAGCCCGCGCCGGAGACGGGAGTTCGGGGGAGGGTCAGATTTCCAAACGGCGCCGAAGGCGGCGAGACTGCAACAGCCGACGGAACGAGCACAGCACAAAAAACCAAAAACGTAGTGATATGAAACGCGACATCATCCTCTCGGGCGTAGGAGGTCAGGGAATCCTCTCGATCGCCGCCGTCATCGGACGGGCCGCCCTCGAAGACGGGCTCCATATCAAACAGGCCGAGGTCCACGGCATGAGCCAGCGCGGCGGCGACGTGCAGTCGAACCTGCGCATCGGCACTTCGGCCATCCGTTCGGACCTCATCCCGCGCGGCGCGGCCGACCTCATCGTCTCGATGGAGCCGATGGAGGCGCTGCGCTACCTGCCGTGGCTGGCCCACGACGGATGGGTGATCACCGACACCACACCGCTGGTCAACATCCCGAACTATCCGGACGGCGAGGCCCTGCGGCGCGAACTGGAACAACTCCCGCACGTCGTGGCCCTCGACGCGGATGCCGTCGCCAAAGCCGCCATGGCGCCCCGCTCGGCCAACATGGCGCTGCTGGGAGCCGCCGCGCCGCTGCTCGGGATCGACGCCGCGAAGCTGGAGGCAGGCATCCGCGCCATCTTCGCCCGCAAGGGCGGACAGGTCGTCGAAACGAACCTCGCGGCGTTCCGTGCCGGCTGCGAAGCGGCCCAAAAACAGGCAAAGCCATGAAAATTCCGTTCGACAGGTCCTGCCTGCACTCCGCGCTGGAGCGGATGGACATCGCAGACATCGCGCAGGCCACGATCCGCCAGTCGGGCGACATCGCCCGCATGATGGAGCGCGACACGGGCGTGGAGTTCCTCCACCTCGAAATGGGCGTGCCGGGACTGCCGCCCGAACGGGCGGGCGTCGAGGCCGAACGCGCGGCCCTGCAGGCGGGCGTCGCATCGCAGTATCCCAACATGTTCGGCATCCCGGAGCTCAAGACGCAGGCCTCGCGGTTCCTCAAGGCGTTCCTCGACGTCGACATCGCCCCGCAGGGCTGCATTCCGACCGTCGGATCGATGCAGGGCAGCTTCACCACCTTCCTGCTCTGCTCGCAGCTCGACCCGGCCAAAAGGAAGATTCTTTTCATCGATCCCGGATTCCCCGTGCAGCGCAGTCAGGTACGCATCCTCGGCATCCCTTCGGAATCGTTCGACATCTACGATTACAGGGACGAAAAACTGGGACCGAAGATCGAGAGTTTCCTCGCCGCGGGCGACGTGGCGGCCATCGTCTACTCGAACCCCAACAACCCGGCGTGGATCTGCCTCACGGAGGACGAACTGCGCACGATCGGGGAGCTGGCCACGCGGTACGACGCCATCGTCATCGAGGACCTCGCCTATCTCTGCATGGACTTCCGCAAACCGCTGGGACGGCCTTTCGAAGCCCCCTACCAGACTTCGGTGGCGCGTTACACAAAGAATTACATCCTGCTGGTCTCCGGATCGAAGATATTCAGCTACGCCGGGCAGCGGATCGCCGTGGCGGCGATCTCCGACACGCTTTTCCGCCGCGAATACCCGGCCCTGCGCCGGCGTTACAACATCGGACGGCTGGGCGACGCCTACGTGCTGGTCTTTCTCTACGCCGCCTCGTCCGGCACGAGCCACTCGGCACAGCACGCCCTGGCGGCGATGTTCCGCGCGGCGGCCGACGGCGAACTGGACTTCGTGGGCGAAGCCTCGGAGTACGCCCGGCGCGCCCGGCTGACCAAGAAGACGTTCCTCCGCCACGGATTCCGCATCGTCTACGACAAGGACCGCGGCGAGCAGGTCAGCGACGGATTCTTCTACACGGTCGGCTACGGCGCGATGACCAGCGCCGAACTGTTGGGCGAACTGCTGCTCTACGGCGTCTGCGCCATCTCGCTCACCTCGACCGGCAGCCGCCAGCACGGCATCCGGGTCTGCGTCTCGCAGATGAACCGCCCCGAACAATTCGAAATGCTCGAAGAACGGCTGCGGGTATTTGCCGAAAACCATAAATAAGACCACTATGCGCCTTACGACTGCCGCGGAGGCGGTAAAACTCATCCGATCCAACGACAGCGTCTACATCCAGGGCAGCACCTCGATTCCCGAAGTGCTCGTGGCGGCCATGACCGAACGGGGCTGCGAACTGGAACATGTGACGGTCTATTCGGCCTTCGCCGTGGGAGCCTTCGACGCCCCCTACTGCCGCCCCGAATACCGCGAGTCGTTCCTCGTCAACAGTCTGTTCGTGGCCAACAATATCCGCCGGTGGCTGGCCGACGGCTACGGGCAGACCATTCCGGCCTTTCTGGGCGAAATCCCCGCGCTGTTCCGCGACGGCACGCTGCCTCTCGACGTCGCGCTCATCAACGTCTCGCCGCCCGACGCCGAAGGCTACTGCTCGTTCGGCGTCTCGGCCGACCTGGCGGTTTCGGCCGTGGAGTGCGCCAAGACCGTCATCGCACAGGTCAACAAGGCGATGCCCTACTCCTACGGCGATGCCGTGATCCACTCCTCGCGCCTGGCCGCAGCCGTAGAGGTCGACTCCCCGCTGGTGGAGGTCCCGACGGCCGTGCCCACGGAGACCGAGCTTCGGATCGGCAGCTATATCGCCGAACTGATTCCCGACGGAGCGACGTTGCAGATCGGTGTGGGCGGCATTCCGAACGCCGTGCTGGGCGCCCTCGGCGGCCACCGGCATCTGGGGCTGCACACCGAGGCGATGACCGACGGCGTACTGCCGCTGCTGGAAAGCGGCGTGATCGACAACTCGCAGAAGGCGGTGATGCCCGGCGTGACGGTGGCCTCGCTGGCCCTCGGCTCGCGCCGGCTCTACGGCTACATGGACTACCGCAAGGATCTGGTGATGAAGGATGTGGCATGGACCAACGATCCGTTCCGCATCCGGCAAAACCCGCGCGTCATGGCCATCAATTCGGCTGTCGAAGTGGACCTCACGGGACAGGTGTGCGCCGACTCGGTCGGAATGCGCATTATCTCGGGCGTGGGCGGCCAGCACGATTTCATGTACGGCGGGGCGCTGTCCGAGGGCGGCAAGACCTTCATCGCCATCCCGTCCACGACCCCCAAGGGCGAATCGAAAATCAGGGCGCTGTTGTCGCCCGGCGCGGGCGTCGTGACGACACGCCACATGGTCCAGCACGTCGTCACCGAATACGGCGTGGCGCACCTGCGGGGCCGCAACCTCGCCGAGCGCGCCCGGGCGCTGATCGCCGTGGCGCACCCCTCGGTCCGCGAGGAACTGGAACGCGCCGCAGCGCAACGCTTCGGCTACTCGTTCCTGCGGCTCAAAGCATAAACCCCGGCCCGGTTCCCCGAAAAGGCCGGGCTTTTTATAAGTAATATGTACAGGAAATACCTCTTTTTCGACCTCGACGGCACGCTGACCGACCCCATGCAGGGTATCACCCGCTCGGTGCGGTACGCCCTGCGCCACTTCGGCATCGAAGTGGCGGACCTCCGGGAATTAACCCCTTTCATCGGACCGCCGCTCGCGGACTCCTTCAAAGAACGGTACGGCATGACCGACACGGAAGCCGAGACGGCCGTCGCCAAATACCGGGAATACTATGCCCCGAAGGGCATCTTCGAGAACGAAGTCTATCCCGGAATCCCAAGCCTGCTGGCCGACACGGCCGCCGCGGGTTGCGTGAACGTGATGGCCACCTCGAAGCCGACGCCCTTCGCCCGGCAGATCGCCGCACATTTCGGCCTCGAACCCTACTTCCGGCTGATCAGCGGCAGCACGCTCGACGGCCGCCGCACGACCAAGGCCGACGTGATCCGCCATGCGCTCGGAGAGTTGGAGATCGCCCCGCGCGAAGCCGTGATGATCGGCGACCGCCGCTACGACGTGGAAGGGGCCGCCGAAACGGGACTCGACTCGATCGCCGCAGGCTGGGGATACGCCCAGCCCGGCGAACTGGAAGCCGCGCACCCCGGCTGTTTCGCTCCCGATGTCGCGGCGCTCCGCCGCCTGCTTCTCGGTCCCGCCTAAAAAACGGGATTCGCAGGCGATGGCAGGCCGGAACGTTTCGAACCTGAACCGGCACTTATCAGATAACCCGGCAGAGCCGCTGACGATCTGTAAGCGCACCCTTATCGGGGGGGGGTAACATTTTATTGATTTTCGATAAAAATAAATTGTTTTTCACGATTTCTTTATTACCTTTGTCCCGAAGCGCGTAACAAACCGTTACCCCGGTAAACCTCACTCGGCCTGCGGACGTATGATAAAACTCGAAAACATCAACAAAACCTACAACAACGGTTCGCCCCTCCACGTACTGAAGGGCATCGACCTCGAAGTCGGCAAAGGCGAACTGGTGTCGATCATGGGCGCCTCGGGATCGGGCAAATCGACCCTGCTGAACATCCTCGGCATCCTCGACGACTACGACAGCGGGAACTACTACCTCGCAGGCCGCCTGATCAAGAACCTCAACGAAACGCAGGCCGCCGCCGCACGCAACCGGATGATCGGCTACATCTTCCAGTCGTTCAACCTGATCAACTACAAGAACGCCGTCGAGAACGTCGCCCTGCCGCTCTACTACCAGGGCGTCGCACGGCGCAAGCGCAATTCCCTGGCGCTGGAATACCTCGACATGCTCGGACTGCGGGACTGGGCAGCACACATGCCCAACGAAATGTCGGGCGGCCAGAAACAGCGTGTGGCGATCGCCCGAGCGCTGATCAACCGGCCCGAAATCATCCTCGCCGACGAACCTACGGGCGCCCTGGACAGCGTCACCTCGCAGGAGGTGATGAACCTGCTGCGCAGCGTCAACAAAGACATGGGCATGACGATCATCTGCGTCACGCACGAACAGTCGATCGCCGACCAGACCGACAAGATCATCCGCCTGAAAGACGGCGTCATCAGCAGCATCGACCAAACGGGCCTCGGGAAGCGATGAGGGAACTGCTGCTGGAGATCTGGACCTCGGTGCGGCGCAACAAGCTGCGCACCTTCCTCACGGGCTTCTCGGTCGCGTGGGGCATCTTCATGCTCGTCATCCTGCTCGGCTCGGGCAACGGGCTGAAAAACGGCGTGACGGCCAACTTCGACGACTACGCCACCAACTCCATCGACCTCTACGGCGGCTGGACCTCGAAACCCTGGATGGGCTACGAAAAGGGCCGCCGCATCCGCATGCGCAACAGCGACCTGGAGATTCTCCGGCGGGAGTTCCCCGAAATCGAGGAGGTCGCCGCAAATTCGTGGCTATCGGGACACAAAGCCACTTACGGCAAGGAGTTCACCCAGGTGTGGCTGCGGGGATCGCTCCCGAAGGTGCAGCAGATCGAGGGCATCAAACTCTCGGCCGGCCGCTTCATCAACGAGGACGACGTGAAAAATTACCGCAAGACAATCGTTATCGACGAACCGATGCGCCGTCTGCTCTTCAAGGGCGGCGACCCGCTGGGCAAGCAGGTCAAGGTCGGCAAGTCGATCTATACGGTGGTGGGCGTCGAAAAAGGCGACGCCCAGCGCAACAACTCCTCGTGCTATATCCCCCTCACGACCGGACAACTCATTTACAAAGGCAACGACCCGATCGTCAACAATGCCATCCTGACCCTGCGGGGCATCGACACCGACGAACAGATGGAAGATTTCGAAAACCGGCTGATTCGCCGCCTCTCCGTCGAGCACCATTTCGCCCCGGACGACAGGAGCGCCATCTGGATCCGGAACACCATGGAGCAGTACAAGAGCATGATGGTGGTTTTCGGCGGCATCAACCTTTTCGTGTGGATCATCGGACTGGGCACGCTGCTGGCCGGCATCGTCGGCGTGAGCAACATCATGCTGGTGACCGTCACCGAGCGCACCGCCGAATTCGGCATCCGCAAGGCCCTCGGGGCCAAACCCGCGTCGATCATCCGCCTGATCCTCGCCGAATCGGTGATGATCACCGCGGCGTTCGGCTACATGGGCATGGTGCTCGGCGTGGCGGTCATGGAGGCCGTCAACCACCTGCTCAACCAGACCCCCGTCGAGCAGACGGAACACGGCATGAACTCGGTGTTCCTCGACCCGACGCTCGACCTGGGCGTGGCGGTGAGCGCCACGCTGGTGTTGGTCGCCGCAGGGCTGATCGCCGGTTACATCCCGGCCTACCGCGCCGCGCAGCTGAAAACGATCGACGCATTGAGATATAACAAATAAAACCGACAGATATTTCGATGCACCATCGCTTTCAACCGCTTCCATTGCCGCCTGCGGCGTCATTTACAAGTATGACCCCACCCCGACCCTCCTTCAGGGAGGGAGATGGCGTCCGCTTCCGACAGTCGGTACGATTTGGTACAATAAAGTATAGAGCAGCCTAATAAATTACAAAGACCCATGTCCTTTTTCGACACAGACCGTTGGAACGAAATCTGGCAGACCATCGCCCGGAACCGCAAGCGCAGCATCATGACCGCGCTGGGGGTCTTCTGGGGCATCTTCATGCTCACGGTGATGCTGGGCGCCGGCATGGGTCTCGGACGCCTGTTCCGGGCGCAGCTGGGCGACATGTCGACCAACACGCTGCTCATGCAGCCCGAACAGACGGGAATTCCCTACAAGGGCATGCCCAAGAACCGCTGGTGGAGGATGGACAACGAAGACGTGGAGGCCGTCAAGAAACAGCCCGAAGTGTTGTACGCCTCGGCCGTATTCTGGGGCGACGAAGTGCATTGCAGCTACCGCGAACACAAAGGCGACTACTCGCTGATGGGCTACACGCCCGACTACCAGAAGATCAACCCGCAGAAAATCCTCCACGGCCGTTTCATCAACGAGGTGGACATGGTGCAGAAACGCAAGGTCTGCGTCATCGGCACGCAGATCGCGAAAGACCTGTTCCCGGGCGAACAGGACCCGACAGGCAAGGTAATCAAGATGAACAATGCCTATTTTCGGGTGATCGGCGTGTTGCGCAAGCAGAGTACGGCCATGTCGTTCAGCGATGTCGAAAACACGGCCGTCGTGCCCGTATCGCTGGCGCAGCAGATGTACGGCGGCGGCAACCGGATCCACATGCTCGCCGTGGCGGGCCGCGACGACACACCCAGCAAGGAGGTCGAAAAGGCGTGCCGCGAGGCCGTGTTCGCCCGCCACATCATCTCGCCCGACGACGAGAAGGCCGTCTGGACGATGGCCACGGCCGAGATGTTCGACAAGGTGATGGGACTTTTTCGCGGCATTGCGTGGCTGACGTGGTTCGTGGGACTCGGCACGCTGCTGGCGGGCATCGTCGGCGTGAGCAACATCATGCTGGTGCTCGTCAAGGAGCGCACGCAGGAGATCGGCATCCGCCGCGCACTGGGCGCCCCGCCACGGGCCATCATCTCGCAGATCCTCTCCGAAAGTTTCGTGCTGGCCTTCATTGCGGGCGTACTGGGGCTGACGGCGGCCGTGGGGCTGCTGTCGGTGGTCGACTCGATCTACTACCAGGCGGTCACCGTGGCGCAGGACGGATTCGAAATATCGTGGATGATCTCCTTCGGCACGGGCATCGCGGCGCTGGCGATCCTCGTGGCGGGCAGCCTGCTGGCGGGTGTCATCCCCGCGACCCGCGCCCTGCGGATCAAGGCGGTGGACGCCATACGCGAAGAATAGAACTGAAAATTAAAAACCATATTTGCGGCTATGAAAAAGTTTCTGAAGATTTTTGCCGGAGTGCTCTTTGCGGCGCTCTTACTGGGAACCTTCTGGTTTCTGTGGCAAAAGACCCGTCCGGTGAAGGTCGTCTACACGATCGTGGAGCCGAAACTGGACACGCTCAAACAGTTCGTGGTGGCCACGGGCAAGGTAGAACCCCGCGACGAGGTGATGATCAAACCCCAGATTTCGGGCATCATCTCCGACGTTTACAAAGAGGCCGGGCAGCTCGTCCGCAAGGGCGAGGTGATCGCCACGGTGAAGGTCGTGCCCGAAATGGGCCAGCTGTCGAGCGCCGAATCGCGCGTCTCGGTGGCCGAAATCTCGCTGGCGCAGACCCGCCGCGAGTACGACCGCACGAAGGCCCTCCACGAAAATGGCGTCGTCTCGGACGAGGAGGCGGAGCAGGGCCGCACGGCCCTCGACAAGGCCGAAGAGGAGCTGCAAAACGCCCGGGAGAACCTGGAGATCGTGAAGAACGGCATTTCGAGTCGCTTCAAGGAGTTGAGCAACACGCAGATTCGCTCGACGATCGACGGCATGATCCTCGACGTGCCGATCAAGGTCGGCAACTCGGTGATCCAGGCCAACACGTTCAACGACGGCACGACGATCGCCACCGTGGCCGACATGTCGAACATGCTCTTCCGGGGCAACGTCGACGAGACGGACGTGGGCAAACTGCACGAAGGCATGCCCGTCAAACTCACCATCGGCGCCCTGCAGAACGTCGAACTCGACGCCACGCTGGAGTACGTGTCGCCCAAGGCCACGGAGGACAACGGCGTGATCCTGTTCGAGGTCAAGGCCGCCGTGAGAATTCCCGCCGACGTCTTCGTACGCGCCGGGTACAGCGCCAACGCCAGCGTGATGATCCAGAGCCGCGAAGGGGTGCTCACCCTCCCGGAGAGCACCGTGGAGTTCGAGGGCGACAAAACCTACGTACACATGCTCACCAGCGCCGAAGGGGCCGAGGAGCAGACCTTCGACAAGCACGAGGTGAAAATCGGCCTTTCGGACGGCATGAACATCGAGATCACCGAAGGCGTGGCCGCCGGAGACAAGATCCGCGGCGTCAAGGAGGAGAAGAAGAAAAAGTAACCGCAAAAACACCGCAGCATGAAAACCGGCATCCTACTCGCCGCCCTGTGCGCCGCCGCAACGACGGTCTGCGCGCAGAACGCATCCCTGAAAAACGCCGAACCGGTACTGCTTCCGGATACACCCGTGATTGCGGAACCGACCGAACCGGCGCCGGGTGCGGCATGGTCGCTCGACGACTGTATCGGCTACGCCCTGCACAACAACATCAACGTACAGCAACGGGCGCTGCAAATCGAACGCAACAGCATCGATCTCTCGACTTCCCGGTTCAGCCGCCTGCCCAGCCTGAACGCTTCGGCCGGCGCCGACGCCTCGTTCGGCCGCGTGCTTTCGAGCGACAACACCTATAAGGAGAAGAACCAGACCTCGGGATCGCTCAACGTCTCGGCCTCCATGCCGCTTTTCCAGGGCATGCGCATCAACCGCCAGATCAAGGCCGGGAAACTGAACCTCGCGGCCGCGGTGCAGGACCTGGAAAAAGCCCGCGAGGACGTGTCGATCAACATCATGACACTCTATCTCGACGTACTCTACAACAAGGAACTGGTCGGCGTGGCCGAACGCCAGCTGGCGTTGAGCACGCAGCAGGCCGCGCGCAGCCGTGCGCTGGCCGCCGCGGGCAAGCAGCCCGAATCGGCCGTCTACGAGAGCGACGCCCTCGAAGCCAAAGACCGGCTGACGCTCACCCAGGCCCGCAACGACCTGCGGCTGGCCCTGCTCGATTTAAGCCAGGCCCTCAACCGCGAGAGCGCCGCAGGATTCGACATCGTAGAGCCTGCGCTCGACAGCATGACCCTCGCTTCGCTCCACCGCCTCGGCTCGGTGGAAGACGTATACGCCTACGCCGCCGAGAACCGGCCGCACATCCGCGCGGAACGGCTGCGGCTCGAAGGCTCGGAACATTCGGTCGCCGTAGCCCGCGCGGACCTCTATCCGTCGCTGTCGCTGTCGGGCGGATACGGCACGGGAATTTACAGCGCCGACAAGGACAAATTCTGGGCGCAGATGCGCCATAACAGCCGCGAATACGTCGGCGTCTCGCTCGACATCCCGATCTTCAACCGCCGGGCCGCGCGCAACAACATCAGCAAGGCGCAGATCGCCGTGCGCAGCCAGCAGCTCGCCGTCACCGAAGCCGAACGCGACCTGCGCAAGCAGATCGAGCAGGCATGGTACAACGCCGACGCCGCCTATGCCAAATACCACTCGGCGGAGGCCGCCTCGGCCTCGGCGAAGGTGGCGTTCGCCTACGAGGAGCAGAAAGCCGAAGCCGGCAGGTCGACGATCTTCGACTTCAACGACGCCAAGACACGCATGGAAAAGGCCGAATCCGAAGCCGTGCAGGCCAAATACGAGTTCGTTTTCCGTTCGAAGGTTCTCGATTTCTACCGCGGAAAACCGTTGCAACTCTGAAAAAAGGGAATTTTAATATACGAATTCAAACAAAGAGGATGACCTGAAACGGTCACCCTCACTGCTACCCGGAACACCAGGTCCCTGAAGAATCCAGGCGGCTGCCGGATTGAATCCCGGACCTCCTCCGGCGGAAAAGTCCTTCGTGCGTCACTGATGATCTGTGTTTATCCCAGCAGTACAAAAGTAAACAAATTATCCCAGCCCGCAATAGGCGGGGCGTTTTTGTAATAAGGCTCAACCAAAATGTCATACCCCGAAAAGGCAAAATAATACGCTCGGACGCATACGAACCACTTTTCGTTCTGCAAAAAAGCGGCAATCCGGAAAATTTGACCTACTTTTGCAACGGTTTCAACAGTTGAAAGGATGGAATGGCTTAAAGAATTGCTCGTCGAGCACTCGGCTTTGCAGGCCGTCGTGGTGATTTCGCTCATCTCGACGATCGGTATCGGACTGGGAAAGATCCGCTTCTTCGGGATCTCGCTCGGCACGGCCTTCATCTTCTTCGTGGGCATTCTGGCCGGGCATTTCGGCCTCTCGCTCGACCCGGCGATGCTGACCTACGCCGAAAGTTTCGGACTGGTGATCTTCGTCTACGCTCTCGGTTTGCAGGTGGGACCGGGTTTCTTCAGTTCGATGCGCGCCGACGGACTGCGGCTCGTCTCTCCCGCCATCGCCATCGTGCTGCTCGGAACGGCCCTGGCCATGGCGATGAGCTGCGCCTTCGGGGTCTCGATGCCCGACATGTCGGGCATTCTGTGCGGCGCGACGACCAACACCCCGGCGCTGGGCGCCGCGCAGCAGACGCTGCAACAAATGGGCATCGACGCCAACGGAGCTGCGCTGAGCTGCGCCGTGGCCTACCCGCTGGGCGTCGTGGGCGTGATTCTGGCCGTGGTCTTCCTGCGCAAGCTCTTCGTGCGCCCTTGCGACATGCCGAGACCCGACGCAGAGCACCGCAAGAACGTCTTCATCGCCAGCTACCACCTCACCAATCCCGCGGTCTTCGGCAAGAGCGTCCACGAAATCGCGACGCAGAGCCACCACCATTTCGTCATCTCGCGCCTGTGGCGCGACGGCCGGGTTTCGATCCCCACCTCGGACAAGACCCTGCAGGAGAACGACGTGATCCTGGTCATCACCACGCCCGGCGAAGCCGACGCCCTGCGGCTGATCTTCGGCGAACAGGAGACCAAGGACTGGAACACGGAAAACATCGACTGGAACGCCGTCGACAGCCAGCTCATCTCGCAGCGCATCCTCGTGACGCGCCCCGAAATCAACGGCAAGAAACTCTCGCAGCTGCGCCTGCGGAATACCTACGGCATCAACATCAGCCGCGTCTACCGCTCGGGCGTGCAGCTGCTGGCCACCCCCGACCTGCGTTTGCAGCTGGGCGACCGTCTGACCGTGGTGGGCGAGGCGGAGGCGATCCGCAACGTCGAGAAAATCCTCGGCAACGCCGTCAAGAGCCTCAACGAACCCAACCTCGCAGCGGTGTTCATCGGCCTGATCCTCGGCCTCACGCTGGGGAGCATCCCCGTGGCGATCCCCGGGATTTCGATTCCCGTGAAACTGGGCCTCGCGGGCGGCCCGATCATCGTCGGCATCCTGATCGGCACGTTCGGGCCCCGGCTCCACATGATCACCTACACCACCCAAAGCGCCAACCTGATGCTGCGCGCGCTGGGCCTTTCGATGTACCTCGCATGCCTCGGGCTGGATGCCGGAACACACTTCTTCGAAACCGTCATGCGTCCCGAGGGAGCCTTGTGGCTCGGCATCGGATTCGCACTGACGTTCGTGCCGGTGGTGCTGGTGGGGCTGTTCGCCCTGCGGGTGCTGAAGGTCGACTTCGGATCGGTCTCGGGACTGCTGTGCGGCAGCATGGCCAACCCGATGGCGCTCAACTACGTGAACGACACGATCGAAGGCGACAACCCCTCCGTATCCTACGCCACGGTCTATCCCGTGTGCATGTTCCTGCGCGTAATCATCATTCAGGTGATGCTGATGCTGGTGCTTTAGCCTCTTCCGAAGCGGGCTGTTCCGCCTGCGGCTTTTGCGGGACGGACGGCGGCGTCTGTGCAGCTTGTGGAGCGGAAGGCGGCGGCGTTTGCGGCGGCATCTGTGCGTTCTGCGAAAACGCATTGCGCAGCGAGGCGACATCCTCACCCGACGGATTCTGGAAGACCCGCAGCCCGAATTCGGGAATCACGGCCAGCACATGGTCGAAGACATCCGACTGAATTCCTTCGTAATCCACCCACACGACCGTGTCGGTAAAGAAATAGAGCTGCATCGGAAGCCCCGTTTCGGTGGGCTGCAACTGCCGCACCATCAGCGTCATATCCTTGTTCACCGGGACCTCGTTCCGGAGGTAGCGTACCAGGTAGGCCCGGAAAACCCCGAGGTTGGTCTGATGCAGGCCGTTGATCCGCCGTTCTCCGGAGCCGATGCCGTGCGCGGCGTTGTACTCCTCGACACGGCGTTCGGTCTGATCGACGTAGTCGCGGATCAGGTCGATCGTGCGGTAGTGGTCCAGCATCTCGGGCGTACAGAAACGCACGCTCGTCATGTCGATCGCCACGGAGCGCATCACGCGCCGCCCGCCCGAAAGCTGCATGGCATGCCAGTTGGTGAACGAATCGGTCGTCAGCAGATAGGGCGGCAACATGACGAGCGTGTTGTCCCAGTTGCGGATCTTGACCGTCGTCAGCGACACCTCCTCGACGTTGCCGTCGGCCCCGTACTTGGGGACCGAAATCCAGTCCCCGACCTTGAGCATGTCGTTGGCCGCGAGCTGGATGCCCGAGACGAAGCCGAGGATGCTGTCGCGGAAAATCAGCATCAGCACGGCTGCCGAGGCGCCCAGCCCCGTCAGCAGAATGGCGGGCGACTTGTCGAGCAGGATCGAAATAATCAGGATCGTGCAGATCAGCAGCGCGATGCCCTGCGCCGTCTGCCGCAGGCCCTTGATGGGTTTGTTCTGCCAGGCAGGGCGTGCCGCGGCGATGCGGAAGGCGGCATAGAGCAGCGCGTTGACGAAGCGGAAAACCGAAAAGACGATATAGGCCTGCATGAGCCGCAGGACGATGACGCGCCCGGTGGATTTCTCCTCGAAGACCACCGGGAGCACGACGGCCAGCAGGATAGCGCTCAAAATATGGCACATGCACCGGAGAACCGGAACGCTGAAAAGCGTATCGTCCCACTTGGCCCGGGTGCGCTCCACCAGCCGGCGCACTCCGCGCACGATTCCCAGCTGCAACAGCAGGTCGAAAACCACGGCGGCCAGCACCACAAGCACGAAAGCCGCCCAGCGGTCGAGCGTATCGCTGGCGGCCGAAGTCAGGCCCAGCCATTCGAGCAGGGCGTGCGTCCAACGTTTCAGAAGTGTCTGCATGTACGTACCCGTATCAATTTTCGGGCCTCAACCGCAGCGGCGGCCGAAAACCCGGAAACGACGCCGGTACGGACAACGGGGTTACCCGAGAATCAACCCGACCTCGCCCTCGAAGTTGGGCGTGAAGAGGCCCCGCCCGAGGTTTTCGCGGATTTCGTCCGGAGACCAGAAACGCCCGCCGTCGAGTTCTCCGCTCGGGCGGACCTCCCCGTCGTAGACCGTGCGGAAGACATGGACCAGCTCGTATTCGCACTCCGAGCGGAAGGGATAGACCGCGACCGCCCCGGGCACGAAATCCGTGATGCCCAGCTCCTCGCGCACCTCGCGCCGCAGGGCCTCGCCGACGGTTTCGCCGTAGTCCACATGGCCGCCCACGGCCGTATCCCAGCGTCCGGGCTGGATGTCCTTCCATGCGGGGCGTTTTTGCAGGTAGAGTTCACCCCGCGAATTGAAGACGTGGAGATGCACCACCGGGTGCAGGAGCATCGACCCGCCGTGGCACTCGCCGCGCGAGGCTTTGCCGACGACGTTTCCCGCCGTGTCGACCACGGGAAAGAGTTCTTCGCTGTTATCGCAGTTCATGTCGGGGATATTTCCGGATGTAGACGATGACGGCCAGCATGCCCAGCAGCACGAAGGCCGCGCCCGGCAGGGCCGTATACCGGTAACCGAGTTTATGGTCGATCGGCAGGCCGCCGCAGAAGGCACCCAGCGCATTGCCGAGGTTGAAGGCCACCTGCACGAGAGCCGCGCCGAGCATCTCGCCGCCCCGCGAGTTTTCGAGGATCAGCAGCTGCTGGGGCGACGACACGCAGAACAGGCACGCCGTCGTGAGGCACATCAGCGTCAGCGAGAGGGACGGAATATGCGCCCCGAAAAAGATACCGACGAGTGCGAGACCGGCCACGCCGAGCGTGAAGCGCACGACCTTCTCGGGCGTGAAGCGGTCGGCATAGTGGCCTCCGACGATGTTGCCGGCGAACATGCCGAAACCGGCCAGCATGATGATCAGCGTCAGGTCCTCGGGGCGAAACCCCGAGGTGTGGACCATCAGCGGACTGACGTAGCTGTACCAGCAGAAGATGCCGCCGTTGCCGAGCATCACCGAGAAGAGCACCAGCCACGGGGCGAACTTTTTCAGAAAGCCGAACTGCCCTTTAAGCCCCGTGTCGGGCAGAGCCGGAAGGGCGGGGACCCAGAGTTTCACGAGCAGCAGCGCCACGGCGCCCCACACGGCGACGATACCGAACGTGGCGCGCCACGTCACGGCCCCGCTGATGTAGGTTCCCAGCGGCACGCCGAACAGATTGGCGACGGTCATTCCGACGACCATGATCGACACTGCTTCGGCGCGTTTCCCCTTGTCGGCGACGCGCTCGGCGACGATCGACCCCACACCGAAAAAGGCCCCGTGGGGAAGTCCCGAGATGAAGCGCATGGCCACCAGCGTCCAGTAGTTCGGCGCGAGGGCCGCGCAGGCGTTGCCGACGATAATCAGCGTCACGAGGGCCAGCAGGATGTGCTTCAGCGGGCGGGTGCGGGCTACGAGGACCGTTAGCGGCGCACCGAAGCAGACGCCCAGCGCATAGGCGGAGATCAGGTGTCCGGCCTCCGGAATCGTAACCCCGAGGCTGCGGGCAATGTCGGGCAGAATGCCCATCATCACGAACTCCGCCATTCCGAGCGCAAGCGTTCCGAATGCCAGAGCGATCAAACTTTTCTTCATCGGACCGGAATCATTAATTTTCCAACGGGCTGCAAAAATAGCACAAAAAAGGTGAAAAGTTTTTGCCTCTTTTCACCTTTTTCCAATTTTTCAGAGTTTGGGTCCCGACTCCCGCGGCTGGCCCACTTCGAAGCCCAGCGCCCGCATCCACTCCACGGTGGCGGCATCGACCTGATCGTTCCGGTCGGCCCAGCGGCGCTCCTCGATCAGTTGCTTCTTACGCTCCTCCAGGGCTTTCAGCAGCGGGAAATCCGGATGTGCGAGATGCGTCTTCTCCTCACGCTGCGAGGGCCGGATCCTGCGGTCGAAGACCGCGTCCTGCGTCGGACGCCGCGCACCCTCCCACTTGAACCCCTTGAGGTAAAGCTCCTGGTCGGCGGGAATCTTGTCCATCGGGTAGATGTTCCAGTCGGGGTCCTTACGGTAGACGATCGTCACGACCTGCTTGTCCTCGATGTAGAACGAACAGTCGCCGCTCTCGATGACGCCCATGCCAGTGATCTCGGGCGGCTCACCGTCCTGCATGTAGTAGATCGTCTGGGCATTGCCGTTCACGTCGTTGCGGTAGATCTGATTGTCGCGGAACCACGCCGTCATCTGCTTGCCCGCCACCTGGTTGTAATGGACCGTATCGAGCTGGGAGACCATCATCGGAGTGCCGATGAACTCGGCGCGCGTGATCTGCTGGTTCTCGGTGAATATATCCATCACGTCGGAGGTGATCTGGTTGCCCTGGTTCCACAGCACGGGGTCGATGTAGAGATGAATCGTCGAATCGGTGCTGATGGCCGTCATCGAGTCGCATACGGTCTGGAAATCGGAACGGAAAATGCGCACATTGCGGAAACCCTTCATCAGGCGGTAAACCGAGTCGGCGGAGTCGGTGAGCGAATCGACCGAGTCGGCCGGAATCTGCATCGCCAGCGAGTCGGCGGCCAGCGAATCGGACATCTGCAACAGCAGCGAATCCATCTCCCGGTCGTTGCGGGCGATCAGCGAGTCGATCTCGCGCAGGGCCGTGGAATCGACCGGAATCACCTTGCCCTTGCGGGCGGCACGGGCCTGGCGGGCGCGGAGTTTCGACTCGGCCTTGAGTTTGCGCGCAGCGAGGCGCCGCTCCTCCCGCTCCTTCTGGGCCAGCAGTTTGGCCGTCGTCTTCTCCTGGCGTTTCCGGGCGATCTCCTCCAGTTTTTCCTTCTTGGCCTTGGCGGCCGCGGCCTTTTGAGCCGCTTTCAGCTTGGCGGCCTGCTCCTTGAGGTAGGCTTTCCGGGCATCGCCGACCAGCGTATCGAGCGGATTGACGGCCGGAACGGCCAGCGAATCGGGAACGGAAACGCCCTGCAGCGAATCGGGGACCTCCTGCCGGGCCAGCGAATCCGGCCCTGCGGCGTCCTCCGGCGAACCGGAACCGGCATCCGGAACGCGGGGCCTTCCGAGCGAATCCACAGCAGGATGGCCTCCGGAAACTCCCCCGGCCGGGTGGTGCGGCGTCCCGAAAACGGCTGAATCGGTTTTCAGGCGCGCCAGCGAGTCGGCTTTGGCCGCGGCAGCGGCACGGCGCAGCGCGTTTTCATTGATCGTGAAGAGGTACATCGAGTCGGCGCGCATGAAAAGCGAGTCGCCCTGCGAAAGGTCGTAACTCACCACCGCGGGACGGCGCGTGAGAAACGCATTGCCCGGCTCCTTCCAGTACTCGCCGTAGTCCCCGAAGGCGATCACCTTGTGTTCGGCGTCGTCCAGCTGCAGATCGCGCCGCAGGATCACATGGTCCTCGGCGCGGTAGTAATGGAGGCTGTCACTCCAGATCTCCTGTTTTTCGGTCAGAATATAGCCGTTGCGCGTCACGATGTAGAGCGTATCGGCCTTGTCGTAGGAACCACGGTCGGCATAGAGATAGTCGCCGTCCTTGTTCCAGATGTTGGTACGCTCGAAGAAAAAGGCATTGTCGGTAGCCATGTTGTAGACCACCGAATCGCCCTTGAGTTCGTATTCGTCGTTGCGCATTTCGACGCGGTCGACGGCGATCAGCTCCTTCGTATCGGCATAGTAGTAGCCGCGGACCGATTCGAGCAGGTTCTCGCGGTTGAGCATCACCCCGCCGTCGGCGAATTCGCCGACGTTCTCCTTGGTGTTGAACAGGAATTTATAGGTGTAGAGCGTGGCGTCGCCGTCGACGACCTTGACGATGTCGGAGTAGACCCGCGCCTCGTTCAGCTCGCCGTCGTACTCGGCCCTGTCGCCGTAAATATAAGTGGTATTCTTGTTGATCAGCACGTGGCCGAAGAACTCGATGCGCATATCGGAGTAGCGCACGGCCGAGTCGCACGTGATGACGGCGCCGTTGTGCTGTGCGGCGAAGTTCCCCACCAGGAAAACCACCGAATCGCCCGGGGCGATAGGTCCCATCAGGTCCGACTTGAGGTCGATGAGCTTTTTCTCGCCCTCCGGCTCCGGAGCCTGCATGCCGCCGCGCGCCGCAACCACGGCGGCGGCCAACACCACGACGGCTATGGACAAGAGCCTGCGCACGGCCTATTTCACCCAGTGTTTGTTCTCGAACTCCCCGTTGCGGAATTCGGGCGAGATATAGACGTACATGCCGTCGATCTTCTTCGAAAGCCACTCCTTGAAGACCCGCTCCTGCTTGTCCTGCAGGGCCATCTCTTCGAGCCGCAGGTAGTCCTCGTTGAGCGAAGCCGTATGCGTGGGGATCACCTCGACCAGCTTGACGATCTTGGCCATCTGGTTGCCGAGCATGTCTTCGGTGAGGTAGGCCTCCGAAATCTCACCGGGTTTGAGCCGGTTCAGGGCGTTGTAGTCGTCGAGGCTCTTGAAACGGCCGAAGTCCTCCTTGAGGAATTTCGTGACGGTCAGTTTGGCGTCGAAGGCGTTGAAACGCTCCAGGATGTCGTGGTTCGAGACGATACCGCCGTTCATCTTCGACTGCGCGTCGTCCGAATGGAGCAGCGCGGCCTTCTCGAAAGTGATCGAATCCTTGCGGATCACCTTCACCAGGCTGTCGAGCGTATTGAGCGAACCGCTCAACTCCTCGGTCGTATAGACCGGGCGCAGCAGGATATGGCGGAAATGGTAGAGCCGGCCGCGCTTGTCCAGAAGCTGGATGATGTGGAAGCCGAACTGCGACTCGACCACCTCGGAGATCTGGCCGGGGCGCATCTTCTCCAGCGCCGCGCCGAATGCAGGGTCGAGCTGTTCGATCGTCGAGGGGTCCATCTCGCCACCCCGCATCATCGTGCCGGGGTCCTGCGAATACATGCGGGCGAGGTTTTCGAACTTGGCCTTGCCCGTGATCACGCGTTCGCGCATGTCGATCAGCCGTTCGCGCGTGCGCTGCTTGGCAGCGGTCATCGACTTGGGGAACTTGGTGATCTGCGCATAGACATACTGATCGGCGACGAGCGGCAGGCTGTCCTTCGAGATCGACTTGTAGAAACGCTCCACCTCGCCCGGGATCACCGACACCTTGTCGACCACCTCGTTCTGCATGGAGTTGGCATAGGCCTGCTCCTCGTAACGCTGACGCATGATTTCGCGGATGTTGAAGATCGGCATGTGGTGCTTGGCTTCGAGCCGGGTGATCGACCCTTCGGCCTCGACCATCTGCTGCACCTGCTCCTCGACACGCGCCATGATGTCGGCGTCGTTGACCTTCACCGAGTCGATCTGCGCCTGGTTGTAGAGCAGCTTCTGGGTCATCAGCGCTTCGAGCGCCTCGTTCATCGGGTCGCGGTCGGAAGTGTATCCCTCCTGGCGGCGCTGTTCCGTCAGCTGGCGCGCATAGTCGTCCACCTCGGAGTAGAGGATCGACGATCCGCCCACCACGGCCACCACCTTGTCGAGCATCACCTGTCGTTTCTGCGCAAGGGCGCCTGCGAACAACAGGGCGAGCGCCGCGGCCATCATAGCTTTTTTCAACATCTTGGTTTCGTTTATCGTTTTATTTTTATTCGTCTTTCTTCGGTTTCTCGTCGGCGAAAATCCTCACCTCGCCCATCTCCGCGGCCCGGGTGCAAAGCTCCTCCTCGTGCGAGCGGATGATCTCGCCCTTGCGCTGGTTGAACAGGATGCGGCGGATCGTCCCGCGCAGCCGTTCGAGCGGAATCGGCTCGCCCTCGCGCAGCACGGCGTCGATCTGGAAATAGTAGCGCGCATGGCTGTCGCGCATCTCCTGCACGGCATTGGTCGCCAGCACCGAGTCGTAACTTTGCGAACGCAGCGTCGGGAGGTAGCTCAAAAACTCCGGGAAGTCGATCCACTGGTCGCGGAAATCGTCCACCGTGAAGTCGTTCTTTTCACAGATGTCCCTGAAATCCTGCTGCTGCGCCTCCGACCTGGCCCCCATCAGCGTCTTGAGCTTCGCGGCCTGCCGGTATCCCTCGCCGAAACGGACGATGCGCCCCTTGACGATCGTGCGGTCGAGCTTGAAGTCGGCCTTGTGGGCGTTGTAGTAGGCCGCGATCTCGTCGGCGGTGAACACCGTATCGATCGAACGGTCGACGTAATGCTGGTCCAACTGGCGGATCAGCAGCGCCTGACGGTACTCCTCCACCATCTTGTCGATGTCGCCCGCCGAAGAGGAAAAGAGCGTCTCCGCCTCCTGGAGTTTGAGCTGCTTGAGCACCCAGCGGTCGATGTAAACCTTCATGAAGGCCGCGCTGTCGTCGCCCGAAAGCCCCTGCGGGACCACCGACCGCACGTCGCCCAGCCGCAGGTCCTTGCCGCCGGCCCGCGCGATGGTCGTGTCGCCGGCGAAATAACGCGGCAGCTCCCGGCAGCCCGCCAGCAGCAGCACACCCGCCGCGACCGCTATTTTCGCTCGCAAATTCATATTCCGAAGGGCAAAGATAGAAAATTAACGTAAGTTCGACGAATTTTTGCTTATACTATTTTTCAAGAGTCACAACGCTCCGTAGAACTCGTCGAACTCCCGTTACGGCGTTAAAAACACCGGATTCAACATTTAAAATCCCTCTAAATCTCCCTTTGTTAAGGGAGACTTGAATCCTGGGTCTCATCCGATTTCCTGTAAAGAACGCACATCACCGCCGGATTATTACGCCGCGGACGGATTTTTCTCCGCCTCCTTCATGCGCCGCAGCGTGCGCACCATCATATAGCCCGACACGGCGGAGAGCGCCAGCGCCGCGATGTAAATCAGAACGTAAAGCGTCCGGCTGCCCACCAGATCGATCAGCAGCGCATTGCCGTGCCCGGTGGCCAGCGCCAGGTAGGCCACGGCGTTGTTCAGGGCGTGGAGGATCATCACCGACCACAGCGAATCGGTCGCCAGGTAGACGTAGCCGAGCACCAGGCCGATGACCGTGGCGTTGATCACCTGCACGGGCTGACCGTGCAGCACGCCGAAGAAGAGCGACGAAACGAGCCACGCGGTGGTCACGCCGAACTTGCCGCGCAGCGACCCCAGCACGACGCCGCGGCAGATCAGCTCCTCGAAGATCGGAGCGAAGATCACCAGCGAGAGGATGGTCCAGAATCCGCGGCCCACTTCGAGCGACAGTTCGGGCATCAGCCGCAGCAGCGGTTCGAGCACCACGCCGACGGCGAACATCAGCACGAAGGCCCACAGCAACAGCGCGGGATTCAGCCCCCGGGCCGAGAAACGCGCCCACGGACCGCTGCCGCCGCGCGCGCGGCGGTAGTAGAGGATGCCGGCAAGCGTGATCGACATCGAGCAGAAATAGAGCGCCGCCATCACCTTGCCCAGCGCGGCCGGTTCCAGCGATTTGAAATCAAGCCCGTGTCCGGCGAAAAGCAGGAAGACCATCGCTGCGGTCCCCACGACGATCTGCGCCCCGAAGGCGATGCCCAGCATGGCGAACAGGTCGCCCACGGTCGGGAATTTCCGGCGGCCCGGACGCAGCTCCGCCGCCGGGACTGCGGACTGCCGTTCCGGAGCTGCGGACTCCGCCGCGGAAGCCGGCGTTTTTTTTTCTTCCATAATATCGTGTAGCTATCAATTCATTCCGACCGTAAAGATAAGCATTTTTCCGCTACGGCTATGGATTTCCATTTAATTTCACTAAATTTGCCTGCTTATAAACCGAATTCAAACATGGCAAAGGTAATCGCATTGGCCAATCAGAAAGGCGGCGTGGGCAAGACCACGACGGCCATCAATTTAGCGGCTTCGCTGGCTCTGCTGGGCAAGAAGGTGCTGCTGCTGGACGCCGATCCGCAGGCGAACGCCACCTCGGGACTGGGCTTCGACATCAACCTCGAAGGCATCTACGAGTGCATCGCCGGACAAAAACAGGCCGACGAAGTGCTCCTCCAAAGTCCCGACGTGAAAAACCTCTGGGTGCTGCCCTCGTCGATCGACCTGGTGGCCGCCGACACCGAACTGCCGAAGATGGAGAACGCCCACCACGTGATGAAACGCATCGTCGACTCGGTGCGCGGGAAGTTCGACTACATCTTCATCGACTGCTCGCCGTCGCTGGGCTACACCACGGTCAACATCCTCACGGCCGCCGACACGGTGCTGATCCCCGTGCAGTGCGAATACCTCGCCTTGGAAGGGCTTTCCAAACTGCTCAACACCATCCGCAAGGTCAAGTCGGGACTGAACCCCGACCTCGACATCGAGGGCTTCCTGCTGACGATGTACATGCGCAACCGCCTGAACAACCAGGTGGTAACCGAGGTCCGCGAGCACTTCGGCCCCCTGGCCTACGACACAATAATCCAGCGCAATATCCGTTTGGGAGAAGCGCCCTCGCACGGAAAACCCGTGATGCTTTACGATGCCGGGGCCGTCGGCTCGGAAAACTACCTGGCCCTGGCCCGGGAGTTCCTCAAACGCAACCGCAAACGCAGCAAATAAACGAATACAGATATGAAACAGAAGGGATTAGGACGCGGACTCGACGCCATTTTCGGCAGCGACCCCGTGGATGCCAAGCTCAAACCGATGAGCCAGATGGCCGAAATCGAAATCGCCGACATCATACCCAACCCCACGCAGCCGCGCACGCAGTTCGACGAGGAGGCTCTGGACGAACTGGCCGACTCGATCCGCCAGCTGGGCGTCATCCAGCCCGTGACGGTGAAGAAGGGCGACGGCGGCAAATACGTCATCATCAGCGGCGAACGCCGCTGGCGGGCCGCGCAGAGGGCCGACCTGAAGACCCTCCCGGCCTATATCCGCGAGGTGGACGACGAGAACCTGCACGCCATGGCCCTCGTGGAGAACATCCAGCGGCAGGACCTCAACGCCATCGAAATCGCGTTGGGCATGCAGCGCCTGATCGACGAGTGCAACCTCACGCAGGACGCCCTGTCGGAGAAGGTGGGCAAGAAGCGTTCGTCGGTGTCGAACTACCTGCGCCTGCTGAAACTCCCCGACGAGGTGCAGTTGGCCCTGAAGGAGGGGCTGATCTCGATGGGACACGCCAAAGCCATCGCCGGGGCGCCCGCCGACCAGCAGCTGCGGGTGTTGAAAAAGTGCATCAAGAAAGGCCTTTCGGTCCGCCAGGTCGAGGAGCTGGTCCGCGCGCTCTCCGAAGTTCCGGGCAAAGAGGCACAGAATGTGGAGGACGAAGAGTATCCCGAAAGCTACCTGAAACTGGTCGAGCAGCTCGAAAAGTTCTTTTCGCAGGAAATTTCGATCAAACGCGCGAAAAACGGCGGCGGCAAGATCGTCATCGGCTTCACGGACGACAGGGACATCGAGCAGTTCATCGAACGTTTCGCTAAACGCTCCTAATTAGTATATGGTGACAATCCGGTTCAGACTCCTGCTCCTCGTCGCAGCCCTCATGCTGGGACTGCCCGCCGGGGCACAGCTCCACCGCGGCGCGCGCACGGTCGTCCGCGGCGGACTGCTCGAAAAGCCGGATTCGCTCAAAGGCCGGCGCGATTCGCTGCGTCTGGCGGGTCTCGTGCGGCAGATCGACTCGATCGCCGCCGTCGAATACGCCGCCGACTCGGCGGCCGTCGCGGACCTGCGCTCCGACGACCGGCACTACCTCGATTCGCTCGCCCTGGCGCGCTTCGACGCCGCGCAGCGGGGCGTGGACACCACGACCAAACCCAAGGTCTACAAAAAAGGCTGGTTCATGAGCGACTCGATGTCGCTCTCGAAGGTGTGCTGGATTTCGACCGTGGTCCCCGGCTACGGGCAGATTTACAACAAACAGTACTGGAAACTGCCGATCCTCTACGGACTGGTGGGAACCGGACTGGGACTTTACATCCACGAAAACAAGACCTACAAGCCGCTCAAACGCCAGTTCGAGTCCTATACCGACGTGAACCTCTCGCGCACGCCCGAACTGGACGCCCTCCAGTCCAAGATGATCCGCAGCAACACGCGGCGGCAGGTTTACCTGGGCGTCACGATCGCCTCGTACATCTACTTCATCGGCGACGCGGCCGTGAGCTACTCGACCAACGACGTGTCGAGCGTCAAGAAGGCCACCACGCTGGCCTGCATCTTCCCCGGAGCGGGACAGATCTACAACAAAAGCTATTGGAAAGTGCCTTTCGTCATCGGCGGATTCGCCTCGATGATCTACTGCATCGACTGGAACAACCGCGGCTACCAGCGTTTCAAGAAGGCCTACAACCTGCTGAGCGACTACGACCGCAATCCCGACAAATATCCCGACGGACCGACCGACGAGTTCCACGGACGCTATTCGGCTTCGTTCATCCGCAACCTGCGCAACAACTACCGGCGCAACCGCGACCTCTGCATCATCCTCTCGGGTGCGCTGTACGTCCTGCAGATCGTCGACGCGCATGTCGACGCCCACCTCAAGGACTACGACATTTCGGACGACCTCTCGATGAATCTCGAACCGCTGGTCGACTACACCTACATCCCCACCCTCGGGGGCAACCGCCCGGTGTTCGGCTTCAATTTGAGCCTGAAATTTTAGACGATGAAGAAACTCCTTACCATAGCGCTGCTCCTTGCCGTCGCCGCTTCGGCGTCGGCCCTCGACCGCAGCCCCCGCAAGAAGAAACGCGACAGGAAAGCCAAGACCGAAATCGTCGCCCCGGCGCCCGTTCCCGAGGCCGAGGCCGAACCGGTTCCCGTCTCCGAGCCGGAACCCGCCCCGGCCGAAGAACCCGTCGTCAACGACATGACGCTGGGATTCTCCCCCGAACAGACCGACTCGCTGCTGGCCGCATGGCGCGAACGCCAGCGGCAGGATGCGTACAGCGAATTTTTCAAACAGTACATCCTGGAGGACTCTACCGAGGTGGCCGACAGCACGCCCGACTCGGTCTACTCCCGGCGGCTGCTCGACCTCGCATCGCCGATCCAGTTCCCCTACAACAGCATCGTAAAAGGCTACATCAACCGCTACACCAACTCGCGCTACGGCACGATCAGCCGCATCCTCGGCATGTCGCAGTACTACTTCCCGATCATCGAGGAGGAGCTGCTCCGCGAGGGGCTTCCCGTCGAGCTGCGCGCGCTGCCGATCATCGAATCGGCGCTCTCCCCCACGGCCGTGTCGCCGATGGGCGCCGTCGGGCTGTGGCAGTTCATGCCCACGACCGGCAAGAGCTACGGACTCGAAATCAACTCGCTGGTCGACGAACGCCGCGATCCCTACCGCGCCACGCAGGCCGCGTGCCGCTACCTGAAAGACCTCTACGCCATCTACAACGACTGGTCGCTGGCCATCGCCGCCTACAACTGCGGCCCGGGCAACGTCAACAAGGCCATCGCCCGTTCGGGAGGCAAGAATTTCTGGGAGATATACGACTACCTGCCCCGCGAGACGCGCGGTTACGTACCGGCCTTCATCGGCGCGTCGTACGCCTACGCCTACCACCGCCTGCACGGCATCGAGCCGACCGAAGCCCCGATTCCCCTTTCGGTGGACACCGTCCGGATCGACAAGCTGATGCACCTGGAGCAGATCTCCTCGACGATCGACCTGCCGATCGAGACCCTGCGCCAACTCAATCCGCAGTACAAGCTCGACATCATCCCGGCCACGACCAAGCCCTACACGCTGGTCCTGCCGCAGCGGTATGTCATGCAATACATCGCCCACGAGCCTGAAATCCAAGCCAAAGACTCGATGTACCTCAAGGAGTACATCAACCCGGCCAACATCGACAAGAAACGCCAGGAGCGCAGCGGGTCGGTCTACGTGGTCAAAAAAGGCGACACGCTGGGGGCCATCGCCCGCCGTTACCGCGTGACCACGGCGCAGATCATGCGCTGGAACCGCCTCAAGAGCGCCCATAAACTCCGCATCGGGCAGCGGCTCCGCATCGAAGGCAGGTAATGAACACCGATCACGATACCATCGTCGCCCCTGCAACCGCCGCCGGAGGGGCCATCGCCGTCATCCGCATCAGCGGCGGTGAAGCCTTCGCCGTCTGCGACCGGATATTCCGGGGCCGGCGGCCGCTCGCCGAGGCAGAGGGCTACACGGTGCATTACGGCACGGTGGCCGACGGCGACCGCGTGATCGACGACGTGCTGGCAACCGTTTTCCGCGCCCCGCACTCCTACACGGGCGAAGACTCTGTCGAAATCTCGTGCCACGGCTCCTCCTACATCGTCTCGGAAATCCTCCGGCTGCTGACCGCCGCAGGCGGACGCATGGCCCAGCCGGGCGAATTCACCATCCGCGCCTACCTGGCCGGGAAACTCGACCTCTCGCAGGCCGAGGCCGTGGCCGACATGATCGCCTCGTCGTCGCGGGCGGCGCATGCGCTGGCCTCGACGCAGATGCGCGGCGGATACTCCGGGGAACTCGAATCGCTGCGCGAAAAACTGCTGAACCTGACCTCGCTGCTGGAACTGGAACTCGACTTCTCGGAGGAGGACGTGGAGTTCGCCGACCGGACGGCGCTACGCGGGACGATGGAGCGCATCGCCGCGGAGATCGACCGCCTGCGCAGTTCGTTCGCATTGGGCAACGCCATCCGGGAGGGTGTCGCCGTAGCCATCGCCGGAGCACCGAACGTCGGCAAGTCGACACTGCTCAACCGCCTGCTCAACGAGGAGCGGGCCATGGTCTCGGAGATCGCCGGAACCACGCGCGACGTGATCGAGGAGTGCGCCAACATCGGCGGGGTGCTTTTCCGGTTCCTCGACACGGCCGGCATCCGCTCGACCGACGACCGGCTCGAACGCATGGGCATCGAACGCACGATGTCGAGCATCGGACGGGCGCAGATCGTCATTCATATGGTCGACGCCTCGACGCTCACGGGTCCGGTTCCCGCCCCCGGTTTCCCGCTCCGTCCCGACCAGAAACTCCTGACCGTCGTCAACAAGACCGACAAGGTCCCGGCCGCCTGGCGGCTTCCCGAAGGTGTCGTCGGTATTTCGGCCAAACACGGCGAGGGTATCGACGCTCTGTGCGACGCCCTGCGGGAGTCCGTCGACACCGAAGCGCTCTACCACGGCGACCCGGTCGTCTCGAACAGCCGCCATTACGAGGCGCTTTCGGCGGCCCATGAGGCGCTCGGCCAAGCCCTCGACGGTCTCGCCCACGGCCTTCCGACCGACCTTTTAAGCGAAGAAATCCGCCAGGTCATCACCCAACTCGGCGCCATCACAGGCCGCGGCGCCATCGCCCCCGACGAAGTCCTGCAAAACATCTTCTCAAAATTCTGCATCGGAAAATAGGTCGTCATTTTTCCAATTAAGCAAAACGCCATTTCGCCAGCACATCATCGGCATATAAACAGCAATAACAAAGCTATTTACAGTTTTATCTGCCAAACAAAATTTTCTCATCTCTTTGCTGTACGGATGCAAATAATTTGTTACTTTTGTGTTGCTATTCTGTTACTCGGCCAAAATGAGTAACAGAAGTAACAAAAATCATTCAACGCAAAAGGATATGGCGGAGATCAAAGAACCGATCCGGATCAGGCGCAAGAAGCTGACGAACGGGAACGTCAGCCTCTACCTCGACATCTACCTGAACGGAAAGCGGGAATACGAATTTCTGAAACTGTACCTCATTCCCGAAAAGACAAAAGCCGACAGGGAGGCGAACCGGCAAACCCTCCAACTCGCCAACTCGATCAAGGCACGGCGCATCGTCGAGGTGCAGAACGGCGAGCATGGTTTCAAGTCGGCATACGCCGAGGATACCCTCTTTTTTGATTACTACCGTGCGATGTGTGCTCGGCGGCTCGGTGTGGAGAGCACAGGGAATTGGGGCAACTGGAAATCATGCCTGAAACACCTCCGTAAATACGAACCGAACGAGCGGATCAAATTCTCGCAGATCACGCAGGAATGGGTGCAGGGATTTCGGGACTATTTAGAAAAAGATGCGTGTGCGTGGAGCTGCGACGAACGGGAGCGCATCAAGGATCATCCGCTGTCCCGCAATTCACGGGTCAGCTACTTCAACAAACTGCGGGCCTGCCTGAATCAAGCCTACGAAGATCGCATCATACCGATCAACCCCATGCGGGGCGTCGAGGGCTTCAAGGCCGAAGAGGGAACGCGCATGTACCTGACCATCGAAGAGGTGCAGCGGCTCGCTCAAACCGAATGCGAATATCCGGCCATCAAACGGGCATTCCTATTCTCCTGCCTGACGGGACTACGCCGCTCCGACGTGATCCGCCTGACATGGGGCGACGTGCATCAGCAGGGAGAGTTCACGCGGATTATATTCAAGCAGAAAAAGACCAGCGGACAGGAATATCTCGACATACCGCCGCAGGCCGCTGAACTCATGGGAACAAGAGGTAAAAATGATGAGCATATCTTTCCCGACATCCACTCTCCGAGCTGCACCAACGAAACGATCAAAAGGTGGGTATTGCGGGCCGGAATCCACAAGGATATAACCTTTCACTGTGCCCGTCACACGTTCGCTGTGATGATGCTCGATCTCGGAACCGATATTTATACGGTCAGTAAGTTGCTCGGACATCGGGAGCTATCGACCACGCAGATTTACGCAAAGGTGCTCGACAAGAACAAGCAGGCGGCGGTTGCCAAGATACCCGACATATTCTAATTGCGGCGAAATCGCCATAATTGAAAAGACCATATCGAGATCGTCCTCGGTATGGTCTTCGTCTTTATTGCTGGAACATCATGCCCCGTCCGGTCAGGAGCCACGTCGCGGATATGCCGCAGTCCCGAACCAGCGGAACGAGCCATCCGACCTCGAAATACCCCCTATTGCGATCTTTGCGCTGCGTATAGAAATGAGGCGGAGCAATCGAATTATCCCTGCAATACTCGGCGATGCTCTTTATCAACCGATTCTGTACGGCGACATCGAACGCCGCAAAGAACCGATCCATAATAGCCAAAGTGTTATCGTTGTAAACCCGTCTGCGGCTCATTTCTTTTTCTTCCCCTTAATTAGCGTCTTTTCCTCCGATTTGAGCCGCCGCTCGACTTTCTTCACATCTTCCCCCGCAGGGAGCTGTTCGGGGACGATACCTCGGCTCAAAAGCATATTGCGAACGGCGACGTTGTTATCGACGTGCTCCTTTTCTATCGCCATCTGTCCGTGCAAATTCTTCTGCTCGGCGTTTACGGAGGTCATTTCAGCGGCAAAGTCTTTCGCCTTGATGCCTATCGTCGGCAGGAAGTCGGCAAGCGGACGGCTATCGGGCGCACCGAGCTTGCGTTTGAGCAGGGCCGTATCGAGATGGAACAACGCCCGATCCCCTTTCGAGCGGATGATCGCAAATCCGCGACTATCCACACCCCGCTCGTACAGGACACCCGACAAACGCTTCTCGGTCTCGGCCAACTTCGCGCGGGCCTGCACCCGTTCGTAATCGGAAAGCCTCTTTTGCACCAACTCCGCACGGCGGGTCTGCACGGCAAAATAGTTTTGCGCGAAAGCGATCTGCGGTTTGCGGGGATCGCCATTCTGCGCGATCAGGTAGCAGGCATAGCGCGTGAGCATATAGTCATCCACTTCGCGCTGCGCTCCTTTGGCAAGCTCGATCATTTTGCTGACGTCGGCAAAATGATCGGCAACGGGCATACCCGCCGATTCACACGCACTCTTCGCCTTATCTATGATCTGCTCGAAATTGCGCCATTGCACATATCCCAGCACCGAGCATAATTCCCGCGCACTCCAACACTCCACCCCGTCATACAGGCAGACGATTGATTCAAACTGCTCGAACAGCTCCTTTATCTCTTCCGTTTTCATATATCCGACCTCTATTTATTATTCTTTTCTATAATCCCGATGAGCCGATCCATCTGCTCGTCTTTTTTTTCGAGCAGGGCGATGAATTTCTCCGACAGCGCATTGATCTGATTCGAATCGCCCGATACCGCGATACCGTGATCCGTCGCTACCGTATTCCCGCTACCCTCGTAGAAATAACAAACACTTTTGTTGGTAACACGGGCAATATCTTCGATCAACCCGCTTTTGACATCCTCGGATTTCAAGGCACTATGCAGGCGTTGATCCCCATTATGTCCGAGCATCCGCGCGACATCCGCAATCGTGATGCCCTCCGAGCGAAGTATGTCCTTTATCTTCTGTCCTGTCATATATGTTTGTATATCACAATGTTATTCTCATTCAAGCGCAAACCCCAATCTGCCGCAAATATTTTTCTTTGCAAAAAACAAAGAAATATGTTGGTTATCCAAACAAAAGTATTTATCTTTGCCCTTGCAATACGGAAAGATATTGACGCATCAATAAAATCCGTCGGGTGCAAATATATAAAAATAGTACCTAACAAGTGAATAATTAACGACGAAATATGAGCAGAACAGAGAAAAAATCTTTTTTCGACCTCTATGCCGAGCAGAAAAAGAAGCCGACGCCCGCGCAGAATTTCATCGCCGAGATCGCTGCGCTCACGCATCGTTCCGAGAACACGGTCAAGATGTGGCTTTGCGGTCGCCAAGTCCCAGACGAGCTGACACAGAGTATCATAGCTCGTCGATATAACCTGAATATAAACGGCCTCTTCCCGAAACCGGAGGCGCAATCCAATGAAATATGAAAGCTCTGTTGAATTGGCGATACTACGTTCTGATGGTCGTCGGTATGATCGCCGTTATCGGGACATTCTCCGTCCCCATAGACGACCAGCCGTTCGGCGACTGGATGCTTGCCCTGATAATCCCGAAGATCATCGGATTCGGGGCTTGGTATCTCATCTTTCGGATGTGCGACTATTGGGATGCCCGCGGGTTGATTCCCGAAATGTCGGAAACGATGCAGGAGGAGGACGACGCATGGGAGTAGAGGAAAGATTGGAACGCATCGAGCGGCTTCTGCTTCTCGGTTCGAAAGAGGTGCTCAACACCTCGGAGATCGCCCTGCTGCTCGGCATATCCGAAAGCCGCGTGCGGCATCTGACGAATGCAAAAAAGATTCCGCACTACAAGCAGGGCAACAAAGTCTATTTCAGGAAAAAGGAGATCGAAGCATGGCAGCTTCAATCCCGCGTCCCGACCGACGATGAAATCCGCAGCAGGGGCACGACCTACGCCGTAACGCATAAATAACAGACGATATGAACGACAACCCTAATATTCAGACCTCCGAAAGCCAATGCAAGCGCATTCTTGCCTACTTGCTGAACGGCAGCCGGATCACGAGCCTCGAAGCATTGCGGCTCTTCGGGTGCATGAGGCTCGCATCGCGCATCAGCGACCTGCGGAAAAGCCATCCCGAAATCAAATTCAAAGCGACGAGGGTTGAGACGACGACGGGGAAAAAGGTCGCTCAATATTACATCGAGAGTATTCAGTAAACATTCAATTCAACGCAAATGAAAACGGTAATCATCAAAGAAGAGTGGCGTCCGATCAAAGGCTATGAAAGCTACTATGAAGTAAGTAATTTCGGTCAAATACGCTCAATAAATCGAACCATTCTAACCAAAAGTTGCTGCGGTTATGAATTCTATATTCGTAAAAAAGGTATAATCCTAAAACCCGCAAATCATCCTTGCGGATATTTGGTAGTAGCACTATGCAAAAACGGCAAGTCTAAAAATTTCCTTATTCATAGATTAGTAGCAGAAGCCTTTATCCCAAACCCTAATAATAAAGAAACGGTAAACCATAAAAATGAGATTAAGACAGATAATCGCGTCGAAAATCTTGAATGGGCAACTTTGAATGAAAATCTTCATTACGGGACAGGTATTGTAAGGGGGCATGCCAATAGAGACAGGCAATGGCATCGCATACATCATGGAGGACTTAATCCTTATGCAAAACCAGTTAAACAATCTACATTACAAGGCGACATAATCAAAGAATGGGCGTGTATCGCTGATGCCGTTCGGGAATTAAAAATCTCGTATAGTTCAATTTGTGCAGCAGCCAAAGGTAAACGCAAATCTGCCGGTGGGTTCAAATGGCAATACATCAATCAATAAGCATATGAGACAGATATTATTAAAAAAGATGTCCCTGATTAATTTCAAGGGGCTGCGCGATCTGACGGTCGAGTTCGACCCTGCGCTCACGGAGATTTACGGGCGCAACGGCATCGGCAAAACTTCGATCTTCGACGGGTTCACATGGCTTCTGTTCGGCAAGAACAGCGAGGACAGAAAACAGTTCGGCATCAAGACCTACGACGAGGCCGGAAACATCATCCCGAAACTCCCGCACGAGGTATCGGCCGTCCTGCTGGTCGATGGCGAGACCGTAACCCTCTGCCGTCGATTCAACGAAAAATGGACGAAGAAACGCGGCTCGGCGGTCGAGGAGTTCGTCGGGCATGAGGAGGAACGCCTCTACAACGACGTGCCCTGCTCGGTCAAGGAGTGGAACGATAAAATCGCCGCCATCTGTCCCGAACAGGTATTCAAATTCATCACCAATCCTCTCTACTTCACGGCACAGTCGGTCGATACGCAGCGGTCGATGCTCTTCCGCATGGCCGGAGGCATTACCGATGAGGAGATAGCCGCCGGAAATGCCGATTTTGCGGCTCTCCTTGCCTCGCTGACGGGAAAGACGATGGAGGAATACAAGAAAGAGATTGCCGCGAAAAAACGCCGTCTGAAAGCCGAAATCGAGGCCATCCCCGAACGCATCGACGAACGCCGCCGCGATGTGCCGGAGGCGGAGGATTGGGCGGCCCTCGAAGAAGAACTCCGCCAAAAACAAGAGGCACTCGCAAAGGTCGAGGAACAGATTAACGACGCATCGAAAGCCTATGCCGCCGCGAATGAGGAACGGCTTGCAACGGTACGCAAAATCAGCGACCTGAAAAACGAACGGCTGGCCCTCGAACTCAAAATCAAGGACGAAGTACAGGCCCTCTACCGTTCCGACAAGGCCAAGCAGCGGGCCGCTGCCGAGGATTTGGAGCGGGCGAAGCGCGACAAAGCCGCCGCCGAGCGCGACCTCGCCAATGCCCGCCGAGAGGTAGAGGTATGCACCGATCGCCGCGCCGAACTTATCAAGCAATGGCAATCAATCAATGCCCGCAAGCTCGTATTCGATGAGAACGAGTTTATTTGCCCGACCTGCAAGCGTCGTTTCGAGATCGAAGAGATCGAGAGCCGCCAGCAGGAGATCACCGAGAACTTCAACCGCCGGAATGCCGCCGACCTCGAAGAGAACAACCGTCGCGGCAAGGAGAACAAACTCCGCATGGAGGATGTGAATCAATATATCGGGGAAATCGAGGAAAAGATCGCCGAACAGGTATCTATCATCTCCGAAATCGAAATGAGCGGCATCCTCACGGCAAAACTCATCGAACCCGACGCCACCCCGACCATCGCGGCCAACACCGAGTATATAGCACTCGGAGAGCAAATCGCAAAACTCGAAAAGGAAGTTTCGCAGCCCATAGCTGCCGCAGAGGATGATTTCTTGCGCGAGGGACGCGATTCGCTCGTCGCCGGAATCGACGCGCTCAAATCGCGGCTTATGAAACGCGAGCAGATCGAGAAGAATAACCGGCGCATCGCCGAACTCGAAAAATCCCTCCGGATACAGTCGGAAGAACTCGCGCAGTTGGAGGGTATCGAGTTCACGATGGCAGCTTTCTCGAAAGCCCGCACGGAGGCCATCGAAAGCAAGATCAACGGGCTGTTCGACTTCGTGAAGTTCCGCCTCTTTGAGACACAGATCAACGGAGGCGAGGTGGAAACGTGCGAGGCAATGGTAAACGGCGTACCGTTCTCCGACGCCAATACCGCAGGGCAATTCAACGCAGGTATCGACATCATCAACGCGATATGCCGTTTCGAGGGCATTTCCGCCCCGATTTTCGCCGATGGGTCGGAGAGCGTCAATACCCTGCATCCGACGCAATCGCAGGTTATCCGCCTGTTCGTATCGCTCGACGACAAACTCGTCATCAAACACAACGGGAAACCGGCTCAACCGAAGAGCCTTTTCGACTAATAATCATTCACTTAAAATTCAACGCAATTATGAAAACCGAAGAACAGAAAAGCGCATTCATCCTCCGCGTGGAGGAGATGGTAAAAGAGATCGAAACGCTGATGCCGGAGGGGGGGGCGATGAGAGGTCTTGCATCCTCCTCGTAAACGAGAAGCCGCAAGACAGCGATATGACGGCCCAATGTATAGCGATCATGGGAAGCGGCAAAAGGCTGATCGAAAGCATGGCCGCATTCATCGAACGGCCCAACATGGCAGAAGTCGTGTCTCTCGGTGCAAAACTCGCCGCTCTTAAAAAACTCGCAGAAAATTAACATTCAAAATCAACTTTACAATGAATCAAGCAATAGCAAAGCAGGATCGCCCCGTCGATCTGCTCAAAGCAACAATCAATGCTCCGTCGGTACAGGAGCAGTTCAAGAACGCCCTCGGCGAGCACAAAGATACGTTCGTCGCATCGCTCATCGACCTCTATACGGGCGACCGGTCGTTGCAGACCTGTAAGCCCTCGGTAGTCATCGCCGAAGCACTCCGCGCGGCGACCCTCCGCCTGCCTCTGAACAAGGCCCTCGGTTTCGCCTACATCGTGGTTTACAACAACTCGGTAAAACAGGCTGACGGCTCATGGGTCAAAGTCCCTACACCGACGTTCATCCCCGGCTACAAGGGCTATATCCAGCTCGCCATGCGAACGGGGCAGTACCGGACGATCAATGCCGATGTAGTCTATGAGGGCGAAGTCCGCAAGGTGAACAAGCTCACGGGAGAGATCGCTTTCGACGGCGAAAAGACCTCCGACAAGATCATCGGCTATTTCTGCTATTTCGAGCTGCTCAACGGCTTTTCCAAGACGCTCTATGTAACCGTCGAGGATATGGCCGCCTACGCCAAGCGGTATTCTCCATCCGTGAAGAAAGAGACGACCGTCGCGCAGCTCATCGCCAAAGCCAACGACGGCATCATCGGCAAGAAAGTCGGATGGGAGGGCAACTTTAACGACATGGCTCTGAAAACGGTGATCCGCCGCCTGCTGTCGAAATACGGGTATCTCTCCGTCGAGATGCAGAACGCGATGGCTCACGATGTCGAGGATGACGCCATGTCGAACCGCAACGACACGCTCGATAATGCCGCAGCGCAGGCAGTCGATCTCTCGGCAGCGGAATACGAGGAGGTCGATACGACGACCGGAGAGGTCAAGACGGCTGAATCGGAGCAGTCCGCACCCGCTCCTGCACCTGAATACTGATCTGACGGCACGAGAGTATGATCTTGAAATGTTTGGGGAGTTCATCACGGGGCAACTGCTACATCCTCGAAGCGGCCGATGAAACTTTGATCGTCGAGGCGGGGATTCCCATGCGCGACATCAAAAAGGGCCTCGGCTGGCAACTCGGCAAAGTGGTAGGATGCCTCGTATCTCACCAACACGAAGATCATGCAAGGTCGTTGAGCGACTTTCTCGCCTGTGGCATTCGTGTACTGGCCCTCGCCGATGTATTCGACACTGCCAATCCAAGAAATCGCGTATTCTGCAAGATAATCGAACCGATGCACGGCTACAAAGTGGGAGGCTTCAAGGTCTTCGTACTGCCAGTCGTCCACGATGTGCCGTGCGTCGGGTTCGTCATCGAGCATCAGGAAATGGGGCGCCTGCTCTTTATCACCGATACGATGATGTTCGAGTACCGGCTGCCGAACCTGAATCACATCATGATCGAGGCGAACTACTCCGATGCAATCTTGCAGCGCAATATCGACAGCGGGCGGATGCCTCCCGCCATGCGGGGACGGCTGCTGGGTTCGCACATGGAATTGCAGACGACGAAAGAGATTTTGCGGACGACCGACCTATCGGCGGCAAATGAGGTGATTTTACTGCATCTCTCCGACGGCAACAGTAATGCCAAAGGGTTTGCCGAAGAAGTGCGGCAGATCGCAGGAAAACCGGCTTATATCGCCCGTGCAGGATTGGAGGTCAATCTCGATAAAATGCCCTACTGATATGCGACCCGTGCCGAACGATATAGTTTCAACGCTGATCCGCTGTCTGCCGCAGATACTCGAAAACGTGCAGATAGACAGCGGGAATACGCGGCTTATTAACGCCGTAAGATTGACAAAAAGGATTATTCCACGATTAAAGAAGATTGAACGCGATGTTGATAGTAAAGCAAGACAAGACCCGCAAGGAGGAAGAGGGACAGATATTCGTCGAACTCACGGACTACCGTGATATTACGAATATCGCGGACTGCAACCGCCTTGGCTATTGGTGCGACAAAGCGCATCTGTCGCACTTCATCATGGAATGCGCAAAATGTTTTACGCAAGACGAATTAAAAAATATATTGAAAATGAACGGAAACAACATTTACATCGAGAAAAACAATCTGCTCGATGCCTACAAGAACGGCAATGCCGACAACAAGAAGATGCTCGAAAATCTCTTCGGCAAGGAGATGTTCCGCCCGAAAAACATCATGGAGCGGGTAAAAACGTATGAAGATGCCTGCGAGGTTCTCGGTATCTCTCCGGTACTGAATAGCCCGAATCTTTGCATCTGCGAGAAACACGAAAGTACGGGCGAAATGCACGAACACTTCTCATTCCGTCAGGCTATCGACAAACATGCTCTTGCCTATCTCAAACTCTGCGTAATTACCGCAGCTCTCAACGAGGGATGGACGCCGCAGTTCACCAAAGACGAATACCGCTACTATCCGTGGTTTTGGCTCTATACCAAGGAGGAGATCGCCAAGATGAACAAGGAGGAGCGCAAGAAAGTTGTCCTGTTCGGCGGTAATGCGCGTAACGGCGCGTTTGCCGGATTTGCGTCTGCGGTTACGCATTACTCGCCCTCGACTACGAATGCGTCTGTCGGGTCTCGCCTTTGCTTCAAATCGTCCGCGCTGGCGAAATACGCCGGAGAACAATTCGCTGAAATCTACTTTGCTTTCATGGGGAAATAGATGATGGGAGGATGGATAAAAATATATCAAACCATTCGGGAGCATTGGATTTGGGAACGGCCCCGCTATTTGAAGTGGTGGCTCGACCTGCTGATGCTCGCCGAATGGAAAGATAGCAAACGCCTTGTGAAGTCAGTCCTCGTCACCATCAAACGGGGACAACTGATCGCATCCGTCCACTACCTCCAAGAGAGGTGGGTGTATAAGGATGACGATGGCGTGAAACGTAGGCCATCCGAGCATACCATCCTCAAATTTCTATCTCTACTCGAAGCAGATCAGATGATAAGCCGATCAAAACACCCCGTTACCCGTGCAACGATAATTGCGATAGTTAATTATGATGATTACCAGCAGAATAACGCGACGGGGTGCAACGGAGCGAGCAACGACCCCTGCAACGACGGGTGCAACGACCCCTGCACAGAAGATAAGAATAATAAGAATATAAAAGACAATAGAGAGGGGAAAAGTGGAAAAAGCGAAAAACGCTTTTCCCCGCCCTCTATTGAGGAGGTTGATTCTTATATCAGGGAAAAGGGGTACACGGTGGATGCCGAGCGATTCGTGAACTTCTACGAGAGCAAGGGATGGTATGTCGGCAAGAACAAGATGAAAAACTGGCACGCGGCGGTGGCAACGTGGCAAAAAGAAGACAACAAACGCAATGGGATCAATCAACAAAGAGCATGTGATAAACGTCGAGGGACTGAGGCGACAGCTACTCGCCCGGAAGACTACGAGGGGAAATTTTAAGTGGTCGGTGAGCTTGAAGCAGGCAACGGACATTCTGCTGGCAGCATATCAGGCGGAGGTCGAATATCGCCACCGCAGATTCATCGAGGACAAGGCGACCAAAACCAATATCGAACGGCTGGCCGCATTTCTAATCCGCGACGATGCCAAGTTCGGGGTAATGCTCTGCGGCGTACCCGGCAATGGCAAAACGACCCTCCTGTATGCCTTTCAGTCGGCGGTGAATTGGCTCAACGATATAGGGCATTTCGAGGGCAAGCGGGCCGGCATTCGGATCGTCGATGCAAAGGAGGTAGCCATGTTCGCAAAGGATTTCGAGGCATTCCGCAACCTACGCAATATGCCGATGATCGCCATCGAGGACATGGGGCGCGAACCGATAGAGGTTCTCGACTACGGGAACGTCCTCAATCCGGTTGTCGATATGCTCGAATACCGCTACAATTTGCAGCTCTTCACGTTCATCACGACCAATCTCACGAAATCGCAAATCCGCGAGAAGTACGGCAATCGCATCGCAGACCGATTCAACGAAATGCTCGAAGTCATCATTTTCAAGAATGAGACCTATCGGGATAAATAAAATTAAGGCGATTTACCGCAAGTTTCAGGCAACAGCGATAAGATGGCCGGATAATCCGAAATAATGCGGCAAATCGCAGAAAACAGCGCAAAAACACAAAATTCAACGCAATGGGGACAGAAGTAAAATTAAAACCGGAGGCAATCGAGCGACGCATCGCCGAATTGGAGGGCAAGATGCCCGACATCCAAGCCTCCAAAGAGGGAGCCGAAGCGCGGGCGACAATCCGCAGGCTGAAAGCACGGCTCAAAACCTATCCGCAAGAACCGAAAAAGCGGATTTACAAAGTCAAGGCCCGGTTCATCTTCGACGGCGTTTTCGAGATTCGCGCCCACACCCGCAAGGAGGCCGTGCAGATGGCAAGAATCGGATGCGGGATGAACATCGGAGAAATCCACACCTGCTACGGAACTGACGTAGATTGGGAATTTGATTGCAAACCGGATAAAATCGTGAAATAACCACATTTAACGCAACAAGATGAGAGAAGTTAAATTCAGAGGGAAAAGCCTGAATACCGGAATGTGGGTATATGGCGATTTGCAGCATAAAGGCAAAAGAGCATTTGTCGAATACGAGGTTGATCCCGCTACCGTCGGGCAACACACCGGATTCACGGACAAGAACGCGAGAGAGGTCTATGAGGGTGATGTCCTTACCGACAAATTTGAAAGCATCGGAGTTGTCGAATGGCAAAACGGATGTTTCGTCGTGAACTTCGGGGATGTTGATGTTTTTCAAATCTCCGACTGCTTTGATGATTCATATCAGATGTGGGTCATCGGGAATATTTATGACAATCCTGAATTAAAGTAAGATTATCAATCAACGCAACTATGAACAAGAATAAGATCAATATCGAAATCACCGCTGACGGATGGAAAACCGATGTAACGATCAACGGCAAAACCTACTCTGAACGGCATATCGGACATTATGGCAGCTCGGAGTGCGTCGAGGGGAACTTTGAAGAAGAAGATGAAATCCCCGAATCAATCTACGATGCGCTCAACGACTTTTTCTGCTTCGGCTGCCAACAGGCATTGGCGCAGTTTGAAATTGAAGAGGGAATCGAGGAGGAATAGTCATGGAGATCAAACCAAAATTTCAGTTCGTCGAGGGTAGTTTCGATACCCAACGGGTAAAACTACTCTGCATACCGAATGATAATCACGGACGGGTCGATCTCTGCATCAAAGACCCTGACTGCGGCTGGAATATCCCTATCGGTCAAATAAAGCTATTCAGCCGCGATTTGTACCGCGACTTCAAAGAGACATTACCCGACGCTACAAAACTCGGTGAAGAGATCGCGCGTCGATGGAATGAATGCGAAACCAAAAGATAAGGCGATATGAAACTGCTATACATCGACTTATTCTGCGGAGCTGGCGCGGGTTCTCTGCGAGGCCCTTTGTGCCCGACTGATTGAGAGCGATCTGCGCCCGATACAAATAGCAGCATAATACTATGGCAAAGAGAATTATAACCGCAATCCTTAATCACGACATGGACTTCCTGATTCATTTTCAGAGAAACGTGATTAAAAACTGCTCCGTAGAGGGAATTGATCCTCGTATGCTTTCGGCAATGCAGGATATTCTACACATCCTCGAAGCGGTAAAAGAAATCGGAATTTTAACAGAACTACCCAGCAAAGAAAGCTAATAATCATGATTGAACCTCAAATTCTATACGGCGTTACGTGCGACCGTTGCGGGGAGACCCTCATCAATAGCAATGATAATAGTGCATGGTATGACCGCAGCACAGCGGAAGAAGAAGCATCCGAGGAGGATTGGCACTCGGTAAGCAGTCATCATTATTGCCCGAACTGCTATCGGGAAGATGACGACGGTAATCGAACTATTAAAGCACCATTTCCCTACTATGTGCAGAAAATCAACCGATTCATGAATCGGATAGCGAAATCCTGCCCATGCCGTATTGTCGAGGAAGACGATCATTTCGCTCTTCATGGAAATACGCAGGATGGTAAGCAGCTTGCCCCATGCGACGAAGAATGGGTACGATCCTACGCCGCCGATAAACTCCTCGGTATTCAGATGATCGACAGAGGGTACAGGAATGCCGAATATATCATCCGATTACGCAAAGAATAGAGCCATGAAGACCAACAGACCAATAAACGAATGTCATTGCGACAACTGCCGAAAATACGAAGAATGCCGAGCCAAAGGATTATTCGACGATGATCCGGGCCTCGACTTCTGCGTGAACTATGAGGATGTGAGCTATCCCGATAAATCTGACAACGATAACGATTGAATTATGAAAAGCTAAATAGCCAAAGAATTTATGGGAATGCGAGGGACACGGGGAGGAACCCCGATCAAACCGAAACACACCGAGGAGAGCATCCAGCAGGCGTTGTATTGGAATCATCCGATTCTGACGAAATCCGCGTTCGAGATGGTCGGCTTCATCTTCTATGCGTGGGAATCCGATTATTTGGCAATCTCCAAAGCCGGATACGTGTACGAGTGCGAAATCAAGATCAGCCACTCGGATTTTCTGAATGAGGCGGCCCACAAGCAGGAGAAGATGCACATCCTGTCGGACGGCGACAAGTCGTTGAACGAACGCCCGAACTACTTTTGGTATGTATGTCCGGAGGGGATCATCTCCGAGGCCGAATGTCCGAAGTTCGCAGGGCTGATGTATATCACCGATTCGGGCTTTTTCCGCTGCATCAAGGCCGCTCCATGCCTCCACAAGGCCAAGTACGACACGCAGGCCGACTTGCTCCGGCGGGATATGCGGGATAAGTTCTACTATGCGATGTGGAATTGGATTCGCCGTTATTGGCGAAACGTCGGTAAAGCGAAAGATATTGCCCCGCAGACCGCTGCCGCATACGAGCGGGCATTGTATAAGCAAACCGAGGAAATAGTCGACCTGAAATATCGGCTTTCTTCTCTGACGCAATGGCGCGACATTCAGGCCGACCCGAAATGGGGTTTTGCCACCGATGACGCCATAGATGAGATATTCCGCAATCTGCCGTGCCTTGTCAGGGACAAACGGGACGGGTGCATCGAACTCATCGATTACGATAATGCCGCCGAATGGCGCGGCGATCTGGAACGCAAACCGAACCTCTACCAATGGCGACCAATTAACGAATAATCAATAATTTATCAAGATATGAATAATAAAGAATATCAGGAATTTCTCGATCAGAAGAGAATCCAAAAGACAGAAAGCGGGTTTGCCGTAGCAGAAACGAACCTGAACCCGATGCTTTTCGATTTTCAGAAGTATTGCGTGAAACGTGCCTTGGCGGCGGGCAAATTCGCGCTCTTCGAGGACTGCGGCCTCGGCAAGACCATCCAGCAACTCGAATGGGCCGATAAGGTTTACCGACATATCGACCGCCCCGTGCTGATTCTCGCTCCCCTCTCGGTGATCGGCCAAACCATCGAAGAGGGCAAGAAATTCGGATATGTAGTTACGGAATTGGGATTGACGGTCTTCGATCAAGACCTCGCGCCGGGTATCTACATCACGAATTACGACAACATGGAGAATATCGACGCCTACCTGTTCGGCGGCGTAGTTCTCGATGAAAGTTCGATCCTGAAAAACTTTGCAGGAGCGACCCGCAATCAACTGATCGAGGATTTCCGCGATACACCCTACAAATTGGCATGTACCGCCACTCCGTCCCCGAACGATACGACCGAGTTGTGCAATCATGCCGAGTTCCTGAACGTGATGAGCCGGAACGAAATGCTCGCTATGTACTTCGTCCACGATGGCGGTTCGACCTCGGATTGGAGGCTGAAAGGCCATGCGACGCAGGCATTTTGGGATTTCGTTTCGACATGGGCCGTGATGCTTAACAAGCCGAGCGATATTGGGTTCGACGACGAGGGCTACGACCTGCCCGCTCTGAACATCATTGAAGAGGTGGTCAAAACGCCCAAGCGCGACAACGGGATGCTCTTCAACAGTATGGCGGTCAGCGCGACCGACTATCACAAGGAATTACGAGCCACCTATGATCTCCGACTCAACCGGGCGGCGGAGATCGCCAACGGCTCCGAGGAGAACTTCATCATTTGGATCGGCCATGACGACGAGGGCAAATACCTCCGTAATCTCATTCCCGATGCCGTTGAAGTCAAAGGCAACGACACGAAAGGCTACAAGAAAGAAAAGCTGCTCGGCTTCGGCCGTGGGGAGTTCCGCGTGCTGATTACGAAGCTCAAAATCGCGCAATTCGGCCTTAACTATCAGAATTGCCACAATCAGATCTTCGCTTCGCTTGATTTTTCTTTCGAGGCGACCTATCAGGGCATCCGTCGCTCATACCGTTTCGGACAGTCCGAGCAGGTCAATATCCACCTCATCACCGCCGACACGATGGCGAACGTCAAAGACAGCTTCGATGCAAAGCATAAAGCGTTTAAGGAGATGCAGGCGGCGATGACGGCAGCCATGAACCGCAATCTCAACAACCGGATTTCCCTGCAAACGTCCGAAGCTACCGGACAATATCGAGGAAAGAGCTGCGATATTCGCCTCGGCGATTGCGTACAGTTGATCCGCGATGTCCCCGATGAAAGCGTCGGATTCTCGATATTCTCGCCTCCGTTCGCAGAACTCTATACCTATTCCGACAAATTGGAGGACATGGGGAACAGCCGCGATTACAAGGAGTTTTTCACCGCGTTCAACTTCCTCGTCAAGGAACTCTATCGGGTGATGTGGAGCGGTCGCAATGTCGCGGTGCATTGTATGGATTTGCCTATTCAAAAGGGCAAAGAGGGGTATATCGGTCTGCGCGACTTCTCCGGCATGATCCTCCAAGCGTTTACCGATGCAGGATTCATCTATCATTCCCGTATCACCATTTGGAAGAATCCGGTTACGGAGATGCAGCGCACAAAAGCCCTCGGACTGCTGCACAAGCAGGTCAAGAAAGACGCCGCTATGAGCCGCGTCGGGATTCCCGACTATCTGATGATCTTCCGTAAGGACGGATCGCACGACCACCCCGTGAAATGCGAAATCGACGTTGATACATGGCAGAAATACGCATCTCCCGTATGGATGGACATCGACTATTCAAACACCCTGAACGGGGCAAATGCGCGGGGCGAGAATGACGAAAAGCATATTTGCCCGCTGCAACTCGATACGATCCGTCGCGCGATCCACCTGTGGAGCAATGAGGGCGATACCGTCCTGACGCCGTTCCTCGGTATCGGGTCGGAAGTCTATGAGGCAATCCGCCTGAAACGCTATGGGATCGGCTTTGAACTCAAAGACAGCTATTTCGCCGAGGCGGTCAAGAACTGCAAAGCGATGGAATTTGAATCCGCCCAACGTTTACTCTTCAACTAAACGACCATGAGCAAAACAATATCAGAGGTCAAGGCCGCCAAGGAACGGCTCGAAGATCATATCTCCGGCTTGTTGATGAAATTCGAAGAGGAGAACGGGGTACCAATCTCCGATTTGAGAATCTATCCGCGCGAAATCTGCTAATGATTACGGGGAAACGATAGATCGCCAAATCGAGACTTCAATTATCGTCAGAATATGAAGAAAATACTTGATGCCTGCTGCGGCAGTCGGATGTGCTGGTTCGACGATGTCAGCGGCCCCGAAATCCGGCAAATCGGATTCATCCGAGAGCCTACGGGAGAGGTCGGAGACGAAGATAATGAATAACCCACAAAACGAATATAACATGACAAGACCCTGCAAATGCGGCGAATGCGCCTTTTTCAAGAATGAAGATGCAAACGGCTACGGACATTGCATCATCACCCTGAATCAATACCGATGCGACGACCTCTGCAAATTCAAAGAGGATCATATGTCGGACATGGAAACCTTGCGAGCATTGCATCATTTCCAAAAATGGAGGCGCGGCGGGAACGGCAGGCCGCCGCATCCCTTTGTTATTGGTCAGACGATAGACAATGCGATCCGCGCTTTGCGCCGCACAACCAAAGATGCCCCTAAATTTTAACTTAAAACATCTATCATCATGTGGTTTACAACAAAAGTTCGTTATGAAAAGACGAGAGAAAACGGTTCGCTGAAAACCATCACGGAGCCGTATTTGGTCGATGCCCTCTCATTCACGGAGGCGGAGGCTCGCATCATCAACGAAATGATGCCCTATACATCGGGAGTATTCTCGGTATCGGCCGTGAAGCGCAGCAACATCTCGGAAATCTTTTGGGATGAGAACGGCGATCACTTCTACAAGGCCAAGATCAATCTCATCACGCTCGACGAAAATACGGGCGCAGAGCGCAAGAAAGCGATCCATATCCTCGTGCAGGCATCCGACCTGAATCAGGCCGCAAAAAACCTCGCCGAGGGCATGAGAGGCACGGTATCGGATTACGAGGTTGCCTCCATCGTCAAAACCCCGATTGTCGATGCCTATAAAATTGCCGAGAAATGAACGCACGGCAATTCTTCGACAAAGTAGCCCTCATGCGGAAACTGCAAAAGGAGTATTTCCGCACTCGGTCGAAAACCTCGCTCAATCAGAGCAAGGCGGTTGAGCGGGAAGTCGATGCCGAGATCGCGCGGGTGCATGACGCGCTCGGCACTCCGGCGGCCAAGCAACCCGAACAACGAAACATATTCGAGGAGGACGCATCATGGTAGGGCTGGCAGAGGTATTCATGGATTTGGAGCGTGTCATAAAATCTCTGCTTTTATGGGAATATCAACGCCCACGATGCGGATGGGGCTATATCGAAACCCGCCGCCCCTGCAAAGGTTATCCGAAGAGGCCGTTTTGGCAGCGAATACGCTCGAATCCGATGCGACGTAATTACCATTAAGGCCGTCGGAAGATAAAGCAAAATACCCGCGTTTCTGCGCGAAATAGCAATAAGTTTTGAATCATGGAAACAACAAACGAAAAAATGACAAAGAAGAAAATCGTCATCACCTTGTCGCGGGTATTCCCGACGACGCACAGCCGGAAAGGCCAGCCGACAGGCTTCAAGGAGAAGCTCGCATCAGGCCGTAAGATGCACACCATCCGAGGCAATTACGACCAATGGGCCGCCATCGCGGAAAAGATGCAGCGGGGCGGATATTACCTCTCGATCCGCCAATGGTCGGGACGCCCGTATAACTCGCCGCAGGTCGAAATTGCCCGCCTCGACCAGCCTATCGGCATCCAGCGGATAGAACTGCATTATCATAGCGAAAACGATACGATCACCGCCTGCATCGACGGTCGGGAGTGGATCGACGCGGACTGCAATGAAATCGCCAAGAACGACGGCCTCAATACGACCGACTTCAAGGAGTGGTTCTTCGGCCGACACCCGAAAGGGGATAAAGTCTTTCACGGCGTCATTATTCATTTCACATCTTTCAGATATTGAATATGGAAATATGGCAAGATATTCCCGAATATGAGGGATTATATCAAGTAAGCAATACAGGTAAGATTCGCTCTCTTGATAGGATAAGCAGACACAATTGCAGATCATTTCGTTCAATCAAAGGGCGGATTCTAAAACCGTTCCCAGTACAAGGCGGATATTTAGCAGTCTATCTGTGTCGAGATGGCATAAAAAGGTCTTTCAAAGTACATAGACTGGTCGCATTTGCCTTTTGCCCTAATCCTCAAAAGGAGGTGAATCATAAAGACGGTAATCGGCAAAATAACAATGTATCAAATCTTGAATGGTGCAGTCGCTCTGAAAACAATCGCCATAGTTACGCCATATTGGGAAGAAAATCGCCAAATCTTGGAAAAATCAATAATCTTTCACCACTATCTAAACGGGTAAAACAAATCTCATTAGATGGGAAAATCTTAAAAATCTGGGATTCGACGATGGCCATTGAAAGGGCGTTAAAATACAGTAGTGCCAACATCGCAGCTTGCTGTCGTTTGAAATTTAGGACTATGTATGGCTACATATGGAGATACGATAATTCTAATAAAAACAAATTATAGATGAGGCATCAGGAAAGCATCATCCAGCAGACCTGCGTCCGTTGGTTCCGAATGAAATACCCGCAGCTCGCTTTGCTCCTCTTCGCTGTCCCGAACGGCGGGGCACGGCTTCGATCCGAGGCGGCGATCATGAAAGCGGAGGGAACGATGAAAGGCGTCGCCGACCTCCTGCTCCTGTTCCCGGCAAAGCGGTTTCACGGCTTATGTATTGAGATGAAGACCCCGACGGGCCGACAGCAGCCATCGCAAAAGGCATGGCAGGAGCGAGCGGAATGGGCCGGATACAAGTATGTCATCTGCCGCTCTTTTGACGAGTTCATGGCCGAAATTGACGCTTATTTGAAGTAAACTTCATTTTTTCGCCCTGATAGCTACCTATTAGGTACTATTTTTTATACCTTTGTGGTATCTATCTTAAAAATGAACAGTTATGAGTAAAGAGAACAAGCCTCTGAAAGCCATCGACGCCGATTTCGTCTCGCTGGAATTAGATCGGTTGGAGCTGAACGAGGGTCAGCTCGACGGCCTCCCCGCGAATCCCCGCGAGATATTGGAGACGAAACTCGACCTCCTGAAAAAGGATATTCAGGCATACCCCGAACTGATGAAATACCGTATGCTGCTGGTATATCCGCTCGACAACGGCAAGTATATCATCATCGGCGGCAATATGCGCTATCGAGCCATGCTCGACCTCGGCTACAAGGATGCCCCGTGCGTCATCATCCCGAAAGAAACATCCATCGAAAAGCTGAAAGCCTACACGATTCTCGATAACTCCGGCTTCGGTCGGTGGGAGTGGTCGATGCTGGCGAACGAATGGGACGCCGATGCTTTGGCCGCATGGGGCCTCGATCTGCCGATGAATGAAAGCGAGATCGACGTAGATAGCTTTTTCGACAAGCTTGACAAGGAGGCCGAGAAAGACAAGGGCGAGAAGATCACCGTCTCGATTCCCGATGAGTATGCCGACCAAAAGGAGGAGATCAAATCCCGTATCGAGGCAACGCTCATGGGCGAGTTCGAGGGCATCAAGATCAAGTGATGAAAATCCATCTCGCAGGCAACAATCCCTATCCGGGCATAATCTTGATCCGCTTGTATGAGAGCTGGATCGGCGAGCGTCTCGGAAAATTCGGGGGGGGGGTATTTAACGACCTGTATTTCAGAGTATTTGAATAGAATACCTCTTAAAGAGATTAACAAGGATGCTATGAGGATATTTCTTGCCGGAGGAATTTCAGGCAACCTCCGCGAATTTTGGCAAAAGGTTATGAAAGTTTACTGTGCATCGCCCAACAGCCGCAAAGAAGTCATCGAAGCGATGAACAGCTTTCTCGCGGGCGACAAGGACAAAATAATGCGGGAATCCATCTACGGAGCGGACTTCTTCGTCGGGGACGGGGATAGCACCCTATCAGGTATCAATGTCCTCGAAAGCTACTATTACCTGCGGAAAAACGAGGATTTCATGCCTCTCGTCAAGCATTTCGGGTCATTCCTGCTCGATAGCGGGGCATATACGTTCATGGCCGGTTCCCACAAGGGCGGCTGTGATTGGGATGCCTATGTATCGGAGTATGCCAACTTCATCAACCGCTTCGATGTAAAGCTCTTTTTCGAGCTGGATATCGATAGCGTCGCCGGGCTGGCGGAGGTCGAGCGGTTGCGGCACAAGCTCGAAAGGATGACGGGCAAGAAGCCCATCCCCGTATGGCACAAGAACCGAGGCAAGGAGTATTTCGTCAAGATGTGCGAGGAATACCCCTATGTCGCCATCGGAGGCATCGTAACGAAAGAAATTCCACGCAAAGTCTATGAGACGGCGTTTCCGTGGTTCATCAACACCGCTCACAAGCACAAGGCGAAGATTCACGGGCTGGGATATACCACCGTCGCCAATCTGCAAAAGTATCGGTTCGATTCGGTCGATAGCACCGCATGGCTCTACGGCAATCGCGGCGGCTACATCTGCAAGTTCAACCCGCGCACCGGATTGATGGAGCAAATGAGCAAAGAGGGATGTCGGCTCAAATCGAGAGAGGGTGCTGTAAACAACTTCAACGAGTGGATCAAATTCAGCCGATACGCCGAAAAATTCCTGTAATTCCGATTCTTATTAAAAAGCACAAGGTTATGAAAGATTCTGTCATCATCGTATCGGGAGGCATGGATAGCATCACCCTCCTGCATGAAAAGGCCGAGGAGATCGCATTGGCAGTAACGTTCGACTACGGCAGCAACCACAACAAGCGCGAGGCCGAGTGCGCCGCGCGGCATTGCCAGCAGCTCGGCATCGAACACATCATCATCCCGCTCGCATTCATCGGTCAGTATTTCAAATCCTCGCTTTTGGAGGGCGCGGACGCCGTGCCGGATGGCCACTATGAGGCCGAAAACATGAAATCGACCGTCGTGCCGTTCCGCAACGGCATCATGCTCTCCGTGGCCTGCGGATTGGCAGAGAGCCGGAAGTTGAGCAAGGTTCTCATCGCCAACCACCACGGCGACCATGCGATCTATCCCGATTGCCGCGCGGGATTCGTGCATTCCATGTCGGAGGCCATGCGGCACGGCACCTACATCGGGGTACAGATCGACGCACCCTATACAGGCATCAGCAAGTCCGACATCGCCCGCATCGGCAAACGGCTCGGCATCGACTACTCGAAAACCTACTCCTGCTACAAAGCGTCGTCAGCCTTTGAATGCGGGAAATGTGGAACTTGTGTCGAACGAAAGGAGGCGTTTAAGGATGCGGGAATTACTGACCCAACCCCCTACGAAGATGAATTGAATCTTCAACCTATCGAGGGATTTGATGATTATTTCGTATCTGCAAGAGGTGAATTTTATAGCCAAGTATATGGCGAATTAAAAAAAATGGCCCCTTATAAAGTGAGAGACGGATACTTGAGATTAGATTTATTCAAGAATGGAGAAAGAATAACCGTATCTCCGCATAGAATCGTAGCTCAAACTTTCATTTCCAATCCGGAGAATAAGCCCGAAGTAAATCATATCGACGGAAATAAGAGTAATAACTGTACGAGTAATCTCGAATGGGTTACGCATTCAGAAAATATGCGGCACGCTTATGATAATGGCCTTTGCCAAAATCAAAAAGGAGGAAACAACGGAAATTGCAAACTTTCAGATGATGAAGTAAAAGCGATCCGTCAACTCTATAAACCCCGTAGCAGCGCTTACAATCAAAAGAAATTGGCGCAGATATTCAACGTATCGGTCGCCACTATCGACAATATCGTGAATAACAGGACGAGAGTGCAAGATTCAGAAATAATCGACCCGACGGAGTATGAAACGGAATGACGCCAATCTCATCACGCTGAATGTCGTGTTTGTCGTGTGCCTGATCGTGGCGAACGTCGTTACGAGCAAGGTGCTCGATACCGGCATCCATATCGGAGGGGTTCCCGTCCTCATTCCGGGCGCGGCTCTGACCTACGCCCTGACATTTCTCTGTACGGACGTTATCGGCGAAATATGGGGCAAGAAAGAGGCGAACAAGGCCGTCATCAGGGGTTTTGCCGCCCAGCTTATCGCCCTCGCCCTGATTATCCTGACGATGTATCTGCCAGCCTACGACGAGGAGATGCAACGGGCCTACCGGCTGCTGCTCGGTCAGACGCCGATATTCGTATTCGGGTCGCTGGTCGCCTACCTCTGCTCCCAAAGTTGGGACGTATGGATATTCCACAAGATACGGGGACAGTTCTGCGGCAATCCCAAACGGCGGTGGATATGGAACAACGCATCGACCCTGACCTCGCAGATCATCGACACGGCGATTTACATCTCAATCGCATTCGGCATCGGTCTCGGATGGTTCATGCAGGAGGGCGGCATGATGCTCGTCCTCGGCATGGTCATCGGGCAATACCTGCTCAAAGCGGGGTTGGCTCTATGCGACACGCCGTTTTTCTACCTCTTAACTCACAAACATCAAGAAGAATAGCAATGTATTACGTTTCTAAACGAATGGAGATCGCGGGAAGCCATCGGCTGACCCTCTCCTACAAAAGCCAATGCCAGCAGTTGCACGGCCACAATTGGGTCGTAACGGTGTTCTGCAAGGCAAAAAAACTGAATGCCGACGGAATGGTCTGCGATTTCAAGCGGATCAAGGACAAGATTCACGGCTACCTCGATCACGGTAACTTCAACAAGCTGCTGCCGTTCAATCCGACGGCCGAAAACATCGCCCGATGGATCGTCGAGCAGATTCCCGAATGCTATAAGGCGACGGTGCAGGAGAGCGAGGGCAACGTCGCAATCTATGTCGCGGACACCAGCAAAGACGAGGAGGGCGCATTATGAGGGTAAACGAGATTTTCTACTCGATTCAGGGCGAGGGCCGATATACCGGCACTCCGGCGATCTTCATTCGCCTTGCAGGATGCAATCTTCGCTGCGATTTCTGCGATACGGAGCACCAGCCCTACCAAGACCTCACCGAAGAGGAGATCATGCGTCAAATCGCCGATTTTCCGGCCGACCACGTCGTGATTACGGGCGGCGAACCGATGCTGCAACTCACCCTGTCGTTCATCAATCATCTGCATAGCGCAGGGAAGTTCGTGCAGATCGAAACCAACGGCACGATTCCGATCAAGGGCTACCGCCTTATCGACTGGATCACCTGCTCGCCGAAATTCGACTTTTGCCCTCATGCCGAGCTTCGGCTCCAACGCATCGACGAGCTGAAAGTCGTCTATCAGGAGCAGGATATGTCGGCATACGACGGTATCGAGGCCAAAGAGTACTACTTGCAGCCCTGCGACTTCAAGGACGAGGCGCGGAACGCGGAAAACCTCGCGGCAACCATCAACTACATCAAATCACATCCGAAATGGAAGCTATCACTCCAAACGCAGAAGATATTATCGGTGCGCTGAAAACGCTCATCCGCGCCATCGGGGAAGACCCCGACCGCGAGGGACTGATCGGCACGCCCGACCGCATTATGCGGATGTGGAAAGAGATATTCCGAGGTTACGATCCGAAGCAGAAGCCGAAGATCACCACGTTCGCCAATGAGGAGGGCATGTCGGATATTGTGTTCGACTGCGGCGACTACTATTCGATGTGCGAGCATCATATCCTGCCGTTCTTCGGCCGGTATTACTTCGCCTACATTCCCAGCCCGAAAGGGCGTATCCTCGGCATCAGCAAAGTCGCCCGCGTGGTCGGCTATTGCGCCGCCCGCTTGCAGTTGCAGGAACGGCTGGCACGGGACATCGTGCAGATGCTTTCCGAGGCTCTGAATAACGAGGCTCTCGGCTTCGCTATCGTGATGAAAGGGCAACACCTATGCAAGACGATGCGAGGAGTGCGGAATGACGGCAAGATGTCCGTAGCGCATTTTACGGGCGTCTTCAACCTAAACTCTGATCTACGCAAGGAATTTTACAAACTCATAGACCTGAACAGCAATGGCTAAATACAATGCGGCAAAAATCGAGGAGTGCGAGGCATGGGTAGCCGCTCACGGCCTGATCGACTACGGCGGGGCGAAGCTGAAAGAGTTTGTCCGCGAGATGGGGATCGACGAAAAGACCTATCGCCTGTGGATGAAAGGCAAGCCGCAGTTCAAAGAGGCCATCGAGCGGGCAAAGGAGGTTTTCAAGCAGAACCTCACCCATGATCTCGCCATCTCGCTATCCAAAGCCGCCAAAGGGTATGAGCATGAGGAAACCGAGCAGGAGTTCCGCGTCGGAGCGGACGGACAGCCGACCCCGTTCAAGATGAAGAGGAAGAAAATCCATGTGCAGCCGAATATCGGAGCCGCGATTTTCCTCCTGACGAATCTCGACCCCGAACACTATCAGAACAGGCAGCGCAACGATATAACGCTCAAAAAGGACGACGAAAAACCTATGACACTCGATGAAATCAATGCAGAAATCGCACGACTTGAAAGGTTTGAGGATAAGGCGGATAAATAATGAGATCATCTACAATCGAGGTACGCGAACAGTTGATGAGGTTGAAGCGCGAGAAGTTGAAACTCGAAGCTCCGACCTCCTTTTCGCGTTTCCTCGGTTATAGTAATCCGAAATACGAGTTGGAGTGGTTCCATAAGCTCATCGCGGATCATTGCCAAATGCTGTTGGAGGGCAAGATCAAAAACCTGATGGTTTTCATGCCTCCGCAGCACGGAAAGTCGGAAATCATCTCCCGCAATTTCCCCGCATGGGCGCTCGGACAAAACCCCGACCTGAAAATCGCCGGATGCTCCTACTCCTCCGATCTCGCGCAGCAGTTTTCACGCTCGATTCAGAGGACGATAGACAGTAAGGAGTATCAGGCGATATTCCCTGAAACCTATCTCAACGGCTCGAATATCCGCACGGATTCGCGGGGTTATTTGAGGAATGTCGATCTCTTCGAGATGGTAGGTCATCGAGGGTTTTACAAGGCGGTCGGCGTAGGAGGTTCTTTGACAGGTACACCCGTCGATATTGCGATCATCGACGACCCGGTAAAGGATGCGAACGAGGCGAACTCCATCACTTACCGACAGAGGGTGTGGGATTGGTACAACACCGTTCTTTCGACCCGTCTGCACAACAATTCGCGGCAGCTCTTCATCATGACGCGTTGGCATGAGGACGACCTCGCCGGGCGCATCCTCAAAGCCGAGCCGCAGGAGTGGACGGTACTCGCCATCCCTGCGATCTGCGAGCAGGAATACGACGGAGGATTGAGCGAACGGCATATCGGCGACGCATTGTGGCCGTCGCGCCACTCCATCGAGAAGTTGCAGAAGCAGAAAGCCCGCGCCCCGCGCGAGTTCAATGCCCTGTATCAGCAACACCCGACCATCGAGGGCGGCAATATCGTGAAAAGGGACTGGTTCCGCACGATTTCGCTTGCCGAGTTCCGGTCGCTGCGATTCAACGAGCCTATACACTTCTACCTCGATACGGCCTATAACAAGAAGAAAAAGGGCCAAGACAACGACCCCAGCGGCGTATTGGCGGCCTGCCGGATCAGGAATTACATCTATCTGATCGACGCGCAGAAAGTGTATAAGGAGATGCCCGACCTGTTGCGGTTCCTGCCTCAATACATCGCGGCGCATGACGGCAATTCCGAGAGCAAGCTCCATGTCGAGCCGAAAGCCAACGGCGAGAGCGTGGTGCAGATGCTTCAAGAAATCTCGACCCTCAATGTCAAGCGGACGCCCACGCCTACCGATGACAAGGAGGTGCGATTACGGGCCGTTTCGCCGCGCGTGGAGTGCGGGCGGGTGTTCATCGTCGAGGGGTCATGGAACGACGATTTTCTCGATGAAGTATGCGGATTTCCGAGCCAGCCGCACGACGAGTTCGTCGATATTCTCGGATATGCGATAAACGACCTGTACGATGAGGACGACGATATAGATTACGACGTATTGAGCAAGTCGAGTTTAGGGATGTAAACCAGTAAATTTTAAGGATATGATGCTATTTGATTTGTTTCGTAATTACCTCAATGCTCTTGTAGGACGGAATCAGGAGTTTGAGAAGCTGTTGGCCGCCAAAGACATTTCGGCGGTCAAGGAGCGCATGGGCAACCGTATGGATATGGCGATTGCCGCGCTCAAAGAATATGAAGTGTCCACCCATGAAATCATGAAGCGGGAGGACAAGATCATCACCGACAAAAAGGGGAATTTCATCCGGTTCGAGCCGGTATGGAAGCTGCCGATCCCCTATCAGGTTTACATCAATGAAATCGCCCTCGTATTCCTCTACGGCCGTCCGGTGAAATGGACGCAGCAATCCACCGGGACAGATCAGGCGTTCCAAAAATTTCAGGATGTCATCGAGCGCACTCACTTCAACAGCAAACTCCGCCAATGCAAGCGCATCGCCGGATCGGAGACCGAAAGTGCAATGCTTTTCCGCGTTTTCCGCGATGCGAACGATGAGCCGGACGTTCAGATTCGGGTGCTCGCCAAGAGCAAGGGAGATGAGATTTACACGCGCTGGGATCAGTATGAAAACCTGATCTCCATAGCTTGGGGCTACTATGTCCGGGAGCAGGAAAACAGCCTCGTCTATCACTTCGACATCTATACCCCGAATATCATCTACCGATGCACGCGGAAGAGCATCGGATGGGAGGTCGTCGAAGAGACGAATTTCATCGGCAAGATTCCGCTCATCCTCTTCCAGCAGGACAAGGAATGGAACGGCGTCGAGCCGCTTATCCATCGTGAGGAGCTGATCGGCTCGCGCACCGCCGATACGAACGACTATTTCGCCGATCCTATCGCTATCATGGCCGCCGACCTCATCAAGAACCTGCCGGAGAAGAAAGAGGCGGCGAAACTGCTCGTGACGAACGATTCCGAGGGCGTGGACAAGGCGGCGAAGTACCTGACATGGGACAGTGCGCCGGAAAGCAAGAAACAGGAGATCGAATGGTTGCAAAATCATATCCTTTCCAAGTCGTTCACCCCGAATATCTCGCTCGACACGCTGAAATCGTTGAGCAATCTGTCGGGAAAAGCCCTGCGGACGGTGATGTTGCTTGCCGACATCAAGGCGGCCAAGCACAAGGAAACCCACGACGAGCTGTTATCCCGCACCTCTTCGCTCATCACGGCGATCATCGGCAACGTCCTCGACGTGCATCTGAAAACCGAGTGCGAGAATCTGAAAATCGGACATGAGTTCCAAGAGCCGTTCGGGGACGACATCGCGGAAGCCCTCGAAAATATCATCAAGAGCCTCGACGGCGGCATCATGGCGACCGAAACCGGCGTAGAACTGAACCCTCTCGTCAAGGATAAGAAGCTCGAAATGGAGCGTCTGAAAGCCGAAGAGGAGGAACGGGCGCAGAAGCAGCAGTCGATTTTCGGTGATATGGAGAACGGCGGGCCTCAATCCGCCTCGGATGGCGGCGACGACCCCGATGACGAAAACGGAGATGAAGATGACCCGAAGAACAAGCAGCAACAGAAGAAGTAGGTAGCCGATGGCAAAAAAAGCATATTCTCCCGACCCGAAAGCGGAAACCATCAAGCGCATCCAGCGCACGGAGGCTTACGCCGAGAAAGTGAGGCAGCTATTCGCCGCAACGGTGAATGAAATCCTCGCTCTCAACAAATCCGTGCCGACGCTGGACGAGGGCGTCATGTACTCTTTCGACGGGGATAATATGCGAATCCAAAAGAAAGTCGAGGCATTGCTCCGGCAACTGCATTCGGTGGTAACGACGGCGATCCGCAAGGGCATTACCCTCGAATGGGAACAGGCAAACGTCGAATGCGACAAGCTCGTAGCCTCCTGCTTCGGCAAAAAGGTGTTATCCAGCCCGGAGTTCAGCGCATGGAACAACCGCAATACTGCGGCGATGAACGCCTTTGCCGACCGGACGGAGGATGGCCTCAATCTGTCGGGCCGGATATGGCAGTCGGTTCAGCAGCTCCGCGATGAAATGGAGATCGCCATGACCGTCGCCATCGGCGAGGGAGATTCGGCGCAGTCCATATCCCGCAAAGTCCGGCAATACCTGAATGACCCTGATCTGATGTTCCGCCGTTTCCGCTTCAAGAAAGGCGAAGACGAGCAGGGCAAGCCTATCTATGGGCGGAAGTGGAAAAAGCGCATCAAGGACGAGAAAACGGGCAAATACCGATGGATCGACTATGAACGCAAGGACTACAAAACCGGATCGGGCGTTTACAAGTCCTCGGCCAAGAATGCCATGCGCGTTGCGAGGTCGGAAACGAACATCGCATACCGCCGCGCCGACAATGAGCGGTGGCAGCAGATGGATTTCGTCCTCGGCCAGCGTATCCAGCTATCGAAGAACCACCCGAAGAAAGACATCTGCGACAAGCTGGCAGGCGACTATCCAAAGGATTTCGTATTCGATGGCTGGCATGTGCAATGCTTCTGCTTCGCAACGCCTATCCTGATCGACGAGGACGAGATGGCGAAAGTTACGGAGGCATTCCTCAAAGGCGAGAAATACACTCCGCGAGGTAGGCAGATCACCGAATATCCGGCCAATTTCAAGAAATGGGTGCGGGACAACAAGGAGAATATCCTTGCATCCCGCAATAGAGGCACGGAGCCCTACTTTATTCGCAATAACTCTGCGGCGATTGATGAGATACTCAATCCGAAACCGAAAGAGCTTACAATCGCAGAAAAGGCGGCATTACGCCATGAGGCCCGAACACCCGAACAAGAGGCGGCGATTCGGAATGCGTGGGCCGAACGTCAGAAGAAGCACCAGCAGATCAAGACGGCGGCGAACAATATTGCCAAAGTCGCCGGGGATTATGGCGAGGTCGATTATTCCGCCCTGCAAAAGTACATCGATGCTGGCGATCTATCAGCCATGCAGACCGAGACCAAGAAAGTCGCGCAGGCCATCCTCGCCGCCAAGAAAGCGGAGCAGGCTCTCGCCGACATTATCCCCAATGCCCACTCGTGGCATAAGCAGTTCACGATGGATCAACTGCACGGGGTGTATAATGCCGTCAAATCGAAGATCGAGAGCTGGTCGGGCTTATCCCTCGAACAGCAGGCGAAAAAGCTGCATTTCGAGGCTTTCGACTTCCTCGGCGGCAACATGAAAGGCGTTCAGGAAAAGTATCCGACATGGAAAGTATCGCAGGAAGCGTACATCAAGGAGCTTAACGCCGTCAATTACAAGATTTCGCTCAAACAAGCGATGGCAGATGTCTCACTTGTCGAACAATGGGCCGAAGCACATCCGAAGAGCCTCAATGTCGCAAAACTCCTTGCCGATGCAAAGCATGCCATCGCCAACGACGAGGATATTGCGGTTATCAAGCAAAAGGTTTCGCTCGCGGTAGCCGAAAAGCAGAAACGCGAGATGGAGCAGGCACGGCGCGACGCGAAAAAGGGATTCAAATCTCTCACCTTGCCAAATATCAGCAAGGCAGAGATAAAGCAACTTCTCGATCAATATGAATCCGAGGATTTTGAAGATGCGGATGCCCGATTGCGCTCAATGACCGGGAGTATATGGAAAAGCCTGACGAAAGAGGAGCGGATCATCCTGACGAAGTACACGCAGACTTACAGCTATCTGAATGAGCCGTTGCGAGGACAGACCTATTACGGGGCACGAGGCGGCGATGAATTTGAACACGACCTGCCTATCCTAACGAGGGCACTTGAAAAGTTCTCCATGCCTCAAAATACCGTCGTCCGACGCGGCGTCGGCAGTTTCGAGATCAACGAACTCGGATACGGCCTCGGAGAGCTGAAAATCGGCGATGTGTTCGTCGATAAAGGCTTCCTCTCGACCGCCATCCATAGGGCGGGAGGATTCCATGATACATACAATTTGGTGATCGTGGTTCCCAAAGGTGCAAAGGGCGTTTACGCCGAGCCGTTTTCTCATTATACCGACTATAACAAGTTCGAGTATGACGGCAAAATATGGGACGGTGAATCGGTTGAATCGGTAAGATCGGAAATGGAGTGGATCGGACAGCGAGGCAGCCAATTCCGTGTGCTCAAAAAGCAGGGCAGAACGATCTACCTGCAAATGATCGGACAGCTCAAATAGAAAGGGAGTGCAATCGCGCTCCCTTACTTGTAGTATCGCTTGTAGAATTTCTTGAACGGCTCGACGCAATCCATCATCGACGACATATTGCCCTGTGCATAGCGATTAAACAGCATGGATTTCAAGGTAATCGGCACTCCGTCCGCATTCTCGAACTCTGCCAATCCGACCGCAGTATATTCGTCGAGGTTTCGACTTTCAGAGGCATTCGCATCGCCTCTTGCGATGACCGCCATAGTATCGTGAACCCATGTCCGCTCGTAAAGCCAGAGCATCGTTTTGTTTTGGTCTTTGCCCTTATATGGGTTCTCCCGCTCGCCTTTATAGTAGCGGCAGTATTGCAGTAAATCGGATTCTTTCATCAGTACGTTGCATAAAATTTCTTAATAACATTCTGCATATCTTTCGGCAGATAGCTCATCGCGGTCTCTATGGTCGTAAGATCGACACCGAAACGGGCCTTTGCGAGCGATCCGACGATAGCTCCGAGCGTATCGCTGTCGCCTCCGTAGAGAATGGCCTTGCGGATGGCATCCTCGAATGAATCGCTCTCTTTGATGATATGAAAGGCCAGCGGGACGCACCCCTGACACGTTTCGTCGAACTTGCCCCTCGGAATGAGATTCTGCTCCCAGTCCGCGCCGTAGAACATCCCGACCATTTCGAGGGCCTGATTGAGGGCCAAAACATCGCAGAAAGGATCGCAACTCCGCATCAGGTAAATCGCCCGTGCAACCACCATCGCCCCGATGATTCCGTCGGGATGGTCGTGCGTGATCTTGGCCGTCTCCATCGCCTGCCGGATCACCTCTTGCTCCGTATCGAACGCATAGGCGACAGGGCTGACCCGCATCGCCGCGCCATTGCCGAAGCTGTTGTACGGCTGCGGATCGGGAGAATTGAGCCACAAGGCGAAAGACGCTCCGTATGCACCCATCGGATTGGGGTATTTCCTACACCAACGTAGGATGCTCGCCCGATAGTCCTCCCCACGCAAAATTGCATCGGCAATCGCCACCGTGCAGATCGTGTCGTCGGTAAAACTGCACTCCGGGGAGAACAGCGCGAAATTCCCATCCCGCGTATTGTTGAACTCGAATCGAGAGCCTACTATGTCACCAATTATCGCACCTATCATATCAAAAATTTTTAGAATCTATCACTTCGTCTATGTCCAGCACCCCGTCGGCGTTCTCTTTCATCGAATGCAGGTAGATATAGCCATTTCGGTAAAATGAAACCTTTGCCAGCTTTTCACGATACATAGCCTCCGCTTTCGCCCTATCGACAAAATACAGATGCGTAATGAGATCGTATGAATCCGCAACATAGGTCAGCCGATATACTTTGCTATCCATCGCACTCCGATTTTAATGACCGTCCTCTCGTCTTGCGCTGGATTTGCCCGATGCGAATGAGGACTTTCTTGTTCTCGTATTCGCTTCTACCCCTCGTCGCATTCGTGAGGGACTTGTATGTGATGCCGACCGCCCCGATAGGAACGGTATCGTAGATCGCTTTCAGGGAACCGAAGTAGAAGTCGGTTTCGCCGTTGTACGGCTCCTTGAACTGCAAATGCACTATCTTCTTTGCTTCCATAATCCAATACTTGTGCAAATTTACCGCTTTTCCGGCGTTCTGCCACGCTTTCGCGCAAGAATCGATCAATCTACCGACCCGACCGCAGATATTCGAAAATTGGCGGCATTTTCATTTTTCTTTTTTCGCGGAACTTTTTTCTTTTTCAACGGATGAATTTACGAGGGTCTTGCCCGATAGGTGATCCGGTTTTTTCGACGAAAAAACTTCCCCTATATCTATCTTATTATCTATATATTCTTATCTTCTGTGCAGGGGTCGTTGCACCCGTCGTTGCAGGGGTCGTTGCTGTACCCGTTGCACCCCGTCGTGCTATTCTACTGGTAGTCATCGTGTTATATACATCAAATATCATTGCGCCCCTAAATACGCTAAATATCAGATATTTTACACACAATCAACGCATTAAACATCGTTGCACCCTATTTGTGGATAAAATACTCTATCGCCGAATGCACGAGGATAAAATGCGTGGCGGTCTGCCTGCATTGATCCGCCCACGGATTGTATAGGTTCAAGGCCAACGCGCGGTACAACTCCGGAATTTCGCTTTGACGCGCGATACCAGCCTCCTATAACTGACCCTCCTTGCGCCTTTCATAAGGGCCTCCCATTTTGAAGACGGGAGACCCTCGCACGTTGCATCGAGATACATGGCTAAATTCCGAATTGCTCCGACAAGAACCCGACCATCGCCCTGTTCTGCGGCAAAAGGGCCGGAATATCCATCGTATCGGCTTTATACAACTCCGTTGCGCCGTTGTATAAGTCCCATACCGTGACCTTGCCGTTCTGATAATAGCGATACATCATATCCTCGGTAAGCCGCGAGATTTGCGACTGATTGAGCGGATAGGTGCGATTCTCCCTGATTTCTGCGATATGGGTATCACATTTCACCCGGAGGGCCGTCAGCATCCCGATCAGCGTGAACATCTGCTGCACGTCGATGGGGATTTGCTTCATCCTCTCGATCTTCTCCCGCTCGGTAACAACGATGCGGCGGGCATCGACGATCCATGACTTCACGATGTCGAGGATTTCGGGAATCGTTACGCCATTGCCTCGCCCCGATCCTTTCTCCGAGTAGGTCGAAATGTACTGATCCGCGCAGAGCATACATTGGTTATGGCAGATCATCACCATATTGCCGAACCCGACCTGTATTCCTTTCTGATGGAATGCGACGGCAAGGTTGGTCGTATTATCGGCATCATCGAAATTCGTGATGCGGATGTTGGCGAATACCCTGCGGAGGATATGCGCTTCGACGGCCCGCTCTCCGTATTGCTCCTCTACCTGCGGCAAGAGGACGACACCCGGAGTATTGCGGTCTTTGTTCTGCGCTGCGAAGAGGTCGTAAACCTCGACATCGTAATTCTGCGCGTTGCACATGCCGATAATCTGATTCAGCAGCTCATAGTGATAAATGCCCCGTAGCGGCTTTCCGTAGATGTCGTTCTCCTTGTGGGTTCGCGCCAGTTGATCGAGGGAAAGGGTCTGCACCTTTGCTTTCTCAAAGTCGAAAAATTTGTTGTTCAATGTCGTTTCCATAATGCGTTGAATTTTGAATTTATATCCGTTTGATTGTCTTTGCCACCTCTTTGCCCCAATACCCGACGATGAGGTCATAGGCATCTTTATCGCCATCCCATGCGATCATGCACTCGTGGTTATTATATTCGTAGAAATAAACTTCCTGCGGATCGCATTCTTTCGGGATAGCTGCCCGGCTATCGTCGTAGAATTTGAAGAATGCAGTAAGTCCGGCATCCGTACCGAAAGCCCCCGTGTCTTTATCTCGGCATATCTTATCGCCGTCTTTGATGTGTCCGAGTTCTACCAAACGCTTGTATCCCTCGGCGAACTGTTCTCGGTTAAACGCAAAGAAAACCCCGCATTTATCCGCGTCGGGATGCTCATTCTTGATCGCCTTGTAGCGGTCGATAGTTTGGGCGTTCAGCATTACGATACCCCCGTCATAATTACCCCAATCCCGATAGTATCGAAGTTCGCCCCGCGTGGTCTTGACCGTCTTAATATCTTTCTCTTCCATAATCCTATCGCTTTTGAGAGAGCCATAAATCCCGCTTTGCGCGGCAGTTATCAAGGGATACCCCGACGCAGGAGAAGAGTTCGCCGCTCTCCATGCGGTAATCGTATTGCCATCTTTTGACCGATTTCCGGCCGATTTTGGCCGTGAAACTCGTGTAGTTTTCTCGCCCCGGCTGACAGACGGAGCATCCGTTTACATTGATTGAATTTGCCATTGTTGCGCTGAATTTTATAGGTTTGCGATTATTTGAGATTGTTTTTCAACCAAACTCTATCGACCTCCCACAAGGGTAGGCCCTTGATTATTTTCCGGCGGATCACCTCTTTCATGCCGATCAAGTCGGCCGCTTTGATATGGAGAGTAATATCGCCGAATTTCTGTGCTCTTTCGAGGAGGAAGTCCGCCATTTGGGACTTCCATTCATGCAGGCTTTCCGCCTTTAACTGTCCTGATTTACCCATATACCGTGTTATTTAAGATTATTGTCTATGTAGTTTATATCCTCCTCCAAAAGAGGCAATCCCGCCCGAATTTTATGCACGGTAACTGCTCGTTGCCCGATCAGCCGCACCGCCTCTTTGTAAAAATCGGTATCATCATAGGCGCAAGCCTTTCCAATGAGAAAAATTGCGAGTTCTATATCCTTTTCGGCGGTTGTTTTGATATAATCATCGTGCCGCTCGATCAGCGCATTTATGGAATTTTCCTGACATTGAATCTTTGCAAATAATTCTTCAAGGAGGCGGCTCATTCCGTGCTTCTTAAATTCTTTGCAAAACTCATCTTTATCCATATCTCCTGCGGCCATATACATAGCCTCGATATGCTGATATTCCTCGGATGTTGGAGTCAGCCCTGTTCTTTCGGTAAATTCTTCTCGTGTCATAGCCTATTATAAATTTTGGTCGTTGTTCACTACCTATTAAGTATCTGTTTGATGATGCAAATATATAGCCAACTATTATAGTAAGCAACTTTTTTTGTAGAAAAAGTGCGTTCAAAATCAGTCAAAAATATAGATTTACGGATAACTGTGTCATAACCACACAGATAATTTTTGCCGAAATTTTAGATACCTAATAGATATTTTTCATTACCTTTGTCCGTAACGATACGTTTTAACAAATTTTTTCGACCATGAAAAAGAAATTTCGCAAGCTCTTATCCGAAAAATGCAAGGATATGGGACTGACTGACAAGGCACTCGACGACCTCGTAGAGATCGGGGCGGAGGGTCTTGCCGACGATGCCTCGGACGAAGACATCGCCGCGAAAGTGGATTCGCTCGTGCCCTATGCAAAGGCGATGCAGGGGGAGATCACGAGGAAGACGCAACGTCCGAAACCGCAATCAAAGAAAACGCAATCCAACGACGAGGGCGAAGATGAGGGCGGAAACGATGATGAGGCCCCCGAATGGTTCAAGCCTTTCCAAAAGAAATTGACCGATCTCGAAACCGAGAACGCCGCTCTCAAAGCGGAAAAGGCAAAGACCACGCGACAGGCCGAAATCTCGGCAAAGGCTAAAAAGCTCGGAATCCCCGACTACCTGATGAAGCGAGTCTCATTCGCAGAGGATGCAGACCTCGACAAGGAGCTGGCGGATTACAAGCAGGAGTTAGTCAATAACAACCTCATGCCCAAGGAGCAGGCGCATGAAACGGGAAGTAGCAAGGAGGCAATGGAAGCCGACGCCAAGGCTTGGGCCGAAAGTCTTCCCAACAAGTAACAGCTCCGAATCATTCACCCCTTAAAATTGATTGCAACAATGGCTATTGATTTCAAGAAAACGCAGCTATCGGGCCATACGCCCGAAATTTGGCGCGGCGAGTGCAAGATTCTGCCGGGCGGCTTCAAGCCGGTGCAGAACTTCCCCGTCGGAACGGTGTTGCATCGGGGAACTCCTATCTATGTCGATTTCGAGGCGATGAGTGCCGCCGTTTGCAAGACCGCCAAGGTTCTCGCAGGAGGCACGACCACCGCGCCCCGCATCGCCAAAGGTCATTACTTCGTCGCAGGCGACGTGGTGATGAAACTCGGAGTAACCGACAAATCCCCGATCATCAAGTCCATCGACACGGCCAATGCCGAGTACGATATCCTCACGTTCGCATCCGCCATCGCAGGGCTGGCCGAGGGCGACATCCTCTCGGAGGCGACCGAATATGCTTCTACGGGCGGCGGCGCGGAAAAGACCGATCCGATTCCCGCTGAACCCAAATACACACCGAACATGGTTGTCGGTGCTGTCAAGGAGTTTACCGGGAAAGGCATCCCGACGATTGATGCCGCATACGAAGCGGTCGTTCTCTATCCGAGCCTGAACTTCCCGCTGTTGGAAGACTGGCTCATCAACCCCGGCAAGGTATGCCTCAAAGCAAACCCGAACATTCTGTTCATTAAACAGTAACGATCATGCCCGAAATTCTTTATAGCTCAATCTTTGGCGCATTGACGCAGCATGTACAGGCTCGCTTCGATGCCGCCTCGAAACTGCACAAGCAGCTTTTCGACAACGTAATCTTCGAGCGTTTCCTCGACTGGGACACCCCGACTATCGGCCTCGACTTCGAGGAGATCATCGGTCAGTACAACATCACGGTAGCCGCCCCGACCATCGGCGACCAGTCGAAAGAGGCTATCCTCGGTACGGAGGGGCTGGAAACCGTGAAAGAGCGCATCCTCAATCATGCCGTAACGCTGCCGATGACGATTCAGGACTATCGTAAGGTTCTGCAAATCCTCGACAGCAAGTCGCTCCCCGACAAGGCAAAGACGGAGCAGCTCATCAAACTGATGTGGGGCAGCTCGACGACGGTCGTAAGCTCCGTCCTCGCAAAGCTCGACATCCTGTTCCTGCGTCCGCTTTCCAACGAGGGCATCGTCGAACTCGACGACAATATCAACCCCGAAGGTGGCGTGCGCGGCACGATCAACTTCAACCAGCCCGCCGAGAATATCGCATCGTCCAAAACCCAGTGGATTGATGTCAATCTCGACACGGTGGACTGCTTCGAGGACGTGCAGGGCATCATCGACGCCGCACAGGACAAAACCGTATTCGGCAAAATCCTCTGCGCGCCGTCGCGCATCTCCTACATGTGCCGCAGCAAGAAGATCAAGCAGATGATCTGGGGAACAGACAAATCTGCGAAGATCGTGCAGCTGAAAGACCTGAACGCCTATATGCAGGAGAACAGTTACCCTGTTTTCGAGCCTATCCGCCGTCAGGTTCGCATTCAGAAAGGCCAATCCCGCATCCCCTATACGCCGTGGAACGAGAAGAACATGGTCTTCATTCCCGACGGCAAGCTCGGCATCGTCAAAAACGCATGGGCGAACAACGAGCTGAAACAGGAGGCCGGAGTGGCGTACTCCAACTACGGGCGTATCCGCGTCTCGCAATGGGGCGTGGGCGAAACGCAGGGCAGCAACGGCGTTGAGTTCACCAAGGCCGAATCGCTCTCGTTGCCCGTGATTACGGAAATGAACGGCATCTACACCCTCAAAACGCAGCAGTAGCCGTGGATAACCTTACCGCAACGAGGAGTTTGTGCAATGCGATAGCAAACACATTCTATCCTGATAACGCGACTATCGAATTTGCGCTCTTCAACGAGGGCATCGACGCAAAGGCCGAGGCGACCCCGAAAGACCCTATGATCTTTCGGGTTGCCGCCCGCCTTGTCATCGGATATGTCGAAAGCAGCCGCTCCGAAAACGGCGTATCGACCTCCGTAATGAGCGAAGAAGCCCTCAAACAGAGCCTTTCGATTTGGTGCGGACATTATGGCCTCGATGCGGATGAGGTTCTTTCCGACTATATGCGCGTGATCGAGGACGGCACGCATCTATGGTGATATGAGGTACAACGGCACATTACGCTACGAGCTACTCACCGAGGGCGGTATCGACGAATGGGGCGAGCCGATCAAGGCCCAATCCGCATGGAGCGAGGCGATCCCCTGCTCCATCAAGACCAACAGCGATAACCGCAAGGGTCGTTACGAGGACGGCGAATTTCGGCAGGCTTCGTTTACGATCCTCGTTGAGTGCATCCCTTTCCCCTACAATCGGGTCAAACTCGAAAGGATGGGCGAAAATCTCGGCGAATACCGCGTGATGAGCGCCGAACCTCTCACCACCGTAGGCAGAACTCAAATCGTGGTGTGATATGGCGAAAGTCGCTACATCTCACGGCAAATACAAGGGCGTCATCGTCAGCAAGACGGACATGCGCAAGCTGAAAGCCGGATTGCAGGCCAAGATGAAAGACATCGTCGCCCTGCTCGTGAAGCAACTCTCTTCCATCGGGGAGGAGTGCATACGAATCGCCCGCGAGAGTGGCAGCTACAACGATATTACCGGCAATTTGAGGTCATCAATAGGCTATGTGGTGCTTGTGGACGGGAAACCCGTCGTGACGGGAGCCTCGAAGCAATACAGCGGCAAGGATGGCAACGGCGAAGCCGGCCCGCCCGCCGCCGAAGCATTGCTCCAAAGTCTGCAAGCGAAATTTCCGTGGGGTGTGGTTCTGATCGTCTGTGCAGGCATGAAATACGCCGCGTATGTCGAAGCAGTCCACCACAAGGACGTTCTTACCTCCGCCGAGTTGAAAGCCGAATCGCTTGCCAAGAAATTACTCAACGGTCTAATCGAATAGCGAGATGATAAAAACGGAGATGCAGATTGAGCGGGATTTCTATTCTTTCGTCAAGAATAGCGAACTCGGAAAGGCCATCAGAGGAAAGGTTTACCGACCTGAAATGCGCCCAGCCAATGCCACAACGGAGGATTTGATCGTCAAGTTCCTCGCAGGACTTGATGAACAAGTACAAACGGGAGTGGTAATCTTCAATCTCTATGTCCCCGATATACCTCATGCCGACGGCCGGATGGTTCCCGACAAGAACCGCATCGGCGAGTTGGAGGAGATGCTTCTCACATTCGTTGAAACCGCAGGTGGTACGGAATACTGGCTCGAAACCGATACGACGCCGACAACGATGCGCAACGAGGAGATAGAGCAGCATTTCATATACGCAAGAATCAAGTTTAACCGCATAACAGAATAGGATTATGGCAAAGAAAAAGAAAATCATCATGTCATGGTCGAAGTGCAAGATCGAGGTCGGCAAGACCGGCGAGGATGAAGCAATGGCCAGCGAACTGACCGACATAGGGACGATCAACGACAAATCGACGACGCTTGCCACCGAGGACGGCGAAACGCTGACCGCAACGGCAACGGGCGGGATCGTGGTTGCCGAGGAGGAGGGCGAGCCGGTCGTTACCCTGACAACCCGCGTCAAGGAGATGGACTTCGACAAGGAAAAGATGTTCAACGGGGCAGAGGTCTCGGAGGACGGCGACGAAATGACCGTCAAGACCAACGTCGTATCGGACGACTTCTCCGTAAAGCTCACGCCCAAGAATATCGGTGCTATCGGCATCAAGATTCGTCGGGCACATGTTTCGTTCCGCCCCGGCAGCTCCGAGGAGGAGGGATCGTATGTCGATCTCACATTCAAGGTGCTCGCCTGCTCCGACGGGGAACTCTACAAGAAGTTCCGCGTCAAGGCCGAAGATTGGCAGGCATCAGAGGCCGTGTAGTATCACCAATGACATGCGGAATAGACGCCCTTTGCGGTTGGCAGGTAAAACCGCGTTTCGGAGGGTTGGCAGAGTGGCTGAATGTACCTCACCGCTAACGAGGCAAGCCGTCGGGCTTCGGGGGTTCGAATCCTCCACCCTCCGCAATTTTATACATGGATATGGAACAGACTACTATCGAAAGCCGCGTCGCATCGGCCATACTCGAAAGAAATGTAGGGAATATCGAGATCGAGGGCGTCACCTACGAAATAGCACCGCCGTCCATCGCAACGCTCATCATCGTTTCGGAGTTCATCGCCTCCCTCCCGATTGTGGAGAAAGTGGAGAAATCCGAGATCGTAAACTCCGTACTGCATCATGCGCGGTTTTTCCGGCCTCTCGGCGACATCGCGGCGACGCTTATCCTCGGAGCGAAGAGCCTCATCGAGGAGCGCGTCGTCGTGCAGGAGAAACGCTATTTGTTCGGCCTCATCAAACGCAAAAGCAAGAAGAAAATCAAGACCGACAAGCGGGCGGAACTCGCCAAAGCCATTTTAGAGAACGTCCGCCCGACGGTTCTGTTCAATGTCATCGTACAGCGGCTTCAAGACATGGAGATCAGCAGTTTTTTCGCCATTACCACTTCCCTGTCAGAGGCGAATATCCTCAAACCGACAAGGGAAGTGGTAAAAGGCTGAACGACAGCATTTGGGCTACCGTTCTCGGAATCGCAAGAACGCTCGGAGTAACAGAGAAATACGCCTTATACGACATCAGCTATGTAAACGCGATCCTGTATAGCCGTGCGATGCCGATGCCCGGCGACAAGGGCGAGAATGGCGACGCGCCGCTTTACGATGGCAGTAAAGACGCGAATAACCCCGAAAATTTCACGGATTTCACAGATGACGAGGAGATTGTAAGAATATGAAAAACGACGACGGCGCATTAAGTTTTGGCACGGCGATAGATATGTCCGGCTTCGATGCCGGCATCGAGCAAATCGAGGGGAAAGTCGCAGGATTGACCTCCAATGTTGAAGTTGAGACCTCCAAAATCTCTCAACTGCTCGCCAACGTCCCGACCTTGAATATCGAAGTCGTCACCAATGCGTCGCAATCCCTTTCCACCATCGACACCGCATACGCCGAACTCGACCGAGTGATCGACACCAACCGCTCGTCCGTATTGGCGTTGGAGGAGCAATACCGGCAGCTCGGTTCCGAAATCTCGAATCTCGGACGGCAGGCCGCAACTCCCGCTATTCAGGCCGAATACGATGCCCTCAAACAGCAGCAGACGGCGATCAAGGAGAATATAGCGTTACGCAAGAAAATCGTTACCGAGGCCGAGAAAGTCGGCGACGAACTCTATCAGACCGAACAGCGGTTGAAGAAAGAGGCTGCCGCCGCCGAGAAGAGTGCCAACAGCCAAGTATCGCTCCGCACCCGATTGAGGCAATTACGGGAAGAACTCGTAATGATGGAGGCATCGGGACAGCGCGGCACGGCGCAGTATCGCGCCTTGCAGGAGGAGGCGGGAAAACTCACCGACGCATGGGCCGACGCCACAGCGCAGGCAACGATCCTCGCACATGACCAGCGCGGTATGCAGGGCCTCATTTCGGGGCTTTCGGGCGTTGCGGGGGCTTTCTCCGTAGCGCAGGGTACAATGTCCCTATTCGCCGGAGAAAACGAGGATTTGCAGAAGATCATGGTCAAGGTACAGTCCCTCATGGCGATCACGATAGGACTGCAACAGATACAGCAAACCCTCAATAAGGATTCGGCCTTTACCCTCGTCACCCTCAATTCGCTCAAAGAGTGGTGGAACAAGCTCACGGGACAGAGTGCCGTCGAGCAGGCCGCCGAAACCGCCGCGACCGAGATCAATACCGCAGCACAGGTAGCCAATGCAACGGCGACGGCCGCCGATACTGCGGCGCAGACGGCCAATAATGCAGCCACCGCAGGAGGAACGGCCGCGCAAGTGGCGAATACCGCATCGACAACGGCACAGACCGCCGCGACGACCGCCGGAGCCGTCGCTACGAAAGCCATGTCCGTAGCGATGAAAGGTCTGCGGGCCGCGCTCATTTCTACCGGCATCGGAGCATTGGTCGTTCTTTTGGGGTCGCTCGTGAATTGGCTGATGAAAGCGTTTGAGGCGTCATCGAAAGCCGATAAGGAGTTCGAAGAGCAGCAGGAAATCCTCAAAGCAGGCAACGAAGCCTACATCAAGGCTTCTATGGAGATCGAGAACTACAAAAACAAACTCGAAAACTTCAAGGGGACAAAAGCGCAGGAGAAAGAAGTCGTCAAAGAGCTGAACTCCAAATACGGGGAGGCAATGGGCTACTATAAGACTCTTGCCGAATGGAAAACCGTCTTAAAGCAAAAGGGCGAGAAGTATTGCGAAATGCTCATGCTCGAAGCGCAGGCACAGGCTCTTTTGACAAAAACGACCGAAGCATATATCAAGCTCCAAGAGGTCAATGCAAAGGTCGAAAACGGCGATTTCAACAAATGGTGGCGTGGAAAGCGCGGAGATAATCGTGCAGCGCAAGAGGCCGTAAATGAAGCGCAGGAAGAATACGAAAAGTGGAAAAAACAATGGGGTGAGATACAGGAAAAGGCGTCGCAGTTCAAGAAAGATAACGACCTCGATTTCCATATCGATCCGTCCAAAGATAAGTTCGACCCGAAAAAGGCGGCCCTCTCGCAAAAGAAATCCATCGAGGAATGGAAGAAAGCGGTCAAGCAGTATATCAAGGACGCACATAGCGAGATCGCTGACTATACGCTTGACGCAATGGCAGAGGGACAGGCCAAAGAACTCAATCAGATAGAACTCGACACCGTGCGTAAGCGTAATGCGTGGCGGGATCAGTTGCGCCAGCTCGCCAAGGTTCGGCAGGATGCCGAGAAGCAATATTACATGTCGCAGAAAGGCGCGACGGAGGTCGGATGGGCCAATTCCAAGCGTGGCAAGATGACTATCGACGATTACGCCAAAGAGTTGCTCCAAGACCCGAAAATCGCCGAAGAGTTCAATCGCGTATTAACTGCCATCACGGAGCAGGGAGAGCGGGAAAAGGCCGAAATCCGCAGGAAATACACCGACGCGCTGATTGACGAATACGGCACGGTCGAGCAGAGGATCGAGAAACTCAATCGGGAGTGGACGAAGAAACTATCCACTATGCCGACTGAATACCTGCACAACGCGATCAAGCAGATGAACGCCGAGTTTGCCGCATTGGAATCCGCAGATTTCAAGAAGTCGATCAACTGGGAGAGCGTATTCGGCGACCTCGGAAAACAGTCGTTATCGACCTTGCAATACAACCTCGACAAGATCAAGGCTTATTTCGCCTCGAACAAGGATTCGATGGGCGCAACCGAGATCAAGGACTATCAGGAAGCGATTACCAAGATGGAGGAGGAAATCGCCTCTCGAAACCCCTTTGTCGCCCTGCACAAGTCGATCAAGGACATAGGCAACGCCAAAACGGAGTTCGTCGCCGCATTGCAGGCATGGCACGACGCGCAGGATGGAATCACGACCGCGCAGCAGGAATACAACGAAGCCCTCGCCGTCGAGCAGGCCCTCCGCGAGCAGATTGATTTGGGTACTCTCACGGAGGACAGCGATAAGTACCGCGAAGCCGAAGAAAACCTGAAATTGGCGAAATTCCGCGTTGCCGAAGCGACGGAGCGCAACTCGCAGGCCGAACAACGAGCTTTATCCGCGCGGAACAATATCACCGTTGCCTACAAGAATTTCGCAACGCAACTGCGGGCTGTCGGAGGCGTGATTTCCGGTATCGGCGGCCAAGCGCAGAACCTCGCAGCGATATTCTCCGATGATGTCGCAAATGGTATCGGCAAGGCCCTCGATACTATCGACGCGGTACTGGATGCCGCATCGACCGTCATGGATGCAATCGGAGATGTCGGTAAGGGCGTCGCCGAGGGCGTAGAAGCCACCGTTGATGCAACGGCGCAGGGTGCGACAGCCGCAGCAGCAGCCGGAGCCGCCTCTATATCGACCATCGAGAAAGCATCGGTCATTCTCGCCGTCATTTCGGCGGCCTTGCAGGTCGCTACGGCTATCGCCAACCTCTTCAACGACGACGATGCCAAGCAGAAAGAAATCGAGAACCTGCAACGCCGTATCGACCAACTGCAATGGGAACTCGACAATGCCGATACCGTCCGTTTGCAGAATAACGTCGGGGATGCCGTGCAGAGATTGAGGGACATCTATGCCGAAACGACGCAGGAGGTATTGAGACTGCACCTCACATCGCAGCAATACGGCAACGCATGGACGCGGATGTTCGCTCGGATGCGGTACGACAGCGAGATTTACGAGAAGTCTGTCGAGAAGATCGCCGATGCGTATGCAAAGGTCGCATACACCGCCGACAAAGCCCTCGGAGAGAAGAAATACGACGAAAGCCGCAAGCAGCTCGAAAATCTTGCCGAGCAGCAGATACTCATTCAGAAACAGATCAATGAGGAGCAGAGCAAGAAAAAGACCGACCACGGCAAGATCGAGGAGTGGCAACGACAGATTCAGGAGATCAGCCAAGCGATGGGGGCCATCATCAACGAGATGCTGGAAGACATCATCGGCTATACCGCGGAGGATTTGGCAAGCGAACTCGGAGATGCGTTCTTCGAAGCTTTCAAGGAGGGAGAGGATGCGGCCGAAGCATGGGGTAAAAAGGTAAACGATATTGTTGCCGACATCCTAAAACGGATGATGATCCAAGAATTACTCGAAAACCCAATCGGCGACATTTTCAACAGGTATAAGAAAAAATGGTTTGGCGAAGACGGTGTTTTCCAAGGTTTCGATGCGGTAAAGAATAGCCTAACCGACTTTGCCGGTGAGCTGAATGTTCTTGTTACGGATTTTTCCGATGCAATGAATGAACTACCCGACGAGTTGAAAAGCTTTCTGATTGGAGATGCCGAACGCGAGGGCACGAGCAAGGGTATCGCCACCGCGTCGCAGGATAGCGTCGATGAGAACAACGCCCGCCTGACGACCATTCAGGGGCATACCTATACCCTCGTACAGGGCATGAACGACCTGAACCGCACAAGCAATGCCGTCCTCGACAAACTGACGGGCATCGAGAAGAATACCTCCGACGCCAACGACAAACTCGATAGGGTCGATAAGAATATCAAGGACATCAAAAACACGGTCGATGATATTGACCGGAAAGGATTAAAACTCCGCAGCTAAAATGAAAGAACTCATCAGACGAATACAGAGGGAATGGAGGGCGGCCAAAGATGCCGCCCAAGCCCAATGCGCCGACAGCGGGCAGCAGGAAATGGCGGCCAAGCTCGAAGCCTGCGACATGTTCAAGGGCGACGAGACATTGGAGGAGCTGATCGGGCTGATGTTCTCCCCGCGAGGGGTCGAATTTATGACAACCTACAACTTCCCCGACATCGCCACGTTCAGGCGGTTCAAGAAATACCGTCCGGAGCGATACGGGGTATATATCGACAGCGGCAAAATCTCGCTTTCAGAGGCCCGAAAAATCTTTTTGATAGGAGATACCGCCGCAGAGCTGAAATACCGTCAAACCGCCGGAAATCGGCTATTCCTGATGTGCGGGGCGAAAGTCTCCGTCGCGGCATCGGGATATGCGGTCGTCAAGGTCGAAAAGGATAAGGATTCCGAGGTGAGTTACATCGTTCAGGACAATGCGAAAATCTTATGGTAGGCAAGCTGTTCATAGACGGGCTGGATGCGTTCAGTGAATACGGCATCTTCGTAGAGCAGTACGGGTACAAGGCACTCGTACAGATGCCGTCATTCAAAAAGCTGAACAGCACCGAATGGCCCGAATATGACGGCGAGGAAACAGACCTCTCGAATCCGATCCTCGACAGCAAGACATTCTCGATACCGTTTTGCATCACCGATATTTTGAGCGCGAGCGATCTATTCGAGGTGCTTTCCGATGGGGCGTATCATATCTTCGACTTCGCCGAACTCGGCAAGTCCTACAAACTGCGGCTTCTGACCAATCCCGCATTGTCCGCAAAAATCCAGCTCGGAAAAATCACGCTGAATTTCGCCGATGACTTCCCGCCTGTCTATCCGACCGATGAAACGGACATCGAGAGCCTGAACGAGTACAATACGCTACTGAATCAGGCGCCCTATGCGGCAGCTCCGGCGGGTTTCAAACAGAACGGCTACGAGCTGGATGATGTCGATTTTTCCCGCTTCGGGGTCTATGTCCTCGACGGCACGGATCGGAATATTCAGAAAGCCCCGAACGTCCGCGAGAATCTGAAAGTCGATGTAACCAATCGGCCCGGAGTAAGCTATGACGGAGAATCGGTTTTCTACAAGGCGAAAGACGTTGCGATGAAGCTCTTTATCTATGCCGATAGCATCGCTCAATTTTGGGAACGCTGGTATGCGCTTTTCACCGCCCTGCTGAAACCCGAACTGCGTAAATTATACAACGACACCTCTTTGGAGGAGTATAATTGCTATTACAAAAGTAATTCGGTAACGCGATTCGATATTCGACGAAATGGGCGGGTGTGGTGCGAGTTCACCGTAACCCTGACCTTTCCCGATTCGCGGCCCGACGGTAATTACTGCGTATTGGCGACCGAGGATAAGGAGGCAGTGATAACCGAGCCGGAAGAGGGCCTCATCGTATTTAGAATTTAACTCTACAAGGATATGATAAAGAAGAAAATATCGGAACTCCCCGAATGCACCTCATTCAAAGGGCTGTGGACTATCGGCGTCGATATATTCAACAAGAGCGTCAAGGTGTCGCTCGAATATATCCAGTCGGTCGTCGAGGGGATGAAGTCGGCGACGAAAAATGCGACCGACGCCACCGGCGCGGCAAACTCCGCAGCGCAGACGGCCGACAATGCCGCGCAGAGGGCGCAGGCGGCGACGACCGCTGCCAATACCGCGACCACGAACGCCAGCAACGCCACCGCCGCCGCGATTGAGGCGAAAGAGGATTGCGAGGAGGTGATCGCCGCCGCTGCGGAATTGGAGCCGCTGAACCTCGTACCTACGGCGATGACGGTAGAATACCCCTCGCGTCTGCTGGTCGGCAATATGGCGGAGAATTTCATCCGCGCAACGCTCGCTCCGGCCAGCGTCAAGCCGAATGTACTGTTCCTCGGCGACGATAAGGCCGTATCGGTAACTCCCGACGGGCGTATCACGATCCTCGCCGCCGGGGTCAGCATCATCCATGTCATCCCGACCTGCAACGTAGCCCTCTACAAGACGATTCAGATCAAGGTCTCGAAGCCTACGGTCAGGTTGGTAACACTCTCGTCGATCCGCCTCACGGCAAACGGTAATTTCAGGTTCAATTAAAAACAACATCAAGCTATGGCAAGACAAGGTTACATCAGCGAATTTATGAATGGCGGGCGCATCCTCTCGCATGGCAAGATCGAGAGCCTCGCAGACGGTTTCAGCCTGCCGAATGACGCACTGTTCTCGCTCTACATCAGGCCCAAATACAGCAGTTCCACCGTGGACACCGTATTGAGCGTGAAATGCTATCAGGACGACGAATTTTCCGACGCTCCGGTAGTGCTCAACGATTGGTCGCCGATGGCAATCAAGGCCATCGCACCGAATGCGGATTTTCTCAACACTCACGACCTCTATTGGGGAGCTGGGACTTACGTCGAAAAGGTATGATCGTCTCGGTTTTCATCTCCCTATCGCGGCGGCTGCGCCAATGGGTGGCATCCCGTAGGCAAAAGAAAATGCGGCTGAATACCGCATCGTCGGTGATGTTCATCGCATCGAAAGGAAAAACGGTTTTCAAATTCTTAAACGACAAATAGCTATGACAGCAGAACAAGAAGCAATCCTCGAACAGATTATCGAGGCTTTTCAGAATGGCAAGCGATTGAGCGACTTGCCCGATGTATCGGGAACCAACCCGTTCAACCTCATTTGCGAGGTATTGGAGGACGGCGAGAGCAAAAAGGCCGCGCTCGCGACGCTCCTGCCGTACATGGAGGAGGAATGCAGCTACGGCATCGAGTTCGACACCGCCGTATCCTCGCCTGCCTGCACCCGTATCGGCAACCTCTCCCTGCACAAGAGCCTGCCGATCCACAGCCGGATGAAAGGCTGCCTGCTCAACGACGACGGCGAGGTAGTGGAATACCTCAATCCGTCCAACTGGACGGGGCAGACGCGCGACGGCTCGCGGGGGCAGGTCATGGTCGAACTTCCCATGCACTACCGCAAATTCGAGACGGACGGCACGAAACGGCGGGTGCGTATCAGCGAGTACCCTCTCCCCGGCTATCATCTTGTCGGGAAAAGATACGTTTCGGCGTATCAGGCTACCATACAGCGCAGCACGACGACCCTCTGCTCGGTCGTGAACATGGATGCCGATTACCGCGGCGGCGGGAACAATACGGCGTATGACGGAACCTATCGCACGCTCCTCGGACGCCCGGCAACAACGACCTCCCGCACCAATTTCCGCAATTACGCCCGCAAGCGCAAGGCCGGTTCGACGGAATGGAACTGCATGACCTACGACATCCAAAAAGAGCTGTATTGGCTCTTCGTTATCGAATATGCTACGCTCAACTCGCAGGCGACATTCAACGCTCAAAAAGACAGCAACGGCTATGCACAGGGCGGTCTCGGAGCGGGTGTAACGAACATGTCCGATTGGAGCGGATTCAACGGCTATTATCCGTTCGTGCCGTGCGGCCATACCGACGAACTCGGAAATGGCACGGGCGAGGTAGCATACCCCGTCATCAATGAGGACGGATCGACCCGATGCACGGTCATGGTTCCGCGCTATCGGGGCGTCGAGAATCCTTTCGGTCATGTTTGGCAATGGACGGACGGCATCAACATCCGGATCAGCCCGACCGAGGAGAACGGCGGCGACGGGTTGAGCAAGGTATTCGTCTGCACCGATCCGGCCAAATTTTCGGATAGCGGCTACGACGGCTACGCTCATGTAGGCAACGAGGCCCGCGCAGAGGGGTATGTCAAAGAGGTGATTTTCGGCGAGGGAGGAGAGATCATGCCCTCCGTCGTAGGAGGCGGTTCTTCGACCTATTTTTGCGACTACCACTATACCAACATCCCGACGACCGAAGCCTTGCGCGGTGTCCTGTTCGGCGGTAATGCGTCTAACGGCGCGGATGCCGGATTTGCGTCTGCGAATGCGAATAACGCGCCCTCGTATACGTATGCGAATGTCGGGTCTCGCCTTTGCTTTATCCCCGCATAACGGATAACGCCACAGAAAACACGCTCGGCCAATAATTAAACGCTACGACAATGGAGAATAACCACAATCCGATGGAGGATGACGGCTCGCTGGATTTCCTGAAAATCCCCGCCGATGAAACCAACAAGCATTTCAACTGCCCCGAAACGACGCAACAGAAGTTGATTAACCTCACCTTTTGGGTCTGCGACTACATCGAGGGCGTGAAAACGAAGTTCGGATCAGATCGGACGCTCGTCAAGATCAAGATGAATCGGGACGACCCCGATCGGGATGCACGGAAATTCTTTACCAATTCGCGGGAAATCAAATACGTCCTCGCCAAGATTCGGGAGATGGACAAATTCCCGCGACGGGTAACGATGCGGGCATCGGGAACGCGGTACTACTTGGAGTAATGGATGTATAAAGGTTGGTTACTCTTGCGGTGTCCTGTTCGGCGGTAATGCGAATAACAGCGCGAATGCCGGATTTGCGTATGCGAATACGAATAACACGCCCTCGAATACGAATGCGAATGTCAGGTCTCGCCAATGATTTTCAGAAAGGTAAAAACATAAATTTTGAGAGTAACGACCCTGCCTCTCGGCAAAAAACATCACCTCAAAAAGGAGTTAGTAGGCGGTTTCGGGCCTCCCGAACTGTCGAACGCCCCGAATATGAAAAGCAAAGCGTCAAAATGAAGCGCATAGGAAATTTATACGAAAAGATCATATCGCTGGATAATCTTCGTCTCGCCGATGAAAAGGCAAGACGCGGAAAACTCCGTACATATGGTGTCAAAGTTCATGACAAGAATCGTGAAGCAAATATCCTTGCCCTGCATGAAACGCTGAAAAATCGTACATTCAAGAACTCCGAATACAGCACGTTCACGATCTATGAGCCGAAAGAGAGGATCATATTTCGATTGCCGTATTACCCCGACCGCATTCTGCATCATGCGATAATGAATATCCTCGAACCGATATGGGTTTCGGTCTTCACGAAAGACACATATAGCTGCATAAAAGGCCGAGGTATTCACGGAGCAATGCGGAATGTCAAGAGGGCCATCAAAGACCGGGAAAACGCCCGATATTGCCTCAAAATCGACATCCGAAAGTTTTACCCGTCGATAGACCACGACGTATTGAAAGCCGTCATCCGCCGCAAAATCAAATGCAAGGATACGCTCGCCCTGCTCGATACGATCATCGATAGCACCGACGGCGTGCCTATCGGCAACTATTTGAGCCAATACTTCGCAAATCTGATGCTCGCCTACTTCGATCATTGGATCAAGGAGGAGAAGCGGGTGCGGTACTATTTCCGATATGCCGACGACATGGTATTTCTCGCCTCCACGAAAGAGGAGTTGCACATCCTGTTGGCCGACATCAAGAAGTATCTCGCGGCCTTAAAACTGACACTGAAAGGCAACGAGCAGATATTTCCTATCGCCGAGAACCGGGCGGACAAGCACGGGCGCGGCCTCGATTTCGTCGGATTCGTGTTTTATCACGCTCAAACGCTCATGCGGAAAGCCATCAAGCAGAATTTCTGCCGTGCTGCCGCGCGATTGAATAAAAAGCTCAATATCAGCGCAAAAGACTACAAGCAGCGATTATGCAGTTGGTTCGGATGGGCAAAAGTATCAAACTCAAAACATTTACTAAAAACAATCATCAAACCACAGTTCTATGAAACGTGCATATTACGACGCAATGCCGCCTAAATTCGAGGCGGTAGGCAACGGCAGCTACATCTACCGTTGGGACATTCAGGAAGAGGCCGCACCGCAGCAGCAGGCCATGACGGAGAACGAAGATCAGCCCGCCACCGAAATTTCACGCACGCAGTATTCCTGCTATGAGGTAATCGTATGGGCTTCCGTATCGAGTAACAAGATCACCGAGGCCGTCATCGGTCAGATGTGGGAAGCGAACTACGAGCAGAAACTCATCAACGAGTACAATGCCGCCAATCTCGGCGTATATGGCGGCTCCAAGACGAGCGACGAGGCAAAGGCAAAGATCGCCTCCTACAAGGCATTTCTCGCAGCGAGAGCCACGTTGAAAGCCCAAATCGACGCAGATTGCGCCGAACTGAACATCGAATAAAATCAGATCATGCTGACCCTGCATTTCAATAACACGACATTGGACGTACAGGAGAGCGATAGCAGCTACCGCTCTCGCTCCCTCATGTCCAAGCCGCAACTCGTCCTGAAATTCTCCCTATCGGAATTTGTCGAAATTCCGGTCGGAGCATGGTGCGAGTATCAAGGCGTGAAATATAAACTCGGCTCGCCGGAGAACATCAAGAAGAACGGAACCCGCAATATCGAATACACGCTCACCCTCGGAACATTGGAGGACAACATGAGCCTGTATAAGATGCGTAATCCCGTCGATAAACGCCTCAAATGGTCGATGTGCGCCAAGCCCCACGAACTCGTCGAAGCTATCGTCTGGAATCTCAACCAGCGCGACGGGGCCGGAGTTTGGAAAGTCGGCGAATGTCTCGATGCGGCGGAGCAGACGGTCGAGTTCAATCACACCTACGTCGATGCTGCATTGCAGGATGTCGCAAACAAATTCGAGACCGAGTGGGAAATCAACGACTACACGATCTCGCTGCACAAAGTCGAGTATTTCAAGGACGATCCCCTGCCGCTCGCATACGGCAAGGGCAACGGCTTCGAGCCGGGTGTCGGGCGCACCACGCAGAGCGATGAGCTGCCGATCAAGCGGCTCTATGTTCAGGGCGGAGACCGCAATATCGACCGCTCGAAATACGGCTCGGCGGAATTGCTGTTGCCGAAGTCGCAGATGCTCGTTTACGAGGGCCGCACCTATCAATCCGACGCGGAGGGGTATTCCATCGAGCGCATCGACAAGGTTTCCGATGCCGTCAAGGAGGACAGCCTCGATTGCTCCGAGATATACCCGTCCCGCGAGGGAACGGTATCGGCGGTCGAGTGTATTGACGCCGGAAAGAATTTCTACGACATCATCGACAGCTCCATCCCTGCCGATCTGAACTTCAACGATTATGTCATCGAGGGCGAGACGGCGACGATCATCTTCCAAAAGGGGATGCTCGCGGGCGACGACAAGCAGTTCGAGTTCAAATACAACCACTCGGAACGCCGCTTTGAACTCGTGCCGCAGGAGATCGACGGGGTTACGATGCCGAACGAAACATTCAAGCCCGCCGTCGGCGATACCTACGCCGTTTTCGGGATCATGCTGCCGGACGCCTATATCTGCAACAATGCGGATAAGACGGGGGCGTCATGGGATATGTTCCGCGAAGCGGCCCGCAAGCTCTATGAGAACGAAGATCAGAAATTCACCTTTACCGGCACTCTGCAAGGGCTGTGGGCGAAAAAGAATTGGCTCCGTGTCGGCGGTCGGTTGAAAGTCGGCGGGTATGTCCTGTTCTCCGATGAGCAGTTCGCCCCCGATGGCCTCCCGATCCGCATCACGGGTATCAAGGAATTTCTCACCTCGCCGTATGCTCCCGTTCTCGAAATCTCCAACTCGGTTTCGGGCAAGAGCGTATCGTCGCAGCTTCGGGAGATCGGCCAAAACGAGGTGGCGACGGATAACAGCATCCGCTATGCCGTAAGCTATACCAAGCGTCGGTTCCGCGACGTCCGGGAGACGATGGCGATGTTGGAGGATTCGATGCTCGACAACTTCACGAACTCCATCAGCCCGCTGACCGTGCAGACGATGATGATGCTCGTCGGGGACGAAAGTCTGCAATTCCGGTTCGTCGCCAGCAAGACCGACCTCACGGCGGTAAGCGACGGCATCACCTACGACAATGCGGCGAAGCAGTTGCATATCCCGCACGGATTCATCCAGCACATGACGCTCGGCATCGGCACGATCTCGTCCTCTCATGCCGATTCGGAGTACAAGGTTTGGGAGATGAACGAATACCTTTCGCCGTACCTCGACAACGGCGACAAGAAGTATTATCTCTATGCCAAAGTCAGCCGCACGGACACCGCCGCAAAGGGCGATTTCCTGCTCTCTGACCGGGCGATCAAGATGACCGACATTGCAGGGTATTATCATCTGCTGGTCGGCATTCTGAACAGCGAATACGACGGCGAACGGAGCTATGTTTCGCTCTACGGGTTTTCGGAGATTCTGCCCGGTCGCATCACGACGGATCGCATAGCGACCTCGGACGGCAAGAGCTTCATCGACTTTTTGAGCAATGCGCTCCACTTGGGAAATGATAGCAGTTATTTAGATTGGAATAACATCGTCGCCGACACACTATCCACGATCAACATGCTGCTGGAAAATGCCACGATAAAAACCAAATTGAGCGTTCTCGGCGAAGCATTGATCGCAGGGTTCTATTTCTCGGACGAGATTATCAAATCTACGATGAAATCGGGCAATGACCCCGCTATGTATTTGAATGGCAAAACCGGTAAGATTCACCTCAAATCGACAACGACCGGAGGTGATTATTCTCTTGATTACGAAAATTCGGAGATTGATATAGATGCAGGCGCAGGTGAAGTATCGGCAAGAAATAGTAACGGAGTAGCATATCTGTCTGCAAGTGGCGTCTTCTGCAATAATGCGAAAACAAATGCGATGCCGTCCTCTACTGGTTATACGCATTACGGTTCAATCGTCGGGCTTGGATATGGCGACGTGGACTATACGTGGGCATTCGACAAAGAAAGCACGTTAATTGCCGGAGTATATGGACGGGCCAGCAATACGGGTACAGCCCCCGCATACGGCGGATATTTCCGTGATTTGCTGGCCGCCGGACTGATCTTCAATCCAAAATATATCGGAGATACCGACACCTATTATTTGTCTGATGGATACACTCAATGCCTCGGAATGACAAATTCAGGGAAAACGGCGACGGTGTATCTTCCGACGGGAGGAATGGAAGGTAAAGTTATCTTCGCAAAACAGATAGGTCAAGGACAAATGCGTTTTCGGGCGCGTTCAGGACAATACATATACGATGACATCAGCGTAAACGACTACTACGATGTGCCGGAGGGATGGGAAGCAAAATTCACCTTTGCAATCTTTTACCTGAATAACGTAAAAAAAGAGGCATGGCTTGTAAGTCGCTGGAAATTCTAAAATATTGACAACCATGACAGAATACGGATATATCAATGATGGAGGCTACCTCGTATCAAGATTCATCGAGAAACAAGTCGAAAAATATAAGGACACGGACGGCAAGATCAAAATGCGAGTTATCTCTATTGAAATGCAGATTGAGAAGTTGGCGCAACATGGATGGAAGCCAGTCGATCCGATTGACGAAAGCGCAATGCAATGTGCCGACGGGTACACCGTGAGAATAACTCCATACGATGCCGGAAACCGCATATCGTATAAATACGAAACAGTATTTGACACTCAAAAGGTATTCAGAGAAATCCAATCGCTCAAAGATCAGCTCACCAGCAGCGATTATAAAGTCATCAAATGCTACGAGGCGTCTTTGACACGGGCGGCACTCCCCTACGACATTGACGAACTACATTCTCAAAGGCAGGCGATAAGAAACCGTATCAATGAGTTAGAGGCGACAATATAATTTTTTATTCGCCCAAATAAGTACCTATTAGGTATTATTTACTACTTTTGTCATAAATCTAAACCTGTTATGGAACAGAAAATTGAAAAGGGAATCGGGTGGCTCGAAAGGCTGCTCAAAATGGAGGAAAAATACGGGTTCTTCCGCTTTCTGCGGGTACTCCTGCTTTTGCTCCTCACGGGATTTGTAATCCTCACAATCACCAATCCGCGCTATGTGCTGGATAAGATCGAATCCATCCAAACAGCGCAGCACGACGAATCCGTGGTAAAACGCATTCAGGCGGATGCCGATATTCGCCTGATGCTTCATCATCTGCTCCACACGCTGAATGCCGACCGCGCATGGCTTATCGAATTGCACAACGGCAGCAAAAACCTATCGTCGGGGTTGCCGTTCCTCTATGGCGATATGCGTATTGAAGTCGTGGCCGACAGTATTAGCAATGTAGATGATGAATATATCAACTTCCAATTATCGAAATATCCGTTTATCGGAAAACTATTTGATGACGGCTTTTATTGGGGATCGGTGGATGCGATCCGAGAAATCGACGAACGAATGTATTTCAAATTCAAGTCTAATTCCGTGAATGAGGTTGCCATACTCGCGCTATATGCCGGAGAGCGGCCTCTCGGAGTAATCGGGCTGTCGTTCTGCAATGACAAGCACATGGACGCTGCGGCCGTCGGGAAAGCCATCCGCAAATGCGGCATTCAGGTAGCAACATTACTATCTAACTAACTATCCAAGATATGAAACTTTTACTCAAACGAATAGCCCTGAAACCGACCTATACCATCGGCTGGCTCTACATCGACGGGCAAAAGGTCTGCGACACCATCGAAGATGCCGTGCGAGACCTGAACAAAAACGGGCGGTTCGACAACGGCGAAAAGAAAGTTTACGCCGAAACCGCTATCCCCTACGGGACATACGACATCACGCTGAAAGTCCAATCCCCGAAATATAAGGATCGGGCACAGTACAAATTCTGCGACGGCTACCTGCCTCGGCTGCTCAATGTGCCGGAGTTCGACGGCATCCTGATCCATATCGGCAATACCGCCGAGGATAGCGCGGGGTGCATATTGGTCGGCGAAAACAAGGAGGTCGGCAAGGTGCTGAACTCGACGGCGACATTCCGACGGGTCTATGCCATGCTCAAAGCGGCCTCCGACCGGGGCGAACCAATCCAAATCGAAATCGTATGAGAAACGTGAAGAAAAAGAAACCGACCTACGAACAGATTGTAGATAGGGCATATATCATAGCTTTGACGGCATTAGCATTGGCTTTCCTATCGTTCATGCTGTCGCTTGGATGAGTTGCCAAACAAGCGAGGTCGCAGCCACTATGAGTGCCCCTACTGAAATCCAAAAGGCTCGACGGGCATATTTGATATTGGATTCTTTCACCCTATTATCAAGTTGCCTGTCCGCTTCCCTCTTTCCGATTTCTTCGAGGGCATGGCCGCAATCGGCGTAAATAGGACTGAGGTATTGGGGCTGAGTAATACGGAAATCGCCACCGCTGATTCCGACCCCGACATGCTCATTCGAGAACAGCCGATATATACGAGGCCAATATTCCCCGGATAGTTCCTCGCCTTTTTCGCAAGTAACTTCCGAATGCCCCGCCGCAATGTATTCGATTACAGCCATAAGCGACTGATAAAACTCCTTTGTTTCCATAACGACACAAAAATAACGAACAAACATGAAACGACTTCAAATTATAGTATTTTTTATAATCCTGCTGGCGGTAGTCGGCTGTTGCCCGTGCAAACATCTGACGACCTCGACCGGGACGCGGGACAGCCTGCATGTCGAGATCAGGCATCGCACTATATGGATTCCCGACACGGTGCGGGTGCAACTGCCGGCCGAGCGAACCGAGCAGACCGTCCGCCAAGATTCGAGCCACCTCGAAACCTCGGCGGCGGTATCGGACGCACGGATCAACCCCGACGGATCGCTATCCCACTCGCTCGAAAACAAGACGAACGATCGGGAAATACCGACGCAGCGGCCGATAGAATATCGCGACAGCATCGTCTATCGGGATCGGGAGATCGAGGTCGAAAAGATTGTCGAGGTAGAGCGCAAATTAACATGGTGGCAACAGACGCAAATACGCGGTTTTTGGGTGGCGATTATCATCATCCTCGTACTACTCCGGAAAAAGATTTTTCCCTTGATTCGGCGGTTTATTTGAGGACGCACAGGCGATAAATACAGCCGATTATAATAATAAATCCAAATTTCAAAAACTTTTTGTACCTTTGCAAAAGTTTTGATATTATAGCGTTTGCTATTGTTTTTGAGGCTCATAAAATCGCCAAAATTTCGGAGTACTCTCAAAGAGCAATGGTGGACGCCTGCGTATATCACGTGGGCGTTTCCTTTGTGGAGAGTACGGGCGTTTGGCGATGCCTATGAGCTTACTAAGGACGCCCACGTTTTCTGCGTCTATCCGTAAACAACAGCAGATGCTTGACTTACGGATAGCATGAGCGAAAAGAAACCAACAAGGCAGGCGGAGATTGTATTTGCCGCCATGAAAGCAATCGAGGCCAACGGCGGCGAAATGAGGATTTCGGATATATACGAAACCCTCGCATCATCGTTCCCGCTGACCGATTATGAAAAAGAGGAGACCAAGAGCGGGGTCATCCGCTGGAAAGCGTATCTCAACTTCTATTCGATAGAGGTCGGCAAGGTCGGGTATCTCGTCAAAAAGAGCGGGATTTGGCATCTGACGGAAGAAGGAGCGAAAGCTCTTGCCGCCGGAGCCGGAGAGTTCTTTGCCGATTTTCACGGCAAGTTTTCCAAGATACAGAAAGAACACGCGGTATCTGTCATCGAGGATAACGCGGATCAGCCCGATGATTTGGATATGCTGCAAGGTCAGGCATCGAAAGGCATTCGGGAGTATATCATCAAAAAGAACCCCTACGAGTTTCAGGATTTGGTCGCCGCCCTACTACGGGCAATGGGCTACTATACGCCGTTCATCGCCCCGAAAGGTAAGGATGGCGGTGTCGATATTATCGCCTACCGAGACCCGCTCGGCACGACCGCCCCGCAGTTGAAAGTGCAGGTCAAGCATTATCCCACCTCGGCGATCTCCGTCGATGTCGTCCGTAGTCTGCTGGGGGTTCTCGTCAAGGAAGGCGAAGTCGGCCTGCTGGTTACATCGGGGACATTCACCAGCGAATCCAAGAAAGAGGCCCGCAACGGGCATCGCTGCCTGCGCCTGATCGACATCGACGAGTTCATTGACCTATGGATTCGCTACTACGACCGCATGAGCGAGGAGGACAAAGCTCTGCTCCCGATTATTCCTGTCTATTTCTTGAAAGCATAAAACCATCATATTATGAGAAAACTCTTATCTATCCTATTCCTATCCCTTTGCGTCGCAGCTTGCTCCAAAGACGACGCCCCACAGCCGGAGATGAACGAAACTGTCAAACAGATTTGGCAGACCCTCAATGGAACCTATATCGGATTCCACGAGGATAAATTATCCTCTGCTGCCTCCTACACGGAAACCATCGTCTTTCAGCCCTATTCCAAGCCGAAAGAGATTAAGCCGACGGTAATCCTTTTCCCTGATTTCACGGCATACGGAACCGCCGTAATAACCGACACCCGATTTGAAGAGATCAGCGGCTCATCGACCTGCTATTACTCAATAGACGTAAAATATGAGGGGGCAACCCCGACGATCTCATTCTTTGAATACGGAACGGACGGCGAAGTAGTGAACCGCGAAGATAAGCGCAATATCAAGGTCATCGACGCCTCCTCTTTCAAAATGTGGGATTATGGCTTGACCGAGGCAGAGAATGCGATAATCTACGCCAAGCAATAGAAATCCAAATAAATCACTATCTTTGCGGTACTGATAACCCCGTATCAGTTGCGTTGAATACCCCTCTCGACAGACCGATAGATCGGGCGTTGAGAGGGTTTTTTATTCGATTCTGTTACCCGTCTGTTACCCAGCCTCCAAAGTGGTGTTCATTGGCTATAAATAAACCAATATGTAATAGCGAGTTACAACCCATTTTGGAAAGATACCATAGATTTTGCATCGGCAAATAATTGCCGCAAACCACGATCCGGTATTATCGGCAACGGCTTCAGGAGCTCCGTACGAGTGCCTATTTGTGACTCGGAATCATGGTACAAACGAAGGAAACAACAAGTCCACGACGGTCCGAACGGCATTAAAAGCGGAGGACATTTCAGATGTTCATGCCGAATCGCTTGTTTATTACGGGAATTTTTGCGAACATTGTAAACAGGTTGTGCGCTGAAAATGGAAAATAGCCCCCGGAATACAATCCCAAAAAGCTTCGCGGCGTGTAAAACATGGACATAAAGAGAGACAAGGACGATGCGTCTTTATGGAATCGATTTCTCGACGGAGACCGGGAGGCTTATGCGTATATTTTCGAGAGATATGTCCGTGTGCTGTTTATGTACGGGTCCCAGTTCACCGGCGACCGGGAACTGGTAAAAGACTGCATCCAGGATGTTTTCGTCAAGATATACTCCAACCGAAGCAACCTGCGCCCTACCGACAACATCAAATACTACCTGTTCGCGGCGCTCCGCAACAGCCTCATAAACGCCCTGAAACGCGACAAAGCCCGATTCGGAGGGGGGGGGGGGTTCCGACACCGACGCAAAGGCGAAAGAGCAGGCCTGTGAGGACGCATCCCGCATAATCGAAATCCGGGAAGAGGAGGCGATCATGCAGAACAGGGTCGCCGAAATCATGTCGGCCCTCACGCCGCAGCAAAAGCGGGCCGTGCATTACCGGTATATCGACAATCTCAGCATCAGCGAGATTTCCGACGTCATGAATATGAGTTACCAGGCTGTCCTGAACACCATCCAACGGGCTTTGAAGCGAATCCGCACAAATTATTTGAATTAATTTCCGGAAAAGTGATTATAAAATCCGAGCCGCGGTGTTTACTGTATAAAACTGCGCCCGGATGGACAACAAAGATTATAAACTCTTTACCCTCGAAGATTTCCTATCGGACGATTTTTTCATTGCATCGGTGAAAAGTCCCGTACGCCAAAGCACCGCTTTCTGGCAGGACTTCGTAGCGTCCGATCCGCCCAATATCAGCGAATATCTCGTCGCCCGGAGGTATATCGAATCCTCGAACGAAATCCTGCCTTTCATTACCGACCGGGAGATCTCCCTGCTATGGGACAACATCGTCGCGGAAACGGGCCTGAACAAACCGGAACGGCGCCCCCGCCGGAAATACATGCTCTACCCGGCGGCCGTCGCCGCGTCGGTCCTGATGCTGTTCGCCCTGTGGCCGTCGGACGACGTGACGCGGCATGTCGAAATCTGCGAATACGCCTGCGCAAAAGCCGACTCCACTGAAAGCAGGGAGGCCAAACTGATCCTGTCGGACGCCAAAACCGTGGTCATCACGGACAAGGAGGCCGAAATCCGCTACGACGATTCGAAAATCACGGTCAGCCGGTCGCAGATACCCAAGGAAGAATCGGCCAAATACAACCAGCTCATCATCCCGAAAGGCAAAATGTCGCGCCTCACCCTATCCGACGGAACCAAAGTGTGGGTCAATGCCAATACACGGATCGTCTATCCGGCGGAATTCACCGGCAAGCAGCGGGAAATCTACGTCGACGGCGAAATTTTCCTCGACGTCGTGCACGACGACCGTCCGTTCATCGTGCGGACCAAAGGACTGAACGTCGAGGTCATGGGAACCCGTTTCAACGTATGCGCATACGACAAAGGGGAACTCGAACGCATCGTCCTGGTGGAAGGGTCCGTACGGGTCGCGGACAAGACGGGAGGAAACAAGAGGGTCCTCGAACCGAAGCAGATGTACGAAGCTGCGGGAGGAGAGACGCGCGTCGAAGAAGTCGACGTCCGCAAATACGCATCGTGGATCGAGGGATTGTACTATTTCGACAGGGAGAGGCTGGAAAACGTCGCCCGGCTTCTGTCCGATTATTACGGTGTCTCGATCGTTTGCAGCGAGAAAACGGGCGGGTTCGCCTGCTCCGGCAAACTGGACCTGAAAAGCGACCTCGACGAAGTGTTGCTCGGATTGAGCCTGAGCCTGCCGGTAGTCTGCGAGCACGTGGGAGACGACATGTATATCATCGTACTCAAAAACGACTGAATCCCAACCTTAAAACCCCGAAAAACCGAAGAGCCTATGAGATAAAACCGAATTCCGAAAAAACGACCGGACGATACTGGTACTATCGCCCGGTCTGCGATCTAACCGTTAAACTGCTAAAAATTAACCATTAAATCCCTACAAAGGTATGAATAATAACAATAAGTCATGCTGTAAGAAATCATTATTTCGCCGGGAATTGTGGGTGGTACGGATGGCGTTCCTGTTTCTGACGCTCGGAATGTGGCCGGCAAATGCCGCCGCAGCCGCTCCGAAAGCCACTCTTTTATCGATCAACGCCAAAAACAAACCCGTAAAGGAGGTGTTCGCAGAGATCGAGAAAAAAACCGAATACATTTTCTTTTATTCCGACGACATCGTCGACGTCGACCGCAGCGTCTCGGTCGACGTGAAAAACGGGAGCGTCGAAACGGTCCTCGACCAGATTTTCCGATCGACGGACAACTCCTACGAAATCAAGGACCGCCAGATCTTCATCGTAAAGCCGGAAAAAAGCGCCGCGAAAAAGAACGAATCCGTCCGGCAGCAACCCGGTACCAAGCGGATCACCGGCACGGTCACCGACGCCAAGGGAAACCCGCTGGCGGGTGTGAACGTGATCGTGAAGGGGACGACGATCGGAGTGTCGTCCAACATCGACGGTACGTACGTGATCGACATCCCGCTCCATGCGTCGCTCGTTTACAGCTACATCGGCTATCTGAACCAGGAGATCACGCCCGGGGCCGAGAGCATCTGCAACATCGTCCTCGACGAGGACAACCGGGTGATGGAAGAGGTGGTGGTGGTCGGGTTCGGCCAGCAGAAGAAGGAGAGCGTCATCGGCGCGATCCAGTCGTTCAAGACCTCCGACATGAAGATGCCCGCCGCCAACCTCACGAACAGTTTCGCAGGCCGCATCGCCGGCGTGATCTCGGTACAGCAGTCCGGAGAGCCGGGCGCCGACGGGGCGAATTTCTGGATTCGCGGCGTAAGCACCTTTGCCGAGGCCGCGCAGAATCCGCTGATCCTGATCGACGGCGTGGAGTGCTCCTCGTACGACCTGAACGCCCTCGCCCCCGAGGTGATCGAGAATTTCTCGATCCTCAAGGATGCCACGGCGACGGCGCTCTACGGATCGCGCGGCGCAAACGGCGTGATGATCGTGACGACGAAAACCGGGCAGGGCGGCAAACCGAAAATCAACCTGCGCGTCGAGGGGCGCATGTCGATGCCCACACAGATTCCCGAACTCGCCGACGGCGTACAGTACATGCGGATGTTCAACGAGGCCATCGAAGCGCGCACGCCCGGGGCCGAGCCGAAATTCTCGGAGGAGGCGATCCAGGGAACGATCGACAAGCTGGACCCCTACGTCTACCCCAACGTCAACTGGTACAAGGAGCTTTTCAAGCGGCAGACCTACACGCAGGCGGTCAACCTGAACGTCTCGGGCGGCATCGCCAAGCGGGTGACCTACTTCATGAGCGCGTCGATCACCAACGAATCGGGCCTGCTGAAGCAGGCTCCGGAGAACCCCTTCAAGAACAACATCCACAACCTGCGCTATTCGTTCCAGTCGAACGTCAGCAGCCAGCTCACCAAAACCACCAAGGTGGGAGTGAAACTGAATATCCAGGTGCAGGATTACACCGGGCCGCTCAACGACGTGAATTACCTCTTCGGCCGGGTGATGTGGGCCTCGCCGTCGCAGTTCCCCGTGAAATTCCCGCAGACCGGGGAGATGAACTACATCCCCTTCGGCAACAAATCGGGCGGTCCCCAGTCCAACATGTACGCCAACCCGTACGCCTCGCTGGCGCAAGGCGTCAACGAGATGTTCAGAACCACCTCGATGGGAACGCTCGATTTCGAGCAGAAGCTGGACTTCATCACCAAGGGGCTTTCCATCACGGGGCAATTCTCGCTCAAGGTCTTCAACAGCACCTCGACGGGCAAATACATCTCGCCGTTCTACTTCGAGATCGACCCCAACACGCTGGTTAAGAACGACGACGGCAGCTACACCTACGACCTGCGCTCGATCAACACCAACGGCAGCAACGCCGCCGTGGCGCGGAACTCGAACTCCAGCGACCGCCTCACCAACACCAACATCATGCTCAACTACCAGCGCCAGTTCGGCAAGCACGACGTGAACGCCCAGTTCATCTACCTGCAACGGGGCTACTTCCGCAACAATCCCGCGAGCAACAACTACAACGCCGCACTGGGAGAGAGAAACCAGGGTATCGCGGGCCGCCTGACCTACAATTTCGACAGACGCTACTACACCGAATTCAATTTCGCCTACAACGGCAGCGACAACTTCGTCGAGGGGAAAAAGTTCGGATTCTTCCCGTCGATCGCCCTGGGTTACATCCTCTCGAACGAGAAATTCTTCGAGCCGCTGACCAAAGTCGTCAGCCTGCTGAAAGTGCGCGGTTCCTACGGTCTGGTGGGCAACTCGCTCACCAGCGAACGCTTCCAGGGCTACACGCACCTGACCATGGACGGCAAGAGCTACTCGTTCGGCCCGGCGTTCAACAGTTCGATGAAGGGCGCGGTGATAACCCGCTACGGCAACCCCTACGCCACGTGGGAGACCTCGCTGAAAAAGAATATCGGACTGGAAATCGGTCTGTTCGACAACCGGTTCCTGCTGATCGCAGACTTCTTCCGCGAAAACCGCGAACGCATCCTGCTGACCCGCCAGACAGTTCCCGCGACGGTCGGCATGGGCAGCGCCACGCCGTTCGCCAACATGGGCAAGACGCGGAACCAGGGCGTGGACCTCTCGCTCGAATATAACCATGTCTTCAATCCCGATTTCCTGCTGACCTTCAAGGGAACGTTCACCTACGCGAAAAACACGCTGATCTTCCGCGACGAACCCGACTACGAATGGGATTACCAGTACGAGCGCGGCGGTCCGATGAACCGGATCGGGCCGGCTTACGTCGCACTGGGGCTTTTCAAGGACCAGGACGACATCGACAGCAGCCCCGACCAGTCGGCCGTGATGGCCAACGTCAGACCGGGCGACATCAAATACAAGGACCTGAACGGCGACAAGAAGATCGACCAGTACGACCGCACCTACATCGGCGACCCGTACATTCCCCAGATCGTCTACGGCTTCGGGCTTTCGGCGAAATACAAGCGGTGGGACTTCTCGGTCTATTTCCAGGGCGTCTCGAAGGTGTCGATCTACATGAACGACATCCACCCGTTCGGCGTCTACCACAAGAACGTGCTCGGGTTCGTCGCCAAGGACTACTGGTCGGAGAGCAACCCGAACCCCGCGGCCGCCTATCCGCGCCTCTCTCACACCGACGGCCGCGACAACACGGAGGTGCTCTCCTCCTACTGGCTCCGCGACGGCGCGTTCCTGCGCCTGAAAAACCTCGAAATCGGCTACTCGTTCAAGTGGATGCGGGTCTACCTTTCGGGGGCCAACCTGCTGACGTTCTCGCCCTTCAAACATTGGGACCCCGAACTGGGCGGTTACGACAACAAGCCGGAGTCGTCCAGCGCCAACCGGGGCAACGGACTCCGATACCCGCTCCAGAAGATCGTGAACATCGGAGCGCAGTTTAACTTTTAACGACCGAAGAATTATGAAACCGCAATATATCCTATTATCGCTTTGCCTCGTGCTGGCCGGATGCAGTTACCTGGACCTGGAACCGGAAAAGAAAGGTACGCTCCAGGAGGTTTTCGAGGACCGGACCTCCGCCGAGAAGTTCCTGTACGGATGCTACGGCTACCTGCCCGCCTCGAACGACTTCAACGGCGAGCCGCAGGTGTGGGGCGCCGGGGACGAAGTGGCCCTCACGTCCCAGTGGGGCACCGACTGGCATTGGGCCAAAGCCGCCCACACGGGACAGATCTCGGCCGCAGAGCCGCTCTACAACTACTGGTCGCACCACAAAAGCAAGAAACAGCCCTCGCGCTGCGCCGCCTACGACCTCTACGGAGGCATCCGCCAGTGCTACACCTTCATCGACATGGTGGACGGGGTTCCCAACGCCAGCGACAGCGAAAAGGCGCGGTGGAAAGCCGAGGCGAGATTCCTGGTCGCCTATTTCCACTACTCGCTCCTGCGGCTCTACGGTCCCATCTGCCTCGTCGAGGGAATCATCCCGAACGACGCTCCGGAGGAGGTCTACTACCCGACCCGGCGTCCCTACGACGAATGCGTAGGCTGGATCGCCAGGAAATTCGACGAAGCGGCCGGCGAGCTGAAGGCCTCGCGGGCCTACTCGGCGCTGGACATGGGCCGTGCCAACTACGTCGCCGCCCTGGCCATCAAGTCGCGGATGCTGCTCTACGCCGCCAGCCCGCTTTTCAACGGCAATTCGGAGTACTACGCCGATTTCAGGAACAAGAACGGGGAGCAGCTCATCAGCCAGACCTACGACAAGGAGAAATGGAAGGCGGCCCTCGACGCGACCGCGGAAGCGATAGCCGCCGCGGAGCAGGAGGGATACAAGCTGTTCCGGTTCAAGTCCGAAGGAACGTCGCTCACGCCGGAGGAGGTCGCCTATCAGACGGCCCGGAACATGGTCACGACGCTTCCCCGCGAAATATCGGACAATCCGGACATGATCTGGGTCGATTCCCGCTCGCCGGTGAACAGCCAGCAGATGTATGCCATCCGCGGGCTTACGAACAACTCCGTGAGCGTTCCCTACGGCGGCGTTTCGCCCTCGTTCCGGATGGTCGAGACCTTCCTGACCAAAAACGGGCTTCCGATCGACAAGGACCCGGAGTTCGACTATCCGCACCGCTACGATCCCGTTCAGGACGAATACGGGGAGTGGACGGCCAAGATGCACCTCGGGCGCGAGACCCGCTTCTACGCCGACATCGCCTACGACCGGGCGCATGACTACGAACTGCGGGGCAACTGGACCCTCTACCTGCGCATGGGCGAAAAGCACCCCGCGACGAAGCTGACGATGGGCAACGACCCGAACCGGGACATGCAGACGATCAACGGCTATCTGGTGAAAAAGACCGTGCATCCGAACTCCTATTTCCCGAACAATTCGGTCTCCGCCGGACGCATCGACTGGGCATGGCCGCTCGTCCGGATGACGGAACTCTACCTGAACTACGCCGAGGCATACGTCGAATACCACGGGACGCTCGCCGGGCAGGCCCTGCAATACATGAACGACATCCGCGACCGCGTCGGCGTGCCGCGCATCGACGATGCGTGGAAGGGCATTCCCGGCAAAGACTACCGGGAGATCATCCGCCAAGAGCGGACGATCGAACTGATGTTCGAGGGACACCGCTATTTCGACGCCCGGCGGTGGAAAATCGCCCACCTGACTTTCGCCGAGCCGTCGAAGCGCTGGAACTGCTTCCCCACGGGCTTCACGACGACCAACGTACAGCCGTACGACAGTTACCTGACGATCATGCCGTCCATCGAGACGTCCAAGATATTCGAACAAAAACACTATCTTTATCCGATCGACGCGGAAAATATTTCCAGCAACAGGAACCTGGTACAGAATCCGGGCTGGTAAAAACCCGATTTTCAGACAAGAGGTGCGTCCGCCGGGGATGCAACGCCCCGGGGCGCACCCCTCGTCCTGATTTTATGAAAACCAAAACCCGAATACAATGAAGTACATCGGAACAATATCCCTGTCGTTGCTTCTGGCCTTGTCGGCGAACGCCGCGCCGCCGGCCGGCGACACGATCCGGATCACGCAGCTGGGGCTTCGGCCCGGTTCGCGGATCAACGCCACGCCGTTCGTCAACGAAGCCGTAAAACGGTGCAGGGAAAAACCCGGAAGCGTGCTCTACTTCCCCGAAGGCCGCTACGATTTCTGGCCCCAGCATGCCGTCGAACGCGATTACCACGAGTCGAACACCACGGACATCAACCCCAAACGCCTGGCGGTGTTTTTCGAGGGAATGGACGGGATCACACTCGACGGCGGCGGGTCGGAGTTCATCATGCACGACCGCATCCAGCCCGTCACGCTCGATAATTGCAGCAATGCGGTTCTGAAAAATTTCACGGTGGACTGGGACGTCCCGCTGATGGGGCAGGGCGAGGTCATCGGAATCGGGACCGACTATTTCGACCTGCGTATCGACCCCGCCAAATACCCCTACATCCTCGAAAACGGCAAGCTCGTCTTCGTCGGCGAAGGCTGGAAAAGCCCCGTGACGCGGATGATGGAGCTGGACGTCTACACCGGGGTCATCCAGAACGGCGACCGCGCCCTGGGCAGCAAATGGAACGAATACCGGGCAACGGAACCAGTTCCGGGTGTCGTGAGGGTCCGGCGGGAAGGCGGTTTCAGACGCTATCCGAAAGTGGGCAACATCCTGGTGCTCCGGCACGGCGAGCGGGACCACGCCGGCATCTTCATCAACGAAAGCCGGAACGTCTCGCTGAGCGACATCACGATCCACCACACGGCCGGACTCGGAATCCTCTGCCAGTATGCGGAAAACCTCGATTTCGACAACGTGGACGTCGTGCCGAACAAGGCCAAGGGACGCTATTTCAGCGGCCATGACGACGGCATTCACGCCATGGGCTGCAAAGGCCGTATCCGCGTGAACGACTGCGAATGGCAGTACCTGATGGACGACCCGATCAACATCCACGGAACCTGCGTGCGCATTACCGAGGTGCTCTCGCCGACCGAGGTGAAGTGCCGGTTCATGGAGTCCATGAGCGTCGGCCTGCGATGGGCCGTCCCGGGCGACAGGGTCGGATTCATCGACAACAAAACCATGTGCACCGAGGAGGAGAATGCGACGAAATCGTTTACGAGACTCAACGAGCGGGAATTCATCCTCGAAACCGAGAAACCCTTCTCCCGCGCGATCCGGGCGGGCATGGCGCTGGAAAACCGGACCTGGACGCCCGACGTGGAGATCCGCAACTGCCGCTTTTTGAGCAACCGCGCGCGGGGACTGCTGATCTCCACACCGGGAAAGGTCGTCGTCGAGAACAACTTCTTCGCCTCCAGCGGTTCGGCCATCCTGATCGCCGGAGACGCGAACTACTGGTACGAGAGCGGCGCCATCCGGAACGTGCTGATCCGCGGCAACCGGTTCGACGCCTCGTGTCTATCGTCCGGATACCAGTTCACCGAAGCGGTCATTTCGATCCTGCCCGAGATTCCGGAACCCGACCCGTCACGCCCCTTCCACCGCAACATCCGCATCGAGGACAACCATTTCTGTTCGGCCGACTATCCGATCCTGTTCGCCACCTCGGTCGACGGGCTGACTTTCAGCGGCAACACCATCGAGCGGAGCTACGACTTCCGCCCGTGGCATCCGCGCAAGGCCGGGATCACGGTCGATGCCTGCCGGAACGTGACGATCTCCGGCAATGAGTTCATCGGCGAAGTCCTGGGCCGGACGGTCAGCGTCGAAAACATGCACAGGCGCGAGGTGAAAATCGCCCCCGGATCGCCCTATAAGGTCGTCTGGAACAAAGAGGCCGCGCGACCCAAACTCCAAAAATAACGAAGCACATGAAAGCAATCCCCCTATTTCTGTTTTTCAGCCTCTCCGGCTTTGTCTACGGCTCCTGCGGCGAAAAAGAATCCGCAATGCCCCCGACCCCTCCGGCCGCCGCCGGAGAGGTCTTCCGCACGCCGGCCTACCTGCAAAACCCCGCCGCCGACGCCATGACGGTCATGTGGATCACCAACGTCCCCTGCCGCAGCTGGGTCGAGGTCGGAACCGAACCCGACCGGTTGCAGCCCGTGAGGTGTTACGACGAGGGCATGATGGTCGCCAACCGGACGATCAACAAGATCAGGCTGGAAGACCTCCGCCCCGGCACGAAATACTACTACCGGGCCTGCTCGCAGCAGATACTCCACTACGGCAGCTACAAAAAGGAGTTCGGCGACACGGTCCGGATGCCGTTGGCGTCCTTCACGACGTGGGACGAGCGCGACCAGGACTACACGGTTCTGGTCTTCAACGACGTACACAAGAAAACCGGACTGTTCGGACATCTGATGAGCCTCGTCGGAAACGAGCCGTACGACCTCGTGATTTTCAACGGCGACTGCTTCGACGATCCGGAAAAGGAGTCGGAGATCGTCGAGGTCCTCACGGAATACTGCAAATCGTACGGCAGCGACTGCATCCCGTCGGTGTTCATGCGCGGCAACCACGAGATCCGGGGCGCCTGCTCCGTCGTGCTGTGGGACTACCTCTCCAAGGCGGGCGAACACTCCTATACGGCATTCACGATGGGCGGCACGCGCTTCGTCCTGCTGGACTGCGGCGAGGACAAGCCCGACGGCACCGAAGTGTATTACGGCATGAACGACTTCACGCAATACCGCAAGGACCAGGCGCAATTCCTGCAAACGGAACTCGCGGGACCCGAATTCACCGCCGCGGCGCGGAAGGTACTGATCCACCACATTCCCATCTACGGAAACGCCGTCGCGAAATTCAATCCCTGCAAGGAGCTGTGGCAGCCCCACCTGGCGGCGGCCGGATTCGACGTTTCGCTGAACGGCCACCTGCACCGGTACGAACTGATCGAAAAAGGGGCTTCGGAGAACAATTTCCCGGTGGTGATCGGCGGCGGCTACAAAGAGGAGAACGCAACCGTCATGATCCTGAAGAAGACCGGGGAGCGGCTCAACCTCCGGGTCGTGCACGCCAAAGGAAACACACTGCTCAACCGCGACCTTTAGCGGTCGCCCGGTATGCTGCGCGATCCCGTCCGGTTCCGGGCGGGATCACGCTTTTCTTCACCCCGGAAAAACACGCCCTCTGCGGCCCTTCCGGCAAAAATGTGCGGAACCGATCGAATACCGCTGTTTTTCAGTCACTATATTTGGAGTTTCCCGGCATTTTTCCGAAATTTACCCAATCGGGCCGCGCCGGACGTCCGGCAGCGAAAACCGCCCCGGCAGACTATGCCTAAACCTTAAAAACAGAATAACCGATGAAGAAAATCCTCTTATGCTGGCTGGCCGCGGCGACCGCGCTGACGGCCGGCGCGCAGAACGACGAATGGCAGGACGCCGGCGTGAATGCCGTGAACCGGATGCCGATGCACGGCTCCTGGTTCGCGTACGAGTCGCCGGAAGCCGCGCAGGCGGGCGACAAGACCCTCTCGGAGCGGTTCGTCACGCTGAACGGAAACTGGAAATTCAACTGGGTGTGCGACGCCGACCAGCGTCCGACGGACTTTTTCCGCGTCGGATTCAACGACAAAGGCTGGGGCGACATGCCCGTGCCGGGACTCTGGGAGCTGAACGGATACGGCGATCCGGTCTACCTCAACGTCGGCTATGCCTGGCGGGGCTGGTTCAAGAACGATCCGCCGCATGTTCCCGTCGAGCAGAACCACGTGGGTTCCTACCGCCGTACGATCGACATCCCCGCGGCATGGAACGGCAGGCAGATCGTCGCGCATTTCGGATCGGTGACGTCGAACATCTACCTCTGGGTCAACGGCCGCTATGTGGGTTACAGCGAGGACAGCAAGCTGGAGGCCGAGTTCGACCTGACGCCCTACGTGAAACCCGGGCGCAACCTCATCGCGTTCCAGGTCTTCCGCTGGTGCGACGGCACGTACCTCGAAGACCAGGATTTCTTCCGCCTTTCGGGCGTGGGCCGCGACTGCTACCTCTACGCGCGCGACAAACGACAAATTACGGACATTCAGGTCAACGCCGCGCCTTCGGCCGACTACACCTCGGGAACGGCAGCCGTCAAAGCCTTCTTCCCCAAGCAGGCGCGGGGATGCAGCGTCGAACTGGCGCTCACTGATGCGGAGGGCCGCAGCGTGGCATCGCAGCAGCTGCGCGTCACGAAGGACGAGGAGCGTTGCACGCTCGACGCCGGGAAAGTCACGCTGTGGAGCGCCGAGACACCCGCGCTGTACGGCCTGACGGCGACGCTCCGTTCGCCGGCGGGCGAAGTGATCGAGGTCATTCCGCTCCGGATCGGATTCCGCGACGTGAAGATCGAGGGCGGACAGCTGCTGGTCAACGGCCGGCCGGTGCTGATCAAGGGCGCCAACCGGCACGAGATGGACCCCGACTACGGCTATTACGTCTCCGAGGGGCGCATGCTGGAGGACATCCGCATCATGAAGGAGAACAACATCAACGCCGTACGCACGTGCCACTACCCCGACGACGCCCGCTGGTACTCGCTCTGCGACCAATACGGACTCTACGTCGTGGCCGAGGCCAACATCGAGTCGCACGGCATGGGTTACGGCGAAAAGACGCTGGCCAAGAACCCGCTCTACGCCAAGGCGCACCTGGAACGCAACGAACGCAACGTGCGACGCAGCATCAACCATCCGTCGGTCATCATCTGGTCGCTGGGCAACGAGGCGGGCGACGGACCTAATTTCAGTGCCTGCTACGACTGGATCAAGGCTTACGACCCCTCGCGGCCGATTCACCACGAACGGGCCGTCTATTCGCCCGGCAGCCGCAACACGGACATCATCTGCCCGATGTACTGGGGCTACGAGCGGTGTGAGAAATACCTCGCCGAAAATCCCGCCAAACCGCTGATCCAGTGCGAATACGCCCATGCCATGGGCAACTCGATGGGCGGATTCAGGGAGTACTGGGAGCTGATCCGCCGCGAACCCGGATACCAGGGCGGATTCATCTGGGATTTCGTGGACCAGTCGCTGCGCAAGAAGGGCCGCGGCGGCGTGACGGTCTACGGCTACGGAGGCGACTGGAACCCCTACGACCCCTCGGACCAGAACTTCTGCGACAACGGCCTGATCGGTCCCGACCGCATTCCGAACCCCCACATGGAGGAGGTGCGCTACTACTACCAGTCGGTCTGGACGACGTGGGCCGGCGACGCGAAGAATACGGTCGAGGTCCTCAACGAAAACTTCTTCCGCGGCCTCGAAAACTACGACCTCCATTGGGAAGTGCTCTGCGACGGGACGCCCCTCCGCCGGGGCGTCGTCGACGGACTGAAAGCCGCGCCGCAGCAGCGCGTGCGCATCGCGCTCCCCTACGATCCGGCCACGCTGCCCGCCGCGGGCGAACTGCTGCTCGACGTGGCCTACAAGCTCAAGACGGCCGAAGGCATCCTGCCCGCGGGCCACACCGCGGCGCGCGCCCAGCTGCCGATCCGCGAATACGCCTTCGCAGCCCCCGCGGCGAAATCCGCAGCCGAAGGGGAGCGGCTCGCCGTTGCCGACAACCATGCCGACTACCTGATCGTCACGGGCAACGGCGTACGGCTCGACTTCAGCCGCAAGACGGGCTTCATCACCCGCTACGAGGCCCGCGGACTCGACCTGCTGGCCGACGGCTCCACGCTGCGTCCCAACTTCTGGCGCGCGCCGACCGACAACGACTTCGGCGCCGGCCTGCAACACAAAATGGCCGTCTGGAAACAACCGGAAATGAAACTCAAGGCCCTCACCCACGCGGAGGCCGACGGCATCGTCACGGTGAAGGCCGGCTATGAGATGCCCGGGGTGCAGGCCGCGCTGGAGATCGAATACGCCGTCGACAACACGGGTGCCGTCACGATCGCACAGTCGCTGCACGCCACGCCGGGGGCCGAAGTTCCCGACATGTTCCGCTTCGGCATGCGCTTCGAGATGCCCGAGGCGTTCGACCGCCTGCAATACTACGGCCGCGGCCCGGGCGAGAACTACGCCGACCGCAAATCGTCGGCCTTCGTGGGACTCTACCGCCAGAGCGTCGACGAGCAGTTCTACCCCTACATCCGCCCGCAGGAGACCGGCACGAAGAGCGACCTGCGCTGGTGGCACCTCGCGGACATCGGCGGACGGGGCCTCACGGTGACCTCCGACGCTCCGTTCTCCGCCTCGGCGCTCCACTACTCGCAGGAGTCGCTCGACGAAGGCCCGGCAAAACGGCAGGGGCATTCGCCCGAGGTCGAAAAGCAGAAGTGCGTGTCGGTATGCCTCGACAAGGTGCAGTACGGACTGGCGTGCGTCAACTCGTGGGGCGCGCTGCCGCTGCCCGAATACCGGGTTCCCTACGCCGACTACACGTTCCGCCTGAAGATCGCGCCCGCGACCCGCCTATAAGCCGCGCCACACGGCCGAGGCCGGGACTCCGCAACGGGGTTCCGGCCTTTTTATCGGCCGCAGGACTTGCCCGGAAGGCAAAAAATGCGCATCTTTGCCGTCCGTTAAACGATCCCGAACATGCTATACACCGAAGATACGCGCATCGAAGCGCTGGCCGTACACGTCGTCGGCAACAAATCGAAGGACGAACCCCTGACGGTCTCGCCCGAACTCTCGGCGCAGGTGGCCGACGAAGGGCTGATGCGCACGCTCACGGCCTATTTCCTCGGCGGCTTCAAGAGCGAGGAGTGCTACAACCTCTACCACGAGACCGACCTCGGGTGCAACGAGGTCTGGAACTTCGCATGCAGGATCTTCGACGACCCGGAGGCGCTCCTCGAACATTCGGTGAGCCTCGCCAAGCACCTCTACGAGAGCGGCATGCACCCGCAGATCAAAAGCGGCGAATTTTATGCGGCCTACTTTTCGGATTGCAGTTTCGGCGGCGAACGCTGCGACGCGCTGGGGTTGTTCAAGTCCGAGACGCGCGACACGTTCCTCGACGTCGAACAGCAGACCGGGGGCGTGCACATCGCGGCCCGCGAAGGCATCGACATCAAACGGCTGGACAAGGGAGCCGTCATTTTCAACACGGAACGCGAACAGGGATTCGCGGTCTTCGTCGTCGACAACACCAACCGCACCGAGGCTCGCTACTGGATCGACGATTTCCTGCGCGTGCGCCAGCGGCAGGACAACTACCACAATACGCACAACACGCTGGCAATGTGCAAAAAATACGTCACGAAACACCTCTCGAAGGAGTTCGAGGTGTCGAAGGCCGACCAGGCCGAGATGCTCAACGAGACGATGAAGTATTTCCAGGAGCAGGAGAGCTTTTCGATGGACGATTTTTCGGAGAAGGTGATCCGCCAGCCGGAGGTCGTGGAGAGTTTCTCACGCTTCCGTCAGGAGTACGAGCAGGACCGCGACATCCGCATCGAAGACGAATTCGGCATCTCGGATTCGGCCGTCAGGAAGCAGGCGCGGTCGTACAAGAGCGTCATCAAGCTCGACCGCAATTTCCACATCTACGTCCACGGCAACCGCAACCTGCTGGAGCAGGGCGAGGACGAGAAGGGCAAATTCTACAAAGTCTATTACGAAGAGGAGGAGTAGGCTTACCCGAGCATGCCGCCCAGCACCAGACCGAACAGCACGAGAAACAGCGCCCAGTGGCACAGCCGGAGGTAACGGCGTCCCCCGGCTTTTTCACACAGCAGCGCCACCAGCCAGAAGACGCACCAGCCGCCGAACACCAACAGCAACAGAAGTTCGAGCGCGAAGTTGCGCGGCAGGGCGCCCGTTCCCAGCAGGAGCACGAACGTCGCGGCCAGCGCCAGGTCCACGGAAATCATCTGAAAGCCGCAGCGGCCCATCAGCCACGCCTCGTAAGCCCGTGAAGGGGCCGTCGCCGCGTCGGGGCGCGCCTCCGAGTAGAAGCGGTTGCCCGAAAACACATGTACGAAGAATGCGGCGGCGAGCAGCGCTCCGGCCGCCAGAAACCATCCGTTCATCATCATCCCATTTTACGGTAAATACACTCCGGCATGTGCCGGAGCAGCCACGCGACGATCCGCCAGCGGCGCGTGACGACCGCCACGCTACGGCGGCGGCGAATAGCCCGCACGATCCCCTCCACGGCCCGGTCGACGGGCATCACCCAGAACAGCCCCTCGCCCTTGGCCATCTCCGTCGCGACGAATCCCGGACGGATGTCGGTCACCGGGAGGGGCAGTCCGGATTTCGCAGCCCGCTGCCGCAGGCCCTCGGCATAGTTGATCTGATAGGCTTTCGAGGCGTTGTAAGCCGGAGCAGCACCGCCGCCGCGCAGGCCCCCGACCGACGTGATGACGACCAGATGGCCGCCGCCCTGCCCTTCGAAACGGCCGTAGGCCCAGTCGACCGCCGCGGTCCAGCCCACGACGTTGGTTCGGATGGCCGGTTCTTCCAGCGCATAGTCCAGTCCGGGATTCAGGTCGCCGGTTCCGGCGCTGACCACGCACAAATCCAGGCCGCCCAGCTCTCCGGCGAGGCGTTCCAGCGCCGCACAGGCGGCGGCAGGGTCCATGATGTCGGCCGCGGCGTAACAAAAACTGTCCGGACGGGTGGCCGCCAGTTCCTCCAGCAGCGCCTCGCGCCGCCCGGTCACGCCGACCCGGTATCCTTCGGCCGCAAGGCGTTCGGCCAACGCCCGGCCGATACCGGAAGTGGCCCCGATGACAATCGCTCGTTTCATGGAAACAAAGTTAACGGGTCCGCCCGGAAAAAGCGTTGACACAGATCAAGAAATCAGCGGACACGGCGGCGGATGCGGCTCAGCGTCTCGGGACGCACGCCCAGATAAGAGGCCAGCTCCCGCAGGGGAACGAGTTGCAACACGTCGGGACAACGCTCCGTCAGGGCCTCGTAGCGTTGCTGCGGCGAGGCGGCATAGCGGTCCAGCAGGCGTTCGTAGACCTCGGCCAGCATGTGTTCGGCCAGCGTGCGGCCCAGCCGTTCGCTGGCGGCATCGGTGCGGTAGAAGGCTTCGAGCCGTTCGCCGGGAACAAGCAGGGTCTCGGCACCGCACATCGCCCCGATGGTCACCTGCGACGGCACATCGTTGCGCATCGAGATATAGTCGCCGACAAATTCCCCGGCGAAGGCGTAACCCACGACATGCTCCTCTCCCGCGGCATCGGCATGCACGTAACGGAAAGCCCCCTGCACGACCAGCCCGCAGCGGTGGTTGCGGAGACCCTGCCCGGAGAGCCGTTCGCCGCGGGCGAAACGGCGTACGACGCCCTCGCGGCGGATAAAGGCGGCGAGTTCCGAAAATTCGGCCTCCGTTATGTACCGGTTGAAATTCACGGACGTAAAGATAATCCATCGATTTGGGAGAACCAAACGAAGGTATTAAATTTGCAGCATCCGTTACGAACAGAACAAAAACATGAACGCAATCCTCCGACTGATCTTTCCCGCAACGCCCTCCGGCGCCGGGACTTCGTGGCTGCTGCTGGCGGCCCGCATCGTCTTCGGCGCGCTGATGATGACCCACGGCATCGCCAAATGGCAGCATTTCGCAACGCTCTCGGCGACGTTCCCCGACCCGCTGGGCCTCGGAAGCCGCACGTCGCTCGTGCTGGCGATCTTCGCCGAGGTGGTCTGCGCGCTGGGATTCATCACCGGAACGCTCTACCGGCTGGCGCTCGTCCCGATGATTTTCACCATGTGCGTCGCCTTCTTCTCGGTCCACGGGGGCGACCCGTTCGCCGCGCGCGAACCGGCCATGCTCTACCTCACGGTCTTCGTGCTGCTCTGGATCGCCGGTCCCGGGCGGTATGCCGCCGACAACCTGATCGCCCGGCGGCTGAACCGATAAAACCGACGACATGGTACTCCAACGCGAATTCACGCTCCGCCCGCGCAGCCGGGGCTTCCACCTCGTCACCGACAAGATCGTACGCAACCTGCCGCCGCTGCCCGAAGCGGGGCTGCTGCACCTCTTCATCCGCCACACCTCGGCGGGACTTTCGATCAACGAAAACGCCGATCCCGACGTACAGCAGGACCTCGCGGCGATCTTCGACCGGCTGGTCCGCGAACGCGAAAGTTACTATACGCACAACGCCGAGGGCGACGACGACATGCCGGCGCACGCCAAATCGACCCTCACGGGTGTCGGCCTCACCATCCCGATCGTCAGCGGACGGCCGGGGCTGGGAACCTGGCAGGGCATCTACCTCTGCGAGTTCCGCAACCGCGCCGCAGGCCGACGGATCGTGGCCACCGTCGTCGGATAACCGTCGGATAGCCGCCGCCCGGCCGCAAAAAAAGCCTGCACCGAAAGATGCAGGCTTTTCTGTCCGTTACCGTCCGCTACCAGTAGTGCGGAACCAGCGAATGGTCGTAATTCTTGTACCAGCCGCGTTTCCGCTGGCCGTTGCTCTCGATCCACTCCTTCAGGTCGGGATAGGCCGAGAAGATGCTCACGCGGTCGTAGACGTGGGGCGTGCCGACGGGAAGGCGCAGCACCCATACGTCGTTGTCCTTGCTGCAATAGGGCACGCTCGACATCAGGCCCTTGCTGTCGGTCTCGTAATTCTTGTAACGGTAGCTCGGGGCGAAACCTTTCTGGTGAATCTCCGCCGAACCGTAAGCCGATTTGAGCACCATGAAGAAATCGTGCTTCTCGGGATAGGAGACCACGTCGCGGAAAGCCTCGGCCTGCGCGCGGCTCGCCTCGCCGGTGAGTTTCGAACGGTCGGGAACACCCGACAGTTTGACATAGGCGCGGATCATCGGCTTGCCGACCTCGATGTCGCCTTCGGCGGTCTGATAATGCTTGCCCTGGACCAGGTTGTCCAGTCCGTCGAACAGGATCAGCACCTTGTCCGGCTGGGTCAGGTCCACGTCGATGGTGAAACGGTTGTCCCGGATCTCGGTCATCACACCCTGTCCCGCTTTTTCGTAAACGATCTTTTCGATGTGCTCGGGCTGGAGGATCGAGGTGTCGAAATCCAGTTGCAGACCGGCCTTCCTGGTGCGGCCGCTGCCCACGCCGCGGATGTCGAGCGTGACGATCACACCCTCCTTGTAGCCGTGTGCCGGCAGCAGCGACGGGGAGGTGCACTCGACCGTCTTGAGGTCATACTCCACCACGAGGTCGTTGAAGTCGGCATCCGAAGCGGCGAAGTCGGGCCACATGTCCTCTACCATGATAACGCCCGAGTTGTAGTAGTACTGGTAATCGGGAACCTTTTCGTAGCGGGATTTCACGGCGTCGACCGGGAATTTATAATTCACATCCGCACCGTTCACGGCGAGCGCAACGACATCGTCGGCACCCGACGCGGCGGGATATTTCACATAGAGTTTCTCCGCACCGGCAGGGACTGCCATGCGGAACGTGCGGGCCACGTCCGATTCGAGGAGCACATCTTCGAGGAGCAGCGAATTATCCTGGCAGTCCTCCTCCGAATAGACCGAGACATTGGTCGTGACGCCCGACTCGAGCGTCAGGTTCACACCCGTTTCGGTGGACCAGTCGAAACCGGCCGGCACGACCGGAATTTCGGGTGCCACAACGGGTTCTTCCGGTGTTCCGGGGACTTCGGGAGTTTCCCCGGCGGTGTCGACGTCGGTACAGGCGCCAAACAGGATCACCGAAAACATAGCACAGATCGAGAAGATTTTTTTCATAATGCGTCTAATTAGGCATTAATAATTCACTTAAAAAGCCGGTTTTGTCCTACTACACCTGCAAACAGCTCGTTGCAGCTATCTGTTTTCGTCCAAAATGAAAACTTTTCAGCCCGCACAAAGATACGCAAATATTTTGCTACATTCCAAAAATAGCAGGCACTTTTTCCAATTATCTGTCAGAATGGCTGCAACATGCGCCCGGAGGCCGTTAATGCGCGAACAGGGTCCCGGAACGGCCAACCGGGAGGACGGCGCATCCGGCACCTGGCCCGGATTTTGCCGCCCCGAAAAGAAAAAACCGAACCGTCATGGCCGCAAAAACCGACACTTCCGACCGACTCACCGCCGAAGAACGCCGCAAACTTCCCGCATCGGCGTTCGGAATCCCCGAAACGCGCGAATTTCCGCTCGTCGACGCAGCGCACGTACGCGCAGCGGAAGCCTATTTCCGTTACGCGCCCGACGACAGGAAGGCGTCTCTTGCCCGGCGCATCCTCGCCCGGGCCCGCGAACTGGGCGTCGACGTGCAGAGCCGCACCGTCCGCGGCTGGGGCGGGGAGATGTAACAACCGAAAAAATCGCTATCTTTGTCTGCACGGGCCGCCGAAAGGTCCGCGCGGATACGTATGGAAGCGATCACCGAATTTCTCATCGACTGGGGCTATTGGGGCCTTTTTCTCTCGGCGCTCATCGCCGGGAGCGTCCTGCCGTTCAGCTCCGAGGCTGTGATGGTCGTCCTGGTGCGCATGGGACTCGATCCCGTGGGATGTGTCGTCGCGGCATCGCTGGGCAACACGCTCGGCGGCATGACTTGCTACTGGATCGGCACGCTCGGCAAAACCGAGTGGATCACCCGGCTGGGGGTCTCGACGCGCCAGCTGGCCCGGGCGCGGAAATTCCTCTCCGGACGCGGGGCGCTGATGGCCTTCTTCGCCTTCCTGCCCACCATCGGCGAAGCCATCGCCATCGTGCTGGGGCTGATGCGCAGCAACGTCTGGCTGACGGGCGGAGCAATGCTCGCGGGCAAGACCGCACGTTACATCGTCATACTGGCGACCTTGCAGGGCGCCCTATCCCTTTTCTGATATGGAAATTCACAAGACAGACACGCCGTCGCGGGAACTCCTGCTGCTGGCCGACGAGTCGGAAGCCTCGGTGGCCGACTACATCGGCCGCGGAACCTGCTACGCCACCTATGACGACGGACGGATCGTCGGTCAGTACGTGCTGATCCACACGCGGCCCTTCACGGCCGAGGTCGTGAACATCGCCGTGACGCCCGACCGCCAGCGTCAGGGCATCGCCACGGCCCTTTTGGCCCACGCCGTCGATACAGCCCGCCGGGCGGGATTCCGTCTCCTCGAAATCGGCACGGGCGACTGCGGCTTGGGACAGATCGCCCTCTACGAACGCTGCGGATTCGTCCGCTGCGGCATCGACGAAGATTATTTCCGCAAACACTATCCCGCTCCCATCTTCGAAAACGGCCTGGAGTGCCGCCACATGGTGCGCCTGCGCATGGAACTCCGATAGCCATGTCCATATCGTGGAACCCTTGGCACGGCTGCTGCAAAATCAGCGAAGGCTGCCGCAACTGCTACGTCTACCGGCAGGACAGCCGGCACGACAAGGACAGCCGTGAGGTGCGCCAGACGGCGATGTTCGACCGCCCGATACGCCGCAGCCGCGACGGACGTTTCAAAGTCCCCGCGGGCGAGATGGTCTACACCTGTTTCACATCGGATTTTCTGCTGGAGGAGGCCGACGACTGGCGCGCCGAGGCGTGGGAGATGATGCGCATCCGCCACGACCTGCGGTTCATGTTTTTCACCAAACGCATCGACCGGCTGGCGGCCGCACTGCCGCCGGACTGGGGCGAGGGATACGAAAACGTCATCATCGGCTGCACGGTCGAGAATCAGGCGATGGCCGACTACCGGCTGCCGCTGTTCCTGAAAACACCTATCCGTCACCGCATCGTCATCTGCGCCCCGTTGCTGGGACCGCTCGACATCATGCAATACCTGACGTCCGGGATCGAGGAGGTCTCGGCCGGCGGCGAATCAGGCAACGAGGCCCGGCCCTGCGACTATGCATGGGTACTTGCTCTGCGCGAACAGTGCGTGTCGGCGGACATCCCTTTCTGCTTCCACCAGACCGGGGCGCGGCTCCTGAAGGACGGGCGCCTTTACCGCATCCCCCGCAGATACCAGCACTCCCAAGCCCGGAAGGCAGGAGTAAACTACAAAACCCGTTAACGGACCGGGTCGTAGGAGATCGTCGACTCTTCGTCGGTGCGTTCGATCTTCATAATCACGGGCCGCAGCCCGTCGTTGCACGAGCAGATGGCCACTCCCTCCTTGTCGATCCAGTCCCCGTAATAGAACTTCCCGGCCCCGTGCGAGAGGGCGAAGACATATTGGTAAACGGCCTTCCACGCCTCGTCGCAGAACCCTTCGGGCTTGGCGTAGTCGGCATAGAAAACCTGCCCCTCGCGCATCATCGGGCAGCGGTCGAATCCGGGAGCGGCATACTCTTTGGCGAGCTCCTCGTTGAGCATGGTCTTGAGGATCGTGATCTTACAGCGTTTCATAGCGAACCGGTTTTCGGTAAATATACGAAAAATCCGGCCCCCTTTCGGAAGCCGGACCCACTAAAAATAAAAACTATGACAAAAACTTCGATTTAAGCGTTTGCGTTCGCCAGGGGCGAAGCCTGCGTGTAAGTGCGGGCGGCCAGCTCCTTGTCGAGCATGTACAGCCCGAACTTGTTGCCCTCGACGGCCTCGCAGGCGGTGATCATGTCGCGTGCCGACTCCTCCTCCTCGACCTGCTCGTCGACGAACCAGACGAGCATGTTCGACGAAGCGTAATCCTTGTCCTCGGCGGCGATGGCGGCCAGGTTGTTGATCATGGCCGTGACCTCCTTCTCATGGGCCAGCGTGTCCTGGAACATCTCCAGCGGCGAAGCCCACGCAGTGCGCACCTCCTCGATGGGAAGCAGCTTCACCTCGGCGTCGCGCGAAAGAATGTAGTTCATGAAGATGCGCGCATGGTCCTGCTCCTCCTGGAACTGAACGTAGAACCAGTTCGCAACGCCTTTCAGCCCCTTGGCCTCGGCGTCCATCGACATCGAAAGATAGAGATAGGCCGACCAGAGTTCGGCATTGATCTGCGCGTTCATCGCTTCGTGTAATTTCTTGCTCAACATAACGGTATTGTTTTTAAGTTTGCGGTTTGTGATCGTATGTGTGATACAAATATACAATAGTTTCCGGTGATTTGTATCAAAATAGCCATCATATTATTTTATAGCCGGATAGCATGGCATTATACCCGCCCAAACAACGGCGCACGACCGGGTGGGTCGTGCGCCGCGGTTATCCGTCGGGCGGATGGGGATCAGTCGTCGATCTCGATCAGGCGGAACTGAAGGTCGAACTTCAGGTCGAGACCGTTGTCGAGTTTCACCTCCCAGTCGCGCTTGTCGCGGTCGATCGAGACGATCTTGCGGCCTGCGAAATTCTTGGCGACATAGTCGCGGATCTGCTGCGGAACGACCGCTGCGGGGACTTCGCCGTACTTGCAGTCGACCTCTTTCCACTGTCCGTCCTTTGCGAACTCGACCTTCGAGCCGTTGACGAAGACCACCTTGTAGTCCTTGTCGAACAACTCCTCGTCGACCTTGGCGTAGGAGACCTCGACTCCCTTGAAGTGGGTCTGGACGAACTGCTGCGAAACGGCGGGAAGTTCGCCGACGGCGATGATCCGGTCTTTACCGGCGAAAGCGGGAACCGAAGAGGCCATGACGGCCAGCGAAGCGAGAAGAATCGTGAACTTTTTCATAATCGTAGTGTTTTAATTAAGTTTCATGGTACAAAGTTGCGGCCCGAAACTGAAACGAATCTGAAAAAATCGGATTTCCCGCATTTTTTTCACGCCGGGAAATCGACTGTGAAGCAATGCCGCCCCTCCTTATAAAAATAGGAGACCTTCAACCCGTAGAGACGGCAGACTGCATCGACCACGGCAAGGCCCAACCCCGTCGAACCCTCCTTCTTCGCACCCTGGTAGAACCGGTCGAAGATGCGCCCGGCGTCGAGCGGACCGCCCGCGCCGCTGTTGCAGACCGTGAGGCGCCGCGGAGCGACGCACACCGTCACCTCGCCGCCCTCGTCGCCGTGGACAAAGGCGTTTTTCAGGAGGTTGGCGACCACGCTCCCGGCCAGCGACGGATTCATCCGTGCCGTGAGCGGCCCTTCGTCCGCAAGCGCAAAGCGCATGCTGCGGTAGGCGTAAATCTCCTCCATGTCCTCGGCCGTGCGGCGCACCAGCGCGTTCACGTCGACCTCTTCGGCCTCGGGAAACTGGCCGTTGTCGATCTTCGACAGCAACAGCAGCGAACGGTTGAGCCGCACGAGGTAGTCCAGCGTCCGCTGCACCTTGGCGATCTCGCCCAGCTGCTCCCCGGTGAGCGCATGCGCGTCGTCGACCAGCATTTCCAACCGGTTGCGGCAGACCGCCAGCGGGGTCTGCATCTCGTGCGAGGCGTTGCCGATGAACTGTTTCTGCCGCTCGAACGACGACTCGGCACGCTCGGCATAGCGGCGCGCGGCATCGTTGAGTTTCCGGAACTCCGTGACGGAGGTTTCGACCGCAAGCGGCGCATTCCGCGCCCCCACGGTGTAACCGTCGAGCCACCGCAGCAGGGCGTACAACGGCCGCATCGTGCGGTAGAGCACGACGACCGTAACCAGCAGGATCATCAGCAGCAGGAACAGATAGAGGCAGACCATCCAGCCGAGGATCGCCTCGCGAAGGTCGTCCTTCTCGATGGTCGGGGTCATCACCGTCAGTTCGCGCCATTGCCCCGCACCGTCGCGAAACACCTTGCGCAGCACGCGGGCCGGCTCCTTGTCGTCGCGCTCGGGAATGAAAATCTCCTCGTCGGAATAGCGTTCGTGGTGCTGTGCGGCAGCATATTGGGGCGACACCTCGTGCAGAAAGTAGCCGTTGTTGCCCTCGTCCGCCGGGACGGGAAGTTCGCGCCCGGCCAGGACCCGCTTGACGATCACTTCGGCACGAGCTTCGAGCGCGTCGTCCACCTCGTCGTTGATCTCGTCGATCAGCGTGAAGTAAAACAACACGGCCCACGCAGCCAGAAGCAGCGACAGCGCCCACGACAGGTGCAGCAGGATGCGGTAGACCAGTTTCACGGCTGTACGAGTTTATAGCCGAAGCCGTAGACGGCGCGGATCTCAATGTCGGCACCCGCGTCGTGGAGCTTGCGCCGCAGGTTCTTCATCTGCGCATAGACGAAATCGAAGTTGTCGGCCTGGTCGATATGGTCGCCCCAGACCCCTTCGGCCAGCGCCGTCTTGTCGACCGTGTGGTTGGGGCGGGACATGAAGTAGTGGAGGATATCGTACTCCTTGCGCAGCAGTTCGACCCCGCGGCCCGCCACCTCGACCCGGCGGCTGTCGGGCCACAGGCGCACGTTGCCCGCGTCGAGACTCTCGTTCCCGTCGCGCTGGTGTCGGCGCAGGACGCTGCGGATGCGGGCGCTCAATTCCGCCAGGTGGAACGGCTTGGGGAGGTAGTCGTCGGCCCCGAGTTCCAGTCCCTCGATCTTATCGTCGAGGGAATCGCGGGCCGAAATAATGATCACCGCAGCCGGGCTGCGACGCTTCTTCAGCTCTTCGAGCAGCCGCAATCCGCTCCCGCCGGGCAGCATGATGTCCAGCAGGATGCAGTCGTAATCGTATGCGGCGATCTTGTCGAGCGCCGCAGCGTAATCGGCGGCCTGCTCGACGACGTAGTGCTCCCGGGTCAGTGTCCGGACCATGATCTCCCGCAGGGAGGGTTCGTCTTCGACAATAAGTATCTTCATAATATATTCCTTTTTCTCGGGGAGGGGCGAAATTACAGTCCGAATCCGAAAGGAAACTGAAATACGCGGGATCAGCACTGCCCGGTCCGCCGGAAATAGTTGCGCAGCACCAGCAGTGAAATAATCTTCTCGCGCCGGCGGTCGCGGAACTGCGCGACGTATTCGTGCGCATGCGCGATGATCGCCTCGGCCTCGGCCGGATGCTCGATGTAGTAGCGCATCCGCTCTTCGAGGTCGGAATAGTCGGGCCGGATCTCGACGTAATGGTAATCGGGGATGAGCGTGCCCTCCATGAACCACGTCTCGTAGGTCGGGCGGGGCATCACGGCCAGCGAGTTGGACGACATGATCCACTTGAGGTTCGTCGCCACATCGTAGCCCTCGATCGCCAGGATGAACTTGTAGTTCAGGTGGTCGTACATCGAAATATGGGGTTTGGTCCACTCCGCGGGATATTCGGGACGGGGCGTCGAGATGCCTGCATCGCAGCACTCCGAACCGAAATACATGCGCATGAAACGCTCGCGGTGGGGACGCCGCGTGATCGCCAGCCGGAAAATCGCCTTGTCCAGTTTCTTACGGAACGGGATATCGTCGCGCAGGAAGATGAAATGGCGCACCTTGTCGAGGTTCAACAGCACCGAATTGGCATTGTCGCCACGAATGGGCCGGCTCTTGACGATCGACGGCACGTCGGGAACCGTTGTCACGTCCCCGGGAACGGTATTCCAGAGCAGACGGTCGCTGAACCAGCGGGTGAACTCGTACGTATCGAAGAAATAGGCCGTCTGAACGCCCCGGCGGAACTTGTGGTCGCCCAGCGGACGCAGCCCTTCGGGGCGGGAAATTCCGGTCCCGGGGGCGAGTTTGTTGTAATAATCCGCCCGGCGGCAGATATACTCCCAGTCGGGACGGCGCTCCGCTTCGGCAAGCACCCGGTCCAGGCGAGACTGCAACAAACGTTTCGGCGTAATGTAACGTCCGAAACTCCGCAGGAACCAAAACAGCTTGATCTGTTTGTTGTGGAAAATACGGTTCAGACGGTTCATCGGCAATCGGTTTAGACAGACAAAGGTAGCAAAAAGTCGGATGGATGCAAAACCGGATTACGACCGACTCGGGAAAACCCTCCGACTGATAAAAGGGGCGTTACGGCTCCAAAGATAAAAAAAATCTGCGGAAACGAACAAAAAAGCGGAAACATCCGTTTCCGCCTTTCGCCGAGGATCGCCCCGCTTATGCCTTCAGGCCGTCGTAGGCCCACTTCACATAGGTCGCACCCCAGGTATATCCGCCGCCGAAAGCCGACAGAATGAGGTTGTCGCCCTTGCGCAACTGGCTCTCGTAGTCGCAAAGACACGAAGGAATCGTGGCGGCCGTGGTGTTGCCGTTGCGGTCGATGTTGATCATGCACTTGTCCTGCGTGATGCCCATGCGGCGCGCCGTGGCGTCGATGATGCGCAGGTTGGCCTGGTGGGGAACCAGGAAACGGATGTCGTCGCCCTTGAGGTTGTGACGCTCCATCATCTCCACCGAGACGTCGGACATCTTCGAAACGGCGGCCTTGAATACGGCGTGACCGTCCCACATGATCGTATGCCAGTTGTTCTGCACCGTCTCGATCGAAGCCGGGAAGCGCGAACCGCCCGCCTTCATGTAGAGCTGCATCTCGCCCGAGCCGTCGGAGCGCAGGATCGAATCCACGACTCCGAAACCTTCGGTATTGGCTTCCAGCAGCACGGCGGCGGCGGCGTCGCCGAAGAGCGGGCAGGTAGAACGGTCGGTATAGTCGACGATCGACGACATCTTGTCGGCGCCCACGACGATGACCTTCTTGCTCGTGCCGGCCTCGATGAACTTCGCACCGGTGGTCAGGGCGAACAGGAAGCCGCTGCAAGCTGCCGAAACGTCGAACGCGAAGGCGTTCTTGCAGCCCGCCTGGTCGGCGATCAGGTTACCCGTCGAGGGGAAGAACATGTCGGGGGTCACCGTGGCGCAGATCACCACGTCGATCTCCATGGGGTCGACCCCTGTCTTATCCAACAAATTGATGACCGCGCGGGCGCCCATGTAGGAACTGCCGACGCCTTCGCCCTTGAGGATATGCCGCGTTTTGATACCCGTATGCGACATGATCCACTCGTCGTTGGTGTCGACCATCCGGCTTAATTCTTCGTTGGTGAGGATATATTCCGGAAGGTACTGTCCCACACCCGTAATAGCTGCTGTTATCTTACCCATTAGCTTTGACTTTTCGTGTTTTGGTTAATTTTGAAACGCACGTTGCAGTTTCGCTGTCAGATCGGCCTTGATGACCTGTTCGGTCGAAAGAATCATGCTCCGGATCGCCTGGGGCGAAGAGCATCCGTGACCGATGATGACGGGCGCGTTGACGCCCAGGACGGGCGTACCGCCCACGTTTTCGTAGTTCATGGCGTCCCAGAAGGCATTGCGGCAGCCCATGGCCATGTTGATGCGGTAGAGGCCCTCGGCCATTTTCAGAACCGTATTGCCGACGAATCCGTCGCAGACGATCACATCGGCGACCTTGGCCGAGAAGAGGTACGAAGCCTCGACGTTGCCCACGAAATTGATCCGCCCGTCCTCCCGGAGCAGTTCATAGGCAGCCTTGGTCTGGGCGTTGCCCTTGGTCTCCTCCTCGCCGATGTTGAGCACCGCCACACGCGGACGCTCGATGCCCAGCACCGCCTCGGCGTAAATCGAGCCGATCAGGCCGTACTGCGCCAGCACCTCGGGCTTGCAGTCCACATTCAGGCCCACGTCCAGCAGCAGCGCAGGACGCCCTGCGACGGTGGGAACGATGGACGAAATCGTGGGACGCACCACGCCCTCGATCGGTTTGACGGCATACATCGAACCGACCATCATGGCGCCGGTCGAACCCGCGCTCGCAAATCCGTCGATGGCACCTTTGGCCAGATGGCCGAACCCGACCGTGATGCTCGAATCCGCCTTGGCCTGGAAGGCCTTGGCCGGGTGGTCGCCCATCTCGATCACCTCGGTGGTCGCAACGATTCCGAACCGCTCGGCGGGACATCCCTCCGAAGCGAGCACGGACTTAATTTTCTCTTCATCGCCGAACAGCACGACACGGCTGTCCGACCCGATCGCATCGAGCGCCATGACGGCTCCCTTGACAGCCGCTTCGGGTGCGTAATCGCCGCCCATGGCATCTACACCAATCTTTATCATACTCGTACGAGTGTTGGTTGTTATCTTGTCCCGCTCCCGCCCCGGCCCCGGAGAACATGCGCAACCGGGGGTCAGGCGCCCGGAAGGGAACCTTCATAAATTAAAAAAGAGGCACTCCCCGCGGGGATGCACTCTTTTGAGCGCCGGAATTATTCGGCAGCTTTCTTCTCGATAGCGAGCTTTCCGCGATAGAAGCCGCACTCGGGGCATACTCGGTGATAAAGCACCGCTGCGCCGCAGTTCGAGCAGGTAACCACCGTCGGAACGGTAGCCTTGTAGTTGGTTCTGCGCTTATCGCGTCGCGTCGACGAGACTTTGTGTTTAGGATGTGCCATTTTAAAATATAATTTATAAGTTTAAACGTATCTTTTCCGTGTTTATTTCGCGCCGCCGGGTTCTTCACCGTCTTCACCGTCCGCGCCTTCGGCCTCCATCCGCTCACGCAGAGCGGCCAGCTTGGCCCATTCGCCGTCGTTGTGCTCCCCGGCGCCTTCGGCCGCAGTCTCGATCGACGCGAACTCCCGGTCGGAAACGATCCGGAAGCGTTCGAGCATCTCGGGGTTGCACTCCCCCTCAGGATGCACCCGCTGGTAGGGCAGCGACAGCACGATGCTTTCGTAGATGTACTGCGCGAGTTCCACGCGGTCCTCACCCGGCAGCATCCACATCACTTCGCCGTCGTATTCGTGCACCTCGTCGGAGAATTTCACCACCAGCTGCCCCTCGAAATCAATGGGCACGCGGCAATCCTCCAGGCAGCGGTCGCATTCGACGACGACATAGCCCGTGATCCCGACATCGAGCGTGAGCTGCTTCTCCGAGCGGTCCATACCGACCGAGACCTCACACCGTCCGTCCTTGATCTCCGTGCTTTCGAAGGCTTCGAACAACGACCCGTCGACCTCGAAACGGAAGTCGTGACGACCGTTTTTCAACCCTTTCCAGGCAATCGAATATCGTTGAGCTACCTCCATTTAAGCACATTTAGTGCGCAAAGTTACGAAAAAATAAGACATTTGCAAAGAAAACCACGAGTTTTAGCACTCCCGGACCGGCGGGGTGCAAATAAATTTGGCGTTGCACGACAGTTGTATTATTTTTACGGAAAAATAGTCCGCGCGCGGCCTGCCGAACCGATCCGGCGCCGCATCCGGCCCGCGCGGCCCCGGCAGAACATGGACGAAAAAGGATTTACAATCGAAGTCACGAGCCGCTACGAAGGGTGGTGGCGGTACAACGTAGCGCTGATGTGCGGCTGCTTCGACGACGCCGGCCGGCGCATCGGATTCGCCTCGTCGGCATCAACCGTGGCCGACGCCGGCTCGAACCTCCCCGAACGCCCCGCAGGCGTCGCGGCGGACCGCACGGCCACGCTGCAAACCATGCAGTGCGACCACCTCGTGCTCTACCTATATATAATTCCCCACACGCTGCCCGCGGGCAACGAAATCGACGCGAACAAGCCCTTCGGAATCGAGGTGAGGATTTCCTATGCCGGACGCCGTCTGCGCACCGAAAAGCGGGCGATCAACCAATGGTCGGGCGCCTCGGTCGAAATGCGGGTCGATTCGAAAAAATAGCCTTCCGGCCAATCCGGAAACCAATATAACGAAAAGAGGGAACCATCGCTGGCTCCCTCTTTCTCTATCGGATGGCTTTCGACTATTTGTTGTTGAAAGCGGCCATCTTCTCGATCAGCATGAGGACCTTGTTCGAGTAGCCCCACTCGTTGTCGTACCACGAAACGACCTTCACGAAGGTATCCGTCAGTGCGATACCGGCAGCCTTGTCGAAGATCGACGTGCGGGCGTCGCCCAGGAAGTCCGACGAAACGACAGCCTCCTCGGTGTAACCCAGGATACCCTTTAGTTCGCCTTCCGAAGCCTCCTTCATGGCAGCGCAGATCTCGTCGTACTTGGCGGGC